>NZ_BOSK01000008.1:0-233821 GCF_018403305.1 Paenibacillus sp. J53TS2
CTCCGCCTTTCCCAAGCTCCCCATGCGAGGAACTTGCGTATCCGGTATTAGCTACCGTTTCCGGTAGTTATCCCAGTCTTACGGGCAGGTTGCCTACGTGTTACTCACCCGTCCGCCGCTAAGTTAATCAGGAGCAAGCTCCTGATTAACTCCGCTCGACTTGCATGTATTAGGCACGCCGCCAGCGTTCGTCCTGAGCCAGGATCAAACTCTCCAATAAAGTGTTTGACTTGCTCATTGAAACAAACTGACGAGATTTAAAATCTCATTGTATTACTCACTCGTTGTTCAGTTTTCAAAGATCAACTTTCGTTATCGTCTTATCAGCGACAACTCTTATATTATATCAAGACATCCACTCAAAAGCAAGAACTTTTTTTTTGAATCAAGTTCGTTTAATTTTCGTAAATGCCTATCGCTGCGAGCGACTTTTATAATATACCAAACCTCGAGAACAAACACAAATACAATACTTGGAAATCGTCATCCGGATTCGAGTATCTACTATATAAAAAAGAAGCCTGCATTCCCTAAAGGGACTGCAGGCTTGAGAGGCCTTTGTTTCGTACTTATCCTTGGCTGCCAAGGAAAATGTAACGAAGAATAATGAGGACGAACAATACCCACATCAACCAGTGAATGCTGTATTTTTTCTTGCCGAGCAGATTGGCTGCGCAAGCCAGCACCACATAAAACACGATCCCGAACGAAATCCCGTTCGCAATATTATAGGTGAAAGGCATCATCGTTACAGTCAAGAATGCCGGAATTGCCACGACCATATCGGTAAAATCAATCTCCTTGATCGATTGAACCATCAGTACGCCGACGATGATCAAGGCCGCCGCCGTAGCGGAACCTGGAATCAAAGCCGCGATTGGAGCCAAGAACAGTGCCGCCAAGAAGCAAACACCCGTCGTAACGGCGGTAAGGCCGGTACGTCCGCCTTCAGCTACGCCCGCCGCGCTTTCGACGTATGCGGTCGTTGTCGAAGTCCCCAGCAAAGCACCGCCGGTAACAGCCGCTGCGTCAACTAGCATGGCTTTGCCGACACGTTTTTTGCCTTCTTCCGGATTTTTCATGATACCTGCACGGGAAGCCGTGCCTACCAAAGTGCCGAAAGTATCAAACAATTCCACGAAAGTAAATGTCGCAATGGCGGAAATAATCCCCGTGTGCAGAATACCCTCCCAGTCAAACCGCGCGAAATTAATTTGCGTGAAGTCCGGAACCCAAGGCGTTTGCGGATCTGACAGAGTACCGAAATCCACAACGCCCATCAGCAAAGCGACGATCGTGGTTCCCAGAATCCCGAGCAGAATCGCACCTCGAACCTGGAGGACCATCAGAATACCGATGAGCAATAAACCGATCAAAGCGAGCTGTACGTCGGTATTTTCCAGGCTACCCAAGTGGATGACTGTTTCAAAGGAAAGAACATCCGTAAACGTGTGCGCCGCAATATCACTGCCGGCTTCGACGCCGATTGTCATCAGTCCGCTGTTTTTCAAACCAATGATCGTAATGAACAACCCGATCCCGACCGTAATCGCATGCTTCAGCGAATCCGGAACGGCGTCAAGCAACATTTGACGAACTTTAGTTAAGGTTAACAGGATAAAGATCAAACCCGAAATGAATACGGCGGTCAAGCCCATTTCCCAAGTAAACGGGTGATCCGTCGTTGCCGACGAAAGAATAACGGAAGCAAAATATGCATTAAGACCCATGCCCGGCGCAAGCGCTACAGGAAAGTTAATGAACAGGCCCATGGCGATCGTGAAAATCCCGGCGGAAAGCGCCGTCGCCAAGAAAACAGAATACCACCCCATGTCGATCTGACCAAAAGCCGTCAGCGTGTTAGGGTTGACCGTAAGGATGTAGGCCATCGCCATAAACGTAGTCAGGCCCGCCATAATCTCCGTACGCACTGTCGAACCGTTCTGTTTCAGTTTAAAAAACCGATCCATGATAAAATTACTCCCCCTTAGTATATGACAATCAAGGTTCAAAAAGCCGGCGTTTCCGCACTACTTTATTGAATTCCCTTCGGAAAACGACAAAAAGCCCGAGGTGACATCCCTCGGGTTACCGTACGTCCAGAAGAAACGCAATCATTCTGAAAGCCAACGGGCTTCAGAGAAGGAAGCAAGCTGGCAATCTAGTTCGGGTGATCCCGAAAGCCTCGCCTAACCTGCACCAAGAATACGCTTCTTCTTTTCGTAGCCAGATCATTTACGGTGACCTCGTAGAGACTTCCGGGCCCATCCCCGGAATTATACGAAAAGGACTATGTTGTTTTGTCGATCTCCTGACAAGCCTCATGACGAAGGCTTATCACATCACTTATTCTAGGCCGAGGCCTCCAAATTGTCAACAGAAAAAACGAATATTCGATAAAGATCGAGCTTGTATTGTTCGCCATTTGAAGAAATCGTGAAAATTTACATCGTTATCAAAAATAACCGATATACCTGTTATATTCTGGTATGGGGGTTGTTTTATGAATCTATTAAGAAAGACGACGCGAACTCTGCTGGCTTACGTCCTGCTTTTGTCGCTTGTCGGCATAACCGGCATAGCTTCTGCAGCCGGCTCGAATCAGGTGTCCATTGAGGTTGCAACGAGAGAGACCTCCCTGATTCCCGGCAGCAGCGTGATGGTCAACGTCAAGCTTTCCAATCTCACGCATGAAAACCAAAAGCTCCGGTCAGCGGTGCTTGCCTTAAGCTATGACGAAAAAGCGTTTAATACCGAGGGTAAAATACGCTTTGATGAGACTCTCGGAAAATACATATGGAGAGCCGATACTTATGTTATCCCATCCAAAACGTACGAGACTAAAGATTATCTCATTGAAGCTCCCTATCCAGTCGATCTAGATCCTGCGGATGGCAGACAAGAAGTGATTTTGTCGATCTCCGCCCTAAATAACAAGTACATCGACTCCGAGAAGGATGAAGCCTTTATTTCATTTTACCTTACGGTGAACAAGGAAGCTCCGACTCAGAATACTTCGATCCATGTTCTTGCTCAAGAAACGGTGTTAAAGGATGCCGCAGGAAATTCCATTAAAGCGTTTGGGTCAACGTCCGCGAACGTTTATGTCGGCATTCCTAAACAAATTGAGATTGTTCGTGGCACTCTCCCGCCCACTTCTGATCCTTTCAACGTAAGCTTGAACAGCGGCACGGAGCTAAACGCGCTGGCTATTTTCAATAATGGAGACACGTCCTATATCACGGAATTTACTTCATGGGACACGACCGATCAGCAGGTTATTACGTCACCCATATACGGAAATATCCAAGCGGTCGCGTTAGGAAAAGCGGAGGTTACCGCTACTTTCGGAAATGTGACAGGCAAGCACGAGGTCCAGGTATACCCGAAGGGGGCACCTGAGTTAATTGTAAAGGAAGTCGTCTACGTCACCCGTATCCCAGATGAGCGATTGTTTGCGAAGGCGGCAGTCGTCCAAATCAAAGTAAACGGAAAAACCGCCGAACCGGGACGGATTTTTGACGGTGCCACTTACGTTCCGCTGCGATCGGTCAGCAACTTGCTGGGGATTGAAGTCAAGTACGACAATGATAAAAAAGCACCAACCCTAAAAGGGAAGGCTGTGCAGCATTTCTATACCTTTTCGGGGACGACCTACATCTGGGCACGTGATCTTCCCGTGCTGCTGGGGGCCAAAATGAGCTGGGACAGCAAAAAAACGACCCTGAATATCGAGACCTCTGTTCAAAAATAACCCGACAAAAAAATGCTCTCTTTTAGATGCCGGTTCAGGCAAATAAAAGAGAGCATTCGTTATTTTTCAACCTATTCCCATTCGATCGTCGCCGGCGGTTTCGACGTAATGTCGTAAACAACGCGGTTCACGTTCTCAACCTCGTTAACGATACGCACGGAGATCTTCTCCAGCACGTCCCAAGGGATACGAGCCCAGTCGGCGGTCATGCCGTCGATGGACGTTACGGCGCGAATGCCTACCGTGTAAGAGTAGGTACGGGCATCGCCCATAACTCCTACGCTGCGCATGTTCGGCAGCGCCGTAAAGTACTGCCAGATCTCACGATCCAGTCCGGCTTTGGCGATCTCATCGCGCAGGATGTAATCAGAATCCCGAACGATCTTCAATTTCTCTTCGGTCACTTCGCCCAAAACGCGAATGGCGAGTCCCGGTCCCGGGAACGGTTGTCTCCATACGATTTCCCGAGGCAATCCCAACTCTTCGCCGACCTTGCGCACTTCGTCTTTGAACAGCGTATTCAACGGCTCGATCAGCTTGAATTTCATGTCCTCCGGCAGCCCGCCCACATTGTGGTGCGATTTGATCGTTTGGGCCGTCGCGGTTCCGCTCTCGACAATGTCCGTATACAACGTCCCTTGAGCCAGAAATTTGAAGTCATCGAATTTAGCCGACTCTTCGTCAAAGACGTAAATGAATTCGTTGCCGATGATTTTCCGCTTCCGTTCCGGATCGTCAACGCCGGCCAGCTTCGTAAGGAAACGTTCGCGCGCATCGATCTTGACGACCTTCATGTCGAACTTGCCAACGAAGGTCTCCATCACGCTCTCCGCTTCCCCCTTACGCAGCAGACCATGGTCGATGAACATGCAGGTCAGTTGGTCGCCGATGGCTTTATGAATCAGCATCGCTACAACCGAGGAGTCAACGCCGCCGCTCAACGCGCACAGTACCTTGCCGTCTCCAACCTTGTCGCGGATATCGCGCATGGCATCCTCGATAAACGTCTCCATGCTCCAGTTGCCTTCACAGCCGCAGATCTCGTAAAGGAAGTTACGGATCATCTCGTTACCGTGCACGGAATGACGAACCTCCGGATGGAATTGCACGCCGTACATGTTGCGGTTCGGGTTGGCGAACCCGGCGATCGGTGCATGCTCCGTTGAAGCATCAACCACGAAGCCGTCCGGAAGCTGGGTCACGTGATCCCCATGGCTCATCCAAACCGTCTGTTTCGCATCGAGCCCGCGGGTTAATGCCGAATGTTCCGCAAAATCGACATCTGCCTTGCCGTACTCGCGTTTCGCTGCGCGTTCCACCTTGCCTCCAAGCTGGTGCGCCATTAACTGCATGCCATAACAGATGCCAAAAATCGGCACGCCGATATCGTACACGGCCGGGTCGATGTGCGGGGCATCCTCCGCGTAAACACTGGATGGTCCGCCCGAAAACACGATTCCTTTCGGCGCGATTTCCCGCAGGCGTTCCACCGGCGTATTAAACGGCATTAGTTCGCTATACACGCCTAAGTCGCGGATCCTTCTTGCAATTAACTGATTGTATTGTCCTCCGAAATCAAGGACCACAATCATTTCATTTGGCTTATTCATGACCGAGCCTCCCTCAAATTATGACACCTATTATACGAAACGACAAAAGAGGTCGTCAAGGAAGCCCGGTGCCAACTTCAGCGGCGACGAAAGGCCAAATTCCGGCATTGTTCCAGGAACTTCATGCTTTCCTTTCGCTCTGGCCGCAATCCCCCGTAGTAGATCATCTCCCAGGTCCGCACGAACTGCTCAGTCGACTCGGCTTGAGATTTATCCGCGAGAAGCGCGGATTGGAGGTATTCCCGGGCTGTCATAGACGCAGGTTTAGGTCCGTAGACGATTGCCAGCTCGCGCCACACCCGATCCGCCGAAGCCAACAGTTCACGGCGTCCAGGAAAGGCATTTCGCAGACGCAGGCGTCCAAAGGCAAGCGGAAGCAAGTGTCTGCGTTGCTTCACTTCCCTCGCCACCAGCAATACGAAACCGGCACCCAGCGCCAGGACGGTCCAATCGAACAAGCGCAGCTTCAGATTCATTGCGGCGAACTGTTTTGCGGCTAGATCGGTAAGTTTCGGCTGCAGGAGCTTGGCCACCTCGGTTGCTTTGGCTAACAGCGGAAAAGTCGCTTCGGTATCTGCGCCACTTAGCCCATGATCCGATAAAGTGTTGACGCTTAAAGCCATGGACGCGCCGAACCCTGGCGTCGGATCGAAGGCAACCCAACCGGTCTCGGGAAAATACACCTCCACCCATGAATGCGCATCAGCATACGTCACGGTATACCGATGCAGTTCAACGGAATCGGTGCCGCCAACGGTGGATGCAGGTGCCACTCTGTTATCCGCTTCGGCAGCTGTCGTAGCGGCAGATGACCCAGGCTCGCCCGGAGCGAAACCCTTGACCCAACGGGCCGGGACCCCGCCGCTGCGAAGCAAGATGACCATCGCCGTCGAGAAGTGATCGCAATAGCCGATGCGGTCGACGAACAAAAAGCGGTCAACGAAATCGGCCCCTTCCGGCGGCTGATGGGAATCCAAGCTATAAGCGTAACGATGCTTTAAGTAACTCTCGACGGCGGCTGCCGCATCATAGCGGCTGCTTTCTCCGGCGACAAGCTGTTCGCCAAGCTTCCGCACCCGCTCCGGCAGAGCCTCCGGCAATTGCAGAAAGCGGTCCCGGACCTCCAGCGGGTCCGGCCCCTCCTCTTGGCGAAGCTCGTCTGTGGACGCTGTCGGCACCGAAGAGGTCAGCTCATAGCCGTAAATCTGCTCCGACGAGGCGGCATAATCGACGATGAAGGCATCCGCCCAGGCGTCAAACCGAGGCTCCAACTGCACCGACTGACTCTGGTCTCCGGCGATGATCCGTTCCGCCTGGACCGGAAGCCCGCCCGACAGCAGGGCCACCCGCCCTGTCAACGGCGCTTCAAACGTCACCGTTTGGCGGATCAGCTCCCGGCCGGTGTCGACGCTGGCGACGGCAGCAGCGGCAGCGCCCAAGGCCATATCGCCCGCGAGGTCACCGGAGCGCTCCGTCCCGGCGATCGTGGGCGAGCCTTCTCCGGCCGGTTGAATCCATCCCCGGCCGGTGTACACGCTTTTGCTTTCGCCGCGCCAGTACGTATTGTACGGCGACAACGCCGTAAAATACGGGTCATGGCGCAGGCGCAGCGGCGCGCCCAGCTTGGAGTCGTCTCGGCCGTAGCCGGATACGCTGACCGCCGCGGCACCGCCCGGCTGTCCGGTCAGCTCGGCACCGCTCCAGTCCGACAAGCTGCGGGCGACCTGCTCCCAAGAGATCGCCCGCACCGGCTGCAGCGGCAGCAACGAGCTGAGCAGCGCCGCGCCGGCAACGCAAACGAGCACGACGCCCCCGCCGGCAACGCTCCCGGTTCCCCGGCTCGCCCCGGACTCGCCGCGATGGAACGCCGCCGCTTGCAGCGCCAGACCCAGCGCCGCCGTGCGGATGACACCTAAATACAATTCCAGGCCCACGGTTGCCTCGAGTACCAACAAATAAATCACAGTAGCTGACAAGAATAACAAAATGCTTTGGCGCGAGAGCGCCAGCATTTGTACGGATACGACCAGCAGTGTCCAGCCGATCAATAACAGCAGCGCCCGCGTCTCCATACTGATGGCGTAAAGTCTTCCCGTGCTCAAAAACTCGTCCAGATCGGCAGCGATCGTTTGCGCGTAACCGCTAAACCAGGATACCCCTTCTTCCCGTCCGAAGAGATACAGCATGGCTCCGGCGATCAGCATCGGCGGTAACGGTGCAAATAGTCCGGACGGAAGACGCAGGCAACCGAACAGCAGCAATGCCCCGGTGAGAATAAAGAACAGCGGAATGAGCTCCGTTTGCCTATCCGGCATCATCGCGTGCAAGGGATACAACCATTCCCCGAACAATCCGAAGAGCAGCAGCGTGATCAGGATCCGCAGGAAGGCCGAAGGCGCAGGATGGCTGCCTCGCCGAGAAGGAATCGACGCCGCTAAGGTCCCTCCGGCCGTGAGCACTACATGTTTAGGCGCTGACATGCTCACTCGCCTCCTTCTGCCGGGACTTCGTTCGATACAGCGTGAGATCTACTACCATGACGCCCCGCTCCCGTAGCCGACCCGCCAGTTGGATCGGTTGACCCGATCCGCCGAGACCGCCGGCACACCAAACCTCCGCGGTCACCCCAAGCTCAGCCAAATGCAGCAAGTCTCCGGCCAATTCAGTCGTAAGCCTACCCGTGATGACCGTGAGGCTTTGCCCTTGGGATAGCACCTCGGACCAATCCCGGCGGAGCAGTCCTCCTGCAGATAGGCCGTCCCCCCGTCGAAGACCGGCGAGCTGTTCCAGGCCGCTCATCATGCCCTCGCGACCGGTGACCCGGCAGGGGCCGGCCATCGCTCCGTGGCTGAACCTGAGCTCACCAGCGCCCGAATCGCCGGCCTCACGACGCAGCCAAGTTGCGGCAGCTGAGATCGCCAGCTCAAAGCCCGCGGGGTTCGCGTATTCCCCTTGCTGCGCGCTCAACAGCAAATACCTCGGCATCACGCCTTGTTCCTCAGGGATGCGGGAGAGCAACTCTCCCTTTTTTGCGGAGTATTTCCAATGAATTCGGCGCAGCGGATCTCCCGGTGCATAAGGCCTCAAACGGCCAGGCGCCGGGGAAGACATGACCAGTTGGGGCTGCCAAGCCCCGCCGCCCTCTTGCTCGCCCCGCTCCTCTGCTTCCGGCGGATCCGCCGCCAGGGGCGCGGGATGAATAACCATCACCTCGGCTGCAGCGGTGCCACGGCTGCGTTTAAACCAACCGAAGGAATCGCCCCAACTCAACCGTATGGGCATATCCTTGTAGACCCCCCGAGGCAAGCCTTGAATCGTATACATAGCCCGATAATCCCGACGGAATCCGGCGAAAAACAAACTACCGCCCCGGACCCCCGGGCGGTTCGTTCCTTGTCCAGCAGCGGCCCCAGCCAGCTCATCCTCAACCTGCAACCAGATGGGCGGTAGCCCTCCTTCGCAGCGAACCTTCAACGTGATAGTGACCGGTTCACCGGCAACCGGGAACTCCGGCTGCCAGGCACGCTCGACCTTAAAGCGCTTTGGGCCTAGCGCTTGCACCAGCGCGCCTTGCAACATGACAAAGCCAGCCAACACCAATAAGAACAAGGCTGATGCCCCGCCTCGCCATGCATACCAGCCCCCCAAAGTTCCCAAGAACACGATCGCTACCGGCCATCCCCATCCCGCATTCTTCATGACGAACTCCCCGATGCCCGTGCGAAAATCGGCACATGGACCTTAGACAGCACACTCGCCAGCGCCTGCACTCCATCGATGCCGGCGAGCTTGGCTTCGGTCCGGAGCACGATCCGGTGCGTTAGCACGGCGGGTGCAACGGCCTTCACATCGTCCGGCGTGACGAACGTCCGCCCCTTGAAGTACGCCATCGCCTGTGCAGCGCCCATCCAGGCGAGCGTCGCGCGCGGACTTAAGCCCAGCGCAATTTGCGGATGACGCCGTGAAACGTCCGCGGCTCCAACCATATAGCGCTTGATGACATCGTCTACCAGGACGCCCCGCACCAGACGCTGCATCACGGCCATTTCCTCTGGAAGCAATACCGGCTTCAACTCAGCGGGATTTGGCGGATCCTGCATCCGGCTGAGCATCTCTACCTCCTGTTCCGGCTGGGGATACCCCAGCGTAAGCCGCATGAGGAAACGGTCCAACTGTGCCTCCGGCAGGCGATAGGTCCCCTCGTATTCGAGCGGATTTTGCGTAGCCAGCAACAGAAACGGCTTCGGCAATGCCCGCGTAACTCCGTCAATCGTCACTTTCCGTTCTTCCATCGCTTCCAATAACGCGGATTGCGTTCGCGGAGCCGCCCGGTTGATCTCATCGGCCAGCACGACGTTCGCAAACACCGGTCCGGGTCGAAACTCGAACTGACCGCTTTGCGCATGGTATACCGTTACGCCGGTCACATCGGAAGGCAACAGGTCCGACGTAAATTGGATGCGGCCAAACGAACCGCCGATGCAGGCCGCCAACGTGCGAACCAACATCGTTTTGCCCACTCCGGGTACATCCTCTAGCAGAATATGACCACCGCTCAGCATCGCCACCACCGCGAGCTCGATCTCCTTCTTTTTCCCTACAATCACCCGATCCACTTTGTGAACAAGCTGCTCCAACAGCGCCTGCGCTTGATCGTGATTCATCGTGACTTCCCCCTCCATTTCTAAACCATGGCCGTAATCTATCAACCAGTTTCCCCAGAAACTAGCGAAAATAGACATGGAAGAGAGAAAGGATACGTCCAGCTCGCGACCAGCTCTTGCTAGAGTGCCGAAACCCGCCGTTCGGTTGCGGTCGAAACCGCCTCGACGATCGGATGGTTCAATGCTTCCAGCAGCGGACGCAACGGAATCCATAACGCCTGCGCTTTGCGGTCAAACCTCACTTCCCATTCGACGACCGATCCATCCTTGCGTTCGGCGGTCAGCACCCCGCGTCGCGTATCGGCGATGACGGAGGCCTCCCCCCATTCGATAAAGGCACTTTGCGTCGCCTCGCTCCAATAGACTTCGGCGCCAAGGCGCTCCATCACCGTGCGAACAGGTGCCAGATACTGGCCGTCTAGCATTTCATATTCCCCGGCATTCAGGCGCATTTGCACACTGCCCGCTTCCACCGTCAACGGCAGCTCCGGTTCAAACAAAGCCGCATTGGGAGCCACATTGGACGCTACCCATTCGGCTGAAGGTGCAGGGCGGTTTTTCTTGCCAATCCCCCGATCCAGCGTGAATTGAACGGGCTTCTGCTCCGCGGACAATGTTGAAAACTCATAACCTAGTTTTTTATAGTAATGGATAATTTCCGGCAACGCCTTGACGGTTTCTTCATGTCCCCCTCCATCATGCATCAATACGATCACCTGGTCCTGGGGCTTCTCATTCTTAACGTTGCTTACGATTTCGTCCGCCGGAACGCCTTTGCGTTTAGAATCACCGCTGTCCACATTCCAGTCGAAAACCTTATACCCGCCTTGTTCCAACAAGCTAAAGTACGTTTTGTCAAAATGCCCGTACGTCCCGCCCGGCGCACGTACCAGCGGCGTACGGGTTCCCGTGATCTCCCGCAGCACCTCCTCCGTTGCCTTGACCTGCTTCCAGAAATGGCCAAAGCTGTCGTACAGCGCATCATAGTCGTGATTATACGTGTGATTTCCCAACGCGTGACCGGCGTCGACGATACGCCGGATCACCTCAGGGTAGCGTTTGGCCTGCTGACCAAGCACGAAGAAGGTGCCGGTGACCTTCTTCTGCCGCAAAATCTCAAGCACCTGATCCGTATGCGGGCTTGGCCCATCATCAAAGGTTAGGTACACCGTCTTGCCTTGCGTTTTCTTCTTTGCTTCCTGAGACGTCTCGACTTTCTTCTTCGGTTTAGCCGACGCCAAAGCCGCCGGTATCGCGGCCGTGCCAACGGCTGAATGATTTACAGTTTGCACCTTCTGGGGTGTAGCGAGATTCACTTTATGGGTCGCGGATCCCACCGCGGCTTGTTCCTTCATGGCATGGGCTTTCACCTCGGGCAAGCCTTGCGGCTGAAAGCCCAGCGGGGCGCCAATCGCAGCGATCAGCACCAGTGTAAGCAGCATCATACGAACCAGCATAAGTCCGGAAATTCTTCTTTGTTTCATCGACCTTCTACCTCCGCAGCTAGGATCAAATTCTTTTCTATGAATCCATGGCCTATCTGGTAGATTGTATGAAGGTAGAAACGCAAATAGACTTCCGGATTCGCTGCCAAAGGCATAAAAAAATCACCCCTTGTCGCTTGACAAAAGGGGTGACCTGGCGCATAACCCTAGCCCCCGACTTACATCTTATTCGTCTCCCGAAGCGCCTCTAATACTTGCTCGGCGTGCCCTTTCACTCTGACACCGCGCCATTCGCGGAGAAGCTTGCCCTCCTCGTCGATGAGGAACGTGGAACGAACGATGCCCTCGAATTCGCGACCGTACATTTTTTTTAGCTGCCACACGCCAAATAACCCACACACTTCATGGGACTCGTCCGATAGAAGCGGAAAATTTAGCCCCTGCTTCTGGACGAACCTTCCGTGGGATTTTACCGTATCCCCGCTGATTCCAAGCACCACGGCTCCATACTCCCCGTACGCCTGGGCGAGGTCGCGAAAATCGCAAGCCTCCTGGGTGCAAGCCGGGGTTGAATCTTTGGGATAAAAATAAAGAACGACCTTGCGGCCGCGAAATTGCGATAGCGAAATTTCCTCCCCGCTGTCTGCGGGTAACCGAAAGTCCGGAACGGGCTTGCCGATTTGCACTTCCTGCGGTTGTTCCGACATGTGAACTCCTCCTCGGGCCTCTCCAACCCTGAAATTGATTGTATTTACAAAAAAAATTATAATGTAAAGATATGTAGTATATCTATAATAGAAACCGAATTTATCGTACGATCTGAAAGGAACGAACCCAATGACGAAACGCACAAAACGGGCGATTCTCTGGTCGGTGATCGGAGTGGTCGTCGTCCTGGCCGCCTTTGCGGCTTACTATTTTACCGCCATCTACAACCAAGTGGACAATTTTCAAAAAGAAGGAGAGCAGTCTCCTTTCTATAACGTGCAGCCAACCGAGACGAAAGTGCCGGAACCGCCGAAATGGGAAGGCACAGAACGCGTGAACATCCTGTTGATGGGCGTGGATGCGCGCGGTTTGAAGAAGGGGGAAATCCCCCGCTCCGATACGATGCTGGTCGCATCCCTAGACCCGGTGAGCAAGAAGGGTTACCTCTTCTCGATTCTGCGCGACACGTATACGGAAATTCCGGAGCACGGCTCGGATCGGATCAATACGGCGATCACCCATGGTCCGAATACGGCCATGCAGGCGGTCTCCGACCTGCTGGGCATCCCGATTCAATATTATGTGTATACCGACTTCCAAGGATTCATCGAGCTGGTGGATGCGGTCGGCGGGGTGGATTTTTACGTGGAAAAAGATATGCACTACACCAGCAAAGCGGATAACCATGAATACGACATCGATTTGAAAAAAGGACAGCAGCACCTCGACGGCAAAACCGCGCTGCAATACGTCCGCTTCCGACACGACGCCCTCTCCGATTACACCCGGACCGAGCGGCAGCGCAATTTCCTGAAGGCCGTAGCGGATAAGCTGAAATCGACGACCTCGATCATGAAATTACCTTCGATTTTAGAGAAAATCAATCCTTACATCGACACGAATCTGTCGGTTCAAGATATGTGGAAGCTGGCCACCGTCGGGTATGACGCGCAGATGTCCGCCAGCGAGCAAATTCCGCCGATGGACCTGCTGGTCGAGAAAAGCGTTGGCGGTTCGTCCGTGCTGGGCGTCCGAAGCGAAGATGAATTGAAGCAATACGTGCAGGACGTATTTAATAAGAGCGAAGAAACGGGCACCGGCGACGGGGCCGAAAGCGGCAGCGAGCCCGGCGGAACGGGGAGCAACGACAGCAGCGGCGATGCCGGTGATGGTGGAAGCGGCTCTAGCCGGACGGGAGCGAACGCCGGGAGCGACGCGAATCTGGAGGCGGCCAGCCCTTGAGGCTGGCGCCTCTAAAGGCGCGCTAATCGCACCACCAATTGCAACGAGATGTAAAAGTGCAGTTCATTTTGGTGAAAACCGCTCTTATGGGCTCGCCGGATGTAAAAGTGCAGTTCATTTCCTCTTAAAAGTCACTTTTGGGGACCTATCCCGCTAATTGAGATGCACTATTGCAGCTGATCGCACGAAAACGCCGGTTTTCAGGTAAATCAAATGTACTTTTGCAGTTGGATCACCGATGCATCTGTCAAACTAGTTCTCTCCAGTTCTTCAACCAGAAAGGAAGTATAGAAATATGAACCGATCGCAATCCGAACGATTGTACGAAGAAGCATTGCAGCATATTGTAGGTGGCGTCAACAGCCCCTCCCGCTCTTTCAAGGCGGTTGGCGGCGGGGCGCCTGTTTTTATGAAAAAAGCCGAGGGCGCGTATTTCTGGGACGTGGACGGGAACAAATACGTCGATTATTTGGCCGCCTACGGCCCGATCATCACCGGACATGCCCATCCGCACATCACGAAGGCCATCCAAGAGGCGGCGGCGAACGGTACGTTATACGGCACGCCAACGGAGCTGGAGATCCGCTTGGCCGTCATGCTGAAGGAAGCGATCCCTTCGATGGACAAGGTGCGCTTCGTCAACTCCGGCACGGAAGCGGTCATGACCACGATCCGCGTTGCGCGCGCGTATACGAAACGCAACAAGATCATCAAATTTGCCGGGTGTTACCACGGCCATTCCGATCTCGTGCTCGTGGCCGCCGGCTCCGGCCCGTCCACGTTGGGCATCCCCGACAGCGCCGGCATTCCGACCAGCATCGCACACGAGGTGATCACCGTGCCGTTTAACGATGCTACGGCGCTGAAAGAGGCGCTCGACAGGTGGGGCGACGACGTCGCCGCGGTCATGGTCGAGCCCATCGTTGGGAACTTCGGCATGGTGATGCCGAAGCCCGGGTTCTTGGAAGAGCTCTGCCGGCTCGCACGGCAGTATGGCGCCCTCGTCATCTACGACGAGGTCATTACGGCCTTCCGCTTCCACTACGGCTCGGCGCAAACGTACGCCGGCCTCTCAAATCACGAAGCGATCCGGCCGGACCTGACCGCCCTCGGCAAAATCATCGGCGGCGGGTTGCCGATCGGCGCGTACGGCGGCAGCAAAGAGATCATGGAACAGGTGGCGCCGCTGGGCCCGGCCTATCAGGCTGGGACGATGGCGGGCAACCCGGCTTCCATCTCCGCCGGTATCGCCTGCCTCGAAGTGCTGCAGGGTGCCGGGGTTTACGACGAGATGGACCGTCTCGCCGTAAAATTGACCGACGGCCTGTCCGAGTCGGCCCGCCGTCTTGGAGTGCCGCTGACGATCAACCGGATTCGCGGCTCGTTCTCCACGCACTTCTGCGACCACCCGGTCACGAATTACGACGAGGCGCAAGACACGGACGGCGAAGCGTTCGCCGCCTTCTTCCGCGCCATGCTCCGTCGCGGCGTCAACCTCGCTCCGTCGAAATACGAAGCCTGGTTCCTGACGACGGCGCACACGGATGCCGACATCAACTTCACCTTGGAGGCTGCCGAGGCTTCGTTTAAGGAAATTGCCCGCTAAACCTACTAAGTCTGCCTGGTTCGGTTACGATCAGGCAGACTTTTTTTTTCGTTCAAGTGCTATCCCGGCTCCGTCCCATTTACGATTCTCCGCGAACGTTCTATACTACAAGAAGCTTATAATCCAAAGGATGACCTGACGATGAATTTGCTGCAAACGCTCAACCGACAACTAAACAAACTGATGCCACTAATCACGCCTGCCAGCATATTGATCGGCGTTCTTAGTGGGAGCCAACTTGCCGCATACACCTCCTGGTCTCCGTGGCTGTTTGCTTTCATGACCTTTGCCGGGAGCATCAGCCTGAGCTTCAAGGATTTCTTGAACGTGCTCAAAAAACCGCTTCCCCTGGTGCTCTGCCTGTTCATTCTCCATCTCGCCATGCCGCTGATCGCCATGGGGATGGGGCATGTGGCGTTCCCCGGGGATTTCTATACGATTACCGGTTTCATTCTCGCTGCAGCAATTCCAACTGGCGTCAGCAGCTTTGTGTGGGTCGGCATCTACAAAGGCAACATCGCCTTGACCTTGTCGATCATCCTGATCGATACACTGCTGGCGCCGTTTGTCGTGCCCGGAATCCTGTCGCTGCTAGTCGGCGCAAGTGTGCAGCTCGACGCCGCTGCGATGATGACCAGCCTGTTCTGGATGATCGTCGTCCCGTCGCTGGTTGGCATGCTGTTAAACCAATGGAGCAAAAGCAAGGTCATCGCTTCCTGGGGGCCTTGGTTGAACCCGTTCTCGAAGCTCGCCATGGCTGCCGTCGTGGCGATCAACGGTGCGGTTGTCGCTCCTTATCTAACCGACTTTAGCCCGCGGCTGCTGGGCCTCGCCGCCATCATCGTTACGCTCGCGGCGATCGGTTACGTGCTTGGCTTCGGCTTGTCCCGGTTGATTGGCCTAAACGAGTCCGACAAGGTGGCACTCGTCTTCAACGGCGGCATGCGCAACATCAGCGCCGGCGCAGTGCTGGCTGTCACCTACTTCCCTGCTCCGGTGGCCGTCCCGGTCGTGCTGGGCATGGTGTTCCAGCAGATGATGGCCTCGCTCGTTGGCCTGGTGCTGGGCCGACAAGCCCGCGCGCGCCAGCAAAAGGACAAAACGGCCGCGGCGGCGTGATCGTGTAATCCATCGAAACTCGGCAGCATGCGTTCATTCGCCTCAGCGGCCACACTCATTCCGCCTCTGCTGACTCCGCCCCTCTCCCCCTCTAACGGAACCAAATGACCTTATTCGTCCATTTCCCGACCATTTCCCAGCCTAACGGAACCAGATGACGCTATTTGGCCCAAACAGGCATTGAACCACGCCTAAAATGAGAAATAACGTCTCTCCGTTCCGTTAGCGTTGATTTCGCCGTCCACAGCTCTAGCTCCCACTCCCCACCCGCCGCCGCATCTTTTGATGTTATTCCAGCGCCAAATGAGCAACTCAACTCTCCATTCTCCCGCACCCCAACCTTTACCGCTCTCCTTCAGACACATTCGACGCAAAAAAGAGCCTCCCCACAGTCCAAACGGACCGCCCGGGGAGGCTCCTTAGCAACCTGCCGCTTATTGCGGTTGAATTTTATCGAAGAAATTCTCCTGCACGTATTTCGCTGCGACATCCAGCTGTTTCTTGGAATCGGTGCCCTTCTTCGAGAACGATTCCTGCACGACGTTCGACATCGTCGCGTAGTAGTCCTGCGTGCCGAACTGCGCTTCCGGCTTACCTTCCAGCAGGCTGAACAACTGTGGATCGTATTTGTACACGTTGTCGTACTTGTCGTAAATGGCTTTCACTTTGCCGGCGTAGTCGGAATCTTCGCTGAAATATTCCAGCGGCGTCGGCACGTAGTATTTGCCTTCAGCCTTACGGGCATTGATCGTGTCTTCGACCGATTTCAAAGCGTCATCGGTGAAGTAGTCAAACGTGATATAGCGGAACGCCATTTCCTGTTCGTCCTTCGTGGCATTTGGATTGATGACGAGGTAATTGCCGCCCAGAACGCCATAATGTTTGCCGCCCTTCTCTGCAGCAGGCATGGGGTAAGCAATGACGTCCTCCGGCTTCATGCCGCCTTCGTTCAGCGCCGCTTGAATGACGTCAAACGCCCCGGCGATCACCATCGCGGTCCGGCCTTGTTGGAAGGAGCTGACGGCATCGCCCCAGCCCAGCGCCCAGTCTTGCGGGATCGCGTTGGCTTCCCATCTCAGCTTCTTGTAGAAATCCAGCGCCTTCACCCCGGCCTCGGAGTTAAAGACGGCGGTCACTTTGCCGTTCTCATTCGTTTCGATGTCGCCGCCGGCTTCAAACAGGAAGTTGGTCCAGTTCCAGCCCGCTTCATTGCCTTTGCCCATCGGAGCGATCCCCGAAATGCCCTTCTTCGGATCGGCGACGCCTTTGGCTACGTTGTACATGTCATCCCAAGTCCAGTCGAACGCTGGAGCAGCGATCCCTTTATCGTCCAGCAGCTTCTTGTTGACTACGGTCGAAGTGACGTAACCGTTTTGGGTGATCCCGTACACCTTGCCGTCAACGATAAATTGGTTTTGCAGCACCGGGTTAATTTCGTCCTTGTACTCCCAGTTGTTCCACAGCTCCGTGATGTCGGCAACCCAGCCGCGTTCGACCAGGAACTGGGCTTCCGTTGCCCAAGTATTGTAGAAGGTTGGCGCTTCGTTGGACGCCATCTTCACGCCGATTTCGTTGACGCTATACTGCCAGTCGTCCTTCACGATCGTCACGTTCGGGTACTTGGCCTGAAAGCGAGCGATTTTATCGTCCTCCTGCTGGCGGAGCGTCGTTTCGTCCGGCAGCGGATAGTGGATTTTGATCGTAACTTTGCGCTGCGTGATGTCATCGGCTTCTCCCGCAGCCGGTTCGGCATTGCCTCCCCCGTTGTTGCCCGTGGCCGCCACATTCCCGCCGCCATTCCCGCCGTTATTTTGGGCTTCCTTGTTGTTTCCTCCACCGCAGGCCGCTAGCAACGAGCCGAACAGCATCAGGCACATCAACACCGCTGAAAACTTGCGCATTGAAACTCCCCTTTTCTAAAAGTTAGGTTATCTTGCATGTTCATCATAAAAGAGAACGATTTCGCAATCGATGTGTGATCTTATGACTTTCATGTGCAGGCCTACGATCGTTACAATGAAGGTTCAAAAAGTCAGGTTTTCAGGACCGAGAAGGTTGGATGAAGCTAGGGCCTGAGTAGCGGAGCGTAGGCAGACCTACGTGAGCAACAGAAGGCCCGGCTGAATTCAAGATTCGACGTCGAATCTGCCTCATGATCTGCCTCGTCATGGAAAGATTACTTTTTGAACTACCTATCCTTTGACCGCGGACAAGTTGACGCTGCGCATGATAAACTTCTGGAACCCGAGGAACACGAAGATCGGCGGAATCATGACCATGAACAAAATGCTGAACTTGAGGCTGCTGTCCATATTCCGCGCGTTAATCACATACTTGTAAATCGCCGTCGCCAGCGTGTACTTGTCTTCCGTATGCATGACCAGGGATGGCCAGAACCAGTCATTCCAGGCCGTGGAGAAAATAAAGATCGCCAGCGTCGCAAAGATCGGCACCGACAGCGGCACCGCGATCCGCAAGTAACTGGTCCACTCCGAAGCCCCGTCAATCCGGGCTGCCTCGAAGATTTCTGGATGGATGCCGTCGAAGAAGTTTTTCATCAGCAGGAAATAATACGCATTTGCCCCGGCAGGCAACCAGAAGGCCCAGTAAGAGTTCAACAGCCCCAACTCCTTCAGGTTCACGAAGTTCGGGATCATGTAGCTCGAGGCCGGAATAAACAACGTGAGCAGAATGAAGAAGTATATCGCCCGGCTGTACGGCACGCGGATCCGCGAAATGCTGAACGAGGCGAGGCCAAGTACCAGGATGGTCATCAGCAGGTTACCGCCGAAGATCAGCAGGGTATTTTTCAAAAACATCGGCAGATCGATATAACCCCAAGCTTTCGGAAAATTGTCCCAATGCCACTCCTGCGGCAAAAACCGCGGCGGGAACGAGTTGACCTCCTGATTGCTTTTGAGCCCGTTGAACATCGTCATCGCGATTGGATATAACATCGTAAAAGCCATGACCGCGATGCACAACACCATAAATCCGTAAACGATTTTATTAAGCGGCTTCTGCAAATCGGAGGGCGACAGGATGCCTCTTTCTTTCATAATCAGTACTCCTCCTTGTTCAGCTTGTATTGCAGCACGCCAAGCACGCTTAGCACGAGGAACATCAGGACGCCCAGCGCAGTCCCTGCCCCATAGTCGAGCTGGGTAAAGGCATATTTGACCGTCAAGAGCGCGTAGGTCAACGTTGCTTTGTTTGGACCGCCGTCCAGCAAAGCCAGCTGCGATTGGTAAGCCTGAGAAGTGCCGATCAGCTGTAGAATCAACATCAGCACGATCAAGTTCCGCATCGAGGGCAGCGTAATATATTTAATCCGGGCCCAGACGCCGGCTCCATCGATTTCCGCCGCTTCATACCAGTCCCGCGGAATGCTCAGCACCCCGGCCAAATAAATCAGCATCGCCGAACCGAACTGCTGCCACGTCTCCATAAAGACGATCGAGACCATCGACCACCTGCCGTCGGAGACGAAGGATACCGGATCGGCCCCAAACCATCCAAGCAATGCGTTGATCGGCCCAACCGGGTCGTACATCCAGCGCCACATCCCGTATAGGACGACGCCCGGCACGACAAACGGGAGGTACGCCGCAATGCGCGCGAAGCCCTGGAACCAGCGAAGTTCGGAAATCGCGATCGATGCGGCGATCGGTACCCAAAAGCCGATCACCAAGCAAAGAAGCATATAATACAAGGTGTTGCGAACCGACAGAAGTACGTCGGGGTTGTTGAACACCTTCACGTAATTGTCCATTCCGACAAACGTGTTGCCTTTGACGAAATCGATATTATAAAAGCTGTAAACCATCCCTTTGATGATCGGGACCCATAAGAACACGATAAATGTGGCAATCGCCGGAACCAGAAATAGATAACCCCACATGTACTTCTTCCAGTTTGATCCCCGCCGCGGCGACCGCATAACGTCCGCCCTAACCGTGTCCTGCTGCATGTTCCCCGGTGAAATCACGGGTTCCCCCATCTTTCTCCCTCTTTTCTACGTAGTGTCTCTATCCATTGTAAAAAGGGAGTCCCCCGGCGAACATGTCTAAAACTATGTGAACTATGGTCGTTCTTACTTCATCGTTATTTCTTCAGCTCCGTGGGGCTGACGCCGAAATACTTCTTGAATATCTTGCTGAAATGCTCGGGTGACTCGTAGCCCACGCGTTCGGCAATCTCGTATCGACGGAGGTCCGTGTTCAGAATCAGCGCTTTGCTCTCCTCCATCCGCAGCTTGATGACATATTCCCAAAGGTTATAGCCGGTATTTTTCTTGAACAGGTAACTCAAATAATTGGGGCTGACGTGGTTGCTACGGGCCACCTCATGGATCGTTAACCCTTTCTGCCGGTAATTCTCCTCGATATACTTCTTGGCACTCTCCACGATCCGGTTGCTCTGTGTCGTCAACTCCTCAGTGGAAGGGTCCTGGGTATAGTTATGCCAGTTGAAGTCGCCGTAATAAAACACATGGTAATCCCCGTGTCCCCCACCCCACAACATCGCTTTGTCCGCCTGCCGGCTCAGTGCATCCAAGAACCCCGCGCCCTTGAGAATTTGACTGATCCCAACCGTGCATAGCAAGCCAAGATACTTGTGAATATGATGGTGCAGGCTGCGGCCTAGCATTTCGAGCTGGTTGATTTTGTTGAGGTTCGGCTCGGCATACTCCGCTTCGTTCCACTGCAGGATGAGGGCCATCTCCAGGCTCCGAGTGTAAAAAGACGCCGCCCGCCACTCCTGATGCAGCAGCTCGTTGACAATATTCAGCGCCGCGTAGCGGAATAGGCGGGTATCCTCGTCCTGGTCAGCCGACGGCTCCTTCTCGGCGGGGATGACCAGTTTGATTTTGATCACGGAAAAATACGGACCGGTAAGCCCCAACCGCTCGGCTTCGGCGGTCTGCTGCTCTTGATCTCCTTCGGAGGGTTCGCGCAAAAGGCGGCTCAGCCGATCGCCAGATTCCGGGAGCGGCTCCACCATGCGGAAGTGCTCTGCTCCCCCGGACAACCACTCCTCGGCCTGCGGCATCGGCTTATCCATCTTCAGCAGCGCGTTGCGCACGGAATCGAGGAACTGCTCGCTGTTCAGCGGCTTGATCAAATAATCCTTGGCCCCTAGCCGGATTGCCATTTGCGCGTATTGAAACGTTTCGTGCGCCGAGATAATGATCGTCTGCACCCATGGCTTGATCAGCTTCGCCTGCTGCATCAGCTCGATCCCGTTCATTTCCCCCATCTGGATGTCGGTGACCAGCAAATCGATATCCTCCATCCTTACGTAATCCAGCGCTTCATGCCCGTTATATGCAGTGTAGATCTGGCCGATATCAAGACCCGAGGCGGTCAATAGCCCGGATAATCCTTTACAAATCAACGGTTCGTCGTCGACGACCAAAATGTTATACATGTGCTTGTTCCCCCTGTTCGTCATTCGTTTCGGTCGGCCGCGAGGGGCAAGGTAATCGTAACTGCGGTGCCGCCTTCAACTCTCCCCGCGTACTTCAAGCCGTACTCCGCCCCAAAGTGCAGCCGGAGCCGTTGATGGATGTTGCGGATCCCATAACCGAAGGACGGGCTTGGCGTCTCGTCATTAAGCAGCCTGTCGATCGCCTCGAAATCAACCGGTTTATATCCATTGTCGGTTATTGTTATGCGAACTAGGCCCTGCGCATCGTCCGCTTCGGCGCGGATGGCGATTTCGCCGTCTTCCCCCATATGCTTAACACCATGAATGATGGCATTCTCAATGAGCGGCTGGAGCGTGATTTTGGGAATGACAGTGGCATTCAACTCGGCCGGCACGTCCCAGGTCACGCGGAATCCGTACTCGTACCGATGCTCCTGCAGCTTGATATAAGCGGAGGCGTGCTCCAGCTCCTCCTCCAGCGTGATCAACTCCCGGCCGCGGCTGAGGCTGATCTTCATCAGCTTAGACAGCTCCTTGATCATTTCTGCGGAGGCGTTGTTTCCCTCCATGGCGCTTTTCCAATAGATGCTTTCCAACGTGTTGTACAGCAGATGCGGGTTGATTTGTTGGTACAGGATTTGCAGTTGGGCTTCCTTCTGCTTAATGTCCATTTGGTATTTATAATGAATCAGCCCGTTGAGCCGGCGTGCCATCTCGTAAATCGTAGAGATCAACACGCTGACCTCGTCATTGCGATCGCGGTGCGGCGTCTCCGGCACTACGTTGCCCGGCTCGTAGCGGCGGACGAAATAAACCAGCTTCTGGATCGGGGTCATGAGCGACCGCCAGAAATACAAAATCAGCACTAGACCCACCGCAAAATAAGCGATAGAGATGAGTTGGATGATTCGTTTGATTTCGTTTTGTTGCTGTAACAGCGCCTTGACAGGCACTTTATAAACAAGCTTCTGCTGTAGGACGTAATTATAATTAATGACATAAATAAAATCATCGGTGATGACGTCCTTCACTCCAATCAGGGAATCCCCCAGATCGGCCTCCGGCGGCAGATTCAGGATTGCCCCGGCCGGCGTCTCCGCTGGCGTTGAAGTCAGGATGCGGTTGCCCCAATCGGTAAAATACAGCTCCCCTTCTGGGATCGAGACCGTTTGCAACGATTCGCCGATGCGGCCGTCGACGTTGGAGACGACGAGCACACCGATCGTGCCGTTTTTGTAAATGCTGTTGATCGCCCGGACATACGCAAGCGTTTTTTGGTTTTGCTGCCCTTGCGTAGGTGGGGACAAATGATCGATCAGGCGTAGGTAACCGTTTCCTTTTTTTGCGACGGCTTCCTCAAACCACTCCGGCTTCTCCTGTTCGAGAAAGAAATAGACGCCCGCCTTCCGCGCCTCCGGATAATAGGGGGCAAAAAAATACGCGTTGGACGGATCATACACGTAAAGGGAATAATACAGCGGCTCGCGTTGGTCGGTTTCCTGGGAATAATTGAACAGCAACGTCTCCAGCTTCTCGTAATTTTTGACCCGCTCCAGGACGGTTTCCGTCCCTTCGCCACTGGGATTCAGCTGCTGAAGCAACGGATGCTGGAACACGGTAGACGTTACTTTGTTGATCGCTTCAATGTCCCGGGTGATCAGCCGAAAGTTCTGTTTGTTGAGCTCGATATAAGCATTGGTGACGTTCCGCTTCAAGATCTGATCGGCTTTGTAGTTGCCGTAGGCATTCAGGATAAATAAGGGAATCACCATCACGACGAACAGAAGAATCATTTGCTGTTTGACGTTCATGTTGGCGAACGGGTTTCTAGTTCGGTTGCCTGGTTTCAACGAAATGCACCTCCGGCAATTCAAATATAGCAATAATCAAAATCGGCAAGGATGCGCGATCCTACGAAGATCGTGGCGATTTCTCCGATTCTCGCTCGCGTAGGTCTGGGCCCATGCGCCTTACCTCTTAGTGTAGGGGATTTTGGGAATCTTGCCAGCAAAAAATAAAAGGTCCCCCGGTCAACGTCCGGGGGACCTTATTCCATTTGGCGCGAGTCGTCATCTTGCCGATTGCACCAGCTCATGCAGCCCGCTGACAACAAGGTCAGCCGCTGCCAAAATGTGCGGACTGCCGATGCCCACGACGCGGCAGCCGGCGGCTTTGCCCGCCTGGACGCCCGCCTCCGCGTCCTCGAACACAACGCAGTCGGACGGCGGCAACGCCAACGCCGCACTGGCGGCGAGGAACACCTCGGGGTCCGGCTTCGCCTTGGACACCTTGGTGCCGTCGATCACCGCGTCGAACAGCTCCGCGATGCCAAGCCGGGCCAAGATGAACGCGGCGTTCTTGCTCGCCGATCCGAGGGCAATCTTCACGCCGCGCTCACGCAGCTGCAGCAAGTATTCCTTCGCCCCCGGCAAAATTTCCGAAGGCTCCAGCTTGGAAATCGAATCGACGTATTCATCATTTTTGTCCGCGGCCATTTGCTCGCGCTCTGCCTCCGTCGCTTCCACACCGCCCACCTCAAGTAAGATGCGAAGCGACTCCATGCGGCTAACGCCTTTCAGCCGCTCATTGTCGGCTTCGGTAAATTCGAAACCGAGACGGCGTGCGAGCGCCCGCCAGGCGAGATAGTGGTATTTGGCCGTATCGACGATCACGCCGTCAAGATCGAAGATCGCGCCTTTCATCGTTTCCAGCATGTTTGAATTCTCCTTCGATGAATGTATTCGATTTTTCGAATACTATTCGCTACTAACGACAATATTGGCGAATTCTATTCGATATTTCATACAGATTCTCGGCTTCCATCACCCTATGAACCAATTAAGCATGAAATTTCATATACATTAAGCCAAAGTCGCCGGAATCAGCAAATTCTATTCGATTTTTCGTATATATCTATCCAAACTTTCAGTCGGCTTCATATGGGACGCAAACGTCCTGCCCCGGCGCCACCGCCAGATCCCTATCCCCCACGATAAACTGCATAGCGGTCGGATTATCGCTATGAGCCGCAATAATCACCTCTTCCCGGCTGATGCGAATCCGGTAGGAACCGCCGCGAAGGCGGACCGGGAATTCCATCGCTTGCCAAGCGGAAGGCAAAGCGGGCCGAAGCGCTGCTTTAAGGCCATCGTATCGCAAGCCGGCAAATCCCAGTATCGCCGCCATCCAAGCCCCGCCATTCGCCGCAGGATGCGTACCGCCGATATAGAGGTCACCGACATATTGTTTCGATTCCCCGGTGAGGTCGATCGTTGCCGTTCGCATAAAGTAAGGGTAACCCCAATCCGGAGATCCCGTATCTGCCGCCACCATGGCATAGATACAAGCGCTGAGGCTAGACCCATGCTCGGTGCGCGGCTCGTAGTAAGCCCAGTTCATCTGTTTGACAGACCGGTCGTAATCGCCTTTAAACAGGTGCAGCATCAGCACCATGTCCGCTTGCTTCAAAATTCGCGTCGTTGTCGCAGGGCCGTTTCCTCCACCGAGATATTCGTGCGGATGAAGCATCCGAGCCTTCAAATCAGGCAGCGAGACGTCCTCAAGCGCGTAATAGCGATCGAACTGCTCAATCAAGCCGGTCTCGACGTCCGGCTGCGGAACGTACAGCCGGTCATGCATATCGCGGATCTCTTCCGGGCTGATTGAGCTCCCTACCGTAAGCGCCTCGTACCGACGAGGGTTGTGAGATCGCAGAATCTCCATGACATCCAAAGCGATGCGCAGGCATTCCTTGACCATCCGGTTGGTAAACGCGTTGTTGTTCACTCGCTCGTGATATTCGTCAGGTCCGGTAACGTCTAGGATTTCGTACCGCTGCTTCCGCGGATTGAAGTACCCGTACGAGTAAAAGAACTTGGCGCACTCCCAAGCCACCTCGGCCCCGCCGTCCAGAAGCAGACTTACATCACCGGTAAACGCGTAATACTGCCAGATCCCGTAGGCCACATCCGCGCTGATATGCACTTGCTTGTCGCGAAAATAAGTACGCATCGGGCGCCCCGTGAACACGTCGTTGACGTTAAACAGCGTACAGGCATCGTCCCCTGTCTCCTGGCTTTCCCAAGCATAGAATGCCCCATCATAGCCATATTCCGCGGCTTTGCGTTTCGCGCCGTCCAATGTATGCACCCGGTACATCATCAAATTGCGGGCTACCTCCGGCTCCGTATGCAGAAAAAAAGGCAGCATAAACATCTCCGTATCCCAGAACACCGCACCTTTGTACACCTGCCCGGACAATCCGCGGGCCGGGATGGACACGCGCTCCGAACGATCCGGTGCGATGATGTGCAGTTGGTACATGCTGTAGCGCAACGCCAGCTGAGCCTCGTCATCGCCTTCGACCTTCATGTCGGAGGCTTCCCACTTACGCTCCCAGCGCTCGGCGTGCTCGAGCAGCAGCCGGTCGTAACCGAGTTGCCGTGCTTCCGAGACGGACTGCACCGCTGACGCCCGAACATCTTCTTCAGGAGCCCCGTCTTGCCCCGTGAATATGGCGACGTATTTAACAAGCTCGACCGGTTCGCCGGCCCGGGAATTGATGTGGATTCTGCGACGGATTGAGGTTTCCTCGCGCAGAAGCTCCCCTCTCCCCTCACCAACGATGTCCGCCGTTTCCGCCACCGTTACCGGCACGCCAAGCTCCTGCGTCCACGCGGTCAGCAACACGACTTCTCCGGTCGCATCCGACTCGCTCTCCATCCGTTCCAGATGCGGGCCGTTGATATCCCAGACGTCACCGTCAATCCCGGTGACGATCGTCAGCGCGCCGTCCCGGCTGCTCTCCACCGCGATACGGCATACGATCAGCTCCGAACGCACCGCGCTGCAAAACCGCTCCGACGTGATCGTTACTTCCGTGCCGTCCGCCATGAGGAACACCGATCGCCGTTGGTGTAAGGCGCGGCGCAGGTCCAGCGACTGCTCGTGAGCCACCAATTCCGGACCACCGCCGTTTCCATCCGCCTCTACGCGGGGTCCGGCTTTCAGCACGCTCAGCGGCTTCCCTTCCCAATCGACTGTCGTCGCTAGCCCGTTCGGGGCATTCACTGGCTCACGCCATTTATCCCCAACCTTGTCGTACAGACCGGCGACGATGGTGGCGGTCAGCTCGCTTTTGCCGAACTCCTCCAACGTTCCCCGATAACCCAAGACCCCATTACCGATCATGAACTTGTTGCCGTGATGTGCGATTCGTTCCGGGTCGAACCCGCTTTCTCTAACGATCCAGCTCATTGAACTACCGCCTTTCGCAGCGGCACCCGAATGCCTGCTTCACCAACGTTAACCAGGTTCCCATACACCGAGATTTCCACCTCGCGGCCGGACATCCCGCGGATGGAGGCCTGGTTCTGATCCACTTCCACCAGCAGCTTCACACCTTGGTAGGTGATCATGAACCGATAGCTCTTCCAACGTTCCGGGATACTCGGGTTTAATGCGAGCCGATCTCCATCCGAACGCATCCCGCCGAACCCGTACACGATGTTCATCCAGGCTGCAGCGATCGACGTTGTATGCAAGCCTTCCCGCGTATTCCGGTTATAGTTGTCGAGATCCAGACGGGTCGCAAACTCGAAGAACTTATATGCCTCCTCCGAACGCCCGATTTCCGCCGCCAGAATGGAGTGGATCGACGGCGACAACGAGGATTCGTGAATGCAGCGCGATTCATAGTAATCGTAGTTCGCGCGTTTCTCCTCCAGCGAATATTCACTGTTGTACAGGAACATGAACATCAACACATCCGGCTGCTTAATCATGTCATACCGGTATAGCCGGTCATACGACCAATGCGAATAGAGCGGGAATTCCGTCACGGGAATCGCATGAATGTCCAAATGAGGCAAGTCGAAAAAACCGTCATGCTCTTCGAAAATCCCCGTCCGCTCATCCTTAGGAATTTTCATGTGCTGCGCCTTGTTCCGCCAATCCTCCTGCTCTTCCCCCGTCAAGCCGAGTCGCGCTGCCAGCTCGTCATATGCGGCAGACGCTTCGTCCCGCATCGTTCCCAGCACCTCAAGTGTGTACTCGAACAGCTTTTTGGCCATCAGGTTGAGGTAACAGTTGTTGTTAACCATCAGTTGAAATTCGTCGGGCCCCATGACACCGAAATAACCGTATTTCCCTGACTGCTGCCCCCATTGCCCCCGAGTCGCGTAGAAACGGCTGATCTGGACTAGCATTTCCGCGCCTTTTTCAAACAGGAACGCTCTGTCGCCCGTAATGTTCACATAATGACGCAACCCGTAGGCTACTGCCGTACCGACATGCAGTTGGAGATTGGAGTGTTGCCACAGGTCGCAGCTTTCCGTCCCGTCGATCGTTGCAATGGGATAAAATGCCCCTTTGCAATCCAATTCCTTGGCTCGCTTTAATGCTTCAGGTAGCGATTGGTAACGGAACTCGAGCAGACTGCGCGCCGCTTTCGGATTGTTGAAAATATAAAACGGCAAGCAATACGATTCCGTGTCCCAGAAAGCCAGCCCCCGGTAAGCCTCACCAGTCAGCCCCTTCGCCCCGATATTGAAACCGGGATTATCCCCGTGGTAAGTCTGGTACAGCTGAAAAATACAAAAGCGGATTCCCTGTTGATTCTCTGGATCGCCTTCGATAGCGATGTCCGATTCGGCCCACACTTGGGACCAGTAAGCACGCTGTTCGGCCGCTACCGCATCGTATCCCGACTGCGCATGCCGAGTCGCGAGTTCGATCCCTCTTTGCCAGAGGTCGTCGCTACGGGTCGCAGGGTCTTTCTCCGCCACGTTGATGACCAGTTTGTCCAGCACGCTGCGCTTCCCCTGTTGCAGGCTCAGGATCAGTTCACGACCGATGTAGTTTTCCTCCTGTACCAGTTGGTTGCTCACGGCGTCCGATGTATCTACGCGAAAACCGGAAAACAATCGGTTCCCCGTGTTCACCGTCTCCCCCAGGATCCCTGAGATCCCGGCTCCACTGGATACGGATGCTTCTCCCTGCTTCAGCTGTTTCCAATAATAGCGTTGCTGATCCTCATGGATCACCGCGAGGTTCAATCCGGTACGCACCTGGACCATACCGGAGAAGTTCAGCGGCGTTAAGGTGATCCGCTGTGCCCCGAGATGCGACACTTTCATGCTGACTAAGCGTTCGAACGTAAGCAACACGTCCTTCCCGCCGGCCGTATGCCACACCAACTCCCGGGTGTAAATTCCAGTTCGGAAGTCCAGTTCCCGACGAAATCCGCTGAACTTGCTCTCGGCCAAATCCAGCGTCTCGCCGTCAAGCGTGATCCGCGTATGCAGCCAATCGACCGCGTTTACCATGAACCGCAGCGATTTAATGATGCCTTTATAATGAGCCGTGACCGGACTCTCTTCGTAGAGCCCATTGAAATAACTGCCCAGCAGCGTATCCCCGCTATACCCCTCTTCAGCGTAACCCCTGACCCCCATATATTCATTCCCCAGCGAAAAAATCGACTCGCTGACCCGGTTGCGTCCCGGATCAAAGCCTTCCTCCACGACCTTCCAGGGGTCGACCTGCAAATATTTATCCGCGATTTTCGGCATGCTCCGCCCTCTCCTTTTATGTTTACTCATGCGATAAGTCCGCTCATCATTCAGCTTAGCGAAACGTCCGCCGCCTCCAAATGTCCAGGACTAAGGAGCTTATGTGCGATATTACGGAGTTGGATCAACCGTGTTGAAGTCCGGGATCCCTTCTTGGCCCCTCTTTGCATGATTATCCCTTTAGTTCAGGAGGCGAAGTTAAGGGGAGTTGGAATATTTTTCTTGATAGGGGATCATATGTTTGGTATAATAAAAAAAGAGAACATACGTACGCATTGCGATGACTTGGAGGTTGGCGGACATGGGGATACATACGGGAATTGATTCTCAAGACTTTAGCATCCTTTACAAGAATGAGGAAGAGTGTGCGGCGGCGATTATTGCGATGAAATGGCCGGGCGGCTTTATCTGCCCGCGTTGTGCTCATACCCACTGCAGCCGTCTCACCACCCGACGCATCCCTTTGTTCGAGTGCGGAAATTGCAGGCACCAAACGTCACCTTTAGTCGGTACGATTTTTGAGGGAACCCATTTGCCCTTGTTGAAGTGGTTTCAAGCCTTGGAGTTGTTCCTGCTCCCCGACGGCATTTCGGCGATGCGTCTGAGCCAGGTGATCCGGGTTACCTACAAGACCGCTTGGTTAATGTTGCACAAAATACGTCATGCCATGGGGGAATTCGATGCCCGGGAATTGCTAAGCGGAGTAGTGAAGGTCAACAACGATCTGTACGGATATGATCCGTCGCGTTGTCAGCTTTCGCACCCTCATGCCTCGGTGGTCGTGGCAGGATGCGCAGTAACGGAGTCTGGCGAACCCGAACGAGTCAAAATTCATCTAGTCCCCCCACAGAACAGAACATACGGAGAAAGGGCGAGTCGTCACGATCTCGCCGAGTTCATCACCGGAAATGTAGATATTCATGCATCTGAAGTGCAATTGTTTCCTTTGGCCTTTCGACTATACGCACCCTTGCGGAAAGTGGTCCGCGAGGCTTGGCAATCGCTGAAGTGTACGTATGTAGCTTTGGGTACCAAGCATCTCCAAGCATACCTGAACGAGTACACGGGACGACGCCGATTGCGGCAGTCCGGGGGAGAAAGAACGATGCGCCAAGGTTTGCTGCATATGTGTGCAGCCATTCCAACGATTTCTTATCGGCAGCTAACTATGCGCCATCGCCATCAAATCTTCCCTTTACCCGTGGCAGCTGCCTGATCGGGACACTCCTACTTCCTTGTCCTGCTTTCTTGATCCCTTTATGCTGCTCTTTGGGCCGATTTTCTGTCTACTTCACCAATGCCTCAACCCAACCTATCCTACTACTTCTATCCGCTTATCTTATCTTTCCTAAGCTTGCCTGCCTTCATCTCTTTGAGCATTTCATTCCCTGTGCTTCTGTACATCTCGATTATCTATAACCTGATCAAACGGGATAATCATGCAAAAGAGCGGTAAAGCATATGCTGCTCTACCGCCCACCCTAACGACAATATTAGATTTCGTTGATAAATACCGTCTTCATTTTTCCGCTATATTGTACATCGAGACCTAGTCCCTGCACGAGCAAGGCCAGTGGCACATAGGTTTTGTTCTCCTTACCAACCTTTTGAAGGAAGGCCGGAGTCGCTGTGGCGGCTGGCGTGCCGTCCACCTGGATTTGCTTGGAGCCCACCGGAATGATAACCGTCCGGCTGCCGTAAGTGATCGTGGCAGTGGAACTACGGGTATCCCATTTGCTTAACGCTCCAACCGCGTCGGTGATGTCCTTGATCGCCACAAACGTTTGACCGTTTTTCAGGATCGGCGGATATGGCGTGTTTAGTTCAATTCCTTTGACCACAACGGATATCGGCGCACCGCCTGACTTCGCCGTTGTTGTACGGAAGCTGCCCCAAACCGTCTCGGCGAAAGTCTTGGCGATCACTTCATATCCGGCTTGATTCGGATGGATATCCGTATCGGAAAAAATATGCGTCAGCGATATTTCGCGTCCCGTAAAAGCTGCTGCCACATGAGCTGCCTTCACCGGCTTTGCTTCGTTCGCATGATCGGCAACAATGCCATCCACGATCGCAGTAAACTTGCCAGCCAACTGCTGCAGCTCCTCGTAAATGGAGGCGTCGGCAAGCTTTGGCACCGGCTGATATTGATCGGCAACCACGACTTGCGCCGACGGATTGAGTTCCGTCAGGACGCGGATAACCTCGCGGAGGTTGTCGCCATAAGCCTTCAACACCACTTCACTTTGGGCACGGAGCTGCTCGAGCGAGATGTTTTTCACATCCGGGAGCAGCTTAAGCAAGTCGTTCCCACCGATCGTGATCGTGATCAAATCGGCTTTCTGCAGGTCGGCCTTCGCTTGCGCGATACCGGAAGCAAATGAAGCAATCCGTGGATCCGGCACATTCGCCTGAATGTCGGCAGCGGTAACCGGTGAGCCTGCCTGAATCGCCGTTATGTAGTTCTTCAAGCCTTCGCTGGTCAAACCGAGGATGCCGTAATTAACCGCCGAAGTTCGGCCATGGAACAGTCCTTGTTCTTTCAAACGATCGACGAAGCCGTACGGAACGCTCGTTTCAGTCATCCCCGGCTCGTACCCGACGGTAATGGAATCGCCAAGCGCTACGATAAGGTAGTCGTCGGCTTGGACCGCCTCAGCGGCTTTAACCGGCGCGGCGGCGGTGACGTTGAATAGGATAAGGATCAGAGCAAGCGCTCCCGCCAGGACGGAAGCCAAGTTTAAGCGAATGTTCTTCAACAAGCTTTTCAACTCCTTTAAATAGTAGATAGAAGCCGTTAATCCGGCTTCTTCTCTACGCGTTCGGTTCTTTTCAAATAATCATCATAACGGCCATCGATTTCCTTGGCCATTTTTCGGTAATTCAACGTCTCTTCCACGATCGGATCCAACGTCGTCTGAATGCGGATCTCGTACTTCGGTGACAATTTTCTGCGCTCTTCCTCGCGGCGTTCTTCCTCGCTGCCGTATTCCCCTTCGGTCAGCATCTCGCTGAGCTCGCGTTCCAAATCCTTGCTATCGCTCATCCTGGACACTCCTTCCGGTATTCTGAGATCAAGCGTACCTGCTGTGAAAGCTGGCTTTTACAGCCCTGTCGCATCCGCGGCCCGGACCACACCAAGCAGTTCTTCATGGATTTTGCCATTGCTGGCAATCAAATGACGTACGCCGATGTGATAAGGGTTGCCTGTGGTATCGGTCACTATTCCTCCCGATTCCTTCACGATCAGCGCACCCGCGGCAACGTCCCAGGCGTTTAGCCCCACCTCGTAATAACCGCTCAGCCGACCGGCGGCCACATAAGCCAGATGCAGGGCTGCCGATCCAGCGGCGCGCAGACTGCGCACTTCACCGGACAACGCATTCAGGCCACGCATGTTCACCGGCAGCGCAAACTCCCGGTCCGGATTAAAGCCAACGGCAACGATGCTGCCGGACAAAGAAGCATCGGAGGATACCTTCGACGGTTGCCCATGGATATACGCGCCTTTGCCTTTCTCCGCCACAAACATCTCGTCGCGCATCGGGTCATAAATGACGCCGATAATGATATCACCTTTATATGCCAGCGCAATCGATACGCAAAAGAACGGAAATCCGTGCACAAAATTGGTCGTTCCGTCCACCGGATCAACGATCCATAAATACTCCGATTTGCTAGCCTGCTTCAGTGCCGCAGCAGATGCCGCCGCTCCCGGCGCTACCCCTTCTTCGCCGAGGATCGCATGATCGGGAAAATGCGTCAGAATCAGCTTGCGGATCATCGCCTCCGCGCCTTTATCCACGTCCGTCACCAAGTCTTGGGGCGACTGTTTCGTATTCAAATCTTGGTAGCCCCCAAGCCGGCTCTTGATCCATTCTCCCGCTTTTGCGGCGCAATTGATCGCTACGGCCATCGGACTTTTACTACCTACCACATATGGAACTTTCGGATTCGATTCCAATCGATTCACTCTACTTTCATCGTAAACTGATAATCTACTCCTTAAAAACTATACGTCTTTGAAATTGCAAAGTTGCGTCCTTTCGCCTGTCCTGGCGCAGAATAAAGCGAACGCCTTGCACTATATGCAAAAAGTCCGTGTCCAAAAGCGGGGGTTTCGCCCCGCTGGAAACGAACTTTCAGCTGACTGACCGCATGCGGTCTTTACATTATGCGCCTACGATATTGTACCCGCCGTCCACGAAAATAACCTCGCCGGTAATGCCGCGGGACAGATGACTGATCAGGAACATCGCCGTGTCGCCGACTTCTGCCGTTTCGGTCGTTCTGCGAAGCGGTGCTTTCTCCTCGACTTGCTTGAGGATCGAGTTGAAATCGCTGATGCCCTTGGCTGCCAATGTACGGATCGGCCCGGCAGATACCGCGTTGACGCGGATATTCTTCGGTCCCAGATCGTTCGCCAAATAACGAACCGAAGCTTCCAGCCCGGCTTTGGCTACACCCATCACGTTGTAGTTGCGCATTACGCGCTCCGATCCCATGTACGTCATTGTCATAATGCTGCCGCCTTCCGTCATAAGCGGAGCCAGGCGCTTCGACACAGCCACCAACGAATAAACGCTAATGTCGTTGGCCAATGCAAAACCCTCGCGAGACGTATCGGCAAATTCACCCGCCAAGTCTTCGCCTTTAGCGAACGCGATGCTGTGCACGAGACCATGCAGCACGCCAAATTCGCCGCGCAGCGTGTCGGCCAGCTTGTCGATCTCCTCATCCACCGTCACGTTGCACGGCAAGATCAGCGAACCCGGAATCGTTTCGGCCAGCTTACGTACCCGGCCTTCCACACGTTCGCTCTCATATGTAAAAGCCAAACGGGCGCCTTGCTCTGCCAAACTTTGCGCGATCGCCCAAGCGATACTGCGTTCATTGGCAACACCCATCACGATCACATTTTTCCCCGCTAATAAATCACCCATGAATATCCTCCTCTAAATTGCGCTTTCATTTTGTACAACTTACCTTATTTCCCTGCATTTTTCAAGAGAGACGGGAGACAAACGCGGCTTGTCCAACAATTACGGATTGATGCGCACGCTGGCTCCATCAAAAATCTCAACGCCATCCCCCTGGTAACGTGCCAAGTCCTCCATCAACGCAAATAATGCCCCGTCTTTCAGCTTCGCCTCCAGCATGACGTCGACCCGATCGGTGATCGGAGCGATGCTGCGCAGAAATTCCAGCAGCGGAAGGACGATGACATGATCGGCATGTCCACGCGGATCGCTGGCGCTTTTGGGGCTGGACGCGTGGATTTTCGGCGGAAGCGGATCGTCTACCGGCGAATCAGCTTGTGCGTACGGCGTTTGCCATGTCGCCAGGATCCGCGGCCACAGCTCGGCCGGACTCTCGCCTTCATTGTTCACCCACTGATGATGAATGTCGAGCACCATCGGAATGCCCAGCGCTTCACATAGCTCCAAGGTCTCGGCCGCGTTGAATGTCTTGTCGTCATTCTCAAACGTGAGTCGCTGCTTGATGCGCTCCGGAAGAGCCGCCACATTCTCTCGGAAACGGGCTCCTGCAGAAGGCTTGTCCCCGTAAGCGCCGCCGACATGGATATTGTTCTTCGCCCGAGCGTTCAGGCCCATGGCGTCAAACATAGCGACATGATGAATTAGGTCGCGGATTGAAGACTTCAATACCTCAGGTCGCGGCGTGCTTAGTACCGTAAAATGGTCTGGGTGAAACGACACCCGAAGGCCGTGCTCCTTGACATATTCCCCCACGGCAGCAAAAGGCTCCCGCAACGCTTCGAAGGGATTCCAGTCTGAAAGCGACTCGTGGGTCGCAAGCGGAATCAGCTTCGAGGAGAAGCGATAGACCTGAATATCATTGCCGACGTTATGTCGAAGCAGGCGAAGTGTGTTATGTAGATTATCCCCGGCAATCGTCTCTAGTTTCCGGATCGCCGCCTCACGGTCGGCAATTCCGTTAAACGTCTTCAGCGTCATCGTCTTAGACGGCGAAGCGTTATCGATCACAGTGGACATCGCTACATAACCAAAGCGCACGATCATTTTCGGTCCGGATCTCCGAAGAACATTTCATACGCCAGAGCGGTCTGCACCGCGGTCTCCTCTTCCGTCAGCGGACGGACCAACTCCAGCTCAACCGAGGTAACTTCCTCTCCATTGAAGTTAATTTCGGCAACACAGGCGGTGATTTTCACAATGGCTACCGCCTTATTTTCGGGCGAATAAGCAATCACCTTTTGACCTGTCGGAAAGACGCGCAGCCCTTCTTTGAGCATTTTGCCGCGGCCATATTCCAGCAGTTCGTAAAGCTCCTGCTCTTTCTTGAATTTACAGACCGAATTGAATTCGGTTTGAAACCCCATCGTCATCCCTTCCTTTCCTTAACCGTTCGTCCGGGCAGCGATGACCGCCGCCGTCTATACGCCGCTTTCGAATTCCAGTTCTTGCCGGGCCGCGTAACGCTCCAGTGCCAGTTCGATCAGCCGATCCAACAACGACTCATAGGCTACTCCAGTTTCGCGCCACAGAAGCGGATACATGCTGAAGGGAGTGAAGCCCGGCATCGTATTCACTTCGTTAATCCAAATCTTGTGATCCGATTTCCGCACAAAGAAATCGGCCCGGCACAACCCGCTGCCGGCAATGGCTTTAAACGCTCTGACCGCCAAGTCGCGAATTCGATCAGCCAGTTCGGTATCGAGGGACGCAGGAATCAGCATCTGTGATTTACCGTCCAGGTATTTGGCCTGGTAATCATAGTATTCTCCGGAAGAGACAATTTCTCCCGGCACGGAGGCAAGCGGTTCGTCGTTGCCGAGCACCCCAACTTCCACTTCGCGGGCGTCAACGAATTCCTCAACGATTACCTTCACATCGTAGCGGAAAGCTAGCGCCACGGATGCCAGCAATTCTTCACGTGTTCTCGCTTTGGAGATCCCGACGCTAGAGCCTAAGTTCGCCGGTTTGACGAAGCAGGGGTAACCGAGCTTCTCTTCAATTCCTTGTACCAGCGTATGACTGGATCGCTCCCACTCCGTAGCGGTGAAGTAGCAGTAAGCGCATTGTTCGAGACCTGCTTCGGCGAACAGTTTTTTCATGATGACCTTATCCATTCCGGCTGCGGAAGCGAGCACCCCCGCTCCGACGTAAGGCAAATCGGCCATTTCGAAGAGCCCCTGGATGGTTCCATCTTCGCCGTTCGTTCCATGCAGAAGTGGAAATACCACGTCAATGTTGGATTGACCAGACGAAAGCTTGCTGAACAAGAGCCCCATTGCGGCTGACGTATCCCCTGCGCTCTCCCCAAGCTTCAAATCCTCCAGGGCGGTAAACGGCGCGTTTAATTTACCGCCGACCTTCCATTTCCCCTGCTTGTCGATATAAAAAGGAAGCAGTTCGTATTTGTCGTAATTAAATGCCTTAGATACGGCAAAAGCTGTCTGTAGCGAAACTTCATGTTCTCCCGATTTGCCTCCGTAGATAAGTCCTACGGTGATTCTATCCTGTCCCATAATAAACCTCTTTCCTTAAATAGGTAGTTCTCAGCCGACTTTAGAACCGGTCCGCGATATGAAAAAAACGATACACCGTATTGTCGGTCCAGGCATAGGAATCCCGGTAGTCCCAATAGCGGTGTTTGCTTGGCGTCGTATGGGCGTTGACCAGCGGCATTCCGCCGGCGTCAAACGCAGTTACGATGGTACTATGCTGAAACGTGCCGTTTCCGTCCCAGTCGTAGGCGATAACGTCTCCGAGCTGGAGTTGTTCCGGACGTTCGAGCAACTCGGCGCGAAGCCCGTTTCGGCTTTGGCCGAGATGGCGTTCCAGCGCATTGGCGACAGACCAGCTGTAGCTCCACAGCTCCCGCCCGCCGACATGGCCTTTGTACCACCAGCCCGATTCTCTTTTTCCAGTATAGTTTATTGGGGCTCCGCCTGCAAAGAGACATTGGGAGATATAGTTCGTGCAGTCGACCTCGAAGGCGGCGAACTCCGGATTAAAACTGTCCCACCACCGATCGGCATATATAACAGCTTCCGCGCGCCGGTAGGCGATGCTGCGGGCACTGCCGCCCCCAAGGACATCGCGGTTTAAAAACGGCCTCGGCACAGCCCCTCTATGGCCTGTCGCTTCGCCCTCATCATTAGCAGGGAGCACCAACACCGGATGTCGTTCAGGAACCGGCTGCTCTACCTTGATGACGGTCCAGCCCGCACCGTCCCGCGCCAAAGTCAGGCGCTGCTTATCGATTCGCTCCTCCTGGTGGCGGGCGCCTCCTTTTTCATAGTATATTTTACGCGATAGTTGCAGATCGACCTCGATCTCGCCCTCGCGGTTTTCGATTTCGCGTACCAGCTTGGCCCGGGTCTCGCAGCGCAGCGGCGCAGCCCCTCGAACACGATACCAACTCTCCAGCCTGCGCTTCCGTTCGCCCCGTTGCAGCAAATAATCCACATCGGTTACGACCGTGCCCCCGCTAGGCGTGCGATAGTCCACTTCATCCTGGTTTTGTTCGTTTACGTAAACCGATAACGTCTTTTTCCATTCATCCGCCATACGTCCACGCCTCCTTTTTCCACTGTTAGTCATTATATGAACGCCTCGGAGGGAGTATGTTTTGCACCTGTCCCGGAGGGGTCTGAAAACCCATTCATCCGCACCGGAGCAGCCTAAACAAGGTGAGATTTGGGTACAAAAAGTACTTTACTCACCACGTGAGGGAAGGTATACTTAAATCAAAGAAAATTTGAAATTATGTTTCATTAGGTGAAACTTACTAAGGAGGTTCATTCATGTCAGCGAACGATTTTTTCTCCTCTGCCCGTACGCTGGAAGTCGGCGGCAAGAGCTACCGTTACTTCGACCTGCAGGCTCTTGAGCAACAAGGGCTTGGCAGCATTTCCAAGTTGCCGTTCTCGATTAAAGTGCTGCTTGAGGCCGCTGTACGTCAATACGACGGCAGAGCCATTACTCAGGAGCATGTGAAGCAAATCGCAGGTTGGAGCGAAGGCCGCGATGAGAATAAGGAGATTCCGTTTATCCCCGCTCGTATTGTTTTGCAGGATTTCACCGGCGTGCCGGTTGTCGTTGACCTCGCCGCCATGCGCGATACCGTAAAGAAAGCCGGCGGCGATCCGAAGCAGATCAACCCGCTCGTGCCTGTTGATCTCGTTATCGACCACTCCGTTATGGTCGACGCGTTTGGTTCCCCGGATGCGCTCGAGTACAACATGAAGGTCGAGTTTGAGCGCAACGAGGAACGCTACCGTTTCCTGCGCTGGGCGCAAACCGCCTTCAACAACTTCCGTGCCGTACCTCCGGCTACCGGGATCGTTCACCAGGTGAACCTGGAGTATCTGGCTTCCGTGGCCGCTACCAAGACGGTGAACGGGGAAACGGTTGTCTACCCGGATTCCCTCGTCGGTACCGACTCCCATACGACGATGATCAACGGCCTTGGCGTCGTTGGTTGGGGTGTTGGCGGAATCGAAGCCGAAGCCGGCATGCTGGGACAACCGCTTTATTTTGTTGCCCCGGAAGTCATCGGGTTTAAGCTGACCGGCAGTCTAGCCGAAGGCGCAACCGCGACCGACCTGGCGCTGACCGTAACCCAAATGCTGCGCAAGAAAGGCGTCGTTGGCAAATTCGTAGAATTCTACGGCCCGGGCCTGGCGAACATCGGCCTCGCCGATCGCGCGACCGTGGCAAATATGGCCCCGGAATACGGCGCAACGATCGGTTATTTCCCGGTAGATACGGAAACGCTCGCTTACTTGCGCGGCACCGGCCGCTCCGAAGAGCAAATCGCTCTTGTTGAAGCGTATTACAAAGCGCAAGGCATGTTCCGCACGAACGATACGCCAGATCCGGAATTCTCCGATCTGATCGAGCTGGATCTTGGCTCCGTTGTACCAAGCTTAGCTGGCCCTAAACGTCCGCAGGACCGCATCGAGCTCACTGCGATGAAGGAAAGCTTCAACACCATCATCCGCACGCCGGTTGAGAAAGGCGGCTACGGCCTCAGCGAAGAAAAAATCGAACAGTCCGTGCCGGTGAAGCATCCGAACGGCTCGACCAGCGAACTGAAAGCCGGGGCGGTTGTCATCGCGGCGATCACGAGCTGCACGAACACCTCCAACCCAAGCGTCATGGTCGGCGCCGGCCTGCTGGCGAAGAAAGCCGTAGAGCGCGGTCTAACCAAACCGGGTTACGTGAAGAGCAGCTTGACGCCAGGTTCGCTCGTGGTCACCGAGTACCTGCAAAAAGCCGGCCTGATCGAGCCGCTGGAAGCTCTCGGCTTCCACGTTGCCGGTTACGGCTGCGCAACCTGTATCGGGAACTCCGGGCCATTGCCGGACGAAGTCAGCACGGCAATCGCCGATAACGATCTGACCGTTGCGGCGGTCCTCTCGGGCAACCGGAACTTCGAAGGTCGCGTCCATGCCCAGGTGAAAGCCAACTATCTGGCTTCCCCGCCGCTTGTCGTCGCTTACGCGTTGGCCGGCACAGTCAACATCGACCTGCAAAACGATCCGATCGGCTACGATCGCGACAATCAGCCGGTCTACCTGAAGGACATCTGGCCTTCTTCCGCGGAAATCAAGGAAGCGATCGGCCAATCGGTGAGTCCGGAGATGTTCCGCAGCAAATACGAGCACGTCTTCACGCAAAACGAACGGTGGAACTCGATTCCGGTTCCGCAAGGCGAGCTGTACGAGTGGGATGAGAAATCGACTTACATCCAGAACCCGCCATTCTTCGAGAAGATTGGCGAGGGGCTGTCCGACATCGCCGACATCCGCGGCGCTCGCGTACTGGCCCTGCTTGGCGATTCGGTCACGACCGACCATATCTCCCCGGCGGGTAACATTTCACCAAACAGCCCTGGGGGCCAATATTTGACCGATCATGGCGTCGAACGGAAGGACTTCAACTCCTACGGTTCCCGCCGCGGTAACCACGAGGTCATGATGCGCGGCACATTCGCGAACATCCGTATCCGCAACCAAGTGGCGCCGGGCACAGAAGGCGGCGTAACCAAATATCTGCCAACGGACGAAGTGATGTCCATCTACGACGCTTCGATGAAATATCAAGCAGGCGGTCAGAACCTCGTCGTCATCGCCGGCAAAGAATACGGCACCGGCAGCTCCCGCGACTGGGCAGCTAAAGGCACGTATCTGCTGGGTGTCAAAGCGGTCATTGCCGAGAGCTTCGAACGGATCCACCGCAGCAACCTGGTTGGCATGGGCGTTCTGCCGCTGCAGTTCCAGGAAGGCGTGAGCTGGAAAACGCTGGCCATCGACGGTACCGAAACGTTTGATATCGACGGACTCAGCAATGACGTGAAGCCGGGTCAAGAATTGACCGTAACGGCAACTCGCGCGGACGGGACTACGTTCCAATTCCCGGCTATCGCCCGTCTCGACAGCATGGTTGACGTCGATTACTACCACAACGGCGGCATCCTGCAAACGGTATTGCGTCAAATGATTGCTTCAAACTGATCGTCCAACCTTTTCTATATAAAAGAGTTCCCTTCAACCTTATGAAGGGAACTCTTTTCTTTTGCAGACGTAGTATCGCGATTCCGATACAATTGCAAAACCAGTCTTGCGGTACAACTCCAATGCGCTGCGGTTATCTGCGGCCACGCTCAAGCGGATCCTCGTACGGCCCTGCGCCAGAAGCAACCGCACGGTTTGGGCTAGCATCTCTCCTCCATACCCACGCCCCTGTTGGGACGGAAGCACGCAAAAATCGTGGATCACCGCCGTTTCGTTCCCCAGAAGATTGACGCGAATCAAGCCGATCCGCTCTTCCCCGCAGCAGCCGATATAGTTGTGGCGGCTGGGCTCCCGAGTATGGCCCAAATACTGAATAGTCCACTCCTCGGTATCGCCAAACGCCTGCGACAAGCAACGTACCATAAAGCCAAAATCCTCAAGCTCCTCCGGACGAAGCGTCAGGTCCGCGTGACCGGCTGAATCTTCTTGCCAGGAGGTGAGTTCCATGGCGAACTGCGAGCCGTCAAACCGCATGCCCAGATGCTCCACACAGCGTAAGCCGGGTTCGGAATCGGCGGGAACCTTAAACCGATAGGTTTGGATCCCCTGCTCGTCCATCTCCGTGATCGCAGCCTCCAACAGCTGCCGGAAAACCCCTTGGCGGCGCCATTCCGGGTGAACCATGGCGATTAAGTTCGCCTCCACCCCATCCGCGGTATACCAACCTAAATGTCCGCGCAAACTCCCTTCCACCTGGTAGAGATAGGCGTGATCGCCGCTTTCTTTGCTCAAGTTATCCAGGCCGATGTTCAATTTTGACCCGTCCGCTTGACGGCAAACTTGCTCCAGCCAGTGAATCGGTTCCAGCAATTCCGGCGTAACTTCCGATAGCTTTACGATGATATAGGATGGCACCGATTCAGCCCCCTTCTATTTGTAAAAGAACATGTTAATAAAACCAAACGACTACTTTACACTACAACAACCATCTGTTATATTATAAGTATAACAGTTAGAACAAGAGAAGGAGATGCCACATTGTGATTATACAGCTGGATTTACAATCGGATGTCCCGATTTATACGCAGCTGGTCCATCAAATTATTGAGGGAATTGCCAGCGGGCAGCTTCAATTGGGGGAGCCCCTGCCATCGGTACGAAGTCTGGCTTCCGACATCGGCGTTAACCTGCATACCGTGAACAAAGCCTACACGCTGCTGAAGCAGGAAGGATATATTCAGGTCCATCGCCAAAAAGGCGTCGTCATTGATCCGGAGGGTATGCCCCCGGTGACTCCCGAATTCCGCGAGAAACAACGGAGAGAACTGCGTCCGATCGTAGCGGAGGCCATCTGCCGCGGGATCGAGAAGGACGAGTTGCTCTCCCTAGTGGAACAAATCCACCAAGAAATTACTCGAGAGGAGTAGTGCCCTATGATGTTTCTATCTACCTTGTTATTGCTGCTTATGTTTGTACCCCTGGTAGCATCTCTGGCCTTCATGCCTTATTTGACCCGGGAAACGGTAAGCTTCGGCGTATCGGTCAGCCCGGAGCAGTATTGGAGCGAACCGATCCGTCGGTTACGTCGGCAATATGCCGCTGTGAGCGGGGGGATTTATTCCCTGTTGCTGATTGCGTGCCTGCTTAGTGTATGGAACAAGGACGGGAACGCCCAAGGAGTCTGGTTTAGCGTTTATATCGGATTGACGATTATCTTCTCTACGGCCCTCTACCTTGTATTTTATTTCCGTATGAAAAAGATCCGTCCGGCCTTGCCAGTCGCCTCCTCCGCTCCCACTCTACTGGCGGTGGACACCGGCTTTCGCCGGCAAAAGCTGGCGCTTTCCGGCAAGTGGTTCTTGATCCACGCAGGGATTATTGCCGCCAGTGTAGCCTTGGTGTTAAGCCAATACGCCGCCATACCAGATCCCGTCGCGATGAAGTTTGACTTCTCCGGGGAAGTAGTCCGCAGCGCCACCAAATCTTACCGCGTCGTGTTGTTTCCCAACGTGATGCAGGTGATTATGACTATATTGTTCGGGTTTGTCAACTGGTCGATTCAACACAGCAAGCAGCAGCTTCAAGCCGCCGACCCGGAACGTTCACTCCGCCAAAACGTCGCGTTCCGTCGCAGATGGTCCGTTTTTACACTCGCGTCCTCGCTGGCGTTGATCTTGATGTTCTCTTTCATGCAAGTGAACCTGATTCGCCCGATGGACAAGAACATTATCACGCTAGTTAGCATGGCCGTCCCTGTCTTCATCGTGCTGTTCGCGTTGGTGTTATCCTTCACCACGGGACAAGGCGGAAGCCGAATCGGCCGCGGTACCGCAGCAGCTACCGGTACAAGCACAGCACCGGTTCCGGATGACCGCTACTGGAAGCTAGGTTCCATTTACTTCAATCCGCAAGACCCATCGTTATTTGTCGAGAAGCGAAGCGGCATCGGCTGGACGATGAATTTTGCTAATCCGCTATCCTGGATTACCCTGCTTGGCATTCTGGCCGTCATCGGTTGGTCTGCCTGGCTCGCAAAATAGAAGTTATTAAGGAGGAGATTACGATGACCAAACGATCCCGATTGTTCAAAAACGCTGCCGCCGCTACGCTGGCGCTCAGTCTGACCCTTCCGTCCGCTTCCGCCTTCGCGGCGAAGCAAAGCGCCACAGCGCTAGCCCCGGTACGGGAAGCTGCCGAAGGTTTTGGCGCACAAGTCCACTGGGAGTCCGGTAGCGCTACGATCCTTGTAACGAAGGATGGGCATAAGCTGGTGCTAACGATCGGTTCGGCGGAGGCTCTGCTTGACGGAAATCGCGTTGTTTTAGACGAGCCGGTACGTATTGCTGACGGCCGCGCTCTAGTTGACGCTGATTTTCTTGCTAAGGCGTTTGAAGTAAAGAGCACGAATCAGCCTGAAGTCGGGGCGAAAGATCACGCCGACTTGTTCTTGAACGCGCTGCTTGACGGAAACGGTGCCGAAGCAGCGAAATATGTCAGCCCTTCTTCGTCCTATGCCCTCCCGGCCGCCATGCTGAACCAGCTGTGGGCCAACTATGAAACGATTTTTGGCAAAGCGGCGGGCGCTCCGTCCAAAAGCGAAACGACCAACTCGATACATCGCAACGTAACGTATGCGTTCCAAACGGCGGCGTTTCCGGTGAACCTGACGCTTCGGCTTAACACCGCCGGGGAGATTGATGATATGTATATCGCCGCTGCGACCAGCTCGGCATACCAAAAACCCGCCTACGACGACGCTGCCGCTTACACCGAGCGAGAAGTAACCGTTGGCGAAGGCGCCATGGCCCTCCCGGGCACATTGACGCTGCCAGCCGCGGGCAAAGGTCCTTACCCGGCAGTAGTGCTCGTGCACGGCTCCGGCACGAACGACCGGAACGAGGCGATTGGCAGCTCCAAGCCCTTCCGTGACCTCGCGGTTGGTTTGGCTGCGCAAGGCATCGCCGTGCTGCGCTACGACAAGGTGTCGTACGAGCATACGTTCAAGGTTGCAGCGGATCCGAAGTTCACACTAAAGAAAGAGACCGTCGACGATGCTCTGAAGGCGGTCGCATTATTGAAACAAACGCCGGAGATCGATGCTTCTCGCATCTTCGTCGCCGGTCACAGCCAAGGCGGCTACGCTATGCCGCTCATTACCGCAGGCGATGCTAACGGCGACATCGCCGGAACGATTTTGTTGTCTGGGCCTAGCGGTAAATTCGCTGACGTGCTAGCCGAGCAGCAAGCCGAGCTCGTCAGCCGCGTGAAGCAGCTTGGCCAGGACCCGGCGCCTTACGAGCAGCAAGCGGCTGTGTACACGTCGATCGCCGCGATGGTCAACGACCCGCAGTATACGGTTGACCATATGCCGGAGCAATTCCCGTCCCAGCCTGCTTACTGGTGGTTCGAGCAGAAAAACTATGTGCCGGCCGAGCTCGCCAAACGGCAATCCAGTCCGATGCTGATCCTGCAAGGCGAGAACGATTGGCAGGTGACGATGAAACAGTTCGAAGGTTGGAAAACGGCGATGCAGAACCGCAAAGACGTCACGTTCAAGTCGTATCCACAGGTCAATCATCTTCTGGCCAAAGTGGACGGCCTCTCCATCGGCGCCGAATACAACCAGCCGTCCAACGTGTCCAAAGAGATTGTCGACGATATCGCGGCTTGGGTTCGCGGGACCAAGTAAGCCGCGCTGTGCTTACTGCCCCCTCGATGCCAACAAAGCCCGCCCCATAAGGGGCGGGCTTTTGCGTGCTCAAGACACAGGATGCCGCGACACACGGAGTCACAAATAAGGTGATCCAATCACCTTACCTTATTGGCTCCATCATCAGGCCCATCTCCCGGGCCGCTTCCACCAGGATCGGCCCGTACTCCTCCAGCCGCTGCAACGTCAAGCGGCTGACCGGCCCAGACACGGACAGGGCGGCGGCGAGCTTCCCCGTCCGGTCGAAGATCGGCGCGGAGACGGCGGATGCCCCCGGCTCCCGCTCCTCGTAGCTGGTGGCATATCCGTGTTTACGGATCTCCTCCAGCTGCGCCACATAGGCCGCCCGGTCAACCGTCGGCGGCCAATCCGGGCTGTCCAGCACCGCCTGGAGCACTTCGTCGCCCGAGTAGGCGACGAGCACCTTGCTGGACGCGCCCACGTACAGCGGCAGTCGCGCACCGACCGGCGCGACCCGGCGGATCGCCTGGTTGCTCTGCACCGCCTGGATCCGCAGCCGCTCGATGCCGTCGCGCAAATACAGGCTGACCGTCTCCCCGAGCCGATCGCGCAGTCGCTCCATCTGCGGCAGCAGCAGTACGGCCGGGTCGTCGCTGTGGGACATGTGCGTCGACAGCTCCCACACCTTAAGGCCCAGGCGGTACTTCTCCGTAGCCGGATCACGAACGACAAAACCTCGTTCCTCCAGCGTGGTCAACAAGCGGTGGACCGTGCTTTTATGCAGGCCGATTTCGGCGGCAATCTCCGTCAACCCCAAATCGCTTGCTTTCGTGAAGCAACCCAATATATCCAAAGCCCGCTCGACCGCGCGCACTGTCAGCTTCCGGTCTTCCATCCGGCATCTACTCTCCTTAGGTTTCACTATATGAAACTCGGTTACATAAATTATATGAAAGAAGCGAATTTCCGTCAATGAAACACCTTCCATTGACATTAATAAGGGATCGACTTACGATTAAATTCAGGAGAATCGCGTTATTTCGACATTTTCTCCGGTTCACCTGCTATAAAAGCGTTTTCTTAACGGTAAACTGTCCGCTTTTGCAATCATATAATCCAGTATTGGGAGGGAAGCGCATGAGCCACACTGGCCGAAATGACCTTCCCTTGCCTTCTTCGGCTTACGTTACCGACGATGTTCCCGCGGCGACTACCCGGCGCGTCAGCATTAAAAATATCCTCGTAGCTCTCCTGTTGTCCGTGCTGTTCTTCCTGATTTTTTGTTTTGTCTCGCTGCACGGGTATATCGCCTGGGTATTGTCCAATCCAAAGGTGGCACCGCTTTATTCTAATCCAAAGCTGTCCATCAACCTCGAATACGAGAACATCGCTTTTCCCGCGGCCGACGGGAGCCGAATAATGCAAGGGTGGTATATTCCTGCGGAGGACTCCGTCAAAACCATCGTCTTTAGCCATGGGTATGGAGCCAACCGTGAAGAAACCTGGATTCCGATGTATGATCTGGCCAATTTCGCCCATCGGTTGAACTTCAATGTCCTGATGTTTGATTACGGCTTTGCCGCGCAAAACAGCAAGGAAGTCGCCACCGGCGGCAAAAAGGAAGCCCAACAGCTGCTCGGAGCGATTCAGGTTGCCAAGCAGCGAGGCGGCCAGGAAATCATCGTCTGGGGCTTCTCTATGGGAGCCGGGACCGCATTGCAAACTGCTTTAAAAAGCCCGGACATTGACGGTATGATCCTTGACAGTACGTTCCTGCTTGAGCCGGATACGATGTACCACAACATCCGTCAGCATATCGGGCTGCCCCGCCATCCTTCGCTGGAGATCATCGGCATGCTGTTGCCGGTGCTAAACGGGACCAGCCTGCGGCAAATTCCGTACGCTCAGGTTAAATCGGAGGACTATCCTTTTCCGACTCTGTTCATTCACGGCACTGAAGATGAAAAGGCTCCTTACCCCATCGCGGAGAAACTCGCAGCCAACCAGACCAACCCCGATTCCGGCGTGTGGATCGTGGACGGAGCTCATCATGAATTGATTTTCCGTGAGCATCCCAAGGAGTATTTACGCAAAGTGTCGTTGTTCCTCGGAAAAATCAAGCTAGCATCCCAAAATACCAATGTGCAAATCGGGTCTGTATCTGAATAGCATAAGCCAACCCTCCTCGCTCATAAGTTAGTAGTAATGTACTTCTTAATCTTGAGGAGGTAGGCCGAATGTTGTTCGTTTACGGGCCTTTTTTGCCTGTGCGTATTTTGGAGGAAATTCGCTTTTGGAAGCAGCAGGAAGCGGAGCATACGGAGGTGATCCAAGCCATCGTTCCCGGCCTGGAAGCCAATTACGTCCAGCTTCTGGAGGAATGGAAGCCCGTATTTGAAGGGACACAGACCGCGGCCGACAGGCTGTTGCAATACGCTTTGGCGACCCCTTCCGCCGCCTCCAGCCCTGAGGTCGTCCGGCAGACGGAACGGCTTCTGCAAGCCTCGTTCCAGCAATCGCGGGAATTCATCCGCCAGCTAGAAATCATGCTGAATCATAGCCATGCCGTCAAGATGGTACCGCTCGCTCCGGTCGTACTTCAGCATATCATTCGCGAATCGGCGTATTTCCTCGAGGTCCTCGAGCGGTTGAACCGGCCGGGGGGAATTGCCGGCAATATGGCCGGGGCGACGCCTTATCCTTATCCGCCTGCTGCCCCCCTCCCCGCATCGTTAAACAGAGAGGACACCTCCGTCGAAAACTTCGAGGCGGAAGCCGTGCAGGAAGATGCACCTCTTCGCCAAGAACCGGCTGCGAACGACAACGCTGAAGAAGCCGCAGCACGTGTGCCGGAGCGTCCCGTCCCAATCGGCGGGCATACGCTTCCTCCTTTGCCTTACCCTTATAACGCACTGGAGCCGCACATCGATGAGCAGACGATGCGCATCCACCACGATAAGCACCATAAGACGTACGTCGACGATTTGAACAAAGCGGAGCTGAAGCTCCAGGAAGCCCGCAAATCCGGCAACTTCGATTTAGTGAAGCATTGGGAGCGAGAACTGGCCTTTAACGGCGCGGGGCATTATCTTCATACGATTTTCTGGGATGTCATGAGTCCAAAAGGCGGAGGCAAACCGGAAGGTGAACTGCTAGAGCAGATCAAACGCGACTTCGGCAGCTACGACGCTTTCCAAAAACAGTTCTCCGAAGCGGCCGCGAAGGTGGAAGGCGGCGGTTGGGCCATTCTCGTGTGGAGCCCGCGTGCCCACCGGCTGGAGATCCTCACGGCGGAGAAACACCAGAACCTGTCGCAATGGGACGTCGTTCCGTTGCTTCCGCTCGACGTATGGGAACACGCCTATTATCTGAAGCATCAGAACGTGCGTGCCGACTACATCAAAGCCTGGTGGAACGTCGTCTATTGGCCGGCCGTCGCCAAGCGGTTCGAGGCGGCAAGAAAATTAAAATGGCAGCCGTTTTAACGGCTGCCATTTTGTTCACACTATTCACTTTCATTTACTCAATTTGAAGAGGATAAGAGTTAATAACAAAATAATAATAGTGTTATTTAATTGTTGGATAAGGAGTCCGTACCCATTTTCAGCGTAGCTCATCGTTACTACAAAATATAAGACTGCTATGATTAGAATCGTCAAAATAAGTATTAATTTATTCGGGGTAATATTCTTATTCATGATCTTATCCTCAACATATACATGTATTTATTAATAATCATATTCTATTTGTTTATAGATACTCAAGTAGTAATCCGTAGTCCCATACTTAACTCTAGCAGAGTTATCCATGTTGATGGAAGCTAAAGATCCAGTAGACGCCCATGCAATGCCAGGTTGAATTCTTGTCGGATTACCTAAGGAATACCTCAATCCTGTAAATGCCTCATTGTAAACACTCCAATGCAATGAATCTGAAGTTTGCCCCCCAGACACAGAAATATCCGTCGATACATTTGATGGAGTGAATGACCAGGAGACTGCCCAAGGCAATCCTACAGTAATTGAATTTCCATTCGCATTATTGGTTGAGTCAGGCCCCCAATCCAAAATATTATCCGTGTTTCTTTTCAAAATGTAGTCAGCATTTAATGTAGCCCGTAGTATCGAGTTTCCATTTGCATCATCTCTATATAACGAACTATTGAGATTATAACCACTAGTAATAATTGTATCTGTGCCATAGCTAAGTATAGATGCGATATCTTCAGCATTATCCTTTCCATATTGTGAAATCTCTTGAAGTACGACATCCTCATAAAGCGCCTTTTTCTTCCCCTCATATGTGTACGACTGAATATTACTAAAAAATTTAGGTTCACCATCTACATATCCGATTAAATTCCAAGACTCTTCCTTATCATTAATTACTTCATTCATCTCTTCTTTTGATTCTTTCTCTCTTGCTTGATCTGTTATTCTACTTGGAGTAAATTTTGAGATTTTATTAGAATCCAGATTCTCACCAAAAACAAAGACTTCCCGACCATTACTTATGATATTTTGTAGAATATTCATATTGCTTTCTGCTTTTTCCCATGAAATAACTATAGCGTCAAAATTATCTTGCGGAATCTCTTCATTGTAGCTTATTTCATAGTTATTTCTAAAGTTATTCATTGCATTATCTTCCGAAACTTTATATTGTACTCTTTTTTCTACTTCATGTATCTGGTCTGTGATAACGATTATCTTTTCCTTGATATTCGTAATATTTGAACCAGCGTAGGCACTTGAACTTGAGGTAACAAAAAATAGTGCTAAGGAAAATGATACTATAGCTTTTAGTTTCATTGACGAAGCCTCCTATAATATAATAGGTTCCGGCCAGATCCCTTATTGTTATTACCATTTATGTATTCTATATCAATATATTGTTTTTTCAGTACCTTCCTTCCATACTTAACCAGATTTCTAAATAGGATAATGATACGCAAACCCATCTCAAAACTAAAAAACCTTCAGTTAACGAGGCATAATCCTCGAAACCAAAGGTCTTTTATAAAAAACTAATTTTTGATGAGCGACAAAAACTCCGCCCGAGCAGCTGCATCCTTGCGGAAACTTCCGCGTACGGCTGAGGTTACGGTCTTGCTGCCCGGCTTCTTGACGCCGCGGGAGCACATGCATAGATGCTCGCCTTCGACGACAACCATCACGCCTTTCGGCTGCAGTACCTCGTCCATGATGTCAGCAATCTGCGAAGTAATCCGCTCCTGCACCTGCAAGCGGCGAGTCACCGCTTCAACCAGACGGGCCAGTTTGCTGAGCCCGGCGATCCGGCCGCTCGGAATATAGCCGATATGGGCTTTACCGAAGAAAGGCGCCATATGATGCTCGCATTGACTGTAGTAGACGATATCTTTGACAATGACGAGTTCCTCGTGATTTTCCTCGAAGGTCACGCCCAGTACGTCACGGGGATCCACTTCATATCCGGCAAAAATCTCCTCATACATCCGGGTCACCCGGGCCGGGGTTTCGAGTAGTCCTTCACGTTCCACGTCTTCCCCGATCAATTTCAGGATTTCCCGAACATGATGTTCAATTTGCTCCCGATTGTCGCCTACCTGCTTGTTTACATAATCTTTCAATCCAGCCATCTTCAGCGCCTCCTCCCTTCACATGAAATATGTGAAACGTTTCATTATTTTTTCTTCTTTGTCGGACGGCCCGGTACCGGCGCTTGTCCGCCTTGATTTTTCATCATCTGCTGCGCGCGTTGCATCTGTTTGCTGTTCAGGTTATACCCCATTTGCTTCGCCATCTTTTGCAGCATCTCCGGATCGCTCTGCATCTTCGTAAGCTGTCTGCGGAGGTAAAATACCCCGATCGCGAAGCCGCCGACCAGCCCGACGATTAAAGTAATGATTGGAATAACGATATCCATGCTTCAGCCACCCCTGGATTATAATCGTGCAGCCCCTGCTATAAAGGCCGGCGCACTCCAAATATCATAGCATCCAGCCTGCCGCGATTCAAGGATTCAGGCCAAAACCGCCTCGATAAACAACGTGGTTTCCGTCGCCAGGTCGACTTCGTTCACGTCCAACTCGTCGCCGGTTCCCCGCACGATCCGAATGACCGGTCGGCCCGGCAATCCCCGGTGCTGCCTTACAACCACGCCGGTCTCCTTCGTTCCGAGCCGGACCGAGGTTCCGTTCGGATAAACGGAGATGATGCGCGTAAATTCTACAAGCACCTCGTGATCCAGCTCCTGTTCGGAGCAGGCCATCATATGCTCGCAGGCCTCATGCGGTAACAAAACCCGCCCATCCTTACTTCCACCGCTGATCAGGTTGTCGTACATATTGGCGACCGCGACGATCCTCGGGAACAGATGGATTTCCTCTCCCGCGAGCTTCCGCGGTATGCCGTTACCGTCCGGACGCTCATGATGTTGCAGCGCCGTATGGGCGATTAGCAGATTAAATTCGCGTTTATGACGCAGCAACTCGTATCCCCGCCACGTATGGTGGTTTTTGGGGTCCTCCGGATCGGCTCCCTCTGGCAGTTCCAACGATTTGCCGATATCGTGCAGCATCGCGCCGATGGCCAAATCCTTGAGTTGGGAATATCCCAACCCCAGGTTAAGTCCAATCATGGACGAAATCAGGCTGACGTTAACCGCGTGAAGATAGGCGGCATTATCCGCCGTCCGAATATCGGTAAGCTGCAACAATACTTCCTTGCTATTCAACACGTCGGTCAGCAGAGAGTCGACGCTGTTGCTGATTTTGCGCGTGCTCCAGTCCTTCCCGGAGCGGATCGCCTGCAGCGTTTCGGACATCTCCCGGAACACCGCCTGTTTGGTCGATTCGCTGAGCACGTCTTCGATTTCGATATCCTCGTAATCCGGATCCTTAATATATAACATCGTTACGCCGATCCGCTTCAGCGTGTTGATCATGAACACCGTAAGCTGAACCCCTGACGACAATAACACGGTCCCGTTAGCCGAATACACGGTTTTCCCCAGATGTTGCCCCGGTTCGATATCCTCGATATTGATGAAACGCATCTATGTTATCCCCCTTGCCGGATATCAATCCCCGATGGAAGCCTGCAGCTTCTGCTCGGCGGTCCGAAGCCGAACCCGCACTTCTTCCTCCTGCTCGGCGTCAAGCGCCCGGCCGATCGCTTCTCCGGCCTCCATGCCCCCGATTTGGCTTAATGCCCAAGCTGCGGTTCCCCTTAGCTCTGGACGTGGATCATAAAGCAGTATATCTATTAATTTCGGCACGGAAGTCGGATCTTTGAAGTTACCTAGCGCAATAACTGCATTGCGTTGGATCGGTTTCTTGCCTCTCCAGGCTGCGGCGCTGTCACCGAAACGTTCCTTAAATTCGCGATTGCTTAAGTCTAGCAGCGGCAGCAGCAGCGGTTTGACCTTCTCCGGGTCCGGCGCCAGCTCCGGCCGATGGTTCCATGACTTGCCTTTGTTCTTCGGGCAGACGACTTGGCACGTATCGCAGCCGTACAGACGATTGCCGATTTTAACCATAAATTCTTCATCTACAAACCCTTTGGTCTGCGTCAAAAAAGAAATGCAACGCTGTGCGTTCAGTTCGCCGGGGCCAACTAACGCTCCCGTCGGGCACGCGTCGATGCACTTGGTGCAGTCGCCACAGTCCTCCGTTACCGGCGAGTCCGGAGGAAACGGCACGTTCGTGATCAACTCGCCGAGGTAAATCCACGAGCCCCACTTCGGGGAAATGATCGCGCAGTTTTTGCCCTTGAAGCCAATCCCTGCCCGCTCCGCCACCGCTCGATCTACCAATGCCCCGGTGTCAACCATGCTTTCGATTCGCGCTTCGGGTACGCGTTCGCGGATAAAGCCCTCAAGCTTCTCCATCGCTTCGCGGAGCACCTGATGATAGTCCTGTCCCCAGGCGGAACGAGCCAGGATGCCCCGCCGCTCGCCAGGCGCCGACTTCGGAGGATTCTCCATCTTCGACGGATACGCTACCGCGATCGAAATCAGCGAAGCCGGCTGCGTAAGCGACAATTCCGGATACACCCGTTTATTTAGATCCGGCTCTTCAAAGCCGGATTCGTAACCTTTGTCGCGCCGGTCCTCCAGAATCGCTTTCAGCGACACAAACGGATCAGCGCTGGCAAATCCGATATCGTCGATGCCGAGCTCCGCCGCCGCTTCCTGGATCTCCCGCTTCAGCTCGGCCCAGCGGCTATCCCCAGCCGGTAAACGGGCAAAGCCAGTTTCCGTCATCGGCATCTCTTCCCCCTCCTTGCTGTTCATGTTGCTGTTATGGTAACAAAGCATTATTTTTCAAGAGGACAACCGCTTAATCGCTTCCCGAGCCAACAGGTCGCAATGATTGTTCAGCTCGTTGTCGCTATGCCCCTTCACTTTCACGTATTCCACCTTGTGGATGCCCATGAGCCGCCAAAGTTCTTCCCAAAGGTCGCGATTCTCGACAGGCTGGTTTTTGCTGTTCTTCCATCCGTTCTTAAGCCACCCGCGGATCCAATTCTGTTGAAAACAGTTGACCACGTAGGCGGAGTCGCTGTAGACCTTCACCTGGCAAGGCTCCTTCAAATGGCTGAGCGCCGAAATGACCGCTTGAATCTCCATACGGTTGTTCGTCGTCATTTTCTCGCCGCCGGACAGGTCTTTGCGATGCCCGTTAAACAGCAGCACTGCGCCCCATCCCCCTGGACCCGGATTCCCGGAGCAGGCCCCGTCCGTATATATCATAACTTCCTTCACGATTCATCCTCCCAAACAAACGGCTTATAAATCACGGATCTTGGCAATCGGCCAAAAAACGAATTCAGCACGGCCAACGATCCATTTCTCTTTCACGGTGCCAAAGTAACGGCTGTCTTTGCTCCGTCCGGCATGGCGGTTATCGCCCATCACAAAATAATCCCCCGCGCCGAGTTGAACCTCCGACATGTCACCGTCTTCGATCGCCGAGTCGGTGTACGGTTCGTTCTGGGACTCCCCATTTATAATCAATTGGCCGTCCCGTACCTCGACCGAATCACCCGGTACCGCCACGACTCGCTTAACCAGAAACGGTTTCCGATCGGCATCGACGCTGGGATCCTTCAGCACAACGACTTCGCCGCGTTTCGGATGGCCAAACCGGTACACCATCTTGTCCACGAACAGCCGCTCCTGCTCCTCCAAGGTAGGTTGCATCGACTGCCCCTTCACCATCGACAAATTAAACACGAATACGTTTAACAGCATCATGATCACGAAGGCGATGACGATCGTCTTCAACATTTCCCATATTTCCGCAGCCCAGCGACTCTGCGGCTTGCCGGCGGATCCCTCGAGGTCCGCTTGTGCCTTGCTTTCCGAATCCATGACCGGTTCCATCCTACACCTCATCAAATTTAAACAATCTATATAATAGAAAAGCATATCCTTCACCCATTTGCAATGGATGGAAGATATGCTTCAACATTTCCCGAATTTGCTTCGGGACGTTTTTCATCAATTGGATCCCGTCAATGTCCGAGCTGCCGCGATGCCAAGCTTCTGGAATGCTTCCAAAAACTTGCTGGCTCCATAGCCCATCGCTTCATACAACGGCATGATCGCTTTATTGTGTTCGTCTCCGGCGACCATAATCCGACGGACATTCCGCTGCTGGAATCGTTGTTCCATCGCGGAAACGAGGCTGCGGCCGACGCCGCGCCGACGGTACTCAGGGTGCACGGCCATGCGATAAATGCATCCCGTATTCTGATCGATCGTCCCGATCAATACCCCTTTGATCTCTTCCTCGACTTCCGCAACCATAATCAGTTCGGAATCCCAGGAAAGTTGTCTGGCAAACGCGCACTTGGTATCTTCGTAGCAATCTTCCGATAAGGCCACCTGCAATAGCTCCATCACTTGATTTACATCACTCAACTGAAAGGAACGAATACGCATGCTATGATCTCCCTTTTCTTCACGCAAGATAGGCCGATGTAAAAAAAGAACCCCCCTGTTTTACATCAACCGAATATTTGATTCCAGACAAAAAACGAGGAAAAAACTCTTTCCTTGTCCATTAAACCATAGATATCCCCCAAATACATCATTTTTCTTCTGAAAGCGCTTTATATTAAGCGTTTACAATTATGAACTTTCGCAAAATGTCCTTAACCGACTCACAGTTATGCATATATTTTTATGCATTACCAATAATAGGATTGTTACGCAGGTGTAATACGGAAGGGGCTTTCCTGCTAACTTTTTACACAAGGATGACGAGACTTGATCCAATTCAAACGGGAGGTAAGATCGAACATGGCACATGAATTGCCTGCGTTGCCCTATCCGGCAAACGCATTGGAACCTCATATTGATGAACAAACGATGAATATCCACCATGACCGGCACCATAATACCTATGTAACCAACCTGAACGCAGCTCTGGAAAGTGCGCCGGACCTGCAGAGCAAAAGCGTGGAGGAGCTTATCTCCAACCTGGATGCCGTTCCGGAAAATATCCGTACGGCCGTGCGCAATAACGGAGGCGGACATGCCAATCACAGCTTGTTCTGGAAGGTCATCGGCCCCGGCGGCGGAGGTGCGCCAACCGGTGCTGTTGCCTCCGCGATCGACAGCGATCTCGGCGGTTACGATAAGTTCAAAGAAGATTTCACCAAAGCCGCGACGACCCGTTTCGGCAGCGGCTGGGCCTGGCTTGTCGTTGGCAAAGACGGCAAGCTCTCCGTCACCAGCACGCCAAACCAAGACAACCCGCTCTCTGAAGGCTTGACGCCGATTCTCGGCCTCGACGTTTGGGAACACGCATATTACTTGAAGTACCAAAACAAACGGCCGGATTACATCGCGGCGTTCTGGAACATTATTAACTGGGACGAAGTGAACCGGCTTTACGAAGCTGCGAAGAAATAAAGCCGCGTTGATTACTTACGAAGGAGGGAACATCTATGGCAAAGCAAAAGCGTAAATTGACAAATGACCCGGAGGAGCTCCTCGCCACCAAACACGCCGAGGACGCGCATAAGCAGCAATTCACGAACTTCGCCCACAACGTGACCGGCAGCGGGGCAACCCCCGACCTCGGTAAAGTCGAGGGCGAGGAGCACCGCGAACCGGATACGCAAAACCATATGAAATCCGTGGAGAACCGCATGATGTAATGAGCAACTGCGCAAGGGCTCCGAGAACAGCAAAAAGGGAAGGCGTGTAGACGCCTTCCCTTTTTGCTGTTGCGGCCGGATAGCGGTAAATTATGGCCTTATTCGGCCGGATTACGGCTCCAAATGGCGCTGGTGCCCGAAATAAGGGTACGATTTACCGCTATTGGGCTCTATACAAATGGTTCCGGTGAAATAGCGGTAAACTTTAGCGCTATTCAGCCAAAATATGTCCCAAATGAGCTCTGATGCTGAATATAAGAACACTTTTTAACGCTATTTGCACCCAAAATTGGTGGGGTGGGCCAAATAAGGTGATATTATAACGTTATATTGCTACCACACGAGCTACACAACCTCTAATTAGTCACTCGCCCCTGTTACTAGCTGCTGTCCTAGATCCTTTTATCGCTCCCCACCATCATTCCACCACTCTAACGAGACAAGAAGCCGACTCTATGCTGTCACGGCTGAATAGCGGTAAAAAGTACCGCTATCGTTACCCGGGGATGCGCTTCGCACGCAAATAGCGGTAAATTATGGCCTTATTGGGCCGGATTACAGCTCCAGATGGCGCTGATGCCCGAAATAAGGGTACAATTCACCGCTATTTTGCACTAAACAGGTGCTTTCAGTGAAATAGCGGTAAATTTTACCGCTATCTGGCTGATTTATGTCCCAAATGCTCCGATGCTGAACATAAGAACACTTTATAACGCTATATTGCTGCTGCACCTGCTACACAACCTCTAATGAGTCACTCGCCCTTGTTACAAGTTGCTGTCCCAGATCCTTTATCGATCCATCCAACGTTCAACGTTCTACGACTGTACCTCGCACCGATCCACCATCGTGCCTAGCACCAGCCAGTCGCCGTTGAATTGCCTTACACTACACTCCTCAGCTGCCTGTCCGACCACATCTCATATACAGTCACGCTTCCTGCCGACTTCACTCCACTACGAGCCAAAATATCCGTTCAGAATGCGCAGGAAAACGTTCGGAAACGCCAGGTTGTCCATGTCCTCCCGAGTGATCCACCGGTACTCGGAGGTTGTGTCTTCGCCGCCCGCCGCGTCATACGCCGCGGCGGTCTCGGCCACGGCCGCGGGGCTGACGCCCCCGCCGGCCAGCGCCCGCATTGGAATCTCCGCGTCAAAGCGAAAGACGCGGAGATTCCAATGGATGTGGCTGAACGTGTGCTCCGCGTTCAGCAGCGCCCCGCCCGGGCGGGCGGGCACCCCGGCGGCGGCCAGAACCGCCACCAGCCGGTCCATCGCCGGGCCGTCGGGCAAGCCGGCGCCTTCGCCCGGCACGGCGTCGGCGGGGATATGGGGCAGCTCCCACATCCGTGCGAGCAGCCCCGTGTCCGGCCGCCGGCGCACGAGCACGCGGCCGGACAATGCCCCGCCGCCTTCGACGAGGGCGGCGAGCCGGTACTCCGGTCGCGGCGGCTTCGCCTTGCTCTTGACCGGCAGGCGCTCCTCTGCGCCCTCAAGCCGGCCGGCGCAGCGGGCCATCACCGGGCAAACCAGGCATTGCGGCGACTTGGGCGTGCAGACGAGCGCGCCCAGCTCCATCAAGGCCTGATTGAAGTCGGAGGCCCGCCCTTCCGGGATCAGCTCCGCGGCCAGTTCCTCCATGAGGGTGCGTGTCCCGACCTTCGCCACGTCTTCCTCAATCAGGAAGTAGCGTGACAGCACCCGCATGACGTTCCCGTCCACCGCCGGCTCCGGGCGGTTAAACGCGATGCTCAGGATGGCCCCGGTTGTATACGGGCCAACTCCCTTCAAGGCGGACACCTCCGCCTTGGTATTCGGCACGATCCCGCGGTGCCGCTCCATGACCTGTTTGGCCGCCGCTTGCAGATTGCGGGCCCGCGAATAATAACCAAGCCCTTCCCAGCACTTCAGCACGTCTTCCTCCGGCGCCTCCGCCAAATCAGCAATCGTCGGGAAGCGCTCAATAAACCGCTGAAAATACGGAATAACCGTATCCACGCGCGTCTGCTGCAGCATAATCTCTGACACCCAAATATAATAAGGATCGCGGTGCCTGCGCCAAGGCAGGTCCCGCTTGGATTGCTCGTACCAGCCGAGCAGCTCCTTACTGAAAAATATCCGTGTTTCCCTGTTTCCCCGCATGTTGCTCTCCTTCTATTTCACGCGTTCCACCACAGCAAAAGCCGAAGCCAGCTGCCGCTCATGCGTAATGCTAAGATGTATGGCGTATCCGTCGTCCTCCGGACGATTCGCTCCAGTTAACCCCAGCCGTTCCCATGCCTCCGGAGTCAATGAAACCGACGGCTTCCCGTTCGCATCGGGCAAGATCTCCATGTCGGTAAAGCTGAGCACCTGGCCGATCCCGCAGCCAAACGCCTTGCTGACCGCTTCCTTGGCCGCGAACCGCCCCGCCAAAAACTCCGCTGGACGAGCCGATTGACCCGGCAACTCCAGCTCCGCTGCGGTCAAGATCCGCCGCCGAAACCGTTCGCCGATCGCCTTGTTCAACAAGCGCTCCATGCGATGAATTTCGACGATGTCATGTCCGATTCCGAAAATCAAAAGGCAGCCCTTCTTCCTTCTATCTTCTTCCTTCTATCCTGGCGTCTCGTCCGGGACTAGCCCGTAGACGGCCGCTTCCCCCATTGTATCAGGGAACCCGCAGCGGTGCGAGTCTTGGTGAGAACGGAAATGATCCCTTTCTCACCAACCGCAAGATTGATCAAGAAGAGCATCCATCTATCAGCTATACTATAGGTATAGACCGGTCTGGAGGAAGTTATGAACCAAATCCGCATCATACAACAAAGCATCGAATATATCGAAGCGCGGCTAGGCGAGGAGCTTACGTTAGCCGAGGTGGCCAAGGCGATGTTTTACTCCGAATACCATTTCCATCGCACGTTCCTCTACTTCGTTGGGGATACAATGACCTCTTACGTCCGAAAGCGAAGACTATCCCAAGCGGCCGAGCTCCTGGCCCATTCCGACATGAAGGTACTCGATATTGCGCTGCATTGCGGCTTCAGCTCCCACGAAGCTTTCACCCGAGCCTTCCGGAAAATGTACGGGATCTTGCCGACGGAATGCCGCCGCCGCGGCTGCCCGCCTTACCTGGTGCCTAGGGCCAACCCGCTTCGAGACTTCGTTGCCCAAATTTCTTACGATTGGGGAGATTATGACATGCAATACCGTATCGAGCAAGTTCCGTCCATGCGTATCCTGGGATTTTCGCTGCAAACGTCTACCGTAGAAGGGGAAAATCACAAAGACATCCCGGCTTTCTGGCAAAAATACATGCGCGAACAATGGGCCTCTCGCGTGCCCGATAAGCTTCACCCCAACGTCGAGTTGGGCGTCTGCACCACCGTGGACGAAGACGGCACGTTCCGTTATATCATCGGCTTTGAGGTCGACGAAACGGCTGAGGTTCAAGAAGGCCTAACCGAGTTTCGAATCCCGCCGGCCACCTATGCCATCTTCACCACTCCGCCAGCCGGCGAAGCTGACTTCACCTCATCCATCCAGCAAACCTGGGACGAGATCTTCACCAACTGGTTCCCGTCGTCCGGCTATGAGCAAGTGGCTGCACCCGATTTCGAATGGTACGACGAACGCTGCTGGCCGAAGGAAGACAAACAGATCGACATTTACATTCCAGTTCAACCGGCTGGCGCGAAAGCCTAATCCTGGCTTATCTGTCAGGCCCAGCAGCCCCACAAACAAAACAACCCGATTCCTCCGTACGGAGGAACGGGTTGTTTCACTTTATAAATAGGGCTACTCGTACCGCAGCGATTCGATCGGATGCAGCTTCGACGCTTTGTTCGCCGGATACAACCCGAAGAAAATACCCACTGCGGCCGAAAATCCGAAAGCCAGCAAAATCGCCCAAACCGAGACGACAAACGGCCAACCCGAAATCAATGCAAACACCCAGGCCGCTAATAAACCGAGCAACGCACCGAGCGTCCCGCCAAAGAACGAGAGAATCACCGCTTCAATCATGAACTGAAGCATGATGGTCCCTGGCGTTGCGCCGATCGCTTTACGGATCCCGATTTCCCGAGTCCGCTCCGTCACGGAGACCAGCATGATGTTCATGACCCCGATCCCCCCGACCAACAGGGAAATGCCGGCGATGGAGCCGATAATCGTCTGCAGGATGGAGAATGTGCTTTTGATCATTTGCTCGGCATCTTTTGCCGATTCCGAGACATATGCGTCCTTGCTCACGTTCTTCCGATCCGCCAACCAGGATTTGATCGACTCCACCGTTTCGTCCATTCTCTCCGGCGAAGTGGGCAGGACTTCGATCATGCCTAGCCGGTCACTTGGCCCTTCCCCGTCCGTAGGCATGGCGGTAATGGGTGCGTAAGCGGAATAACGCTCTCCGCCCATCCCGCTCATGAGGCTCTCCTGCACCTTATACACCCCAACGATCCGGAACAGTCCCCCGGACAACTGGATTTTCCGGCCGATTGCCCCTTGCGCAGACCCAAATACTTTATCTGCATATTTGGCCTCGACCACAATGGTTTTTTGACGCGCCCGTTCCTCCTGAGAATTGAAAAAGCGCCCTGCCACCATATCGATTTTTTGCAGCTTCGGCGATTCCGAAGTCGTCCCGGTCACGCTGAATTGCAAATCGTCCTTCTTATATTTGCTCGTCATGCCGTAGGACGACGACGCAGAAACGTAACGCACCCCCGGAAGCTTACGGATTTCAGCTAATTCCCGCTGCCGGAAATAGGTATTGTCATCGGGTTCTCCGTTGTTATAGTTCGGATAAATCAGGAAATATCCATCTTCGTAATTCGACATTTCGGACATAATCGAGCTTTGGCCGGCTTGCCCGATGGACACGACCGTAACCACCGCGGCGACGCCAAAGACGATGCCGATCATCGTCAGGAAGGAACGCAGCTTGTTCATTCGGAGATTGTCCAGGGCAACGAGGATACTCTCCCAAATGCTCATAGGCTAACACTTCCTTTACGCTTGTCGCTTAAGATCCGGCCGTCCCCAAACGTAATGATTCGGTCGGCATGCTCGGCGATATCCGGCTCGTGGGTAACGAGCACGATCGTCGTGCCATCGGCATGAATTTCTTTGAACAACTCCATGATTTCAGAGGACGATTTCGTATCCAAGTTTCCTGTTGGCTCGTCGGCTAACAGGATTGGCGCGTTCATCGTTAGTGCCCGGGCGATCGCGACCCGCTGCTTCTGCCCCCCGGAGAGCTCATTCGGACGATGCTTGACCCGTTCGGCTAGTCCAACCCTGCCCAGCAGCTCAAGCGCCCGTTCGTTGCGCTTCTCCCGGGAAATGCCGGCATACATCATCGGTAGCGTGACGTTCTGCAAGACGGTTTGTCGGCCCAGCAGATTAAAGCTTTGGAAGACAAAACCGATTTTACGGTTTCGCACCCGGGACAGTTCTTCCTCGCTCAGGGACTGCACCGGATCTCCATCCAGCTCATAGCTACCGGCGGTCGGGATATCGAGGCAGCCGATAATGTTCATCAGCGTCGACTTGCCGGAGCCCGACGAGCCCATGATCGCTACGAACTCGCCTTTTTCGATATTCAAGTCGAGCGGCATCAAGGCCTGCACCTCGAGAGGACCGTTTTTATATACCTTGGTGATTCCTTCCAGCGTAATCATCGAACCTTCACCTTAGCGCCGTCCTGCAGTTTGTCGCCGCCTTCGACAACCACGAGGTCACCCGCGGTCACCCCTGTGAGCAGCTCGATTTGATCTTCGCCTTCCTTGCCCGTTGTGACAAGTGCCTTAACGGCAACCCCGTCCTGGACCTTAAAGACGTACGCCTGCTCACCGTCGTACTGAACCGCGTCGATCGGCGCGAGTAACCGTTCCTTGTCGGGAATCTCCATTTCGACCGTCACGTTATAACCTGGACGAAGCTCCGGCGATACCTGATCCAGGCTGACCTTCATTTCCACGGATGTATCCTTGGATGTCGGATCGGACAGCCCTGCCGTTGGAGCCAGGTAAGAGATCGTGCCGTCATAACTGTCCGTGAAGGCCTCGCCGGTAACGACGGTCTTCATCCCTTGCGCCGCTTTCCCTGCATCCAACTCGTTCAGGTATGCCGTTACCTTCAGACTGCTCACATCAGCAATCTTCGCGATTTCTCCGCCTTCGGCAAGCATTTGTCCTGCGTTCGCTGTTAGAGAGGTAACCACGCCGTCCGCAGGAGCCAGCACCTGCTGGTTTGCGAGCTGCTTCTCCAGGGATTCGATCGTTAACTGACTGGATCGGATACGTAAATCATAGGCAGTGAGGTCCAGCTCCTTCGGCTCCTGGTCGGGGTTTTCGGTAAACGCCTGCTTGAAGCTTTCAAAATGCTGCTTCTTAGCCGCCAGCCGCTCTGCTTCGGTCAATTGCAGATTAATTTGCTCCTTCTCTAGCTGGTCCTTGACCTGCTCCATACTAAGCGTTAATAGAATCTGTCCCTTCTTGACCGCATCGCCCTGCTTGACCTTCAAAGCTCCCACTACGCCGCTAGCCGGCGCATATACTGCCGTCGTCTGTCCCGGCTCCAGCTTGCCATTCGTAAAGATCTGCTCGACGATCTTCCCCATCGTTACTTCTGCGGTCTTCACCTCGGCCGCCCGATTGAGCCCCACCATATTGGTGATCACCAACGCGACGACGGCCAATCCTACGACGGCACCCCAAAACCATTTCTTCTTGAACAAGTCCATCACCTATCCTATTTATGTATAATTGCGGACTTAACTCAGCAGCAGAGAGCCCAGCGAAATGACAACCCAAGCTGCAATAATCCAGGTGGCCACCGTTTTGCGCGGCCGGTTCATAATTACCGAGGAGCCGATAATGTACAACACAAGGCTCCAAATGGAGAACGGATTGATCAAGGACAGTAAGCGATACATCTGGCTGGACTTATCGGCGACAAAGGCCCCTAAGCTAAGCGAAACGTCCGTAGCCGATTGAACGTCCATCGTCATGACCATTATCCCCGTAATCAAGCTGCCTACGATGCCCGGCAGGGCTGCAAATGCAGCGATGGATACAAACTGCATGTATTTGCCTTCCCCGCGAACCACCAGATTCAGCAGCATCAGCAGCAGACCTGTCACGAACAACATGATCACCGGCATGATCGCGCCCATGATGTAAGCGGTCGTTTTCGCCGTGGCCATAAACGTTTGTTGCATGCCTGCGTCGATTTGTTGGTTCTGGAACTGCCGTTGAAACTCCTTCTCCAGCGTCGGCATCTGCATGTAGATCACCACAACGGAGACAACCAGCAGCACCGCAAGCGCGAACAACCAAGTCGTCTTACTCTCCCGCACCCGTTTAAACGTTTCTTCCGGTGCCGTAAAAATCGTGAATACGTTTTTCAATGAAACCCCTCCTCAAATCTCCCAACTTAACTCCATCCTATACCACTTCCAAATAAAGACTATAACATGGATCATGTTATATATACGGACAAAGTCGTAAAGAGATTCATAGGCCGTTCCATCCGCGAGTCCACGCATGCCGCTTCGTAATGTCTCCCTGCATTATAGCGTTTTCTCCTAACAACGCCACAGGCCGCGGTCCGGGATTTGTCCTGGACTTAAGTCCAAGTCCACAAGACAAAAAAACGCGAGCCTCCGGGCATAGCGCCCAGGCTCGCGTAGTGGTGATACCGATGTTTGGCCTCCGGCCTTCTTCTGCCGGCGCCTCTTGTATTCAGATACCCGGGATCGGGCTGCGCTTGTGCTCCGTCTTCCGATAGAACGACTCCAGCCGCTCTTGGACCGCCGGATCCACCGGCTTGCCTTCGAGATAATCGCTGTTGTCATCGTAGCTGATTCCGAGCTCTTTCTCGTCCGTTTGCCCTTCCCAAAGGCCGGCGGTTGGCGCCTTATCAATGACGCTTTGCGGCACGCCGAGGCGGGCGGCAAGCTGGCGAACCTGACGTTTGTTCAGTGAGCTAAGCGGCGTGATGTCAACGGCCCCGTCGCCCCATTTGGTGTAAAAGCCGGTAATCGCCTCGGAAGCATGGTCGGTGCCAACGACAAGCAGGTTAAGCTCGAATGCCAGCGCATACTGCATAACCATCCGCGTCCGCGCCTTGATGTTGCCTTTGCCTTGCGGGCTCAGGTGACGGGATTTGCCGATTTTTCTAAAACTGTGCTCGACTTCGAGGGCCATTTCGTCTACGGCTTCCTCAATGTTCGTCTCCGCCGTATGTTCAAGTCCAAACGCCTTGGCCACCTCGTAGCTGTGATCGATATCCTCCTGCTCCCCGTAGGGCTGGAATACGCCCAACGTCATATACGGTTGGCCGGTTTCCTGCGTCAGCTCGTCTGTCGCCCTTTTGCATAAGCCGGTCGCCACGGCGCTGTCGATCCCGCCGCTAATGGCAATTAAGAGGCCGGTCGTGCGCGCAGCTTTGACATGCTCCTTCAAGAAGTCAACGCGACGGCGAATTTCCTCCTCCACGTCGATGACAGGCTTTACGCCCAACCGTTTAATGATTTCCTGTTGCAAGCTCATTCTTAAATCCCTCCACATCCTTAATATTACACCCTATGTAAGTCGCATTCCCCAAATCTAAAAACGCCCCGGGCCCATCCGGACAAACCGGATGGCGGGGCGAAAGCGGCTGGCGGTTCGGCCGCCGCCAGGATCTGCTTACCGGCAGAACCGGTCGAACGCGCTGGTCAGATCGGCGGCGATTTCCTCAGCCGAACGATCTTCAATTTGGTGGCGCTCGATGAAATGGACAAGCTCTCCGTCCTTCATCAAAGCGATCGAAGGCGAAGAAGGCGGATACGGCGCGAAATATTCGCGTGCTTTTGCCGTTGCTTCCTTGTCTTGTCCGGCGAATACGGTGAACAAGTGATCCGGCGTCAGATCGTGCTGCAGCGCCTTCGCAACGCCAGGACGGCATTGCCCCGCCGCGCAACCGCAAACGGAATTAACAACGACCAGTGTCGTTCCCTTCGCGTTTGGCAACTTCTCCTCGACTTCGTCCGGCAAGCACAGCTCTTGAACGCCCAGCACGGTCAATTCGTCTCTCATCGGTTGCACCATGTCTCGCATATATTGGTCAAATGACATCGACATTACCTATCACTCCTTATGCAATAATGAAATGGCTTGTTACCCAAGCGCCGCGCCATGCGTCGCTCCTAGCCAGATTAATTTTATTATACATTCATAAGGAAGGAAAGCAACTCTCCCCTATCGCTCCCCACAACCCATTCGGGCTTACAAGAGCGGGAAGAATACCGTAAACGTCGTGCCTTGCCCTTCCGCCGAATCAACGCTGATTTTGCCACCGTGGCGTTCAATGATACTGAGACATAAAGCCAGCCCGAGTCCTGTGCCCTTCGCTTTCGTGGTGAAAAAGGGCTCGAACAGCTTCTCCCGCTGCCCGGGAGGAATCCCCGGTCCCGTATCGCTGACAAGCAACAGCGCGCCTTGATCGGCCACCTTGGTCTCGAGCGTCAGTTGTCCCTTCTCTTCCATCGCTTCCATCGCGTTGCGCGATAAGTTCAAGATCAGCTGCTTGATCTCCTTGGCGTTCAGCAGCAAGGGCGGCAGGGAATCATCCAATTTGACTTCGATCGTTTGCCCGCGAAGGTTTGCGTCCGCCCAGAGCAGCGGCGTCAATTCCCTGATGATGTCGTGGAGGTGGCATTTCTCGCTTTCAACCGGACGATTCTGCGCCAGGGAAAGAAAGTCATTGATGATGCCGTTGGCCCGGTCCAGTTCCTCCATCACAATCCGGTAGTAATGGTCCAACGTCGGAGGGCTCTTCTCCCGCATTAGCTGCAGGAAACCCCGGACCACCGCCATTGGATTGCGGATTTCGTGGGTTATGCCGGCGGCCATTTGACCGACCAGGCTAAGCCGTTCCACATGGTTCAGCTCCATTCGAAGCGTTTCCAATTCGGTGATATCCTGAACGATGGCCACCGCGCCGATGACTTCTTTGGAATGGCTTTTTTGAATCGGCGAAGTACTGGTAAAATAAATATGATCGTTCGCTTTGATCAAATCGGTCATCTTGATTTGGCCTTCAAGCGACTGCTCGACCCTGGAGGCGATCGACTCGATCGGTACGCCGCTGAGCACGTCATTCAGCTTGCGCAGCAGCAAATCCTCACGCCGCAGCTCCTCCGACTCCTCGCGGTACGTCCGGTATAACTGGAGAAACGTGTCGTTTATCGATATAATATTGCCTTGTTGATCCAGCAACACGATGCCCAGCGGTGCGGCGTCCATCATCTGCTGCAGCTTCTCCGCTTCCCGGAAGTATTCGCGCGACAGACGCATCACTTGGCCGCGGAGCTTCTCCTTCTCCATCGTGCTTTCAATCATGTAAACGAACAAGCTGCCGACCAGCATCGTCACCAGCACATTGACGAGCCAATTCGATAACGCGTTAAGATCGGAATTAATCGACATGTTGCCGGCCAAAAAAGGGGACAAGGCGATCATCGTCTCCCCGCCCATAAAGAAGAGGGAAAGAATGGCCACTTTACCCTGTCGGCCGGTCCTTTTGAAATAGCGGGAAGTGAGTAGAACAAAGGGATACAAGAGCAATCCCGTCTCCATGATAAACCCAACAAGGGTGTAATTTACTGCAAACAGTGGATAGAGTATGATCTGCATGAGAGCCAATGCGACCCCGTCCCGAAACCTGCCATACAGCATCAGGGCAAACAGGGGTAAAATTCCAAAATTCAGCGGAATAACGTCCCCTAACCGCGAGGCGAAGATATCGCAGAGCAGCGTGCTGCACAAGCAGGTATACGTTAAGCCTATGGCGAAGGGTTGCCCCTTGGCAGTACGGTTGTTGTGCTGCCAGTAGCAATTCCGTTTCTCAAACGTCAATGGAAACAGAAAGGCCGGCAAGCTGGCAATCAACACTTGAAGCAGGATCTCTTTTACAGCATCCACGTTCTCCCTCCTCAGGCGGAAGAATACAAGAATACAACTCTAGTTTCGATTAAATCATAGCCGACAAAGTTTTACAATAATGCATAGTTTAGAAAATAGTAAGAAAGTACAAATAGAGAGGATACGGACATGAAAAATGTAGACGTAATCGTCATCGGCGGCGGCCCCTCCGGGCTGATGGCTGCCATTGCCGCAAGCAAGCAAGGTGCCAAAGTGCTTCTTGTGGACAAAGGAGACAAGCTGGGGCGAAAATTGGGCATATCTGGCGGCGGAAGATGTAATGTCACCAACGCGAAAGAGCTCGATGAACTGATCAAGTTTATTCCCGGCAATGGGCGTTTCCTTTACAGCGCTCTAACCACCTTCAGCAATCAAGACATTGTGGCGTTCTTTGAAGATTTAGGGATCAAGCTGAAAGAAGAGGACAACGGGCGCATGTTCCCTGTTTCTGATAAAGCCAAGACCGTGGTAGATGCACTGATCAGCAAAGTGCGCTCCCAAGGTGTCGAAATCAGAGTAAACAGCCCCGTAGAGGAAGTGCTCTATGATAATGGTCGAACCGTCGGCGTCAGGCTGAAAACAGGGGAAGTGTTAGAGAGCTCGGCGGTGATTGTCGCTGTTGGGGGAAGATCCGTACCTCATACAGGTTCAACGGGTGACGGATATGCTTGGGCCGAACGCGCCGGACACTCGATAACGGAACTCTTCCCAACAGAAGTTCCATTGACCTCTAACGAGCCCTTCATTCAAAGCAAGGAATTGCAGGGGCTCTCCTTGAGAAACGTTTCCCTTTCCGTATGGAGTCCCAAGGGGAAAAGGTTGATCGAGCATCAAGGTGACATGCTGTTCACACACTTCGGGATTTCAGGACCGATTGCTTTACGGTGCAGTCAGTTCGTCGTCAAAGCTTTGAAGCAGTTTGGGACGGGCAATGTGGAAGTATCCGTCGATTTCGCCCCGGATAAGAGCCTGGATGAAATCTATCATGAAACCCTGAAGCTTACCGAACAAGAATCTAAAAAGTCGATCAAGAACGCATTAAAAGCTTATTTGCCTGAAAAAGTAATTCCACTCCTCCTTCAGAAAGCTGAATTAGATCCCCACCTGACGTACGATCACATTCCGAAGCAAAGGTGGCTGCAACTCGCCCAGTTCATGAAACGTTTCCCGATTCGGGTGTATGGCACGTTATCCATTGAAGAAGCATTCGTAACGGGCGGCGGGGTGAATTTAAAGGAAATCGATCCCAAAACGATGCAATCAAAGCTGATGCAGGGACTGTATTTCTGCGGCGAAATTCTGGATATCCACGGTTATACCGGCGGGTATAACATTACTGCTGCCTTCTCAACGGGTTACACCGCGGGCAGCAGCGCAGCGCTAACTGCTGGATGACCACCGAGCGGAACGACAAAAGGGACGCCGCGGAGCTCGAGCTCGCTTCGTCCCGTTGCAGGGCGGCGAATGCCGCCAAGGTTATTCCTCCCGTTCTCTAGCGATGTCTATCAAGCCGAATGATCCGTATGATCATCCATGTCGCACTTGTCCGCCTCTAGTCGATCGTGCTCCCGTCGCTCGATCCAGCTGCCGAAGCGTACAAATACAAAGGCGATCACCAATGTGAATAACACGATACCGTAGAAGCCGGCTCCAACGCCGATGCCCACGCCCCCTGCAAATAGGATCATCGCCGCGGACGTCAGTCCCTTTACCTCGAATCCGGCTTTCATAATGAGGCCCGCCCCGAGAAAGCCAAGTCCGCTGACGATTTGCGCCGTAAGTCGCATCGGGTCCATCATCGTTCGGTCGTGCAAATGACCGTATCGCACGGCGCTTTCGATCGAAACAATCGTGATAAGCGCCGATGCGAGCGTGACGAACGTATACGTCTTTACTCCCGCCGGCTTGTTCTTATGCGTGCGGTCGAAGCCGATCACGAGTCCGAGCAGAGCGCTGATCAACACTCGGAAATAGATTTCATACGCGGAAAAGAACGCCAGCATCTGCATCTCCGTCCCGCGCATCATCGCCCTCCTCCAATCGGCAAGCCCTTCGGTTCGCCAGCCAGCCGCACCGCAGTGTTGTCAACTTGGGTCATAAGCGCTACGTCACTCTCTCCCTTCGCCGTCATTCCCTTTCTCGGACAAGTTCGCATCCAACCTTTCCGCTAACTCGATCAGCTCCAGCGGGGTTCCAATCGTATACCGCGGGATCTCCGAATCGTCTGCCGGCGTCTTCGGATACCGCGGCGTCCAGCTCAGGAACACACTGGTGATGCCAAGCGCATTCGCTCCCTTGGCGTCGCGGCTCAGGTTGTTGCCAACCATAATCATTCTGGTAATGTCGGTTTCATCCAGTTCCATGGCGCCCATGGCCGCCTTGAACATCCGCGGGCTCGGCTTCGTTGCACGGATGTTCTCGGAGTAGATGAGCGTCTCGAAGCATTCATAAAGACCGTTTCGGATCAACAGGTTTTTGAACGATTGCGCTGCGCCGTCGGCCACTATCGCCAGCCGGAATCCCCGCTCCGCCAACGTCTTTACCATCACGTCCGCGCCGGGAATGACACGGCCGTCAAGCACGATGCCCTCCTCGTCCCTTGTCTCGGTGCTTTCATCAATAATCGTATCTCCGCAATCCAGGAAGATAATCAACTTTCTCGGATTCGGATTGGCTGGGGCACGTTCAATCATGGCGTACACCTCTTAAGTTTAATTGTTCCGCATAATGGCAGGCCACGGAATGGCCGTCTGCGATTTCCCGCAACTCCGGCGATTGCTGCGCACATTTCTCGGTGCGGTAGGCACAACGCGGATGGAAGTGGCAGCCGCTCGGCGGATGGGCCGGGTTCGGCACCTCGCCTTCCAGAATGATACGGCTATGGTCCGCTTCCGGATCGGGCTGCGGCACGGCTGACATGAGCGCCTCCGTGTACGGATGCTTTGGACCTGCGAACAACGCCTTCGTTGGCGCCAGCTCGACAATACGTCCTAAATGCATGACGGCGACGCGGTCTGAAATGTTCTGCACAATAGACAAGTCGTGAGAAATAAATAGATATGTGATCTTAAACTGCTCCTGCAAATCTTTGAGCAGATTAATAATCTGCGCTTGAATGGACACGTCCAACGCGGACACCGCCTCATCGCAGACGATCAACCGCGGCTTCATGATCAGGGCGCGGGCGATCGCGATCCGCTGCCGCTGGCCGCCGGAGAACGCATGTGGATAACGGCGCAGATAACTGACGTTGAGGCCGGCTTTTTCCGCGATATCCTTCACTTTCTCTTCGACCTCCGCCCGGCTCAGCTTGAAGTTGGCGACGAGCGGCTCCGAAATAATATCGAATACGCTCATGCGCGGGCTAAGAGACGAGTAAGGGTCCTGGAAAATCATCTGAATATCTCTGCGCAGCCGCTTAGCCTCTTTTCCCTTCAACTTCAGAAAGTCAACTTGTTCATCCTCCTCGGTGCGATAGATGACTTGCCCTGTGGTGGCGGGGATGCCTTTGACCAGACAACGGCCAAGCGTCGTCTTGCCGCAGCCGGATTCCCCAACGATACTTAGCGTCTCTCCTTCGTACAACTCGAACGAAATATCGCTTAACACCTGGACCTTCGTTGGCTTAGCGAATAACTTCGCCGACTTCGGCTTCACCTGAAATTCCTTGTTCAACTCGACGACGTCGAGCATGGCGTTCGTCATGGCGATTCGCCTCCTTCCGACTCCGAATACAGGAAGCATCTGACGGTATGATCCTCGGAAATCGAGGTCATCGGAACGGCAGACGCATTACACACCCCTTCGATGCGGTCCTTACAGCGTTCATAGAAGCCGCACATCGGCGGCATGTCGATCGCCATCGGCACCGAGCCTTCGATGGACTCCAGCCGCTTATCCTTGCCGCCTCCAAGCCGCGGCATCGATCTCATCAGGCCTTTGGTGTAAGGATGTTTCGGATTGCGGAACAATTCCTTCACCGGCGCCTGCTCAACGATTTTGCCAAGGTACATGACCGCAACCTCGTCACACATCTGCGCGATAATGCCAAGATCGTGCGTAACCAACAGAATCGACATGCCGAACTCCTGCTGAAGCGCGCGCATCAGTTCAAGCACCTGCGCCTGAATCGTCACATCTAACGCTGTTGTCGGCTCGTCGGCGATTAAAAGCTCGGGATTACATGACAACGCCATCGATATCATCGCGCGCTGCCGCATCCCCCCGGAGAACTCATGCGGATATTGATCATACCGCTTCTCCTCGTCCGAAATGCCGACCTTGGATAACATCTCGAGCGCAATGTTTTTGGCTTCCTTCTTGTCCTTCGTTCGGTGGATGCGAATGGCCTCCACGATCTGGTTGCCGATCGTATACATCGGAGAGAACGCCGTCATCGGCTCCTGAAAGATCATGGAGATTCTCCGGCCGCGAATGGAGCGGATCGCCTTCCCGTTGGGTTCTAAGGAGAGAATGTCCATGTCCATCTCCTTCGCCCCCTTGCCGTCGGAAGGGCGATAAACAATCGAGCCCGACGTCTCGCACTCCTTCGGATTGAGGTGGAGGAGTGACCGGCTGGTTAAGCTTTTGCCGCAGCCGGACTCACCAACGAGCCCCAGCGTCTTCCCTTTACGTATGTCAAAATCGACCCCATCCACAGCATTCATGACGCCGTTGTCCAGCTGGATACGGATCTTCAGATTTCGGACCGAGAGCAGAGGCTGCTCGGTTGCTAATGGTTGCGTCGTCATACGGTCCCCTCGCTCGCTTCAAAATATCGTTGGATCATTTCTTATACGGATCGGCGGCATCGCGCATCCCGTCGCCCAGGAAGTTGTAGGTCAGCACGGTCAGAATGACGATGCCAAGCGGGAACAGCTTCCACGGATACAGGGCGACGTTCTCAATCTGCTGGGCTTCCTGCAGCAACACGCCCCAACTTGTGGCAGGGGAACGGATGCCAAGGCCCAGGAAGCTCATCGCCGTTTCGGAGAGAATCATGCCGGGAATCGCCAGCGTCGTCGCGACGACAAGGTAGCTGATGAAGCCCGGCAGCAGATGCTTAATAATAATTTTCGTATCGCTGACCCCGGCGATTTTGGCTGCAACGACGTAGTCTTCATTTTTCAACGAGATGAACTTGCCTCGGACGACACGCGCCAGATCGGTCCAACCGATCAGCGCGAAGATGATCACGATGTAGAGATACATCGTGACGACCGGAATGCGCGGCGGTATCGCTGCCGATAACGCCATCCACAACGGAAGCGTCGGGAACGAGCGGATAATCTCGATGATCCGTTGGATAAGCGAATCAATCCAGCCACCGAAGTAGCCGGAGATTCCGCCGAGAATGAGGCCGATTACGAAGCTGATGCCTACCCCGACCAGCGGGATCGACAGCGAGATTTGACTGCCAAGCACAATGCGGGAGAATAAATCCCGGCCCATACCGTCCGTTCCGAGCATGAAAATCCGGCCCGGCTGCTCGACCCCCAGCAGGTGGACGTCGGTGCGGAACAAGCCGAGAAATTTATATTCCTCTCCTTTGACAAACAATTGCAGCGGATATCTCTTCTCCTCGTTATTGACGAATATTTTGCGCATCGTCTCGGGATCACGCTCGGATTTTAATTCATAGACAAAGGGACGAAGATGGAATTTCCCCTCGGCGTCAACGAAGCGCGGCAGTGTCGGCGGCGCGTTAACGTATTTACTGTCATAGCTTTGCAGGCTATACGGCGCGATGAATTGGGCCAGCAGCGCGACAATATACAGGATCCCGAGAATAACCAGGCTGACCCGTGCCAGCTTGTGCCTCTTGAACCGCAAGTACATCAGCTTCCATTGCGAGCTGTAGTTCAGGTCCGATTTGTCGTCCTGCTTGCCCGGCCTTGGGACTTTGGCGGTTGTCGGAACTTTCTTCTTAAATATCGTCGATGTGTTCATCGTTAGTTACCTCTGAACTCTGTACGGATTTTTGGATCAAGCCAAGCCAACAAAATATCCGAGATCAACGTTCCCAGCACGGTGAGCAACGCCATAAACAGCAGCCATGATCCGGCTAAGTACATGTCTTGGCCCAGCAGGGCATTGTACATAACCGGCCCTTGGATCGGAAGATTCAGAACGATCGCGGTAATGGTCGAACCCGTAAAAATGGAAGACAGCGACCAGCCGAGCGTACTTACGATTGGGTTTAAGGCAGCGCGTGTCGGATATTTGAACAGAATTTTCAGATTCGATACGCCCTTCGCGCGGGCGGTTACGATATTCGGCTTATTCAGTTCGTCGAGCATCTGGCCTCTCATGACGCGGATCAGATCCGCGGTATGGGCAATCCCGATAACGATGACCGGGATGATTAAGTGCTTCATCAAATCGACGACTTTATCCATAGACCACGGCGCATTGACATATTCGGGCGAGAACAGTCCCAGCAACGGGTCCCCAAACCATTTGTAGGAGAAGAACATCAGAATTATAGCCAGCAGGAAGTTCGGTGTCGCCATGCCGATAAAGCTGATTCCCGAGAAGAAATAGTCCCCTGCGGAATACTGCTTCACGGCGGTATAGATACCGATAGGGATCGCAACGATATAATGAAAAAACAACGTAACGAACGAGACGACGAGCGTAAGGCCCATATACTGCTTGACAACATCTAGAACCGGTTTGTTGTAGCTAAACGAAAAGCCGAAATCGCCGTGCAGTACGATTTTTTTGATCCAGACCGCATATTGCTCGTATACCGGACCGCTTAGCCCCAGGTTATCTCTCATCTCATCCATTTCCTCCGCCGTCATGTTGTCGCCCGCGGCCGCCATTTGCGCCGCATAGGTGGACACGTAGTCCCCGGGAGGTAGTTGGATAATATAGAAGACGATAAACGAGATCAGGATGACGACGGGAATGGCCAATAAAATGCGCTTGAGAATATATTGAAGCATCTGTGATCTGTCCCCTCCAATGCGATTTCGCGCGTTCCCGGCATGGAGACGCGGCAACGTGAAACTTGGATTCCCCGCCGCCGCCTCCCTGTGTTACCGAGTTACTGCTTCAGATAAAACTGCGCCGGATGCCCGTGACCTAAGGAACGGAATTCGTCCGCCCACACGGCCTTCTCGGGAACATTCCGCATCTTATTGCTGGCCACAACCAGCGTCGGCGTCGGACCGGCGTAGCCGATCACCCATTGATTATCCATATGAACTTTATAGATCTCGCCGGCTATGCGGTTGATCTCATCCTTGGAGTTGCTGGCTTTCAGTTGTGACCAGAGCTCAAGGATTTTGGCGACATCGCCTTCCGGCTTCACGCCCTCTTTGCCGCCCGACTCCGTATACAAACCGTAATGTCCGAACCATGGCGTGATAACGCGCAGCGGTACGAGCGTATCCGGACGGAATGCAACGTTCGCCACGGAAATCGCTTCGGTGTTAATGGGGACTTCATTCGCGTACTTCATATCCGTAAACGCGCCGGACTCGACGACCTTGACGTTAAACTTCAATCCCATATCTTCGAAATACTTCTTCAACAGCTCCAAGAAGGAGTCTGCGTTCGTACTCGATTCAATATCAGTCAAGGTAAGATCCGATCCGTCCGGGAACGTGCGGAAGCCATCCTTGCCGCGTTTCAAGCCGATTTCATCCAGCAACTGGTTCGCGCGGTCCGGGTCGAACTCGGCCCACTTCTGTGCCCATCCCTCCTGGTAGCCGAACACGCCTTCCGGAACAGAAGCCTGAACCGGGTCGGCGATGCCGTTGGTCACGATTTCGGTTATCTCGTTGCGATCAACCCCGATCGAGAGCGCCTCGCGGAAGCGGATATCCTGGAACAGCTGGCGCAGCTTCGGATCTTTCGTGGTCTGGTTCAGCTGGATACCCGCACTCGTCCAGCTTGGCTGCGTCCACGGCAGGACGCGGAAGTCCCCCTTCTTCTCGTTTTCCTTCAGAATCGTAAAGTCTTTCGCGCCGTAAGTCGCCAAATTATAGTTGCCAGCCAGCGTACCGAGCAGAATTTGGCTCGGATCTTGAACTTTCGTCACGACAATGCGATCCAAGTAAGGCAGTTGATGGCCTTCGGAGTCGGTTTTCCAGTAGTACGGATTGCGCTGCATCACGAACTGGTCGCTATTCGGATCTGTGCTTGCAACCCAGGCGCGCAGCGTTGGAATTTGTGGGTGCAGCCAGTAGTAGTAACCGGTATCAACGAGAAACGCTTTCGTATCCTCATACCCCCATTCCTTGGCAATTTCAGCTGTTTTCGCCTCGCCGACGAACTCTGGAAGAATTGTCTTGTGGAAGTGCGCCGGCGCGAAGAACCACTTATTATCAATCGCGACCCGCTCGAGGAATTGCACGCTCGGATACTTGTGCGTAACGGTGAACGTATAGTCGTCAACCTTCTTCACTTCGGCCAGCGCTTTCTCACCCGTTATCGGATCAACCGAATAGTAGGCGTCATAGATCTTCTTGCCGAACGTTTCCTTGGTCAGCATGTGCTCCCAATAAAACAACACGTCGTCGGCCGTAAACGGCACGCCGTCCGACCATTTCATGCCTTTACGCAGATGGATCGTGAACACCGTGGAGTCCTCATTCACCTCGTAGCTCTTGGCAACGTTTGGCTCAACCCCAGTACCGTCCGCGTTGAAGCGGAACAAGGCTTCCTCCGTCGGCTGTCCGACGGCCCATTTGTCGCCGGGTCCCGTCCAAGCCATCGTCCAGTCTCCGCCGTATTGGCCGATTTCCTGGGCGACCTGCTCGACCATAACGTCCCCTGCTGCCGGCATCCGCGCTTCCAGCTTTGGCAGCTTCCCCTCCTCCACGAGTTTAGCGAGCGCGGGAGCTTCCTTACTGTTCGCACTGACACCGCTAGCCACGGGCTTCGATTCTTCGGCCTTCTGGGAATCGTTAGACTTCGCAGTGTCGGGCGCCGCCGCGTTATTCCCATCGCATCCCGCGAATATGACAGCTATCGTTAAAAGAAGTGCCCACAACATTCCGGACTTTTTCATATAACCCCTCCATTAATGATTTAACGTCCTGTCCTGCTCCTTCTTGCTGTCACTTTAACACTTCGCGCGCTCCGGCCTCACCTCCCCAGCTGTTAGGAGTAGCTTCAAATAGGTCCTTATCCGGGCCGTTGGATTGGGATCTTTGCTCACCTCGTTTAATGTAAGCGCTTTACATTATGGTTTAAGCAAAATTCATTCGATTCTAAATGAAGTGATGCGCACTGCGTCGGTGTTTGGAAAAGGCAATGATGTCTGGCAAGATGCATTTCATGCGGAGATTATGATGGGTTCGACTAGATGGTGTGTGGGAATTACGATGGATAGAACGAAATGCGTTGGTGTGTGGAGATTGCGACGATGTAGGTTGGGCACGATGCCCTAGGCCGGCCTTAACGGCCGGCGGCTTCGTGCAGTGATGGACCTGTGGATTCCCGGACGACGAGCTTGGGTTGCATCACGATCCGTTGTCTGATGGCGTCTGTCACCCCGTCCGGCGAAGAGAGGAGCAAGCCGAAGGCAAGCTTAGCCATTTCATCCGTCGGCTGGGCGATCGTTGTCAGCGACGGGTTCGTGACGGTTGATAAAATCGTGTTGTCAAAGCCGATGATCGACAACTTCTCAGGAACGCGAACGCCGCATTCCCTGGCCGCCTGCAACGCCCCGATCGCCAGCATGTCATTGCAGCAGAAGATCGCCGTTGGCGGATTCGGCCCGCCAAGCAATAACTCTGCCGCTCGTTTGCCGTCCTTGATCGTGGAACGGCAGGCGACGATCCGTTCATCGTCCAGCGTTTTGCCCGCCTCGAACAAGGCAAACCGAAACCCTCTCACACGCTCTTTACTGCTGCTAAATTTGGCGTTCTCGGACAAGATCGCTATGTTTTCGTGCCCCAGCTGCAGCAGATGTCCGGCAGCCAACGAGCCGCCTTTGAAGTCATCCGTCAGCACGCTATGCACGGCGATGTCCGGCGTCTCCCGGGCGATCATGACGATCGGAACGGAATTCTCGGACAGTTGAGCGATGATGTTCGCGTTTTCCACACCGGTGCCAATCAGAACGCCGTCGACGCTTTTCTGCTCCAGTAGCTTGATATACTTCTCGATGCGTTCATCATTATTATCCGTGCTGCACACGATCACGCTGTATCCTTCCTCATGGGCCATGTCCTCCACGGCCCGGGCAATTTCGGAGAAGAACGGATTCGACACATCGGGAATCAGAAGCCCCAGCGTATACGTCTTCTTCCCCATCAAGGCGGAAGCGATGACGCTTGGCTTGTATTGGAGACGGTTCATCACCTTAAATATTTCTTCTCGCTTCTTCTTGCCTACGTTGCCTTTGCCGTTAATGACGTTGGAGACGGTCGCAATGGACACTCCCGCTTCTTTGGCTACGTCGTAAATCGTTGTCGCTTTCATACCCAACCTCGTTCATAATCGGATGAATTCGTACGAGCGTTGCCGCTCTATTGTGCTATTATCCGATGATTTCTTTCCCTTTGCAAATGTTCATTCTTGTCTGTCCTCACGCGTGCGCAGCGGATCAAGCGTCCATGCGTGGTCCGGATCGTTGTGAATCCTCCAAACGCGAACAGGGCCGGCCATGACGTTAAGATAGTAGACCTCATACCCCGGAGGCGCAGATACCGGATGATACCCCTTTGGCACGAGCACCGTCTCGCCGTTCTTCACCGCAAGCGTCGAGTCGAGCGAGCCGTCGTCCGTGTATACGCGTTGAACGGCAAACCCTTGCGGCGGATTCACCCGGTAATAATACGTCTCCTCCAGAAGCGATTCATCCGGCAGGGCGTCTTGGTCGTGCTTGTGCGGGGGATAGCTGGACCAATGTCCCGGAGGTGTAAACACCTCGACGACAAGCAGGCTGTCCGCGGATTGCTGTTCGGGCAAAATATGGTGAATATCACGTCTCGTCGCGCCTTCTCCCCTGACTTCGACGCGGATATCCTCCGGCCCAATCCAGCGCGCCGGATGGCCGCCGTTCCGATCCGGCGCATGGCAGATCGCCAGCTCCGTTTCGGTCAAAGCCTCGACTTGGTACCGATTGCCGCCCGGCACGTAAACTGCATGCGGAGGAATGCGTTCGAATACGCTCATTCGCTCGCCGATCGCCTCCCACGTGGACTCCGCGGTAGATACATTTACCTTCCCTTCCAATATGACGAGGCAGTACTCGCGTTCCTCCGTATCCCTTTCGATTCTCTCCCCAGGATTCAGCCGATGTACGTCAAACCCGACATAACTCCAACCGGCAGACACTGGCGTAACCGATAACAAGGGGTGTTCCCCCGACACTCCCGTGTCGGGACGAACGATCAAGTTCGACATTCCCTCATCTCCCTTCGCATCCGGCATGGATGGATCCGGCGATGTCCAGCTCCGACAGCTTGACAATTCGGCGCTCCCGGAGCGACAGCTTCGCCGCCCGAGCGATCCGCTCCGCTTGCCAGCCGTCCTCCCCGTTAACCGGAACCGAATTGCCACTTAGCACACTGTCTACAAATTGCTGCGTCTCCAGCACGTAGGCCTCGTTATAACGCTCCAGGAAGAAGTGCAACGGCTTGTCGCCATGCACGCCTTCCGACGTGCTGAGTGCCACCGTATTGGCGTGATCGTTGTCAGCGCTGGCCGCTCCAAGGTTGCCGAACGCTTCCACGCGCTGGTCGTAGCCGTACGCCGCTTGACGACTGCAATCGATGACGCCAAGCGCACCATTTGCGAAGCGCAGCGTCACGACGGCCGTATCGACATCCTCGTATTTCGCAAATACAGGGTCGACGAGCACGCCGCCGTATGCGAACACTTCCTCTACCTCGCTGCCGGACAAATAACGCGCCATATCAAAGTCATGGATCATCATATCCATGAAGATACCGCCGGATACCGCGATATAGGATTCCGGAGGCGGACTCGGGTCGCGGGACGTAATTTTAATGAGGTGTACATCGCCGATCGCTCCCGACTCGACATGCTCCCGAACTCGGCGGAAATTGTGGTCAAAGCGACGATTGAAGCCAACCTGCAGCTTCACGCCGGCGCGGCGCACTTCCTCCAGCGCTTCCTCCGTCTGCCGGATATCCATGCTGATCGGCTTCTCGCAAAAGATATGCTTGCCGCTTCTCGCGGCGCTCTCGATGAGCGGAACATGGCTGTCTGTGGACGAGCAGATAAAGATCGCATCGATATCGGGATGATGAATAATCGCGTTGCTGTCGGCCGTTACGATCGGAATATCCCTCTCCTGCGCCCATTCCACCAATTCGGCATTCGCGTACAAATCGCTGATTGCGACGACCTCCGCTCGCTGCAGCTTTCTCAGATTATCGACGTGGATTTTGCCGATTCTCCCGACACCGATGACGCCAATCCTTATTTTGTCCATGTAGTCTCTCCCCCTGCTTCAGCCTGGTCACGACCAGCGAGCGGTCACCATTTTTTTGCGCGTATAAAATTCGACCCCGTCTGTGCCGTTCGCATGCAGGTCGCCGTAGAATGAATTCTTGTAACCGGAGAACGGGAAAAATGCCATCGGAGCAGGAACGCCCAAATTGATTCCAAGCATTCCGGCGTCGATCGTCTCCCGGAACTTACGAACGCTGGCGCCGCTACTCGTGAACAAGCAAGCGCCGTTTGCGAACTCCGAGCGATTGGCGATCTCGACCGCTTCCTGGAGCGTCTCGGCCCGCATAACCGACAAGACCGGCGCGAATATCTCCTCCCGGCCGATCGCCATCTCGCCGTTCACCCGATCGAAGATCGTTGGGCCGAGGAAGTAGCCATCTTCGCTGGCCGCATCAACGCCGCGACCGTCTCTGACGAGCACTGCTCCTTCGGCGACGCCGCTTTCGATATAGCGGATCGTCCGTTCCTTGTGCGTCTGCCGGATGACCGGGCCAAGGAACACGCCTTCGTCGAGACCGTTGCCGATCGTTATCTTATCTGCGGCGGCGGACAGCCTGGCGACGAGGTCATCCGCGATCTTGCCAACGGCGATGACAACGGCACAAGCCATGCAGCGCTCACCCGCCGAGCCGAACGCCGCGCTCACGATTTCCTTGACCGCAAGGTCCAGATCCGCGTCCGGCATGACGATCGAATGGTTCTTGGCCCCGGCCAATGCCTGAACGCGTTTGCCATTTGCCGCGCCGGTCGTGTACACGTATTCGGCGACCGGCTGCGATCCGACGAACGAGATCGCCTTGACGCCGGGATGCCGCAGCAAACCGTTCACGACATCATGCGCGCCGTGTACGACGTTCAGCACGCCTGACGGTAAGCCGGCCTCATGAAACAGCTCAGCCAGTCGGTTCGCCAGCAGCGGCGTCCGCTCGGACGGCTTGAGCACGAAGGTATTGCCGCACGCGACGGCTAGCGGGAACATCCAGCAAGGCACCATCATCGGGAAATTAAATGGCGTAATGCCGCCAACGACCCCCAGCGGATAGCGGTACATGCCGGATTCAAGGTTGGAAGCGATGTCCGGCAGCTGTTTCCCCATCATGAGCGTAGGCGCGCCTGCGGCGAATTCCACGCACTCGATGCCGCGCAGCACCTCACCATGGGCTTCACCGAAGCTTTTGCCGTTCTCCAGCGTAATGAGTCGGGCCAATTCATCCCAATGCTCTACGAGCAGCTGCTGATACCTGAACAGCACCCGCGCGCGTCGCGGGACGGGCGTCTGGCTCCAGGCCGCGTAAGCCTCCGCCGCGGCGGTAACCGCCACATCAACATCCGCCGGCGTGGATAACGGTACCTTCGCCAGCGTTTCTCCCGTTGCCGGGTTGTAGACATCCTCCGTCTGGCTGGATGCGGACGCGACCCAATGTCCGCCGATCCAGTTCTTAAGCGTTGAGTTCATAGCCCATGTTCTCCCCGTTTCTATAGGCCGGCGCACTTCGCGTCAACCGGCTGTAATTTCCCCGCGCTCGCAGCGCCGGATGTAATCCTCAACCGCCGCGGCGGTTGGCATCGCGTCCGAACAGCTGTGACTCGAGATGACCATACTCGCCGCCGCCCCGCCAAAAGACATGCTCCGAGCAACGTCCCAGCCGGACATCAGGCCATGGATGAAGCTGGAAGCATAAGCATCGCCCGCCCCAAACGTCTTAATGACGTTCGCTGGATACGACGGAGCGCGATGCTCCAGACCATCCTTCGTATAGGCGATGGAGCCCTCCTTGCCATGCTTGATGACGACGAGCTTCGCACCGCGCTCGAACCACTTGGCTGCGGTGTACCGGTCACTGCGGTCTGAATCACGTTCAAATCGCTCCAGGCTGTCGAATTCCTCACGGGTGCCGATAAGGATGTCGCTTTTCTCGGCGACAAGATGGCCGTACACCGCCGTCTCCTCCGGCGAACGCCAAGTATAAGGCCGATAGTCGATATCGAAGGCTACCGGAGTCCCGTGAGCGTGGGCATACTCCAGCGCAACGAACACCGCCTCCCGCGACGGAGTTGCGGCAAGCGCCGTACCCGAGATCAGCAGCACTCTGCTGTCCGAGATCAGCAACTCGTCAACCTCTGTCGGACTAAGCTTCAAATCGGCTACGTTATCCCGGTACATCAGGATGCTGCAATCGGTAGGACTCTTGATTTCGGTGAACGCAAGCCCGGTTACCGCGCCGGTGCGGTCTGTCGAGACAGCGCTGTCATCGATCCCGTTATCCCGCAGGTACGAACGAATGAACCGGCCCATCTGATCATCGGCCAACTTGCCAATGAATGCGACGCGCCGACCAAGCCGGCTCATGCCGATCGCAATATTCGCAGGCGAGCCCCCGACATACTTGGTGAACGTCATCGTCTGCTCCATCGGGCGATTGATTTCTTTTGCGTTCATGTCAATACACAGCCGCCCGAGCGCAGTGAGGTCGAACCTCCGATTCTCCGGGAACAGCGAAACCAACGTTGTCATGCCAGATCCCCTCCTTGAACCGGATTCAGCGAATGCAGATAGGCAAGCGCCCGGGCAGCGTATTCACGCGGCGGATGTTCCGCCGGATCCTGCTCACCCTCGAGCATGGCCCAGCCGTTGTAGCCGCGGCCGACCAGTTCGGCGAGGATCGGCCGAAAGTCAATGCAGCCATCGCCCGGGACGGTGAATACCCCCTCACGAATACAGGTGACGAAGTCGGAGCCCGCTTCCTTCGCCTGGCGCAGCCTGTCGGCGCGCACGTCCTTCAGATGAACGTAGGCAACACGGTCGTAATGCTTGCGGAGCAGTGTCAGAGGGTCAGCCCCACCGTACAACGCGTGACCGGTATCGAACAGCAGCCACACGGATTCCGGATCGGTCAGCTCCATCAGCTTGTCGATCTCTTCGGGCCGTTCGACGACAGTGCCGCCGTGGTGGTGGTACGTCAGCTTCAGCCCGTAGTCGCGTGCAATTTGGCCGGCCGTGTTAAGCCCTTCGGCCAAGCTCTCCCATCCCGCATCGTCCAGCGGAATGATGATCCGCTCATTCGGAGTGCGACGCGGATCGAAGTGCAGGGAGCCGCCCACTTCGCAAGTGCTGATGACTTTGGCACCCATTTCCTTTAGAAACTTTGCGTGCTCCCGGTACGCCTCCAATTCCTGCTCGCGGTAGGCCGGATCGGAGAACAGCACCGACTTCCATTGCGAGACAAGCCGGATTCCGCGTCCGGATAATTCTTGCTTCAGCACGCCGGTCTCGGTCGGATACTTTCTCCCCATCTCCGTCCCCGTCAAGCCAAGCGCCTGTATATCATCCAAGATTTGCTCGTACGTGGTGTCGTTTCCATGCTCCTTGACGTCTTCTCCAACCCAATTAATTGGATGTACGCCCAAGCGAAAAGAAAAGCCTGCCATCGCGATCCCTCCCGTTGCGTCTCCGTTAATAAGCTCTCGCCTGTTGAATGCGTTCGCTCATTGCTTCGCTAGCCTTAACGACCCGCTCGCCCGTCGAGACGGCGGGAACACCGACGTTCCACCAGGACTCGTAGCCCCCCGTATTCGTGCCGGGCAACACCGCGACCTCAATCAGTGTCGTTCGCGTCTCCGCCTGTGCCAGGTGGAGCGCCTCACGAAGCTCTTCCGCGTTCGACGCTTTATAAGAAGCAGCTCCGAGACTGCGGGCATGCGCCGCATAATCGATCGGAAGCGGTGCGCCCGTGTAGCGGCCCGTGCCGTCCTCCCGATAACGGAATTCGTTACCGAATCCGTCGCTTCCATGTTCGCTTTGTAAGTTGTGAATGCACTGGAAGCCGTGGTTATCAAACAGCAGCACTGTGATTTTCCGCCCCTCCTGCAAGCTGGTAAGCAGCTCGGAATGAAGCATCAAATAGCTACCGTCCCCGACCAGGGCATAGACGTCCCGCAGCGGCTCCGCAAGCGAGACCCCGAAGGCGCCGCTCACTTCATAACCCATACAGGAGAAGCCATATTCCAGATGGTAGGCGTCCGATTGGGACACCCGCCACAGCCGCTGCAAGTCACCGGGCAGACTGCCCGACGCGCATACAATGACCGCGCCGTCGCCAATCGTCTCGTTGATCACCCCGAGTGCGCGCGTCTGTGCGAACCCGGCCTCATGCTCCAGTTCAAACAGACGGTCGACCTCACGATCCCATTCAGACTTGAGCACTTCAAGCTCCGTTTCGCCGTAAGCCGGAGTGTACCCCGTCTCCACCAATAATTCCGCGAGCGCCGGCAACGTCGCCTTCGCGTCTCCTGCTAGCGGGATACCGTCCAGCTTGGCGCCGTCCAACCGACTGACGTTCACATTCACATATAACGCGTCTTCTCGGTACGCCGACTTGGACGCGGTCGTGAAGTCGGAATACCTCGTACCGACCCCAATAACAAGATCGGCCTGATGCGCGAGCCGATTCGCGGCCAGTCCGCCGGTTACCCCCACACCGCCGACGTTAAGCGGGTGATTCCAGGGCAAGACGCCTTTGCCCGCCTGGGTCACCGCCACCGGAATGCCAAAGCGCTCCGCGAAGGCCGACAGCTCCGCCTCTGCCCCGGAATAACGCACGCCGCCGCCCGCGACGATGATCGGCCGGCACTTGGATGCGATGACTTCCGCCGCCCGGCGGAGAGCATTAGTAGACGGACATTGGCGTTCGATCACATGCACCCTCTTGTCAAAAAACGCCGCCGGGTAATCATAAGCTTCCGCCTGCACGTCCTGCGGAAGCGCAAGGGTTACCGTCCCCGTGTCCGCCGGGTCCGTTAGCACACGCATCGCGTTCAGCGCCGCAGTCATCAACTGCTCGGGACGAACGATGCGATCCCAATACTTGCTGACCGGCTTGAAGCAATCCGTCGCCGCGATCGTGTAATCATGTCCCGCCTCCAATTGCTGCAGCACGGGGTCGGGCTGCCGGGAAGCGAAGTTGTCGCCGGGCAGCAGCAGCAGCGGAATGCGGTTGACCGTCGCCGTCCCGGCTGCGGTCACCATGTTCAGCGCGCCAGGACCAATCGACGTCGTGCACGCGTAGATGCGCCGGCGGCGCGATTGTTTCGCAAACGCGATCGCCGCGTGAGCCATACCTTGTTCGTTCTTGCCTTGTACGAACGCGAGTCTTCCGGGGCTGCGCTCCAGCGCCTCGCCGATGCCGGTTACATTGCCATGGCCGAATATACCCATAACACCGGCAACGAACTTCATCTCAACACCATCGACGGAAACGTATTGACTGTCCAGAAACCTCAGCAACGCTTGTGCCATTGTAAGCCGGATCGTCTGCATTTCGTCCTCCCACCCATTCATTAATCGCTTAAAAATATAACGCTTTCAATTGTTTAAAATTTGCCCTATAGTAATTATGTAAAGCGCTTAATTCACTTTTTACTACAATTTTTAAGTAAACGCAATCATTTTTTATTTGGGAGGATGATAAATTTGAGTCATTCCCTGGAAGCCGCACATTGGGAAGCGGCCCTGCGTTATGCACCCGACCTTTATTTCGATGTATTGGAACCGTTCAAGCCGGATCGCGTTGGGGTCACCGTCTTCGAGGCGACCGCCCCGTCCCCTTCCTTCGACCGGGTCGTGGAAGTCGACGGCTCACAAACGGTGATGGCGATCGAGTACGCGATCTATTGGGACTATGACATTCAACATCTGTATGAGCTGGAGCATGTCTGGATCTTCGTTGGACCGGACGGGGACATCGTCCACTGTGAATGCAGCTCCCACGGGCATCGACTGATTGGGCTGTTGCGGGACCGCAGCAATTTGTCCTCCGACGGACGTGTCCAGCTGTTCTCCCAGCCGGGCAAGCATGCCATGTCGCCGATTGCCGAGTTCTTTCGACTCATGCCGACAGCGTCTTCGTGCTGCATGGAGGACGCGGGCAAGGACGGCTTGCTGGAGCCGGCCATGTTCCGCGGTGAGCTCCGAACGCGTCCGGACTCGGATCTGCTTGCCAGGCGATGCCTGCAGCAGTACCGCTTCCAACCCTCGTTCGAATATGCGCTGCACGAGTGGGACCCGTCGTTGTTCGTGTCTTGGGAGCAGCTTCGCCGGGAGATTCCGATCCGGCTGAACGCATTGCTGGTGTCGCTCGCGGGAGAGTGAGCCGACAAACCGAATCAACCCCGGCGTCGATTCACGATACCGGGGTTGGTTGACTTGGGCAAGAAATTCGATTTATTTAGTGAAGCGCTTAACAAACTATTCTATGTTTCGATTCACCCAAATAGAACAAAAAAATTTATCGTCGCCTGTCTCTTCCCGTTTAACCGGACCGCGGACGGCGTCCGAAAGTCTGCCCAAATCCGCGAGACAAGCCGCCTAACCACCGAGCCATCAGCACGCCACAGACCGCGCCTGTCGGTAGGCCCCAAAGCGGCGGAAACAGCTTGGCGCCAAGCGCCGCTGTCAGTACGACGACTGCCGGAAGCAGCAGCAGCGTCATTGCCGGGGCCGCGCTGCGATAGGCAAGCGATTCCTCCAACGGGAGGATCGACATGAGCTCACGATCAAAGAAGGCCCTCCGGTGGCCGCCCAGCCAATACATCAGCAGTAGAAGCATTGCGGCATAAACGATTAGATTCACGGCGGGATACGGCGGCAGCACGACGGCAGCCAGCCCGGCCAGCGTCATCTGGGCGTACAGCTTCCATTCGCTCCCGCGAAAGAAAGCTTTGACAAGCGCCTCGGCGATGCGGGCCTCCGGCTTCCGCGAGCGCGTCAAGCGGCGCAGGCGGCGGAACAGCCAAGGTTTGGAGCCGCCGGGCCGGGGCGCTTTCGGCCGCTCGACGGCCGAAGCAAGGAGCAGCGCGGTCAGCCTTGTGCGCTGCCGCTCCTCCTCGCGCACTTCGGCGTCAAAGCGGCCCCGCAGGCGGAAGCGGAGCCATCCGAGCGCGCCGGCAAGCAGCGCAAGCACCGGCAGGGCAACTCCGGCCGCCAATCCGGCCGGCCGCCCGGCGCCCGCCACAGCAGCCCAAGCGGCCCAGGCCCCGAACCCCGCCGCCAGCGCCGAATACGCCAGCGAACGCAGCAGGAGATGGCGCCAGCCTGTAGTTAATACGCCAAGCAGTTGCTGAATCAGCATCTGCACGATTTTTGCGGCATACGCTACCGCATATAACCCGGCAATGTCCGCCCAACCCATTCCGTAAACGCGAACCAACAGCGGGCTAAGCACGGCGATGACGGTTGCCAGCATGATGGCCTGAACGGCGGCGGAGGCAGCCAACCCGCGCAGCATTAATCCCGTGATCCACCGCGGGCGCTGCCGTAGGAACAGCACGTCGGCCGCTTCGATATAGAAGGAAATCCCTCCGCTGCTATACAGAAACAGCAGCAGCAAGATCGGGATAAACGGATAGGGCAAGTGAGCCAGCCAAGCCGGCAGGCCTTCCCGCCACAACCCATAATACGCCCGGCCGCCCAGCAGCAAGCCGGGAATGCCGAGATATAAAAGAATGATCCAATCAAACGTAAACTTTAGAACGCCCAACTTCTCCCGGAACCGTTCGCGCCAGCGCCGGGCGAATAAACGCCGAGCCGTCATCCGTGTCATGCTCTTCAATACTCCAGCCCCTCTCTCCGCTCTCTGCCATATACCGACATCGACCTCAAGTTAAGGCGTCGAAACAATCGAATAAGGAAGCGCTCGGCATGTTCGCCGCCGTCCGAATGTCGTCCAGTGAACCACTCGCCCTGACCCGGCCCTCCGAAATGAGGATCAACTCGTCGCAAATTCGTTCTGCCGTGTCCAACACGTGCGTGGACATCAGCACACCGGCGCCGCGGCGCCGCTCCTCCTCTAATAAGCCGAGAAAATCCTTGGTCGCCCGCGGGTCTAGTCCGATGAACGGCTCATCGACGATATATACATCGGGACGGCCGAGGAACCCGATCATCAGCATCATTTTCTGCCGCATCCCCTTCGAGAAACCACCCGGCAGCAGGTCCCGCGATTCGGTCATGCGGAACTTCTCCAGAAGCGCCCCAGCCTCCCGCACGAATTCGGGCTCGTCCATTCCGTATACGGCGGCGGCCAGCCCCAAATGCTCCCATAACGTCAGCGTATCATAAAAAACCGGTTGCTCCGGAATATAGGCATAATGATTCGCCTTGCCGTGAAATTCCACCGTGGCGTCTGCAAACGGAAGCAAGCCAAGGATTGCCTTCAGCGTCGTACTCTTCCCCGCCCCGTTTGGCCCAATGAGCCCGGTGAGCACACCGGGCTTGACAGCGAGCGAGATATTTTTGATGGCGGCATTCCCAGCCTCATACCCCGCTTGATCAATGTTCACTTCCAACCATGCTTGAGCTTGTTCCAAAAGAATCTCCTCGAATCTATGAGTCATTTCTTCCATTATAGTTCATCATGCGCTCTTGTACATGTCCGCGGCGCGACCGGGCAAACCTGCCGACGTTACGCCCCGATGGCCGGTTCGACTGCCACGCGGTCCCGCTTCATGATCGCCGGGGCAATCGTCAGCAACAGGAAACCAATGGCGGCCATCAGGCATCCCGACAAAATGAAGGCCGGCTCCGGCCCAAAGGCGGTGACCAGCGAACCTCCAAACAGCGGTCCGATCAACGTTGCGGTGGAAGTTAAGCTGGATACCGTTCCAAACACCCGGCCAGTCACAGCCTCGGGGGTCCGCTGTTGCAACATGACCTGAAACGGAATAAAGGTCATGCCGGCACCCAGTCCGGCAAATGCAAACAACGTCAGCATCAGTGCGGTCACCCCGTCGGTATGGGACAAGCGGCTTACGATGAAACCTGCTGCCGCAAACACCAACCCTAGCATAGCCCCGCCGAAACCCATTTTGAACAAAGGGGCGATGCGAAGCCGCTGCGTAAACCAGGCTGCCGTCAGGGTTCCTACCCCGCTAAACGTAATGCACCAGCCAAGCAGGTCATCGGACACCCCCGGAATCTCCCGAAACAGGACAACCGCTTGCGAGTCGGCGATTTGCAGGACGAGCAAGGTGGCACACAGGATCAGGGTTCCGAAGGCGAGCAATGGAATCCCTCCGATAATTTTGGCGCCGGCCGCCATTTCCGTCCAAAAACTTTGCTTGTTTTTGGCGGAAACCGGTTCCCCCGCTTCTCCCTCCATCGACTTCAACTGCTCCGCAGCCTCCCGCAGTTTACCCGGAACCTTGCTTAACAACAGCGCCGAAACGAGAAAGGTTCCCGCATCGACAACAAAGCACACCGTGACGCTAAAGGCCGCGGTCAGCATGCCGCCTAGGGCTGGCCCGATAATCTTGGTGCCCTGCTCGATGATTGCGCTGTAGGAAACGGCCTGATCCAGCTGCTCATGCGGCACGATTTCCTTGATTTTGCCGTTCTTCGCCGGGGAGAAGATCACGTCCAGAATCCCTTTGGCAATCAACAGGACGTACACCTGCCAGATTGCCGTCACGAATACGAAGCCCAGCAGGACCACAAACCGCACGAGATCCGAGAAGACCATCAGCTTCTTGCGTTCGATTCGGTCCGCAAGCATCCCGGCCAACGGCCCTCCCACGAGAACAGGCAGCACCATAAAAAGAGAAACCATCGTAATTTCCCAAGGCGTGGCTTGCCACTTCAGGCCAACCATCGTCAGTAACGCGAGTAAATACAGCCAATCGCCGATATTGGATACCAGTTGCGCCGACATCAGCGCTAAATAGGCGCGATTTTGCAACAGTCCGGACTTTTCACGGCTTTTCGTCTTATTCCCGAATCCCATCATTCTTCCCTCATCCCCTACTCCAAACGATTATGAAGTTATCTTAATGAATCCGAAGGGGCAATCCATCCGTCTGGGGACGGATTCGTCCCCTGTGCCGCAGGCTGAAATTTACAGAGGTCGCAAGGCGCAACGATAAACATTTATTTCCATTAAAAAAAGCGCAAATTGTGATAAATTATATTTTTTTTAATTCTGAAGTGTTTTAAGATTACAATAATTCGACCATGTAAAAAGATTCACAAATATAAAGTAAGGGCGGGATGCACATGATGACAACCGAAGAACGCGGAACGGACTTGTCGCTGCATTTGTACCGGGTTTTTGCCAAATCATTTAAGAGCGTCAACGAACACGCGGTCACGGGGAGCAAAATCCAGGGGTTTAACCCGACGGCTTTCGCCGTCCTGGAGGTTCTTTATTACAAAGGCTCACAGCCGATTCAGCAAATTGGGGCCAAGCTGCTACTCCAAAGCGGCAACGTGACTTACGTGATCGACAAGCTTGAGGCAGCAGGCTTGCTTCACCGGACGCCCTGTCCGCGTGACCGGCGCGTGATTTATGCCGAGTTGACGCCGAAAGGCAAAGAGTTGATGGATCAGCTGTATCCGGAATTTTCCGATCGCATCGACCATGCGCTTAGCGGGTTGAACGACGAAGAGAAGCAAATTATGATCGAACTGCTGAAGAAAATGGGCCGCGAAGCCGAGAAGCTCGCTCCCCTGTTGCGCAAATAAGACAAAAAGGCTGTAGCCGAGGTCATCGTAACGATGAACTTGGCAACAGCCTTTTTGTGAAGATCCGGGAGCAATTTCAATAGAATAGAGTGATGTAATCACCTTATTTCGCCGATCTCCCTAGATCCAGGCAAAATAAGGTGATTTTTTCACGTTATCCAGGTAAAAAAGAGTGTGAATTCGCCGACCTATGCCCAAATAAGGTGAAACCATCACTTTATTTGAAGCTTGAATCGCCACCCCCGCCTCAATAAGGTTAAAAAATCACGTTAAGGACGGAAGCCTAACTCCCTAAACTAATGGCTTGGATCCATATCCTTGTTGTGATCGCGATTGTTGATGTCCCGGTGCCGACGGTCATTCACCTTTTGCTGCATCTGCTGGGCCTGATGCGCATTCACCGGGGTCCGGTCCAAATCCTCAACCACGTTAGTCAAATTTTTGTCGATACCCGATTTGCTTCGTGCCATCGCGTTTGTCCTCGCTTTCTCTCCTTAAGGGTTCGTCATTGGCGACAATGCTTGCGCGCATTCATGGATATGACGGACGTAATCCCCGGTCAATTCCTGGATCTGCACGCTGTCCTCCGCTATGGTCTGCCCGTCCCGCTCCACATCGACCAGCTCAACGCGAATCTCGCGCGGGTCCATATAAGAGCATTGAAAATCAAAGGAAAAAAACTGATGTCCCGCCGCATTGATATGAATTCGCAGCCCCTGGGGGTTGGCCCCATCAGCCTGCACCTGCGCAGAGTCTCCCGGATTCAGATATTCCGGCAACTGCTTCTGCCAGGCATCCACCAGCGTGTGCTGGTCAATATTCATTTCTTTGTTCATAGTTACACCTCCCCTTTCCCGTTAAGGTGCGAAGAGGCGGGCTTTTTTATACCGGGATACGAAAAACAAGCTGCCGCCCTGTTTCAACAGGAATCGGCAGCTTGGGGAAGGCGAAGGCTGCGCCGGGAAGTTCAGGCGAATGGGACAAGCGCTAAGCTAAGCTCTGTCCACGGCGGGCTTGCTTGCCGTGGACTCGTCGTCCTCTTGCCCCGGGGCCCGGTTACGCAGCCCGAAAGCGCACAGGATGCCGGCAATCGCGATGACTGCCATCACGATAAACAACGTATGCAAGCTTTGCGCTAGAACCTGCTTCAGCTCTCCCCAAAGTTCGGGGGCTAGTAAATGGACTTTTTCGGGAGACAGCAGTTGGTCGATATCGTCCTGTGAAATCGGGACGCCCGCTGCTGTACCATTTTTCGTCTGGGCCGCGATCCGCAGATTAATTAAGGTGCCGAAGGCGGCGACACCAATTGTCTGCCCGATCGATTTGACGAACGAATTCAGCGCCGTGGAGGCGCCGCGGAGGCTGTATCCAACAGAGGACTGGGCGATGATGGTAAATACGGTGAACGAGAAACCAAACCCGATTCCGTACAATGCGTTAAAGATTAATAACGGCCAAATCGGCATTCCTTCGGTGATCATGGCCAATCCCGCCGCACCCAAGGCAATGATAATCATGCCGATCAGCGAAGTGTAGCGAGAGCCCCGGGAAATCAGCCAACGGCTGCCCAAGACGGAGCCCAGCATCCAGCCGATGGACATCGGGGCCAGCGCCAGCCCGGAAATCGTCGCGTTTTGGCCATGCACCCCTTGAATCCAAAGGGGGAGGTATGACGTTAAGCCGATCAGCAGTGCGCTGGCTAAAAGGCTGGTTAAATTCGAGAAAGCGATGTCGCCAATCCGGAACAACTTCAACGGCACGAGCGGTTCCACCGCCCGTTGTTCCGCAACGAAGAACAACACCAGAAAACAAGCCGCCACAGCAAAGATCCCGATCAGCCACGGCGAAGTCCAGGCCAACTGCTGCCCGCCCGTCGCCAGTCCGATTAGTACGGCGGATACACCTATCGTAAAGGTTGCCGCCCCCAGATAGTCCACCTTAACCTTGCGTTTCTCGATCCGCTCATGCAGATAAACGATGATGAAGTAAAGCGACAGCAAGCCAAACGGCACATTAAAGTAGAAGGCCCAGCGCCAATTCAGCGAATCCACGACATATCCCCCCAGAAGCGGACCAATCAGGGAGGAAATGCCCCAAACGGAGCTGATCCAGCCCTGGATTTTGGAGCGTTCCTCGATGGAGTAAATGTCGCCGATGATCGTAAACGTGACCGGAACGAGACCGCCGGCCCCGATCCCTTGTAGGGCGCGGAACCCGATCAGTTGCCCCATGCTTTGGGCCGTACCGGATAATATGGAGCCGGCCAAGAACAGCAGCGAGCTGATGACAAACACCGGCTTACGGCCGTACAGGTCACTGATTTTGCCGAAAATCGGCGTTGTGACGGACATCGTCAGCAGATAGGCGGTAAATACCCAACCGAGCAGCCGGGCTCCGCCGAGGTCGCCGACGATACGGGGGCCCGCCGGGCCAATGACGGTGCCTTCAATCGCAGCTAAAAACGTGGATAATAGCAAACCGGTCAAGATATAGTTACGTTTCAGTTTGGGTGCTTTCATGTTGAACGATACTTCCTTTCTCTACCATCCGTACAATGATTTCATAACCATTCATTATAGTAGAATGCCCGAAAAAAAGAAAGACGGACGGCAAACCCGGGTCCTGTTCCTGGATTGTCGTCCGAATCGTTATCGTGTGGCTAGCTCAGCTTCGTTTGCTCCAGCTCAGCTCCTCGTCTCTAAGCTGCCCTTCCGCCATTCGCCAGCGTTTGACGGGTTCGCCTTCAAACAACTCCGGTTCATGGGTGATCATGATCAGCGCGGCCCCCTCCCCCAGCGCCTCGCGGCATAAATTCGTGAGCAAGCGGACGCCGCCATAATCGATGCCCGCCGTTGGCTCATCAAGAATGTACAGCCGCTTCGGACAGATCATAACCGAGGCCGCACTCAGCAGGCGCTTCTCCCCGCCGCTTAACCAATACGGGGATTCGCCGGTTTTACCGGCTAAACCAATCGCTTCCAACATGCGTTCGGCCCGCTGTCGCAGCTCCTTTGGCACAGGATCCTGCGGTCTCAGCCGCAGTTCGGCGCGCGGGCTATAGAGCAGCTCGTCCCACACGGTTGAGGCGACGAATTGCTGCTCCGGCTGCTGAAACACGTAGCCGATCTCGGACGCCCTATCGTAAAGCGTCCGGCGGGCAGTGTCCCGGCCCTGCCAAAACACCGTACCTTTAGGTGGGGGCAGAAGGCCCATCAGCAAGCGGGACAACGTGGTTTTGCCGGAACCGTTGTCCCCGCACAGCAGCCGCCAGTCGCCAGGGTACAGCGTCAGGCGGACATCCCGCAGCACCGGCTCGGCCCCGCGGGCGAAAGCGTAGCTGAGCCCTCGCGCCTCGAGCAGGGGCGCGTGAGTCGCCGCCGATGCCGGCCCGGCGGCGGCGGCGAGGGTGGCGGGCCCCTCAGGGCCGCCGCCGCTGGAGCCAGGGCCTGCTGCCGCCGCCGATGGTTCGGCCGGCAGCAGGCCCAGCTCTTCCAGCCGCGCGCTCGCGCCGCGGCGGAGGGGCTCCGCCGGACCGTCCAACGTGACGGTTCCGGCGTCCAGCACGACGAGCCGCGGCGCAGCCAGCGCGAGCTCGTCCATCCGGCCGGACATCGTCACGATGGTCCGGCCTTCGCCGTGCAGGCGGCGCAGCAGCGCCAGCAGCCGCCGGCGCGAGGCGGCGTCGAGGCTGGCCGCCGCCTCGTCGAGCACGAGCAACGGCGGCTCCAGCGCCAGCACCGCCGCAATTGCCGTGCGCTGCCGCCCGCCGCCGGACAGCGCATGCACGGGCGTAAGGCGACGGGGCGTCATCGCCACCGCCGCCAGCGCATCCGTTACCCGCCGTTCCAACTCGGCGGCGGGGACGCGCAGGTTCTCCGGGCCGAAGGCGACTTCGTCTTCGACCCGGCCCTGCACGAGCTGCGCGTCGGGGTCCTGGAACACGACCCCAATACGCCGGGCCACCTCGCCGATCTCCGCTTCCGCGGGATCGACGCCGTCCACGAGCACTCGGCCCGTGCGGTTCCCTCCCCCGGTTCGGGGGAGATAACCGCTGATCAGCTGCGCCAGGGCCGATTTGCCGCTGCCGCTCGCGCCGACGAGCGCCACCCACTCCCCGCGTTCCACGGTGAGCGTCACGCCTTGCACCGCCGGAACCCCGTCCGGCTCGAACGCGTAGCTGACATTGTGCAGTTCCAGTGCGGGGCGCGACATCTTACGCTTCCATCCGGCGGCCTGCCGCGAAGCGGCGAAGAAGTCCGCTGCCCGCCAAGGCGTCACCAAGCAGCTTGACCAGCAAGCCGCATAAGACCATCCCGCTCAGTACCCGGACGACCAATGCGATCAGCAGGATATCCATTCCCCATTTCGTATAACCGAACATTTGGGCGGCGAAGAAGAACCACACCGGCACCATCGCGCCTCCCGTCACCATCAGCATCGGCCAACTCCATTTTTTATATCGCACAAGGGCAAAGGCTCCCTCCACGATCACCAAATAACAGGCAGCGGCCACGAAGCAGGACAAAATGCCGTACGCCGTTCCCATAAAAGCTTGGACAACCGCCCCGATACCGTAGGTAATCAAGGCCGTCCCCGGTTTGCGGATAATATAATACGCCAGCAATCCGTAGATCATATACAAACCGGTGATCGTCGAGGTGAGGATCGGTCCCCCCAACCCGTTCAACGCTTGATTCAGCGGCGACAGAAAAACTGTCATCACGGCATTCGCCGCGGCCAGCATGGCCATCAACACGATATCTAGTGTGGTAAAGCGCTGAAACGCCTTGCCCGAACTTGCTCCCTTCACATGAACCATCCTCTCATCGCTTTCGATTGTTAACCATAAAACATAATTTAGGTTAACAATCAATCGGCGTCAAGTCCTTTTTTTTGAACCGTTGCCCCTCTGCGTTAATCTCCCTGTGTCGCTAAAGCGCGAGAAAGCGAGATCCTTCGGGCCTGCAAGGGTTAAATTATCTCACAGCATCCACAGACCCGCCGTCAAAATCAAACTTATCATGATCGTCCCTATGCCAATGGCTTTAAACGGCACCTCCCGTAAAAACGTCCGCTCCCGATACGCGCCAAACCCCTTGGCATCCATCGCCCCGGCGGTTTGTTCCACGCGCCTTATCGCCCCGGTGAATACGGTCACTAACTGACCCCGACGCTGTTCCAGTCGCTCCTGGATCCCTCGCGGTTGCCGGCCCATCCGGAGTTTGCGGGCGGCCGCAGCCTGCCTGCCTTCCTCCGCCAACAATGGCAGAAACGTCAGCGCCATCGAAATTCCAAACACAAACCGGTACGGCAACTTCAAACGGGTTGTCATGATCACGACGAAATCCTTGGGATCGGTGGACTCGATATAAGCCAGCGAGGACAAAAACAAGCTAACCATCCGCAGGGTCACCGCTGCGGCGTCGCTTAGTGCAACCCCCGAAATCAGCAGAGGTCCCTCGGTACTGCCCTCTCGAAGCTGTACGGCTAGTGCAGTTACAACAAATAACGGCAGGCCAAAGCCGAGGATCCATGCGAACCGCCGCAATAACCGGTGCCAACTCATCCCGGCCCCCAGCTTAGCCGCTACGATCAACGTTAGCAACAAGACGATCTGCCGACGCGGGTCGTCCCAATGCATGGTGAGCGCAGCAAGGCAAGCTAACGCGACCAGTTTGCTGAGCGGATCAAGACGGTGAAGGAATCGGCCACCGTACTCTTTGCTATACTCCATCGTTAACTCCCCCCTCCTGCGTAATACTCTTTCTTTAACAAGGAATACATCAGCAGATCAACAAAGCCGCTCTCCGTCCATTGATACTGCCGAAGCAGTCCTTCCTCCAGGAATCCGAACGCCTTCAGCAGCCTGCGAGAAGCGTTGTTCCTCGGGTCGACCAGCGCCTCGATACGGTTTAATCCCATCGTTTCATACCCATAGGCGAGCAGCATCCGCAGTGCTTCCGACATATATCCATGCCCCCAGTACTCCCGGCCCAAGTCGTAGCCGATCTCGCCGCGATAGGCTCCGGCCAGCTCCCAGACATTAAATCCGCAGCTGCCGATCAGCTTCTTCTCCTCCTTGAGCTCTATGCCGAAGCGAAGCGTGTCCTCGCTCTCGGATAAACCGTTAAGTAGGTTAATCATCTCCCAAGTGTCCTCTACCGAGGTGAACGGCGGAAGATTCATGTACTTTATTACCTCAGAATCACTCCAATAATGAAACAAAACCCCTGCATCGTTCCGCTCCATCCGCCGCAGCCGCAGCCTTTCGCTTTCCAGCACGGGAATGTCCCCGCCGCATCTAAACACGATTTCCAGTTCCCCCTCGCCGTTTCCGCTTCTGCATGTTTGAGTGATGTTCAGGGATTTGTTCTTTCTCCATTACAACACCCTTTTATAGATAATCATATCGGAATAAACTCGTCAAAGGGGAAGGGCAAATTTTACAGAGGGGCGATTTTCCTTCCAACTTTTCGGTGATACTATTATAGACATAGAGAGCTTTACGGATAGGCTCGCAAGGAGGAACCCACGCAGATGGTATTTACGATCGTTATCTTGGTTTTGCTGCTTGCCGTATTGGCATTTGTGAGCGGTGTGCCGCGCTTTGCGGTTCGCCAGATCACCCAGATGCGGCTGCAAACGAATGAGAGTATTTACGAATATTTAGAACGAACGGGTGTATATACCCGCGAACAATTCGAGCGGTTACCCAAACAAGCGGTACAGGTAATGTCCCGCGACGGATTGAAGTTAAACGGGTACGTGCTGGAGTTGTTCCCCGAGAGCCACCGCTGGATGATCATCGTTCACGGTTATACGGTCTCGTTGCTCGCCTCAACGCAATATATCGAAATGTTTCAAAAGGCGGGCTTTAACATTCTGCTCGTGGATCAACGCCGGCATGGCGGCAGTGAAGGAAGCTACACAACCTATGGTTATCAAGAGAAGTACGATGTCCAAACGTGGGTACATTGGATCCTTGAGAATTACGGGGAAAGTAGTGTGATCGGCCTTCATGGCCAATCCTTAGGGGGCGGAACGGTTCTGGAGTATCTCTCCATTGCCCATCCCAATGTGAAATTCGTCATCGCCGACTGCCCATACTCGGACCTGACGGAGCTCATGCGCCATCAAATCTCCAAGCTGAACAGGCTGCCGGCCAAGCCGCTCTTGCCGCTGGTTGACAAGCTGCTGCAGCGCAAAGCCGGCTTCCGACTGCATCAGGTTAGTCCAATTAAGGCCGTCGAAAACAGCAAGTTACCGGTGTTGTTCATCCATGGCATGGAAGACAACTACGTACCGACCTATATGAGCCGAGAGATGTACAGTCAAAAACCCGAACCCAAAGAACTGCTGCTCGTGGAGGGCGCGGTCCACGCCAATGCCTACGGCATCAATCCGAAGCGGTATACCGATCAGGTTCAGACCTTCATCGAGAAGGCACTAGGCGCGGATGAACAATCCACCGCTTATTTACCAAGCATCTGACTTTGAGCCATGACGATATACTGATCCAAGCGTTGGCTTAATTCCAGAATCGTGCCGCTGCTAAAGTTGTCTTGGGTAGCGGCATTCATTAATTCCAGACGCAGGTGCTCAATGGTCGCCTTCAGATCATTGCTGATTTTGTTATTGGTACGGCTTACGCCTCGGAGAGTTTGAGGTACCATAAAATCACCTTTTCATTAATCTTGTCCCTATTTTACCTCATGATGCCAAAAAACATATTTTGCAAATTTGATAAAAATTAGCACTCGGTGTCGGACTTTGTAAGAAAAAATAGTCCCCCCTCCGCAGGAATGCTATCCCTCGACAAAAAACTTATTTATAATAGATTTTATTACTGCCGACGGCCTAGGTCAGCCTGCAGTTTCAAGGAGGGAATAACGTATGTTTCATGCCAGCGAATACAGCGGCTCCCGCGAAGAGCGGCAGAATGCCGTCTTGTCGCAGCTTCAAGCGCTCATTTACGAGGAAAGCAGCCAAGTAGCCAATTTAGCCAACGCCGCGGCGCTGCTGAACTTTTTCTTAGATGATATCAACTGGGTCGGCTTCTATTTGTTCGACGGCCAGGAGTTAGTACTTGGGCCGTTCCAAGGCCTACCGGCCTGTATTCGGATCCCGCTCGGCAAAGGCGTGTGCGGGACCAGTGCGGAACGCCGAGAAACGCTGCGGATCGAAGATGTCTACGCCTTTCCGGGACACATCGCCTGCGACGCGGCGTCCAATAGCGAGATTGTCGTACCGATCGTCGTGGGAGACCAACTCATTGGGGTACTGGATATCGACAGTCCGCTGAAGGGGCGGTTTGATGCCGAAGATCAGGCATTCCTGGAGCAATTTGTGGCGACGCTCGCCAAGCAGTTGTAGTTGACAGACCCACATAACGTGGGGAGTATGTTGCGGGATTTGCTCGTTCCACGAGCTCTATAGGCCTTTGCGCGTTTTCCGCGCAGGGGTCTTTTTTTGACTGTTACCTTAGTGCCCGCCTCGCTCTCCCGCTTTGGGTTCCCATTCTATCAATTTTATGCGATATTTCATTCATATCCCGCTGCCTTCGCCTCGTTTGCTCCTATTCTGTTCGATTTTTCATACAAACTTCCGGTTTCAGGGCCTTACTCTCTCCGTTTTATACGATTTTTCATACAAATCCTCCGTTCGATAGCAAGCTCTCCCCATTTATACGCGATTTTTCATATACATTCCTTATCCCAGGTTTACCCACGTTCGATAAAAAAGAAGCGCGAGCATAAGGGGCTAGACTGCCCTTTATGCTCGCGCTATTTTATCCTGCCATCCCAAGCGCCGCGGCTTAATACCGCCAGAGATTAATCTTCTCCCGGCTTCGTGACGATAACCATGCCCTCCACATGCCGTTTGCTCATCAGTTTGCGCTTTTTCCGGTTCTCCTTCGAATCAAAGACGATATCAAGATCGTAGTCCTCCGGATATAGCGACTCGCTCTTGAGATATGGCTTCAACCGTTTATGGTTGATTTTGATTTTCTGTTTCTGAACCTGAACCCATGCCATTCCTCGAGAATCCGGGGGTTCAACGACGATGCCGATTTTTCCAATGGACGTCACCAGGACAGCGTCGCCAACCTCAAACTTGCGGGAGGGTTGGATCGCCGCTTCGGCAGCTTCTTCGGGGGCTCCTTCCGCCTCCTTCCCATCACCGCCTGTCTCTCGGCGACCCCGGGGCATTGACACGGCTGGCGCTGAGGATCGCTTCGGCGGCACGATTTCGTCCCACCGCATGCCCCCGCTTCCAGAGCCATCAGTGAATTGCTGTCGGCTGACGATATGCTGCGAGCGTTCGATGATTCCGCCGGACATCCCTAGCTTACGGGCAATTTCGATCGCATAGCTGCGGCCGGATTGCCCGATGGTCAAGCGATACAACGGGCGCAGCGTCTCAGCGTCAAATTCCATACGGGCGTTCTCGAAGCCCTCCGCTCGAGAGGCAAACGTCTTAAGTTCGTTAAAATGCGTCGTAACCATCACTGTAGAACCTTTGCGTGCGAACTCCTCCAGTACCGCGATCGATAACGCGATCCCTTCCCCCGGGTCGGTACCTGCGGCCAACTCGTCGATCAGCACCAAGGTAGACGGCCTTGCCTCCTGTAAGATTTCCACCAGGGCACCGATCTGAGCAGAGAAAGTGCTGAGCGACTGCTCCAGGTTCTGTCCGTCCCCGATGACCGCGCGGATGCCTTGGTATACCGCAAACCGGCTGTCCGACGAGACCGGCACCAGCAGGCCCGATTGCACCATCAAGGACAGCAGACCCACCGTCTTTAGGACAACCGTCTTCCCGCCGGTGTTAGGGCCGGTGATGATCAGCGTCCGGTAATCGGCGCCAATCGCTACATCCAGAGGAACCATCGTTTGCAGCAACTTCGGATGCTTTGCCCCTCGAATCACCGTGTCACCGCTCTCGCTCAGCTGTACCGGGGCACCGCTAATCGCTGCCGCATATTTCGCTTTTGCAAATATGAAGTCGTACGTCCCCGTGATCTCGATGTTCCGAACAAGGACAGCGGCTTCTCGTTCGACCAATCCGGCGAGGTAACCTAAGATTTTGGCCTCCTCCCGGGCTTCCTCTCCTTGAAGCAGCTCCAGCTCTCCCTGCAGCGCCGCAACCTCCTGCGGTTCGATGAACACCGTCTGCCCGCTGGTCGACTGGTCCAGCATACGCCCGTTGACTTGCTTGTAATAATCCTTTTTGACCGGAATCACATATCTGCCACCGCGGACGCTCACAATGTTCTCTTGCAAAATGGAAGCATGGCGAGCCATGACGGACTGAATGCGCTTCTGAATCCGCTCCTTGACGACCGCGATTTTCTTGCGCGTCTTCTCCAGCTCCCGGCTCGCTTCATCTGTGATCACCCCGAACCGGATACAACGAAGGATCTCCTGCTGCAGCGAGGGTAAATCTTGTAGGTCGGTCGCATAAATGCCAATTCGCCAGGCCATTTCGCCTTTAGAGGCCATATATTTCTTCAATTGCCCGCAGCTGTGCAGGAACGTCTGCACCGCCATCAGATCTTGTTCGGTGAACAAATAACCCGTGCCTAGCAAAGAGACGACCCACTCAATCCCTTCCAGAGAGGGCAGCGGTACACTGGCCCCTTTCCCGTATAAAGCGAGCGCTTCCGCGGTTTCCGCGATCGCTCGTTCGATCACCCGTTTTTCCACCATCGGCGTAAGTTGCTCGATTCGATGCCGACCAGCATAAGATACCGCGTATCCCAGCAACTCCTGCTTAATGCTCTCATATTCCAACGTACTACTCGAAAATGTATTCAAGGTAGAACCTCCTTCAATGGGTTGTCATTCCTTCTTTTTGATATCAAAAAAGGCAAAGGACGGCACGTATGCCATCCTTTGCCTAGACCTCTCCCGCTGATGCCGATCAGAAAATCAAAAAAGCCGTGCTGAAAACAGCACGGCTTCATCATGATCATGATGACGGCAGCTAGGGAGAAGCTGCAAGATGTCCCGCGTGTGTTCTTAACTCATTCATAGACCGAAACAAGCGTACGGAAAAATACGGGCGCGCTCCGACTTCAAGCGGCACGTTCCTGTACCCTGTGTAACCGTCTCTATGAAGTTAACTAGTTAAGAACTTTCACCGACATCAATATCTCTCCTCTTTAGAGGTAATTCAAAAAGTCATCTTTCGATCACGAAGTGGGCCAAGAAGTAATTTCGACATCGAATCTTGAATTCACCCGGGCCTTCCGTTGCTCTCGTAGCCTCCGGCTACGCTCCGCTACTCAGTCCCTAGCTTCATTCAACCTTCTCGGTGCTCCAAACCTGACTTTTTGATTTTCATTAAATAGGTAATTCAAAAAGTCATCTTTCGATCACGAAGTGGGCCAAGAAGTAATTTCGACTTCGAATCTTGAATTCACCCGGGCCTCCCGTTGCTCTCGTAGCCTCCGGCTACGCTCCTCTACTCAGTCCCTAGCTTCATCCAACCTTCTTGGTGCTCCAAATCTGACTTTTTGAACTTCATTGAAATGAGGTAATTCAAAAAGTCATCTTTCGATCACGAAGTAATTCAAAAAGAAGGAATACCTTTAATTTACCAAAAAGAGGCGCTATTCGTCAAGAATCCGAGTTTATGCGCACTTCATCCCTTTTTGAGTGGAATATCTTGCTAATTGAGTGAATTGATTAATTTTATTCTTACGATCATTTCATGTATTATATATGGGGCGTTAAAATTGTTAACTCGGCATTAAATTCAACTAAAGGAGCTTTTGCGGAAAGGAAGGAAACGAAGTGTCACAATTCAATCGCATCCGGCTCGCCAACATCAAGCCGTTTGTCTTTTTCTCCGTCATTATGATCTTGAAGATTTATCTCGTCTGGACGGCCATTTTTGATGGAGTTCCTGCTTGGGGGCCATTGCTGAAGGAAATCCCGTTTATCTGGGTTTTGTTCTGCCTGATTGAATGGTTCTCCTCCAAACGTAAGATTGGCCTTTATCTAACTGTAAACTTGATCGTTACCGCGATATTCTTCGCAGCCGTTATGTATCATAAATATTATGGGGTAATCGTAAATTATACTGCCCTGCAGCAGGTCAATCAGGTCACCGCCGTGAAGAACAGCGTGTTCTCCCTGCTGGCGCCTTATTATTTGCTGATCTTTCTGGACATCGTAGTAATCGGCTTCTGGCTGTTCCGGAAGAAGCGTGCCGAGAAGCTTAAAGCTTTCTTTAATCTAAAAAAAGCCAGCACTGGCGTAATCGCCGGCATCTTCGGCTTCTCCCTGCTGCTGTGCATCTTCAACATTTGGCCGAACCGGGCCAGCATGAACGAAATTAAGCAAGCCGAGCAAATGGGCATCCTGAACTATGAGACGTACACGATTTTCTCCAGCACCAAGAAGGAAGAGCTGGTCGATAAAAACCAGATCTCGCAAGCGAAAATCGATAAGTTGAAGGGCATTACCGCCCCGTCCGATCCGAAGTATTTCGGTGCTGCCAAAGGCAAGAACCTGATCATCATTCAGATGGAATCGTTCCAGAACTTCCTAATCGACCTGAAGATCGACGGCCAGGAAGTGACGCCGAACATGAACAAGCTGGTCAAGGAAAACACGTACTTCAACCATTTCTATCAAATGGTTGGTCAAGGTAACACCTCCGATGCTGAATTTGTCGTCAATACCTCATTCTATATTCCATATAATGAGGCGGCGACGCAAAACTACCCGGACAAGGAATTGCCGAGCTTGCCGAAACTCATGCGGGATCAAGGTTATGATACCGCGACGTTCCATACCAACGTCGTTGATTTCTGGAATCGCGGCGAACTGTACAAAGCGATTGGCTTTAACCGTTATTATGACCAGAAATGGTTTGGTACAGAGGACACCGTATTCTTTGGACCTTCAGATGAAGTGCTGTACAAGAAAACAGCCGAAGAGCTGGACCGCATGCAGCAAACCGGACAGCCTTTCTATACCCAAGTCATCTCGATGACGGCGCATCATCCGTTCACGACGCCGCATGAGAAGGATAAAATCCAGCTGCCGGAGCGTTATCAGGACAATATGGTTGGCGATTATCTGCGGGCGCAAAGCTATGCAGACTACGCGTTGGGCCAATTTATTCAGGACTTGAAGCAAAGAGGCATTTGGGACAACAGCGTCGTTATGATCTATGGAGATCATCTTGGCTTGCCGATGTATTCGCTGGACAAACATGGACTTGAGCTGATGAAAGAGATCTACGGCCGAGATTACAGCTATATTGATATGATTAACATTCCGATGCTCATTCATGCCCCTGGCGTCGACACGCCTGCGGTTATGAACAATGTCGGCGGCCAGGTTGATATCCTGCCAACGGTGGCTAACCTGCTCGGCGTGAATCTCGATAACCACATCCACTTCGGTGAGGATATTTTGAACCAGACGTCTTACAACTTATTACCGCAGCGTTATTATCTTCCGTCCGGCTCGTTCCTGAACGATCAGGCGTTATTTATCCCAGGGGTTTGGTACAACGATGGTACGAAGTACCCGCTGGCGAAAGATGGCGTGAAGCAAGCATTGACGACGGAAAGCGAATATAATCGTGCGCTTGAACTGCTCCGCCTCAGCGACAGTTACGTGCAACAGCTGCCCGACCGGGTGAAAGAAAACAAAGAATGACACGAGGATTTGCAAAAAAATCAGAGCCGCAGGCATCCCGAATCGGGATGTCCTGCGGCTCTCTTTTCTTCACCCTTACAACGCCGGAGTGGCAACTCCCTCCATTGCTGTTTTCTCTAGCGCTTGCCTTTGGCATTCCTGGCTTAATCCGCGTTCATGAAGCAACTCCTGCTCTTTCATGCGTAGATGCTTACGCCCTCTCCAGCGGAAGAATGAAAACACGCCGCGGATATATTCGTCGCTGATCATGCTGGCATAAATCGCAATGATTCCCCAACCCAGCGATACCCCAAATAAATACGAACAACCGGTTGCCACCACCGACATGAAAATCAAGGAGATCACCATTGTGTAACGGGTGTCCCCTACTGCATTCAAGGAGTTGCCAAGTGCCATGTTAATCATTTTACCAGGCTGCAGCAGCAGATTCAGCCATAGCAACGCAGCGCATAAGGCCAAGATATCGGTATCTTGCGTAAACAGCCCCAGTAGCTTGGGACCTAACAACACGAGAATAAACGCGTTGACGATAACCAGCGGCAGTCCGAAGGCCAACACCCGGTATACCGCACGATACGCTTCCTTCGTTTTGCCTGCTCCGTAAAGATGGGCGATCTGAATTTGCGCCGCCATTGCCAACGAGAAACCTAACATGAAGCAAAACGACTCCAGCGTATTCATATACGTCCTGGCGGCCAGTTCGGTGGAGCCAAGCACCGCGAGGAACGAGAAGATCGCCAGCTGCGAGAACACCCAACTCGCCGAGTTGACCCCAAGCGGCCAGCCGATCACGAGCACTTCCTTGAATAGCTTGCGGTCAAACACCGGAATATCCTTTATCCCGATCCGCCGCTGGAACGTACCCAGGAAAATAAACAGCAACACAACCGTAGCGATCAACCGGCTAATCACCGTTGAGATGGCTACCCCGGTTAACCCCCATTGCGGAAATCCGAAGGCTCCGAATATAAAGCAATAGTTCATGAAGATATGGATGACGTTCATGCCGATCGCCGTAAACATCGGGCCCTTCGTATTCCCGGTGTTGCGGATCGCCGTCCCTAGCATGGAGATCATCGCGGTCAATATCATCCCGCCGCCAACGATGGAAATGTAGACTTTGGCCAGCGGCAGCAGTTCGTCCGGAAGCTGCAGCATCGTGGCGATCGGCCCCGGTACGGCGATCAGCAGGATACTGAGGAAGATCCCGATCGCAGCCGTTACTTTAAAGGCAATAATGGCAACGGTCCGGGCATCCTCTTCGCGGCCCGAGCCGATCTTCTGGGCGATGACGATCCCCGCGCCGCTCGCTACCGTAGCAAACAGCGTAGTCAGCGCATTAAACAGCTGGTTGGAAAACCCGACTACCGCCACCGCATTATCGGATATGCGGCTGACCATCAACGTGTCGACGGTGCCCAGCAGGATTTGCAGGAACAATTCGATAAATATAGGCCAAGCGAGCAGCCAGAGGGAAAATTTATCCTTCTCGCCGCCCTTGATTTTCTTCATTATTACAACCTCCTGGATATCGGAGAATCCAATGGACTCCCTGTCATCGTGTTAACATGAAACACATTATAGATGTTAACTTCATCTTGATGTATCATTGAATCAACTCAATCTTTCAATATTCCAACTTAAGAGGAGCTGGTACCTTTTGCCTCCTATTATTGAATTTACCGCGCCCCCACTCCCTCACTATATCGTCAGCGGTTCGGCGGTTATTCCAGTGGGCGGCAAGCATCCGAGCCGGCAAAATATCGGCGCCTTCGACCTATTAGTCGTCGAACACGGGCGTTTATTCATCGGGGAGGAAGGACGCGATTACGAGGTGACGGCCGGACACGCCTTGATTCTCCGTCCCGACTGCTATCACTATGCGCTGGAAGGCTGCCGGGAGGATACTCTGCACCATTGGCTGCATTTTCAATTAATGGGCGATTGGAGGGTTGTTGAGGACGAAGCCTATCGGCATTGCGGATGCAGCATGACGGATAAAGACGTCCCCGGTTCGATCTCCCTGCCTCCGTTTACCGCTACGTCGTATATCGTCCCCCTGCCCCAATATACGAAGCTGGCCCAGCCGCAAAAGATCATCACCCTGCTGAACGAACTGGTCGAATTGAACCGAAACCTTCATTTGGACAGCGTCCGGCTGCGCCAGCAGGCCCTTTTTCAAGACGTGATCGTGGAGTTATCCGCCTCGTCCGCCCCTGCCGGACTTCCTCCGCAGTCGGCCTGCGCCGAGAAGGCGGCCTCCTATCTACGCGAGCATTACTGTGAGTCCTTTTCCGCGCAAAAGCTTGGAGAGAGCATCAATTTCCACCCGGTGTACATCGCCCGTTGCATGCAGAAGGTGTTCGGCTGTTCGCCTGCCGTTTATCTGCAGCGCCTTCGCATCGAGCAAGCCAAGTTGTTGCTCCTTCAAACGGATCTGACGATCGAGCGAATTGCCGAACAAGTCGGCTTTAACCAAGCCGCATATTTCACCGCCTGCTTCAGTAAGACCGAAGGGATGTCCCCGCGGAAATATCGCCAGCGATTCACTTGGAACAATGAATAGGCTACCTGTTTCCGTGATCCCGGGGATTGGTTTTTTGATTATCGCTCAGGACTCCTCTATAATTCAAAGAAACCGCTTTTTTACTTAAGCCAAATGGGGGAAATGGATTGACACTTGTGAAAATATTTGCCGACAGCATCTCGGATCTGCCGGAGACCTGGGCCCGTGCATATGATATCGGCATTGTTCCGCTTTATGTCGTTTTCGGCGAGACCGCCTACAAAGATAAACTAGAGATTACCACCGCCGACATCTATCGGCGGGTCGATGAGGACGGAGTCTTGCCCAGAACGGCAGCGCCGGCCCCGGCCGATTTCATCGCCGCTTTCTCACCTTGGATTGAGCAAGGGCATACGATCGTGTATATCAGCATGTCATCCAAGCTCTCTTCCTCTTACCAAAACGCATTGATCGCCGCAGCTGAATTTCCCGAAGGACGCATACACGTCGTGGATTCCCTGAACGTTTCCGGCGGTATTGCATTGTTGGTTCTGAAGGCTGCCATCGCCGCCAAGCAGGGGACCGGACCTTCCGAATTGGTCAGCATGCTGGAGGAAATGCGGGAACGGGTCGAAATTGAGGTGTTAGTGGACAGTCTTGACTACTTGCATAAGGGGGGGCGCGCTTCCAGCGTTCAGTATATGATCGGAAGCTTGCTTAAAATCCGGCCCGTGTTGAAAGTGAAGGAAGGGCTGGTCATCTCCGCCGATAAATACCGCGGCAAAACCGAGAAAGCAATCGAACGAATGCTTCATAACTTCATCGACAACGTCCACAAGGTTGATCGGGAGCTCATCATCGTCGCACAGACGCTAGCCGAAAAAGCCGCCGGCTTCATCAGGAATACCCTCCTTGAAAAGACGGATGTCAAGGAAGTATCTATTATTGAAGGCGGATGTGCCATCTCCTGCCACTGCGGCCCACGAACGGTCGCCATCATGTACCTTCGGCAACCGAATTCCGCCATATAAGCTAAATTTGGACAGCCAGCAGATATACAACCCGTGGAGGAGCATCTCTCATATCAAAGAGGCCGGGCGAAGGGATAGGTATCCCTCTGCTCGGCCTTTCCTTCATCATGCGGTGCTCAATATTTTCCGAATTCCCGATCCCTTAGTCAAGAAAATATGACCTATATCACTTCTTCCCCGGATCGATATCCTGCGGGCGAAGCCCTTCCCAAATGTTCGGGATATTCACCTTGGATGGATCATCAAACACGAGAAAAGCCGTCGGCAAATAACGCTCACCGTATTCGGACGAAGGCTTGTTGGCGATTTTGCCGCCTTCTTTCACCAATACGGTAGACGAACCACCATCTAGGTTGGCGGCGATCACTGCGCCATGATCGAGCATGATCTGCTGGACGTCGTATAAGCTGGCACCGATACTGTACCCCGGCTGACGCCCATCGATGACGACGAACAGGATGGCCCCGTCTTCGCGTTGCCCCATGGCCGTCCGCGGGGCGATCCCCCAGCCTTCCTTTTGGCTGCGGATTTGCCCTTTTCCATTCACGATGATTCTCGGCTGAAACGTCACCGCCTCCTGGATCCCCAGCTTATCTAGCTCCTCCAGCGTATATTTACCGGCAATCATTTTCCCCTGCTTATCCAGTCCTACGATTTGCGTCGCCGCGCCTGAACTGATGCCGTTGTAATACAGCTTACCTTGCGAGATGACCACGCCAATCGGCTTGAAGCCGTTGCCCTTCCAGTTCGGATCGGCAAACCCGCCGCCGTTAACGCCGGCGATAGCTCCGGTCCGCTCTACCATGCTGGAGACCTTCTCCCCTTTGCCTCGTTTGACCGGCACGCCTAAACGAATTTTGGTCGGATCGTTGACGGTCATCACATAGCCGTGGTAGCTGTTTCCAGAGACTTCCTCAATTTCGACGAGCGGCTTCTCCGCCTGTGTATCCTCTTTACCTGTGTTCGATAAGTCAATCGTATGGGTGTCCTTCTCCGTCCCCATCTGTTCGAACCGAGCCTGGTAAGCGGCTACCCGCTTGTCCAACTCGGCTTGCCCGATGATATATTTTGCCCAATGGCGATGCTGCGTCGTAATCAACGTATCCGCCATCAAAAATCGCATATTATTGCCGGACGGGGTGAAGAACAGCCAGATCATCGCCGCCGTCCCGAGAAGCATCATGGTTATAATCAATCGGGACAACAGAAAGAAAAATCCACGCTTTCGCCGTTTCTTGACGGACGTGCGTTTCTTGGCACCCGTTCCCCGCTTCACCGACGCACGGCTAGGTAATGTAGGCGTTGGCATGATGGTTGTCTCTCCCCTTGCTCTCTAATATAGCTTGCTGTACATTAAACGTTCATTCTAGTCCGAAAGTTTCACCCTTATAAAGATGGCCCGCGATCGCAACCAACGATCACGGGCCCATTCCTCAAAGAAGCGACCACCAAATCTTCACTGCCGTGAAGGCGATGATGACCACCAATCCGTAGCGCAGATATTTCACGTTGATTTTCGCCCCGAACCAAGCCCCCAGCGGGGCCCCGGCGAGACTGCCGAGAACGGTGTACAGCACCGGTTCCAGCGGGATGGGCATCGTCGCGATTTTACCAACCACCCCGCCTATAGCAGAGAACAACACAATGGCCAGCGACGAGGCAATCGTGGTACGGGGTGGGATTTTCAGGATCGTCAACATGACGGGAATGAGCATAAACGCTCCCCCGGCACCAACAATGCCGGAAACAATCCCGATCAAAAACGCGGAAGCCATCGCGATCACGCGGTTGAAGGAGATTGCCTCTGCCCCCGTTTCCGGCACTGCGCGATTTGGAATAAGCATCAGCACGACTGCAACGGCTGCCAGGATGCCGTAAACGAGGTTGATGACGCCACTAGCCAGATAACCCGAGACCAGCCCTCCGAGCAGGCTGCCGACCAAAGTGCTGCCTCCCATATACAAGACGAGCCCCTTGTGGATGCCGCCTGCCGGCGTTGTCCGCCTGCGGAAGGCCAGTACTCCGGAAAGGGAGGCGAACAACACCTGAAACATGCTGATCGAAGATACCTCCTGCCCAGTGAAATGGGCCGCCCCAAGAGCCGCAGGAACAAACAGTAGCAGCGGATAATTAATAATCGCACCGCCAATGCCTAATAATCCGGAGAAAAAGGAGCCCACAAGCCCCAATACCACCATTACCGCAAACAGCAAAACATCCATACTCCCACTCGACTCCTGTCTAAGGTCCCTCGTGCAAATTCCTTTTCGTTCCTCTGTACTTCCGGGCTAGTAACCGTTATAATAAATACCAAGTAATCTTATAAGAAAAAGGTGATGATTCTTGCGCGCCACTTTGAAGAAACTGTTCGAAAGCCGCTGCCCCAATTGCAGCCAGCCGCTCATTTCCGAACGGGACGCCGATCGTTCTTTGAAGACCTGTCCGCAATGCCACTATAAGGAAGAAACCTATCTTTCCCTGGGCGTCACCGTCGTCTACAACGAGACCCGAAACGACTTTAAATAACGCTGCATTTCCTATCGTAACATACTTAAAACCCACCTGCATCAGCAGGCGGGTTTCTTCTCCATACACAGATTCATCGCTGCTCTTACCCGGCAAACTTCCCCGCGCAAGGCATATAATTGCTGAAATCCCCGTCTTCTTAAGATGCGGGCGGCTTTCATGGCAGCATAACGGTTGTCTGTCAAAATAAGAACTGGGTCACCAGGCGATAGCTCCTTACTCCAAACAAATGGCAATCGTCCCAATGAAATGTTGATCGTTCCGTCCAGGTGGCACTCCTCATAATCGAAGGCGTCCCGGACATCCAGCTTCTTCGTCTGAGGTGGAACTCCGAACCCGCATAGGGCCCCGGCCTCCACAAACGTCAGACCCGAGACAGGCCATATCAACCGCAACAAATACCCACAAACGGCGGCGGCAGACAAAATTCCTCCAGCTATGACCAGCATTCCCGTCACTCCACTTCGTCCTGCCAGGCCATCATCCCGCCGATCATGTTAACCACGTTATAACCTCTCTCACCCAGCAGCTCACAAGCCAGACTGCTGCGTCCACCGCTGCGGCAGATAACAATGACCTCTTCCTTCGAATCAAGCTCGACGTGCCGTTCCGGCAACTGTCCCAGCGGAATATGTTTAGCTCCCTGAATATGGCCTTCGGCCCATTCGAGCGGCTCCCGAACGTCCAGAATATATACCGGTTCGCCCCGTTTCATCCGCGCGGCCAGCTCGGCCGGGGTAATTTCCTTCTCTGGCTGAAATGCCATGTTCATCTTCTCCCTTCAGGTTATCTGCTCTTGACCAATAACTCGACGGCTTCCTTCACCAAATGGCTGGTGTTGCCCCCTTGGATCTGCTCCTCCAAAATGCACTGCTGCAGGTTGTCCGCAACGATTTGCGCCATCGCTCTGTCCGCGGCGCTGCGTACCGCAGAAAGTTGACTTACAACTTCCTTGCAGGGCTTCCCTTCCTCCATCATCCGAAGTACGCCGCGCACTTGGCCTTCTATACGTTTCAATCTGCGTTTGACTTCTTCCGCATATAGATGTTCCTCATTCATGTCCCGCACTCCTTTCCGTAAACAAACGTGCCTGACTCTCACTACTCAATACCCCTACGGGTATTTATTGTAGTGAATAATTCCCCCAAAGTCAACCCAGCTATCCTCAAATAAAAAGAGGGCGGAATCTCGCTCTCCGCCCTCACGCACTTTACGATATGTGATTTATTTACGATTAGACACTTTATCCCATTCCGTATCCAGTTGTTTCAAATAGGCATCGATATCCTTCTTCTGGAGGAAACCTTGGATTAACGCATCCAGCTTCATGGCCCCTGGAATGTAGTGGTCCGCAAAATCGGATATTTGTCCCGCTGCGAAGGCTTCCTTAAAGCCGTCCATGATTGGATCGCTTTGCGATACACCGGTAATGGCCGGGAATGCTTTCTGTTCATCGATATATTGCTGTACATTTTCCGCTTCTAATAAGAATTGGACGAACTTCGCGGCTTCTTCCGGATGTTTGGTGTTCTTAGCAATCGTAAGCAACGTATCTACGCCAGAAATGACCTTGTTGCTTGCGGAATCATTGGTTGCAGGCAATGGGAACACGCCCAGTTCAATCGAAGGATTGGCCTTTTGGATTTCCGGAATCGCCCATACCCCTTGCAGATACATCGCAGACTCACCCTTGGCAAATGCCGTATTCCCATCGTTGTAGCCTTTGCCGAAGATATCCTTTTGCCCGTAATCCAGGAGCTTTAACTGCTTCTCTGCGACTTCTTTAAAGGCATCGGCGAACTTCACCGTACCTTCCTGGCGTTGCTTGAAAATATCAGTTCCTACGATGCTTGGTTCCAATGCATTAAACGGGACTAGCACAGTCCAAGAGTCTTTATAGGTCAGGTAGAAGGCATTTTTCCCGTCCGCTTTGAACTTCTCAGCGACGGCAATAAACTCATCCCACGTTTTTGGTACTTCTACCCCCGCCTCTGCAAAGATCGCTTTATTATAAATGACACCGCTGGCATTTGCGGAGAATGGAATGCCATTAACTACCTTGGTTCCTGTCAGATCGTTCATCATCTGAATATATGCGGGTTGAATCGAGGAGAGCAGCTGATCCCCCGTGAAGTCCTTAAACATGCCACCGGCCGCCAGCGATTTGTAAGCATCCGTTGCGCCCATCCCTACAACATCGGGAATATCATTTTTGGCCGCTCTGGTTTTAAGTACGGTTTCCGCGTCAGGCGGGTTAACCTGAGTTACTTTGATATTCGGGTTGGCCTCGTTAAACTTCGCAACCAGCTTGTCGAACGTCTCTTTCGCTTCGGTTTTGTTTTGGAAAAATTCGATTTCTACCTTCTTGCCCGAAGAGGCTGCTCCATTTCCGGATGCCGTTCCGGAGTTGCTTGCTTCGCCATTATTCCCATTGCCGCAAGCGCTAAGCATGGATAGAGCCAACAGACCTGCTAATACGGGTGCTACGATTTTTTTCATCGTTTTGAATCCCCCTGATCATATAAGTTTTTGGGACTAAGGACTTCACAGAAATCCAACGTAAACGTTTACGTTTTAGGCGTAAAAAATGTGCTGTTGCCGTTGCATGAGCCCATCTCACGTACCCAATATTGAGGGCAATCGTCGAACTCAACCCGGCTTCTGATTTTACGTAAACGCTTACCTAGAATATATCTCCGGGAAATTTGTTTGTCAATCCTCTTTTCGAATTGCCAATCACTTCTTAGAGCCTATCCCCTCCCCCAATCAAAAAACAAAGTTGACAAATAAAAGGACACGATCTAAAATTCGAGTAAGCGTTTACGTATTCTCCTTAGGCTTCCTTAATCGGTTCCAAATTTAAAGCGGATGAGGCTGAGTAATGATGAATCCAACCATAAAGGATGTCGCAAAAAAAGCGAATGTCTCTATCGCAACCGTGTCCCGGGTGCTCAATAATTTGCCAGGGTATTCGGATCGTACGAAGGCCAAGGTATATCGGGCGATTGAAGAGATCGGTTATCAACCCAATGCCATAGCCCGCGGCTTAATCAACAAGAGAACCCAAACGATCGGCGTCATGTTTCCAACGGTATCGAGTCTCTTCTCTTCCGAGATTCTCCGTGGCGTCGAGGACTTTGCTCAAGACAATGGATACAGCGTCGTGGTTTGCAATACCGATTCGGATGGTAAGCGAACGCTGAAGTATTTGCAGGTGTTGCGCGAGAAGCAGGTCGACGGCTTGATATTCTCCAGCGAAGTGCTGAAGGATGAATACTATCAGACCCTACAGCAAATGCAAATCCCTTATGTGCTGGTATCGACCGAATGCCAATACGACAACGTTCCGTATGTCAAGGTCGATGATTTTCAGGCGGCCTATGATGCCGTGGAGTATCTAATACGTTACGGTCATCGAAAAATCGCGCTGCTCAGCGGGACAAAACACGATACGATCGCCGGGATCCCCCGAATCGAAGGGTACAAGAAAGCCCTCGAGCAACATGGCATCCCGGTTAACGAATCGTATATCGCCTATGGCGATTTCCTATTTGAAACAGGCTGCAAAGCGATGGAAGAGCTCTTGACCCATGCTCCGGATCTCACCGCGATATTTGCCGCCAGCGACGAAATGGCTATCGCTGCTATTTCCGTAGCTGCCAAGCATGGAATTAAGGTTCCCGATGAGTTATCCATTATCGGGTATGATGATTTGAAGCTGGCCCGGATGTCGGTTCCTCCTTTAACGACCGTCCGTCAGCCATTGTATGAGATGGGCAATCTTTCCTGCCAAAAGCTGATTCGCATGATCCAAACGGAGGAACCGGAAAGCAGCATGATCATGGACCACTCCATTATTGAAAGGCAAACGGTGAGGCCGTTTGGTTCTTAACCCTCTAACCGAATGTCCTTCATGCAAATAACGTAAGCGGATACGATAAAGCTTGATATCCATATGCCGCTCACGTTTTTCTTTGCACGTAACGTAAACGTTTACTATCTGTTTGTCGAAGAACCATTTTTCACTTTGAGGAGGAACTCCCATGACCAAACGCCGTGCGGCCTTTTATTGGATGACCTTACCCGCTCTCCTGCTATTCTTTGCTTTCCACACTTATCCGGCCCTTCAAGGCATATTTTATGCGTTCACGAACTGGGACGGCTTTAGCGGCGGGTACGAGTTCATCGGCCTAAAAAACTTCGTGAATGTGTTCAAAGATTCCAATGTGCTGGACGCCTACATCTTTACATTCAAGTATGCCATTACGGCGACCATTCTTATCAACGTCCTCAGCCTGCTGATCGCATTGGGGCTAAATGCAAAAATCAAGGCGAAGAACTTCTTCCGTGCATTTTATTTTCTTCCTAACGTCCTTGGCGTTCTGATCATCGGATACATTTTCAACTACCTGTTCTCCAACGTCTTCCCTGTATGGGGCGAGCAGCTTGGGAGCGACTTATTATCGACCAACCTTTTAGGAAATCCGGACTGGGCATGGATTGGCATCGTTTTTGTTGGAGTATGGCAAGCCATTGCTTACAATACGATTCTTTACCTGGCAGGGCTCCAAACGATTCCGACCGACTTGTATGAAGCTTCGAGCCTTGACGGTGCCTCCAAATGGCAGGAGTTCTGGAAGATCACCTTCCCGATGCTCGCTTCTTTCTTTACCATCAATATGGTGCTGGCCATGAAAGGCGGCCTGATGGTATTCGACCAGATCGTCGCGTTAACCGGAGGGGGTCCCGGGACGGCTACGCGCTCCATTGCGCTGCTGATATATCAAGGCGGATTCACCGGCGGCGAGTTTGCTTATCAATCGGCCAATGCGGTCATCTACTTCATCGTGATCGTCGCGATATCCTTGTTCCAAATTAAAGTTCTGCAAAGACGGGAGTTGGATCAACTATGAAAAAGAAAATCAATTGGCTCGCGACAATACTCATTGCGCTTGGCTCCCTTTTCATTTTGTTCCCGCTTTACATGACAGTCAGTATCGCCTTGAAAAACCCGGAGGAAATGGCGAACTCTATCTTCTCCTTGCCAACCGGCCTACATTTCAGCAATTTCACGCGGGCCATTGAAGCCACCGACTTCTTTCAGGCTCTTGGGAATAGCATCGTGGTAACGGTCGTATCGGTTGTCTTTATCCTATTGACCAATTCCCTGGTCTCTTATGCCATTGCTCGCAACATGAACCGCAAGTTCTTCAAAGGTCTGTATCTTTACTTTATCAGCGCGATGTTCATTCCGTTTCAAATCATTATGCTGCCGGTCGTGAAAGTCACCACCGAGCTTAGCATGAACAATATTCCCGGCTTGATCATTCTGTACATTGTATATGGCCTGCCGTTTAACGTCTTCGTCTATGTCGGGTACATCCGCTCCGTGCCGATCGAACTGGAAGAAGCGGCTAGAGTGGACGGCACCTCCACCTGGGGGACCTTCTGGCGGATCATTTTTCCGCTGCTTGCACCGATCAGCGCTACGGTTGCCATCTTGTCCAGCTTATCGGCGTGGAACGATTTCCTTCTCCCCCTCATCCTGTTAGCTGAACCGACCCAATATACCCTGCCTCTCGTGCAGTACGTGTTCCAGGGCCAATTCAGCACGGATTATAATCTGGCCTTCGCCTCCTACTTGCTGGCGTTGCTGCCGATGGTGATCGTCTATCTGTTCCTTCAGAAATGGATCATTAACGGGATTACCCAAGGGGCAATCAAAGCCTGAATGCAAACACAAAACGACCCAAGCCTTCGTGAATACACGGATGGCTTGGGTCATTTTTTATTTCAACGTGATATCTTTCTCCCAGGTCAATTCCTGGCCTTGCTCATTGCCGAATACGAAGGTGACCTTTCCCTCTTCGCCTTTCATCTCATCGGGATAGAGAAATCCCATAAACTGTCCGTTTCCGCTGATGTAGAAGCCGTTCCCGCCGTTTTGCCCATGCTGAATAGCTTCCTCCAGCGTATTCACGATCTCGTTTTTCTCCGACTTCCACTTGATTTCCTTGAGCATATAACCTTCCGGCGCTTTCTTGACGGTGAAGTCAAAGCTGCCCCCGTCTGCAAGCGGTTTGGGTGTCTGATCAATGACAATCAGGATATCCCCGTTAGCAGTGCCGTTTGCATCAGCTTGGTTACCGTTTGCATCGCCTTGATTGCCGTTCGTCACTGCCTCGTTGCCTGAGTTGGCCGTGTTATCCCCCGAGTTGGTATTGGCCGACGACGGATCGCTGACCCCTGCCGTATTCGAAGGCGCATTCTGGCTCTGCGGCGCTCCGGTAAGGGTTTTGCTGCCGCATGCGCTCAGCATCAGTACCGTGGCCAGGGCCATCAACAAGAATATTAGGGTTTTACGTTTCATCATGAGTTTCTCCTCCGTTTTGGGTTTCTTTATCTAGTAAGGTAAAATAGAAAGCTACACCTTGCTCCGTATTCAAAGCGCTATATTCACTGCCATGCAACTCCAGGATATGCTTTACGATCGCCAGTCCCAGACCGGTTCCGCCTGACTTGCGGTCACGAGAACGCTCCGCCCGGTAGAAATGGTCCCAGATCCGAGTGAGATCCGCCTCAGCGATGGAAGGGCCGGCATTTTCGATCGTCGTTGTGATCGTCCCGTTCTCACCCCGGCCGAGCGTGATCCGGATCGTGCTATGCTCCGTAGCATGACGGACGGCATTGCTTAACAAGTTCAGAATCACTTGCTCGATGCGTCTCGGATCCGCCCAAACCGTGACTTCATTCCGTTCTGGGGGCAACTTCCCCTCTTCTTGGCTCCGGTTCAGTTCGATCCGAAGTTCCTTCGCCTCCAACTGCTGGTCAAAGGACTCCGCCACCCGTTTGATCAGGCTGGTCAGAGAGAAGCTCCGGGGATGGAGCTGCACCTTCTTCACCTCAAATTTGGACAATTCCAGCATATCCATAATCAAGGCGTTCATGCGGTCGGTTTCGCTGACGATCAGGGCCAGATACCGCTCCTTCTTGTCGTCCGCCACGCCGTCCTGCAGCCCTTCGGCAAACCCTTTGACGATGCCAAGCGGTGTTTTTAACTCGTGCGAAATATTGGCGACCAGTTCCTTACGCAGCTCTTCTGCGATCCGCTTCTCCTCCACGTCGAGCTGCAGTTGATGGTTTGCGCGGGTTAACTCCTTCAGCGCCTGATCCAAATTACGCGACAACCGCGCAAGATGACGGGACAACTCGCCGAACTCATCCTTGGACCGGGCCTCCGGCACCGCGGAGAAATCCAGCTCCGCCAGCCGAGCCGCCGTACGATTCAGGGCGAGCAGCGGACGGGAAACCATCCGAGAGAAAATCAGCGACAGCAGCAGCACTAGCACGACGATCAGCGGCGCTAACACAATGACATAACGTTGAAGGATATCCACGGCCTCGCCAACCGGCTGCAATGAGCTTAACGCAACCATGTAGCGGGGGCCGGTCTTGCCTTCATTTGCGAGCGGCTGCAGCAGCACTACGTATTCGACGCCGCTCCATGTGTCACGCCATTCGAAGCGTACCGGATAACCTTCACGCAGACGGGTCTCAGAGGTTTGGGCCCTCCAGGTTTGGAGTGCATCATCGATCAGCGTATCCTGATAAAAGGGATTATAGGAGCGGGAGTTCAGCTCCGGCAGCAGCAGATCCGTCACTTCACCTTCCGACCGCACCAATCCGATGTCGGGTTCTTGGGTCGCCTCTACCGACAAGCGGATGTTCACGGGATTCATGATCGTATCCAACTGATCCATGAACATCCCATCGACCGTTAGCCGATCGCCGATGGCAGCCTGCGGAATCGCCTCGCTTGTCGTTCCTTCGGTCGGAATCACCACCTTCACCGTTTTCCCGTCCGAAGTTCGTATATCGATGTAATAGGGTTCATAGTGAAGCTGCGTAAACTCCCGATTCAGAATCGCGATGCTGGCATCGTGTCGGTTCATAAATTCGCCCAGCTGCCGGGAAACCTGCTGCTCATCGTCGGGATGCTTCCTATACTGTGCGGCGAAGCTCTCCATGCTCCCCGCCAGACGGCTAATTTTAGTTCCTCGGTAAAACCGCTCGAAGAATACTCCCTCCGCCGCCATCACCACCAAGAAGGCCAGCAGGACCAAAGCCGATGTTACGACGAACAACTTGAAAACAACGCTATGCCTTTTCATGGGTTCGTATCGAATTTATAGCCCGATCGGATCACGGTCGCGATGTACCGACCTTCGTCTCCCAGTTTGGCTCTTAATTTTTTGATATGGGTATCCACCGTCCGTGAATCCCCCAAATAGTCGTAACCCCAAACCGCATCCAAAATAGCTTCTCGGCTCAGCACCTTACCGGTATGCTTAACCAGAAAGATCAACAGCTCATATTCCTTTGGCGTCAGATTAACCGGCTCGCCCCTGACGGTTACGACATGGGATTCTCGATTGATCGATAAGTCGCCGAATACTTGCGTTTCGCTGTCCCGGCCGACCGTGCCTTCCTTCCTCTTCATCAAGGCGGTGGCACGTGCAACGAGCACTCTTGGACTCAGCGGCTTCGTCACGTACTCGTCGGCGCCCAGCTCGAATCCAAGCAGTTGGTCGTCGTCTTCGGCCCGGGCCGTCATGATAATGATCGGCACGTCCGATTTGCCGCGAATTCGCCGGCATACCGACCAGCCGTCCATCTCGGGCATCATGATGTCCAGCACGACCAGGTCGACGGCGGTTTGCTCGAACATCTCGAGCGCGATCCGACCGTTTTCCGCTTCATGAACTTCCCACTGTTCTTTTTTAAAATAATCGGTAATAAACTCGCGCATCAGCACGTCGTCTTCCACCAGCAATATGCTTCGTTTCATTCGGGCATCACCTATGCTCGTATTCTGGCCTCCCCACTACACTTCTATGAATTCGGGCGGCACCTCCATTCCTCCTTGCAAAACAAAGTATAACGAAGCGATGTGTCCGCCGTGTGAACTTAGGGTGAACATCAAAAAGGACTTTCCGCGCGGAAAGCCCTACCTTCAAATTCAGATGCACTTTTCGATTTCCATTAGGGATGACTACAAGACCATCGCCCAAGGGACTTCCACGCAAACATGGGCGGCCACATCTCAGGAATGGAAAGGGTTCGGCGGCTTATTCTTGGAGGATAACCACATTGCAGCTACTGTCCCGGCAGATTCGCAGTCCCGTTTCGGCGTACGTCCTTGGGCTATCGATAAAGAGCAGGCAAAGCGGTTGTGGAAATTAAGCGAAGAAATGACGGGGGTCCATTTTGATTTATCTTAATGAAGTGCACTCCACCACATCTATACCCTCAGTTATGTTCAAGGTAAAGCATCCAGAGATAAATACAGACAGGCTGCGGAAACGGCAAAGAACAGGAAGGAAATCCGACGATTTCTACGCATATTAAACCCGAAAGCTCCAAAGAAGATCATGGCTGCGAGCTTCGACACGCTATCCGAATAGCCGCCCAGCGAAAAAGCGGAACTGCTAAACACAATAGACGACAATAAAGAAATCCCGACTCCCATACGAAACCACAAGGGTTCTCTCATGAATAAATGAAAGAATGATTGAATTTGTCTCATAAGCCCCTCCTTCTGAGCGGTCACGATAAGCGAATAAGAAAACCCTTGATTTATCACCGTTCTTGACAAATCAAGGGTCTTATCGTGTCACAAACCTGCATTGTAAATTGTCTCAGTTAACCGTTACTCACCATGTGCTCTTCGTTCTCTTCGATTTAGTGCCATAACGAAGTAGCGCAAGCAACAGGAAGCCGATTCCTGCTCCGTTCATCAACCCCAACCCAAAATCTGTCATCTGGATGTCGCTTCTACCGAGGTACATCGCCAGAACAATGAATAACATACCGATCATGGTCAACAACAGGCCTTGCATTTTCTCTTTCGTCATGGATAACCCTCCTTAAATCTTATACGCCTTCATGGCTTTGCGCAGTTCTTTGAAGGTAGGACGTTTGCCGTACAGCAGGACGCCGGTGCGGTAAATTTTCGCAGACAGCCAGCCGAACAGGAAGATCGCAATGGCTAGGACAACCAGCGAAAGCGCAATTTCCCAAACTGGCGGTTCGCCGATGCCAACCCGTACGATCATCGATACCGGTGACACGAACGGGATGAAAGAACTCACCTTCATGAGCAGCGAGTTTGGCGTGCTCAAGCTAAAGATCCCGATATAGAACGATGCCAACGACAACATCGTGATCGGCATGACTGCCTGCCCCAGCTCTTCAGTGCGGCTGACCAGCGAACCGATCGCGGCAAACAGTGTCGCATATAAGAAGTATCCCAAGATGTAAAAGACAAGGCCAAGCACTAAGACTTCCACGCGGATATCGGACAATTGAAGGTTGAAATCCGCCAACACCGGCTGATTATACGGCAATGAAATGTTGATCGCGATAACGCCGGCAAAGATGGCGATCTGTAACAAGCCAATGAAGAACATCCCCAGGATCTTGCCGAACATTTGCGCCAACGGCGATACGCTCGTGATGAGAATTTCCATGATCCGCGAACTTTTCTCCGCGGTAACCTCGGCCGAGATCATATTCCCTGTCATCATGATCGTCATGAAGAACAAGATGATCAATACGTACACAATCACGTAGTTAATCGCACCGGTCTCTTCCGCCTTATTCCCGGTTTCGCTTCCACCCGTTTCCGGTGAAGCCTTCACCGTATCAATTTGCACCGGCGCGCTCAGCGCGGCAATCTGCTCATCGGTCAGCATGCCCTTCGTCAAATACTCCGCCTTGACGTTCTGCAGTGCCGCTTGCAGCGCGGTTTGCAGCCCCATCCCCAAGCTGTCTTTCTTGGAAGTGTAGGTCACGGTCGGGAAGACACCGCCGTCCCCTTCAGCAAATTGCAGATAACCGTCAATGTCTCCAGCATCGATCGCTGCCTGCAGTGCCGCTTTATCTGCCTGTTCGTAAGGAATAAGCGTGTAGCCTACTGCCGGCTGTTTCGCCGTATAAGCCTCAAGCGATTTCGCCAGTTCCGTCTGTCCTTCGTAGATAAGACCGATCTTGGCCGGATTGTCGTCCCCACCGGTAAACTTGTCGATAAAATAAGGTACATGCATCCCGATAGTCACGAGCAGAGCCAACACGAGCGTAGTAATAAGAAATGATTTCGTTCTGACTTTATTCATAAAAGTAAAGCCAACAACCGTCCCCATTTTATTCATTCGACTCACCTACCTCTTTAATAAAGATCTGATTCAGGGTGGGCTCCTTGATCTCGAAATGCTCCACTTCACTGACTTCCATCGCTTTACGCAGGATTTCTTGTGCAGCCGCTACCTGCGAGATGCGCACGAGGTAACCGCGTTCCTTCCGCTCTACCTTCTCGACGCCTGCAATCTGCTCCAGCCCGGTCACTTCACCGATCGTGTGCAGCAACACTTCTTCACGAGGATACCGCTTTTTAATCTCCCGCAGATTGCCTTGCAGCACGGTGTTTCCGCGATGCAGAATCGTGATGTTGCGGCACAGCTCCTCCACATGTTCCATCCGGTGGGTGGAGAATAGGATACTGGTGCCTTGATCGCGCAGCTCATTCACCGTCGCTTTCAGCAGCTCGACATTAACCGGATCCAACCCGCTGAACGCTTCGTCCATGATCACGAGTTTCGGTTTATGGACAACCGCGGCTATGAAGCCCATCTTTTGCTGGTTCCCCTTAGATAACTCCTCGATCTTCTTGTCGTAATATTCCGGCACTTCGAACCGATCAAGCCAATATTTCAAGCTCTTGTCGGCTTCCGCCGCAGACATGCCGCGCAGCCGCGCCAGGTAAATGATCTGGTCGCTGACCTTCACCTTCGGATACAAGCCGCGCTCTTCCGGTAAGTAGCCCATCTTCGCTTGCAACTCGCGGCCATAGGGCTTCCCGTCATACGAAATCTTCCCGCCGTCCGGATAGATTAAACCCAGTACCATCCGCATTGTCGTTGTTTTGCCGGCGCCGTTTGCCCCGAGCAATCCGTAAATCTCGCCTTCCTCCACCTGCAGTGAGATGTTGTCGACGGCGGTCTTCTCGCCAAATTGCTTCATTACGTTTTCCAGAACCAATGGATTTGCCATATTCCCTCTCCTTCTTCTATATGAAATCAATTCATCCCATTAAACCATTGCCGCTTCCGGTGCCGGTTTGACCGGTGGATGCCCTTGGAACCACAGCTGCAAAATCTCATCCAGCTCTAGGCTGCGGGTCTGCATGACCTGTAGCCCTTTGGCCGCAAGGCTTTGCTGGAGTTGCCCTTCATGCTGCTCCTGTACAACCAGCTTGGTCACCGACGGGCCATCCACGCAGAGGATCGTTCCTTGCGGTAAATCGTCCGGCGAGCACCCGCCGCTGCGGATCCAGATCTCTTTCCAGCTGCTGAATAATTGATCCTTCTCGGCCATCCCCAGCACCTGTCCGTGATGCACCAATGCGATGTAATCGGCCAGCCGTTTCACTTCCTCAGCGACATGTGTTGCGAGGAGTATCGTCATATCCTCATCGGCCATGAACTCCCGGAGCTCCTCAATCATGCTCTTCCAGGCGAACGGATCCAGTCCCGAAGAAGGCTCGTCGAGCAGCAACAGCTTCGGCCGAGCCGCCAGCGCCGCTGCGATTTCGAATTTCCGCCGCTCCCCTTTGGACATTCGATTGAGTCGTTCCTGTCTCGGGACATCAAATCGATCCATCAAAGCTTCAAAGAGCTTCTCATCCCAGGATGGATACCAATGCGACCGGAACTGAGCTGCCCGCTCCGCCGTCATATAATTCTCTTCCGCCTCAGGCGCTTCGGGGACATACCCGATTTGTTGGCGCAGATCAATCGGTATCACGCCGGAGAATGTTTGCCCGAACCAACGGATCTCCCCCGCATCAGGCCGGAGCATCTGCTGGATCATTTTCATGATTGTGCTTTTTCCCGATCCGTTAGGTCCGACCAGAGCCACAATATACCCCTTCGGCACTTGCAAGTGTAGCGGTCCAATCGTCTTGCGACGCCCCTGTTTAAGAGCTCCGACCAGCTCAATTGCCATAGGTTGTTCCATTAGTTCGTTTCCTCCTTGCTTGGCGACGCATCGTATTTCTGCTTCACGATTTGCAAAAACAGCTGCTTCAGCTCTTCCGCCCCATATTGCAGTGATTGTCCGGCATCAACAGCCTTTTCGATCGCTTCCTTCACCACTGCGGTTCGGTATTCATCTCGCTCACCTGCAGTGACCTTGGCGACGAAGGTCCCCGTTCCCTGCTTGGTACGAAGGAGTCCCTCGGTCTCTAAGTCTTGGTAAACCCGGCGTACCGTGATCACGCTGCAATTTAAGGCGCCAGCGAATTCCCGGATTGAAGGCAGCAACGTCCCTTCTTCGATTTGTCCGCTGACGATCAACGACCGGAGCTGTGACTCGATCTGATGATACAGCGGCGCGGCGCTATTTTCGTTAATTTGAATGGGAATCCACACCCTTCTTGCTCACCTCCGCCTTACTCCCCTTTTTTCCGTACTTCATTAGCCCAAATCTCGTTGGTTTAGTTTCCGCAGCGTCACCGAGGACAGTGAGGCCAATCCAACAATCCCTACTGCCAGTGTGCCCCACATCAATGGAGACCGTACGAGATGTTGCCGGGAGAACTCCAGGGTGAACGACATGAGGTTGCCGCCAAACCAATTCGCAGCAAATGCGATTAGCCCCAAACCAAGCATCAGCAGGAAGGTTAACCATAAATAAACTTTGCCCTTCTTCAGAAGCTCGAAGTAGATGAACACCCCGTTGATCAATAATCCATAACCGTTCCAAGTTAAAGCAAACACAATAAATGTACCAAGCCCCAATCCACTGTTATTCATCAGTTTCGTTACCAGATAAATACCGCCGTAGAACAAAACGCTATTCAGCAGCATCGCTGCCCCCAATTGGATCAACCGTTCCCGAATCACTGTCTTTAAGGGAATCGGTAACACACGGTAATAACGCAGCATCTGAGTATAGGTGTCTCCTTTAATGTAGTTAAATGATCGCCGAGTAAAGAAGAAACCCGTGAACGGAACCATCGCCAGCATCAAGAAGTCAACCATCGGATTCATTACGTAATCGGTCTCCTCCCGAGCCCCCACCAAGGAGCCGAGCATCAGCGCGACGTAGAGCATAAAGATGACGTTCCAGATCAAATAAAGCCGATCGTTTCGCAAATCCTTTTTGAAGATGAACCACGCGTCTTTCCAACTGTCCAAGTCGATCAACCTCTTTTCATCCCATTCGCCTTCAGCTTGTTTCTCTCATACGCCAATGAATTTTATAATCACTGTGCTTACTGTTTATATCTTTATACACAGTATAATCACTGCGCTTACCCATGTCAACATTTTCCTTTGGTTACATAAAAAAACGCCAACAGCGCGATTCCTCAAGAATCCGCCATTGGCGATTAGCCTTACGATCAAATGAAGTTTTCCGTTAGACTAGCCTACCCTAAGCTCCCAAAATCACTTCCCACACCGGCTTCGTATGGCCGCCCGGATACATCAGGTACAACAGCACATATACAGCTACACCGGTAATGGCCGTACAGAACCAAATGACCGAGGTCACCCGGCCCCATTTGCGGTGTTTAGCGTATTTTGCCTTAAAGCCTAGTACCAACGTAGTGATTCCGAATACAGCCGCGACGGTTGCCAACACGATATGGAAAACAAGGAACGTTTGATAATAGCCCTTCAGGCTGTCCGGTCCGCCCCATGACGTATTGCCGATAAATACGGTCCGCGACATGTAGATCACGAAGAACAGCAAGGCAGCCGCGGCGGCAGCGATCATCGTCTTTTTGTGGGCTTCTCGTTTCCCTTTGATGATTAGCCCCCAACCGATCGCAACCAGCACTGCACTAATGACGATAAACGATGTGCTTAGCGTCGGAAATAACGTGAACAGATCCAATTTGCATCCTCCTAAACATAGACCTCATTTTGTGAGCGTGTACACGGGCCCTGTTATGTCACGGCCCAGCTTGCGGGGGCAGCGGCGGATTTAAGGGATCATTCGGTCGCGCCATCCCCAACATTTCATCTTCCTCGGCGTTCTCCCGGTTCTCTTGCTTGTACCACTGGAAGAATACATAAGCCAGCATCGACGCAAAGATGAATTCCTGAATAAATTTCATCAGGATCCCTCCCACCTGCTGATCAATGTCCGGCTGCAGGTAACCAAAGAACTCGGGACCGCCAAATTGGCGGAGCAGCATCGCCGGATCGCCAGCCACGCAGTAGCCCATTGCCCGCGCCCAAACCGCAGGATCGCTGTACGTCGCATACAGCGGTTCATCGGCAAAGATGATCAGTCCGCAGGCCGGCGTCAACAGAACCATATTGAGGAAGATAAAACCCATCTTCTTGAGCCCCTGAACACCGGCCCGTTCCGGCAGCGGGTTGACCAACGTCCACCACATGAGCACCGCGGCGACAAATAAGACAATGTAATACAAGCGATGTATCCCGAAATGAAGCATGACATAATCATGCACGACCGGCAGATGGTAAAACGAAAATAACCCGTTAAACACCACAGCCGCTACTACCGGACGAGCAAACACCTTCAACTTACTCAAAGGGCTCCCGGCCAGGTAAGAGGTCACTTGCCGCCAAACCCACGGCGGCAGGCCCAGCATTAATAACGGCGGCGCCAGCAGATAGGACAACGCCATGCTGAGCATGTGAAAGCTGAACATCATGTGGCCCAGCAGTTCCACCGGACCTCCTTGAGCCAGGTAGAGCAACACCATCCCGGTAACGAACAACAGTTTCCGTCCTACCGAAACGTGAGAATTCCCCTTCGCCCATCGTTCACTGCCCGGCCCGATCAACACGAAATACCCGCCTGTAATCAATAGCATCAAGGCCAAGAATACCGGACTCCAAACCGCCGTAAATGTAAAATATTCTAATCCCAGCACGGCAAACCCTCCTTCCGTAGCGCCGTCAGTTCTGTCCAAATTGTGAACAAGCCTGCAAATACGACAAAAACGGTGACAGCGCCCCAAAGGGGCGGTACCGTTTCTGCTTTGTTCCTATAGATATCCAGTTCTTCGTTTACCACCACATCCAGTATAACGCGGCAATAATCGCGGTAAATGCAACGAAAAATCCGCCAGCCATGAAGATAATCGGGATCAAATGCCCCTTATCCTTCATATGCATCCAATAACCCAGTTGAATCAGCACCTGCAACACCGCCATCACGAGAAGCAAAATAACGGTAAAAGCGGTGTTCACCCCGCCTGCCGCAACCGCTGCGAAAGCGATTAGGGTTAGGACGATGGAGAAAATAAACGCGATGATATGCTTCTCCGGACCTTCATGCCGCTGGCGATGCTTTACCGCCGGCGAACCGTTCGATTCCTGATTAACCATCCGTTAGACCACCTTTCCGAGCAGGTAGACAACCGTGAAGATGAACACCCAGACCACGTCGATGAAATGCCAGTAAATGGCCGACACATAAACCTTCGGTGCCGTGACTACATTCAGGCCCTTCTTAAAGAGTTGCCCGATGAGCAGAGAAATCCACAAAATCCCGAACAATACGTGCGCTCCGTGGAAGCCCACTAACGTGTAGAACGCTGAACTGAACGCACTTGTCGTCATCCCGTACTCTTCATGCAGCACATACTCGGCAAACTCGTAAATTTCCAGTACAAGGAATGCGAGGCCGAGCAGCACGGTTACGCCTAACCAACCTGCCAGTTTCCCTTTATCGCCGCGATGCATCGCCTGGATGGCGAAAACACTCGTTAAACTGCTGACCAAGAGGATAAAGGTTGCGGCTGCCGTCATCGGTAAGTTAAACAGTTCGCTTGCAGACGGGCCATCGGCGATTTGGTTCCGCAACGTCAGGAAGGTCGCAAACAAAGTACCAAACAGAACCGCCTCGCCTCCGAGGAACAACCAGAAGCCCAAAATTTTATTACGGCCTTCCAGCGTTGCCTTCTCCGGTTCATGCGGCAGCGTGCCGGTTACATGCGATGTGTTTGGCGTACTCATGCTTTGACCCCCTTCCCATTCAGTTCGTCCAGTTCAATGTGCCAGCCGTGATCGTCATACAACGAACGGAGCAGCATGCACAGGAACGTGATCGCCAAGCCGATCCCGACGACAATATAGTTGTTGAACAGGAAGTTCATCAAACCGTTACCGAAATCATCGTTCGTGAACATAAAGCCCAAACCCGCGATGAACAAGCCGACCGACATAATGAAAGGAAGAATCGTCGGCGATGGCATATGGATCGGTCCAACCGGCTCCGCCGGCGTCATTTCCTTATTCCCGGCCATCTTCTCTTTCCAGAACGCGTCGATGCCGCGTACCAGCGGAATTTGTTTAAAGTTATACTCTTCCGGCGGCGAGGCAATCGACCACTCGAGCGTACGTCCGTCTTCCCAAGCATCGCCAGGTACGCCTTTCGGTTTGCTTGCCGTGATGGCGATATTCACCAAGAACAAGATCACGCCAACCCCCATCAGGAATGCACCGATCGTACTGATCAAGTTCATCAAATCAAAGCCTTGATTCGGCAAATACGTGAAGACGCGGCGCTGCATCCCGATCAAGCCAAGGAAATGCTGCACGAAGAACGTCATGTGGAAACCGATGATAAAGAACCAGAACTCCCATTTACCGAGTCTTTCATCCAGCATGCGGCCAAACATCTTCGGCCACCAATAATGCAGTCCGGCAAACAAGCCGAGTACAAGACCACCTACAATAACATAGTGGAAGTGCGCTACGACGAAATAAGTATCATGATATTGGTAGTCCGCCGGCGCCGAAGCCAGCATAACCCCGGTTACCCCGCCCATTACGAAGGTTGGGATAAACCCGGAAGCGAACAGGTTTGCCGTCGTAAAGCGGATTTGTCCGCCCCACATCGTGAACAACCAGTTGAAGATTTTGATCCCCGTCGGAACGGCGATCAGCATCGTGGCGATAGAGAACAGGGCATTAGCCACCGGTCCCATCCCTGTCGTAAACATATGGTGCGCCCAAACCATGAAGCCGAGAAAGGCGATCAAGATCGTGGCGAATACCATCGAGCTATAACCGAACAGCCGCTTACGCGAGAACGTACTTACAACCTCGGAGATGACTCCAAACGCCGGCAATATCAAAATGTAGACCTCGGGGTGACCGAAGATCCAAAAGATATGTTGCCATAGCACCGGGTTACCGCCACTTTCTACATTAAAGAAATTAGCGCCGAGAATCCGGTCGAACGTGAGTAGCACCAATCCAACCGTGATCGCCGGAAAAGCGAACAGGATCATTGCCGACGTGACGAACGATGTCCAGGTGAACATCGGCATCCGCATAAAGGACATCCCTGGCGCACGCATCGTGATGATCGTCGCCAGGAAGTTAATGCCGCCGATCAGTGTCCCAAGACCGGCAATCTGTAGGCCGATCGTGTAGAAATCAACCCCGTGCGTCAAGCTATAGGTCGTTGAAGACAGCGGCGTGTACGAAGTCCATCCGGCATCCGGAGCGCCGCCCATGATCCAACTGAGGTTCAGCAGCAAGCCGCCGAACAGGAACGTCCAGAACCCAAGGGCGTTCAGAAAAGGAAACGCCACGTCCCGAGCCCCGATCTGCAGCGGAATCACCGCGTTCATCAGAGCGAAGATGACCGGCATAACGCCAAGGAAAATCATCGTTGTGCCGTGCATCGTGATTAATTCGTTAAATTGCTGCGCCGTTACAAAACTATTCATCGGTTTTGCCAGCTGCACGCGGATCAGCAATGCTTCGATGCCGCCGATCCCAAAGAAGAAACCGCCCGCCACTAAATACAAAATGGCGATTTTCTTGTGATCGACCGTCGTCAACCAGTCCATTATTCCCTTGTGCCGCTTGACAGTGTGAGCATGAGCCAAGGTTTGTACCCCCTCTTTTAATTCCTATCTATCCATGCCGTCCATAGAGGCACGCAAGATTAATAAGATAATTTGCTGTTTGCCAAGTAGTCGGCGATCGCTTCAATATCCGCATCCGTCAATCCGAGGTCTTGCTTCGGACTCGGCATTTTGTTGCCCGGTTTCACCTTCTGCGGATCTGTCAGCCATTCCACCAAATTATCCTTGACCGGTTTGCCGTCGATCGGTTTGCCGGACGCTTCTGCATTATGTAAAATGCTCGCCACCGTCTCTCTGCTGCCGATGCCCGTCAGGTTTGGCCCGATCGGTCCACCTTGGTCGCCAACGGCGTGGCAGCTCAAGCATTGCGTCTTAAACACTTCAGCCACGGCCGGATCTTGAATCGTTTGGACCGGCGCCTTCATCGCTTCAACCCAACGGTCGAAGGACTCCTGGCTAACCGCCTTGACTTTGAATTCCATGAAGGCGTGGGATTTCCCGCACAGCTCGGCGCATTTCCCGAGGTAAACCCCTTCATTCGTGGCTTCCAGCCAAGCTTTGTTGACCGTTCCGTCCGTATTCGTATCCGTTTTGCCGCCGAGCGAAGGCACCCAGAAGGAGTGCAGCACGTCGGCCGTCTTCAGCTCAAGCGCAATTTTCTTGCCCGTAGGAATGATCATATCCTGGGCTGTCGTAATTCCGTATTCCGGATAGGAGAACTCCCACCAGAACAAATGCGAAGTCACTTTGACTTTCACCGCATTCGCATCCTTCGAGTAGTCCTCGCCAAAAGCAAATACTTTCTGCACCGTCGCAACCGCCAGAATCAACACCAGGACCAGCGGAATGGCCGTCCAGATGATCTCCAGCTTATGGTTGCCTTCAACTTGCTTCGGAATATCCGTTTGACCCGGCTTGCGGCGGTACTTGACCCACACGTAAGCGGCAATTCCGAAAACGATCAGCATGACGACTACCATGATCGTAATCGACAGCTTAATTAGTCCAAGCTGACCCTCGGCTACCGGACCCTGCGGTCTAAGCACGGACAGGTCTTCGCGGCCGCATGCGGACAAGAGGAGCGCTAGCATGGCAAACATAGGTACTAGCCGCTTAACAGCCTTCCACGGTTTCATCATTGATCTACCCCACTTCTTACGTTTTCTTCCGCAGCATCACAGAGATTCTTAGCCTAAACAGCTCGAAAATCTACCTGTCTATCACGGAAACTACATTCCTGTCAATTACAACAATCACCTATTAAATATATGATCGAACCCCTCTTTTGTCAATGATTCAGGGGCAGTTCACAAATTGTTCAAATATCCGAAAAGCCGCACCACAAAAGGTTTTGTTAACGTTTTCCCTCGTTCGACACCCCTTGAAAGGGTTGCCAATTTTGAACATTTCCCGGCGAATTGTGACGAATCCTCGCTCTGCTTCATTTTTGACATTTCTTCAAACTTTATTTCATTATAACTGAAGTAAAAACCTGTTTTCTGCTTAGAGATACGGACTTCTAGAGGGACATTCAGCCGATGAACGGTGCATCCGTTGATCAGTAGAGGGTGCGAGTTGCTCGAGATACTACGATGTTGAGTTGGCGTTGGACGGTGGCTGACGGGTTGGTGGAGAGGGCCTTGCACTGGGTAACGGCGGAGATAGCGCGGGATTGTTTGCTCTAGGTGCGGTGAAGTAACTGGAGTGGTGTTGGGAGGGGGGGGATACTCGGAATCAAGTGGACGCATTTGCTTGGTAACTAACTTTCTAGAGGCAACTCTAACGGAACGTAATGACCTTATTTGCTCATTTCCCGGCCATTTCCCACAGTAACGGAACCCAGAGACCTTATTCGGCTTATATCGCCGGGATTTAGCCTTGATTGTACTAAATAAGGTCTCCCGGTTCCGTTAGAAATCGGGACATTGCCAAATCCGATAAATAAGGGCTCTTAGTTCCGTTAGAATATAGAAATGTGGCGATGGTACGTAGACGGAACGTAGTACTGAACATACGCGAAACATAGCAGTGCAAAGTTGGAGTCGCCCAGCCCCTCCCCATAAAATCTTATCTTAAAAAGAAAAAAGAGAGCTATGCGCTCTCTCTTCATCACCCTATTGTCCATTCGTAAGCACCAGCGGCCCGTCCTCCGTGATCGCCAGCGTGTGTTCGTAATGCGCTCCTAGGCTGCCGTCCGCGGTGCGTATCGTCCACCCATCGTCCTCCCACAACACGGCGCCGGTGTCCCCGCCGGTAAAGATCGGCTCGATCGTGATGACCATGCCCGGCTGCAGCGTTACCCCGCTGCGCGGACGGCCAAAGTTCGGTACGTCCGGTGCCTCGTGCATCGCCCGGCCGATACCGTGGCCGATCAGCGGCTTCACGATGCCGATGTTTGCCGCCTGCGCCACGCGCTGCACCGCATAACCGATGTCGCCGATCTTCTTGCCGGGTACGGCCTCAGCGATTCCGGCCAACAAGGCTTGCTCGGTGGTCGTGAGCAGCTTCTCCGCCTCATCGCTCACCTGCCCGATCCGATAAGACCAGCCGGAGTCGGCCATCCACCCATTTTTGCCCACAACGATGTCGATCGTCACGATATCCCCCGCCGCAAGCTTGTGATTACCCGGAAACCCGTGGCATACCACGTCATTAATCGACGCGCAGGTGGCAAACGGAAACCCGTGGTAGCCTTTCTGCTCTGCCGTGGCTCCCCGCTTCTCCAAAAACGACTCCACAAAGGCGTCGATCTCCAATGTTGTGATTCCCGGTCCAATCATTTTGGCGATTTCGCGGTGGCACTCGGCCAATATCCGTCCCGCCTCGCGGATCCGCTCGATGTCCTCTTTTGATTTTAAACGTACCTTCATGCTCCGGTTCTCCTCCCGCTGCCGTCCGACGATTGATTTCGTGAGTTTCCGCCTGTTTCATTAATATATGTGGGAACGGACGAAAAAAACCGCCCCGAACGCCCAAGGCGACGGAACGGCGATATGCTAACATTCAAATGGTTCAGGAAACGGACGAATCCAATTTCCCGAGCTCATGCTCAACCAGGTGGGTCAATTCCTCTTCATAGCCGCCCATAATACGATACTTGCGGACATATTCTTTCACGAACTTCTTCGGATCCTTCGGTTTGAAGATTCGGGTCATTTCCCGTAAACTTTCTTTCACTTCGTCATGACCTTTCGTTGCCATAGTGATTCCCTCCCAGAACGCTTAAGGTAAATGCTCCGATTTTGCGATGCCGAAAAGTGTAGGTTCACAATCATGAAGTCGTGCCGGCTATTCAGTTGTATGGAATGACCTCCTATTCCCTTATTGTAACATATTCAGGATCAGGTTTCAGCTTTCTTCCAATCGTACATTTTTTATCCGTTCTATCTAAACATATTTATAAACGGGAGGAAGGGGCAAACTACAAGCAACTTAAGGACATGGATTGGACTTGAAGAGGAGTGATATTTCATGACTTCCCAAACTCCGAAAATCATTATTTTATATGCCAGTTACGGGGATGGGCATTACCAAGCTTCCAAAGCGGTCGAAGCCAGCTTGCGGAGCAGAGGCGTGACCGACGTTACGCTGCTCGATTTGATGGCTGAGGCCCATCCGTTGATCAACGGCATCACGAGGTTCGTGTATTTGCAAAGCTTCAAAACAATTCCCCGCCTCTACGGTTGGGTTTATAACGCCACGAAAGAAATGCCTCAGGAAGCGCCTTTGCTTGAAGTGATAAATTCGCTTGGGGCCGGGAAGCTGCAACAAACGCTGAGGGAACTTAGGCCCGATTTGATTATTCATACCTTTCCCCAATTAGCAATGCCCCGGCTGTTAAAACGGACCGGTCAGTCATTGCCGCTCGCCAACATCGTGACCGACTTTGACTTGCACGGACGATGGATTCACCCGGGGGTCGACCGTTACTACGTGGCGACCGACGACATGAAGGCAGAAATGATGAACCGCGGCATTCCCGAAGACCGTATTCGGGTGAGCGGCATTCCCGTTAAACCGGAATTTGGCCGCCAATCTAAGACCAGCGAGAAGTCCTTCCCAGAGCCACTCCAAAGACTTCTCTCGGAGCGTCCCGTCGGCAAACCCACCGTTCTGTTGATGGCCGGAGCCTACGGGTCCATGCAAGGAGTACGGGAAGTCATCGAACGGTTAACTGCCCTGGATCGTTATCGAGTCATCACGGTATGCGGGCGGAATCGCGAGCTTTACCGGGGGCTTCAGGGGCAACTCCGCCCCCATCCGGACGTTCACCTCATCGGATACGTCAAACAGGTGGCCGAGCTGATGCGGAGCAGCGACTGCATCGTGACCAAGCCGGGCGGGATTACTTTGTCCGAAGCGTTAGCCTGCCAATTGCCGATATTCATCTATCGCCCCGTTCCCGGGCAAGAGCTCAATAACGCGCGATACCTAGCGCAAAAGGGCGTAGCTTGCATCACCCGTACCCCCGCAGAGTTGGCTCAGGAAATCGACGCGCTCTTCGGGGATGAATCCCGACTGACCGAGCTACGCCAGAAAATCGAAAACCTCCGCCGGCCACAGGCCGCGGAGGTGATAGCAGATGATATATTACAGCAATGGTTCGCGCCCGAGCGGGCCGAGCTGGTTCTTACGTGAGAGGGCTCGTCATACATTTAAGGTAAGACAATCCTCTCCCGAAAGAAGGTCATGTCCTTATGTCCCCTTTTAAATCATCCACCGGCCTCTACGAAAACGTCGCCGGCTTCCTGTGTTACCTGTTTGCGTTTGTCGGCGGCGTCGCTTTTCTTGCCCTGGAGCGGCGCAGCCGATTTGTGCTGTTTCACGCCCTGCAATCGGTCATGTTGTTTGGCGGCTTAATGCTGGCCCACGCCTTGTCCGGATTCCTGCCGGTCATCGGCATTGTCGTCAATCTGTTACTGAGCTTGCTTGGCGTGACGCTTTGGATCGTGCTGATGCTGGCCACGCTCCAAGGCAGATGGTTGAAGCTGCCCTGGATCGGCGAACTGGCTGAGAGACAGTTACAAAGGATGTAGCTACTCCCTCAATCCGTCAACTGCCGATAATTAAACCGTAGCTTGGGCTGTTTCGCTTGAATCGGTCTTAACTTCAGTCATGGATGCTTTACGTTTACCCCCTAGACCGTTAAACAGCAAATTCATCACAATCGCCGTAAAGCTGCCCGCGACGATTCCATTGTCTACGAGGATCCGAAGCGCGGCGGGCAGTCGATCAAACAGCTCGGGCATCACGGTTACTCCAAGTCCCATGCCGACGGAACAAGCGATGATCAACAGGTTCTCGTGCCGGTTCAAATCCACTTGGTCACCCAGCATCCGGATGCCGGAAGACAAGACGAGCCCGAACAACGCGATCATCGCTCCGCCGAGCACCGACGTCGGTACCAACTGTGTCAAAGCGGCTATCTTTGGCACGAAGCCGATTAGAATCAGCAAACCGCCGGCCACCACGATCACGTCGCGAGTTTTCACCCGGCTCATTTGGACAAGCCCTACATTTTGCGAATACGTCGTATACGGGAAGGAGTTAAATATTCCCCCGAGCATGATCGCAAGGCCTTCCGCACGATATCCCCGTGTTAAATCCTTATCCGTAATCTCCTTATCCACGATCTTGCCCAGAGCCATAAACACGCCGGTTGATTCCGCGACGCTGACAATTGCCACAAGAATCATAGTTAGGATCGCCGAGGTATGAAAGGTTGGTTTGCCAAAATAAAACGGCTGCACGGCATGAAACCAACTGGCTTCCCTAAGCGGCGTCAGATCCACCTTGCCGGCGAGCGCCGCCACAAGGGTCCCGGCGATCAGTCCCAGCAGGACCGAGATCGAACGTGGAAAACCCTTAGCAAAGCGGTTCATCAAGATGACGAACAACAACACCCCGAAGCCAAGCGCAAGGTTGAGCGGGCTCCCGAAGTCGGGATTCTCGCCTGGACTGCCTCCGCCAAGATCGGAGATCGCCACAGGAATCAACGTGACCCCGATAATCGTGACTACAGAGCCGGTGACAACCGGTGGGAACAAAGCTATCAGCTTACCGAACAATCCGGCGAACAAGAAGACGAATAACCCAGAGGCGATGATCGCACCGTAAATGGCGGAGACCCCCGCACCGTCCGTCAGTCCGATGGCGATCATCGGCGAAACGGCCTGAAAAGCACAACCCAGCATGACCGGGAGGCCGATCCCAAACCAGCGGTTCCCCCACACCTGAAGCAATGTGGCGACGCCGCAAGCCAGCAGATCGATAGCAATCAGATAGGTCAGCTGCTGAGGCGTGAAGTGTAACGCGCCCCCTACAATCAGCGGTACGATAACCGCCCCGGCATACATCGCCAGCACGTGTTGCAAGCCGAGCGATAAGGTCTTCATCGGATGACGATGTTTCTGAAATATGCGTTCACGTTCCATATGGTTCAAGTTCCTCCCCTAGGTGATAATTAATCTCATGAATGAATGGGTGCATCCTCCAAAAAGGCAACCACTCCGTCTTCCAGCGAGGCAATTCGAACGAGCGATTCGACTTGGTATCCCGCTTCCGTGAGCAGCCGAGCCCCTGGCTGGAACGACTTCTCAATGACGATCCCAATGCCGGCGACAGTTGCCCCGGCTTTCTCTACGATACGGGCCAATCCGAAGGCTGCCTCGCCGTTTGCCAAGAAATCGTCCACGATCAACACCCGGTCGTCCGCACGCAGAAACTTTTTGGACACCGTGATCTCGTTCGTTTCTCGTTTGGTGAACGAGTAGACTTTTTCCACATAAATATTGTCCTTCAACGTCAACGACTGATGCTTGCGCGCAAAGATCATCGGGACGCCAAGCTCCAACGCCGTCATGATCGCCGGGGCGATCCCCGAGGACTCGATTGTCAACACCTTCGTAATGCCTTCGTCGGCAAAACGCCGGGCGAACTCGGCCCCCATTTCCTTCATCAGCACCGGATCCATTTGATGATTAAGAAACGAATCCACCTTCAATACCTGGTTCCCCAGCACGATCCCCTCTGCCATCACCTTGTCCTTCAGCAACTTCATTCCTGTTGTCCCCTCTCCAAATCGATGATTTCTAAATATCGGCTAAACGCAAGAAAGCCCATCCCCTGACGGAAATGGACATGTAGACAGAAAGCACCCGATGCGGACCCGAAGAACCAAGCGAAACCGGTTAATCAGGCGTTAACCTACCTGAAGCCTCCGGTTCCCGGGCTTATGCGCGGCGTTACTTTCCGTAGTCCGATCATTCCGGTGATCAGGTAGAGACATGCAGGCCGATTCCTGCACTTATACGGAAAATCCAAAGATGAACACACAATGTTAGAAGTATAACGCATCCCGCCCGGGAAGAGGAAGAGGAATTTCGAGGGATTCGTGAAAACTTTGCAAAGCTTTGCAAGATGATCGCGGGTAAGCGGCGTTAAAGACCAGGTTAAAGCGGTTTAGGCTCCCGCGGCAAAAGGTTGGTGAGCAGCGATTTCAACTCGCCGTCTTCCTTATAGCTCTTCTCACCCGTGTCGAGGCGGCGGACCCGGATCTCGCTGTAATCCGCGCCGGCTTCCGTCGGCTTGAACACGAGGTTTTGACGATCCGCGAGACGCAGTTTATATCCCATCTCTTCAAACATTTGCAGAAAGTCGCTTTCGGCCGGATCCTTCCCAGGATCGAGAAAAAGCAACCCCCGCAAGCTCTTTACTTCATCCTTATGTACGACGTCAAAATGTACGATGCATTCCATATGCTTCACGCTCCTGAACACAGAATTATGCGGTATAGCATCCCCTGCAAGGGGTGGAAGCATCCGCCGAAGCAGTGCATTCCCCTGGACCGGGGCGCCGCAAAAATAAAACCGGCATGACAGCTGCGGAGCGCTTCGATCGCTTTGCCCCTGGGCCGCCGTACCGGCGAATACCGCATGCTTACTTATTACTACGAAGGAGTGCTCTCCCGCGCCTGTTTACTTTATGACAACCTGATGAACTTTCGTTCCGCCTTAAATTTGTTCAGAGCCGCAATGCGGACACCACTTCGTGCCTTTCACTAACGTAGAAGAACAAATTTGGCATTTGACCGTGGTTACGCCACCGATCACCACTTCCACTTCCGAATTCTCGGTTTGTGGCGCTGCGGCGTTCTGCGACCAGCTGCGAATGCGCCGATCTAACTCTTCCTGGCGTTTGCGCTCCCGCTCCAGCTCGCGCTGCCGACGCTCCTCATCCTCGGGGCCAACCGGCTCCACCGGTTCAGACACCTGCTCCGGTTCCCGCGGCTCCGTCTTCTCGCGAACCAGGGAAGCGGCAAGCACCAGCGTATCCATCTCGCCCACCGCCATCGACTCCATGACGGGCGGCTCGGAGCTGACCGCTGCCTCGCTCACTACCGGTGGTTGTACCGGTTCCGGAGCAGGCTTCAGCAGCTCCGCCGGGACGGATGGCTTAGCCTTGACCAGCTTATGCCCGCAATATTGGCAGAACAGGGCGTCCTCCGCTACGTTCCGACCGCAGGCGCCGCACAAGCGTTCATTTTTGAGCTCGGCGATTTTTAGCCGAATCTCATCGCGCTCTTCCGTCAGCAGATCACAGGTCTTGGCCAACTCGAGCATCTCTTTTTCCGCTGTGGCCATGTCCTTTTTCCGGTAAGCCTCATAAAACACTTCGCCCATTTTTTGAAAATATAAACCGAGTTCACGTTCGATATTTGAAATTTGGGTGTTCAGTTTACCGATCTCCACGACATTTTGCGCGCGATCGGTAACCTTGCCCGCACCGTCTTTCAACCGTTGTAAAATATTCATGACATGATTCCTCCCCGCGAAATATTCATTATCATACCAGATTTTGCACCCCCGTGAAACCGTCCTGCGACTCAGGAAGCGGCTTCTCCGGGTTTCCATTGGCGCCACGTTCCAAATCCGGGACAGCATGTTGTAATTTGTACAACATATGGGACACGGACGCGGGGATAGAACCTGAAATGTTGCTTTTGTACAATTTCGACTGATACGAGAGCATGAAGGCTCAAATGTTGCAGGAAGTGCAACATTTCCGCCATTTCAGAGGCGGATGGGCCGAAAATGTTGCAGGAAATGCAACATTGGGTGCGGGGAGTGTCCTAAGGTGCGCATGGAGTGAGGGCAAAAGAGACAGCCGACCGCAGCGGTTGGCGGGTTCGGGGGCCTATCGTGGAGTGAGGCTCTAGCGGAGCCGGGCCTCACGAGGGGCCGTGCTGACCGTGCAGGGCAGGTCAGCGCGGCTTACGGCGCAGCGGGGCGGCAAGCTCCTCCGCCCGCTGCATGACCCGTTCGGCGACGAGCGACAGCCCCGTCGCCGCCCCCCGCACGCCGGGCAGCAGCGCAGCCCACGGCGCCGGGTCCGGGCCCGGCAGCGTGCTGGCCGCAGCCGGGCCTGCGGGGCCGAGTTCCACGTCGACGTCGTGGAACTCCGGCCCGGGCTCGTGCAGCCGGCCTTGCTCGGCTGCCTCCGCCAGCCGCTCGGCCAGCGGCTGGCCGCCCGGGCCGGCGGCCTCGCGCCGAGCGGCTTCGCGCGGCCCGGCGGCACGGCGCAGCGCCGCCTCGGCGTCCGCCAGCGGCGCATCGGCGGCCCAGGCCGCCCAGACGGCGGCGAGCAGCGCCTCGCGCGTCCAGCCGAGCCGGCTCAGCCGCAGCTCGGCGTCGGCCGCCCAGGCCGCCCGTGCGGCGGCCAGCGCTGGCGCGAGCCGGGCGCAGCCCGGGTCGCCGCACGCGCAGCGCGCGCCGGGGCTTGGCGTAGCGCCAACGCCAGCGCCGCTCTCGCCGCTCCCTGGCCCTTCGCTGCCGCGGCCCTCCGCGCCTACGAGTTCGCCCGCAGCTTCGCCTTCGCCAAGCGGCCACGGCGCGCGCTCCGCCGGCAGCTGCTTCGCGATGCCACCGGCCCCATGCTCGGCCAGCGCCGCCGCCAGGCGTGGCCGTTCCGCCAACCGCCGCAGCAGCGCCTGCTTCTCCCGCTCCGCCGATGGAGCCACCGGGATCAACACAACATGATCCGGTTCCAGCTCCACCCGCAGCCCATTCGCTTCATAGCGGACCCGCGGCTCTCCGGGTTCCAGCGCAACCGTCTTGGGCCTGGTCATGCGTATTCCTCCTCGTAGCAAGATTTTTGTCTTCCTATGCGTGAACTCTTATTTTCAGCCGAACGCTCCTTCCGGAAACAGCCCGCCTTCCTGCAACACGATCAAGCTCCGCAGCTCCTCATCGCTCATTTCCGTCAGCCATTGCTCGCCAGAGCCAACCACCTGCTCGGACAGCGACTTTTTCCGCTCGATTAATTCGTCGATCCGCTCCTCCAGCGTTCCTTGGCAAATCAGCTTATGCACCTCAACGTTCTTCTGCTGTCCGATCCGGAACACCCGGTCCGTCGCCTGGTTCTCCACGGCCGGGTTCCACCACCGGTCATAGTGGACGACGTGGTTAGCCCGAGTCAGGTTGAGACCGACCCCACCCGCCTTCAGCGATAACACGAAGATCGGTGAGCCCTCGCCGTCCTGAAATGCCCGCACCATGGTATCCCGGTCCGCCTTCGGCACTCCGCCGTGAAGAAAAAACGGCCGGACGCCGTACCGCTCTGCGAGCCGCTCCTTCAACAGCTCGCCCATCCGCACGTATTGGGTGAAAATCAACGCGGCTTCCCCACTGTCCATAATCAGATCGAGTAATTCGCCGAGCCGCTCCATCTTGCCCGAGCGCCCGAAAGCGACAGACTCCGATGTCCGGACTCCTTGAACCAGCTCGGGATGATCGCAGATTTGCTTCAGCCGCGTCAAGGAAGATAGCACCAAACCCTTGCGGGCAATGCCGTTATGGTTGCCGATCCGACCGAGCAACTCCGCCGTCACCGTTTGGTACAAGCGGGCTTGTTCGACGGTTAGCGAGCAGTAGGATTTCAGCTCGATTTTCTCCGGCAGGTCCTTGCGGATGTCCGGATCGCTCTTGAGACGGCGCAGCAAGAACGGGGCGACCAGCTTCCGCAGCTTCTGCAGCTCAGCCGTTTGCTGCTCTCCCCCGGCTCCGGTATAACGTGTCCGAAACGAAGCGTGCGTGCCCAGGTACCCGGGATTGAGAAACTGAAAGATCGACCATAGCTCACTCAGCCGGTTTTCGACAGGGGTGCCCGTCATGGCGATCCGATGCGGCGCACTGAGCTTCATCACGCTTTGCGCCTGCTTGGTGCCATAATTTTTGATATATTGGGCTTCGTCCAGCACGACCGTCGTCCAATCCGCCGACCGGAGTTCCTTGGCATCTCGACCAGCCAACTGATACGTTGTCAGGATGACGTCGCATGCCTGGTACTCCTGCAGAAAGCGCTCGTCGCGGTAGCGGTCGCTCCCATGATGCACGTACAGGCGCAGCCCCGGAGCAAAACGGGTGAACTCGCGCTGCCAGTTGCCCAGCAGAGAGGTTGGGCAAATGATCAGGCTTTTTCCCCTCGTCTGCGAGGCGTCATCCAACAGCACGGAGATGACCTGGACCGTTTTTCCCAAGCCCATATCGTCGGCCAGCAAGGCGCCGAACCCGAGCTCGCGCATTGTGGTCAGCCACTGGTATCCCCGCTCTTGATAGGGCCGCAGCGTCCCGTTCAACCCGGGGGGCACAGGCCGCGGTCGAGGTTGACGGACCGCAGCACCGGTCATCAACAGGGATAACATCCCGGTGGTTTCGATCCCGGCGATATCTACGCCTTCCAGTTGGATATCCTCCTCACCGGAAGCCAAATGCATCAATTCCCGGAAGGTCAGGGTTCCATTCTCATGGCGCTTCATAAACTTGAGCACCTGACGAATTTCCTTCACATCTACTTCAATCCATTCGCCGCGAAAAAAAACGAGTGGCAGCTTCGCCGACGCCAACTCGGCCAGTTCTTCCCGGGTCAGTTCGCGGTCGCCAAGCAGCGCCTCCGCTTCAAAAGCGACCAGTTGGTCCACGCCCAGCTTCGACATTCCCGCCGTCCCGCTATCCGGCAATCCACCCGCAAAACCCTGGGTTTTGATACGAATGCTGGCGGGACGACGCCCCTCTCGGGTCCAGCGGCTTGGCATTTGCACGGTTACTCCGTGCTTTCGCAGCGCCGGTACCGACTTGCTTAAGAACGCAAACACTTCTTCCGGTTCCAGGATGAGTTCCTGCGGACGCGGGGCCTCCAGGGCAGCGGCGACTTCCCGGGATACGTCAGCCCCCTTGTTCAACCGCAGCAGGAAATTCTCCTGCACATTCCGGTACAGGAGACCGTGAATTTCCATGTCCGGCTCGGGGTAACTCCAGATAAGTCCAGCCGGCAGCAGCACGCGGGTATCCTCGGCTCCTTCAGCCCAAAGGCTAAGCCGCCAGGTCGAAGTCGCTGCCGCAGCTCGATCCTCCTCCGTCGCTTCGCCGCCCCCTTGGTAAGGCTCCACGCGAAGGCATAAGCGCAAGCTTCCGGTCGCCAGACCGTCGGCCTCGGGTTCCTCGGCCCGGGGACGTCCGCCTCCGGCAGCGGCAACGTCTGTACTCAGTTGCTCCAGCTCCGCCGCACTCCCTTGAATATCTGCGGGTTGCCCACCGGTTAGCAGGCCGTTCCACCACAGCTCGGATAGTGGCGAGGAACCCCGGTGATAGTCCGCCCGGCTGGGATTCAGCTTCCGCCCTAAATCCTGAACCGCCCCGCGCGTTTCGTGATCGATCATTGCGGTTAGAAACGAGTGCAGCACCGCCATCTGCCGGTCCTCCAGCGATCCCTCGTCTTCGGAGGATGCCCCGGCCCCCGTTTGAACCGCGGCTAAGCAAATCGGCGGCATCGCACCGGCAAGTCGCTGAAACCGGGCCGCATCCTCCGGCTCTGTCAGCGATGGCCCCCAGGCTGCCCGCATTTGCCCCTGCGCCCCGCGCCGCCGTCCGGTGGCTGCCACCGGGCGTATGTTCGGCGCAATCCGGCCGCGCAGCAGCAGTTCCAAGGCAAACCGGGCTGCTTTGCTCCAATAGCCCATTTCCGCTCCCGGCTTGATCCCTTGCTCCTCCCAGACCGATTCGTCCCATTGCAGCAGCAGGCGCCACGCCTCGGGTACGGGCAAAGCCAATCCCTCCAGCGACCGTCCGACTAAACTCCGCCGTTCTCCGCTCTTATAGGACCTCCGCACGGAAGAGACTGGATACCTGACCTCCGCGAGTCGCAGTACGGCATGCTGAAAAGGGCGGACTCCCGGCTCCAGCTCCTTGCGCCGGAGCACTGCGGTCCAAGCATCCACCTTCGACTCCGATACTTCACCGGAGAAGCAAAACAATATGTCGCCCAACCATATTCCGTAAAGACGTTGATTCATGATGATCTCCCGTCGGTTATCCTGATTCCTACCAAAATTCATTACTAACATCTTATACGAAAAACGCCGCTTATAAAACCGTCTTCCCTCCCGCCTTCTCTACTTCGCCAGAAGCGCCCTGATCTTTAGAAGAACCAACCGTGAGGTACGATCCATCGCACAACTTTAGTGCCTGCCTATTGTATTCGGTTTTTCGTATCTAATACCGTGCTAATGTCAAAAAATTTCGCAATGTATTCGAAATTTCATACAGATTGTCGGCTAATGTCCCCTTAATGGGCAAATAAGTATGAAATTTCATATACAATCGGTTGAAATCTCCGAATTTGCCCCAATGTGTTCGGTTTTTCGCATACATTAGCGCCTTACGTCCCTTACGCCCTTTCGGCTATCGCCTTCCTTACCGACTTTCGCCCTTTCCGCCTCATCGCCTTCCCCACCGCCATACATCTTTTCCGCCTCATTGCCTTCCCTACCGCCTTACACCTTTTCCACCTCATCGCCATTCGCCATATTGCCATATCGCCTCATTCTTCGGGACCCTCCGACATTCAGGCAACTAGCGGTAATTCTTCTTGCGATAAAAAAGCCGCCGAAAGGCTTTCGCCTCCGGCAGCTTTCCCGACTCAACGAGCCGGATCTTGAGCTTTCGTTATTTGACCGCGATAACCTCGATTTCAACCAGGCCGTCCTTTGGCAGGCGCGCTACTTCAACAGCGCTGCGTGCAGGAAATGGCTCGGCAAAAAACGAACCGTACACTTCGTTCACCTTCGCAAAATCATTCATGTCCTTCAGAAATACGGTCGTCTTGATGACCTTGTCCAATCCGCTCCCGGCAGCAGCCAGCACGGCCTGAACGTTCCGCAACGATTGTGCGGCCTGCGCTTCGACCCCTTCCGCGAGCTGACCGGTTTCCGGAACCAGCCCCAACTGACCGGAAGTGAAGATCAAATCGCCCAACTGAATCCCTTGCGAATACGGGCCAATCGCACCCGGCGCGGACGTCGTGGAAATTACATGTTTCTCCATAACCTGTCATCCCATCCTTTCTACACCCATTTTAACGATAACCGGTCCCTTACGGCAACCCAGACAACTAACTTACCTCGCCGTTATGTTCCCGGGCTGGTTTTAACGGTAAATAGAAAGAAAACGCGCTGCCCTGGCCTTCCTTGCTGGTCATGCAAATGTGACCGCCCAGCAGTCGGGCCAGGTTACTGCTGATCGAAAGGCCCAATCCGGTCCCCCCGTATCGCCGGCTAATCGAACCGTCCGCCTGCTGAAACGCCTCGAAGACAGCCAACTGCTTGTCCTCGGCTACACCGATGCCCGTGTCCGATACGGTGAAGACGATCCATTCCGTTTCAGACGTATCGTCCGCCGGCGCTTTGCGGATATCCAGTTCCACCTGCCCCATATGTGTGAACTTAAATGCGTTGGACAGCAAGTTTCGCAGGATTTGTATGATCCGCTGCGGATCGGAGATGATTGAATCGGGTAAGCCCGCTTCCTGCGTAATCTTGAATTCGATATTCTTCTGGGCGGCAATCCGCTCGAATTGTGCCTGCATCCAGACGGGAAGCTCGGCCAACACTACTTCTTCGGCCGTAATCTCCAGCCGCCCCGCCTCGACCTTGGACAAATCCAGAATGTCGTTGATAATCTGCAGCAGCTCATGTCCAGATTTATGAATAATGCGGCCGTATTCCGAGATCTCCTCTCCGGCCTCGTCCGATTCTCCGATCATTTCCGCCAGATTGATGATGCTGTTTAGCGGCGTACGCAGTTCATGTGACATCGTCGCCAGAAACTCCGATTTGTAACGGGAAGCTTGAGCTAGTTGCTTGGCCCGATCCTCCAGCCCGATCTTGGCCTTGTGCAGCTCATCAGTCTGTTTGCGAAGCAGCTCGTTGGCGTACTTCAGCTCCAGATTTTGCCTCGCTCCAAGTTGGAAATCGCGAAGAATCAAGGCAAACAGCAGGCTGAGTACGATGCTCATCGGCAGCGCAACCGGCATGACTTCAAACAAATAACGCTGCGCCGGCATGACACCGAATAAGGTGATGTTTAGACTATTCACCAAATTCACGACCAGAATCGTGACCATGCCTTTAACAACAAAGCGATGATGGGTGCGTCGCATCCAAATGTTTAAGCCGGCACAAACAAAGCCCAGGAGCGTCAGGTTCAGCAAGCCTACCATCGCCGCTTCGCTGTAGCCTAACGTCAACCGGGCCAAACCGATGCCGATCCCGATCAAGACCATCGTCAGCGGACTCGAATACACAAAAGCCGCAATAATCAGCGGTACCACGCGTAAATCATACAAAACGTCGTCCGCAAACTGGAAACCAAACTTCATGCAGATCCAGCCCGCTAAAATCATTAATAGAACGGACAGCACGTAAAGGGTGTTCTGCGACATTTTTCTCAAACCGTATTTATATAGGATATTGGCCAAATATGCCACTGTGATCAACAAACACAGATTCAACACAAAGGTATTACCGATCCCCATATCCCCACTCCTGTTGCCGAATCGGCTAGCTACTGAAGATCAGCCGGATTCTTTACTTTGGTTGTCCCGCCGATAATACTGCACGAACAATTCGGCGAAATACGGATCCCACTGGGTTCCGCGGCCTTGCTCCAGTATCTCGATGGCTTGGTCTCGCTCCAAACCCTTACGGTAAGGACGGTCGGAGGTCATCGCGTCAAAGGCGTCAGCCACGGCGATAATCCGTCCGAACAGCGAGATCTCTTCCCCGGACAATCCATCCGGGTAACCCCCGCCATCGTAACGTTCGTGATGCGACCGGACCCCCGGCAAATAGGGGGCCATTGCGTCCGCAGGCTCCACCTGCTTCAATATCGCCTCTCCGAGCACGGGGTGTTGCTTCACCTGCTCCCATTCCTCTTCAGTCAAACGGCCTTCCTTCAGCAGAACGGCATCGCGAATGCCGATCTTGCCGATATCATGGAGCAGTGCCGACTTGCGCAATTCATCGATGCGCTCCTCGGACAAATGGGCCAGTTCGCCGATTTTGACGGCATATTCCGCAACTCGCAGGGAATGACCGGCCGTATATGGATCGCGGGCATCCAGCGCTGCCGCCAAAGTAGCGAAATAGCTATCCACCAACTGGCTGTTCAGGGCCGCCTGGGTTTGCAACCCCCGCAACATATGATTAAATCCCGAGACCAGCCTCGAGAACTCGTCGGAAAACAAGTCGCTTGCTCCCGTTCGGATATGGCCGGACTTCACTTCGGCCATCCGTTCGTACAAATGCTGAATAGGCAGCATAATTTCACGCGCCAGCAGCCGGGAGCCGATCAACGCAAAGACGATGCTCACGGCCAAAATATATCCGGCCCATTGCCAATAGGTATAGACCCCATGGCCATAGTCCTCGAGCCGAAACTGCATCGATAAGCTGTACAGCAGCAAAGGGGCCATGCTCATCAAGAAAAAGCTCCATTTTAACTTTCGAGATACAGGGACGATAACCCTTCCATGAAGCGATAATTCCTTACCAAACATCTTGCGACTCCAGGCGATGAGCTCCTCCAGTACCGGCCGGATCGCATAGGAAGTTAAATAGTATTCAACCAAAGCGTGCATGCCGCTGACCAGCATACCGCCCAGGGCGGCAAGCAGCACGTAGTAAGGCGGAATAGACAAGCGGCCGGCATGGATCAATCCCAGCGTTAAACCCGCACTGGGGACGACCAGACCAAATAAATGCGGACCGAGAATCCGCTTGACGGCAAGCGAAGGCAGCCGGTGTGTGCGTATGTATACATTTTGAAGCGTTTGATAGCTGCCGACTTCCTCCATGAATACGCTATGGATCGGCTTGATCTGCCGGGTAAATACGAACCATTCCAGCCCCAGCATGCAACAGAGCGACAGGCCCAAGATGCTGATCAGCCACGCATATTCCGATGGGGGTATATCCAAAGGCGCAGCGGCGATCAGACTCGCGATCGCGATGAGCGCCAGCAAGGAGCCGGCTGCGTAATTAAGTAAGAGGCGCGAAATAAACGTCCTGTACACCGTCAAAGAGGATGCCTTCTTTCCGTTTCGCGATATTTTCGGGCATGCCCGCTTCTATCTATATCGGCAGCAATCATGACTATTTTCATAAGTCGATTGGAACTTTTTGTGTATAAGCCCTCATTCCGGATGGTCCGATGGCCGCTCGCATGAAAAACTTGCCAATATTTAGTCTTTAAGAACTAGGCACTCAGACCGATTAAGGATTAGAGGCAACCTGTTCTTTTCGCCTTCTTATCAGCGCCATCTTAAAAAAATAAATATTTTAAAAATTAGGTAATCGCTTTCAATTGTTGGATCCCTTACGGGGCGCCGTCTCCGCCGATTTGGGAAGTTGTTTTATGTCACACCTCATGTGATTTATTTCACATTAACACCTATTTTATTATGCTAAAATTCCATCGAACAAAGGTTTTGGGACTCCCGGATCCCCCATAAAATCGGCCTTTTTTACCGCCCCGACACTGATTTCCGTTATTAAAATGTCTTCACATTTTAATATATATATTTCATTCACTGGAGGTCTCTATCATGAAGAAAGCTTCAATCATCCTTAGCAGTGCCCTGCTGCTCGGTGTATTGGCCGGCTGCGGGTCGAACAATGACGCGAACAACGCGAATACGGCAGAACCGGCAAACAACGCGGCGGCGACTAACGAAACAAACGCGGGAAGCAACAATGCGGCTGCAGAGCAAGGCAAGTATCAAGACGGCGTATACTTTGCCAAAGGTGAAGTGGATGCGGAATCCGGCTGGCAATCCTACGTTACCCTGACGGTATCCGGCGGCAAGATCACGGAAGCCAAATGGAACGGGTTGAGCGAGAAAGCTCCTGTCGATAAAGTGACTTACTCCAAAGAAGGCAAATACGGAATGAAAGCTGGCGGCGCTTCTTCCGAATGGCATGAGCAAGCCGAGAAAGTCGAGCAATTCCTGATCGAGAAACAAGATCCTAAAGCAGTCACTTTGAACGATGAAGGCAAAACCGACGCAATTTCCGGTGTTTCCGTCCATGTAAGTGAATTCTTTAACTTGGCTGATCAAGCGTTGGCTGCCGGTCCAGTTGAAGCTGGTCCTTACAAAGACGGTACCTACCATGCGGAAGGAGCCGCTTTCGACGAACATTCCGGTTGGAAAGATACCGTTGATGTCGTTGTTGCCGCAGGTAAGATCGTTAAAGTCAACTTCAGTGGCGTAAACGACAAAGGGGAAGACAAGAAGCAATACTCGATCGACGGCAAATATGGCATGAAAGCCGGCGGCGCGCAAGCCGAATGGCATGAAGAAGCGGCTAAAGCCGAAGCTTATTTGGTTGAAAAACAAGATCCGGCATCCGTCACATTTAACGCAGAAGGCAAAACCGATGCTATCGCCGGCGCTTCGATCACGCTGCAACCTTTCTTCGAACTCGTTACCAAGGCACTTGAATCCGCGAAATAATCGCATATTACCACCCACCCTAAAATGAGAAGGTGAATCTCTTGAAGAAAATCGTAGTTTTGGGCGGCGGTTATGGCGGTGTTGTTACTTCCAAGCATCTGGCCAAACTGTTCAAAAAAGAAAAAGACGTGGAGATCCAGCTGATTGACCGGAACCCCTATCACACGTTGCTGACCGAACTGCATGAAGTCGCAGCGAACCGGGCACCCGAAGATTCGGTCAAAATTGAACTGAAGAAGATTTTTGCCGGGCAAAAAGTCGACGTAGTTCTGGATTCTATCGATGCCATTGATTTTAACGCCAAAGAACTTCGTTCCGAGCTAAATACCTATAAATACGATTACCTCGTTATCGGTACCGGTTGTAAACCGACCTTCTTCGGGATCCCGGGCGCTGAAGAACATGCGTTAACCCTGTGGTCCTATGAAGACGCCGTGCGTCTGAAAGAGCAAGTACGCAACAAGTTTAGCGAAGCAGCCAAGGTTCGCAATGCAGCCAAACGCCGCAAAATGCTGTCCTTCGTCGTGGTAGGTGCCGGCTTCACCGGCGTGGAATTGGTTGGCGAATTGGCCGAATTCCGTGACGAGCTCTGCAAAGAGTTCTTTATTGATCCGAGCGAGGTGCGTCTGGTCGTCGCCGATATGGCTCCGAAAATCCTGCCGATTTTGCCGGACAAATTGATCCAAAAAGCTGCGAAACGACTGCACAAGATGAACGTAGAAATCATTACGAGCGCCAAGATCACCGGCGTTACGCCAACCAGCGTACAGCTTGGCGAAGGCCAAGAACTGGAAGCTGATACGATCGTTTGGACGGCTGGGGTCGAAGGCTCCGAGCTCGTCGGCAAGCTCGATGTGAAACAGGAAGGCCGCAAACGGATCGTGACCAACGATAAGCTGCAAAGCATCGATCACGAGAACGTTTATATCGTCGGCGACAACATCTTCTTCATTCCGGAAGGCGAAACCCGTCCGGTACCGCAGATGGTTGAGAACGCCGAACAAGCCGGTCCTCTTATCGCACATAACATTCATGCGGACATTCACGGCAAACCGAAGAAGTCTTATAAACCGGGCTTCCACGGAACCATGGTATGTATCGGCAGCCGCTACGGCGTAGCGAATGTCGGCCTGCCGAATAAAATGTTTATGCTCAGCGGCTTCATGGCGATGTTCAGCAAGCACTTGATCAATATGTACTATCTGTTCACCGTGGCTGGTTTTGCCAAAGTATGGACTTATATGATGCATGAATTCTTCCATGTGAACAATCGCAGAAGCTTTGTTGGCGGTCACTTTGCGAAGCGTTCGCCCAACTTCTGGCTCTTGCCGCTGCGGATCTTCGTTGGCTACAAATGGCTGGAGGAAGGCATCGACAAGCTTCCGAAAGTGTGGAAAGATCCTTCGAACATCTTCTTGATTCCAGCATCTCCAAATGCCGACGTCATCTCGGCGGCCAGTGAAGCAGCCGGTGAAGTAACCAAAACCGTAGATGCCCAGGCGGCAGCTTCGGCTGTAGAAAGCGCCTCGACGGCAGTTACCGCCTTACCGGTGCCAGGATTTATCAAATCGATCGTTGGCTGGTTTATGAATGTGTTCTTCTACACTTCAGACGGCGGTTACACCGCTCTGGCCACCGTATTCCAATTCTTCATGGTCTTTGCGGAGATCGCGCTTGGCGTCATGATTATCGTGGGTCTGTTCACCGCAATCGCTTCGGCAGCCACTGTCGCACTCGGCGTCATGATCTGGTCCTCCAGCATGGCTTCGACGGAAATGCTGTGGTACATGACCGCAGGCGTCGCTTTGATCGGTGGATCGGGCAGCGCGTTTGGCTTGGATTACTACGTACTCCCTTGGCTCAAGAAACAATGGAAACGAATCCCGCTCGTGCGAAGATGGTATCTCTACACGGAATAATGACAGCTCTTTATAAAACCTTGAACCGGAGTAATGTACGCTTGGCGCACATTACTCCCCTTTTTCTCCTTTGCCGAAATCGGTGTCAGGGTCCCTGCAAGCCTACCTGCTTTTAGGTGCAAGTTCAAAAAGTCAGGTTTTGAGTTCTTGCTTCGTGGTTGAAAGATGACTTTTTTGAACTACCTCTTTAAGGAGTGTGTGTCTTTATGAATCATCCTAAGCTCATCCAAGACGCTTATCGCTTATTGCAGGGCGAAATCTCGCCCGAGGCCGGCATAAAGTTAGATTTACCCCATGAAGAAGTAACCCCTCTAGCCGTTCTACTGGAGCAATACGACATGACGCCGGTACGCCAGTGCCAGCTGTTATCCATTTACATCGCAATCAAGCTCGCTCTTCAACGCCACAGCGAATGCAGCTCCCTCGCCCCTGGTGAAACGCTGACCCGCAAGGTGTTGGACGGCGACTATCTATACAGTTTTTACGTCGAGCTTTGCCTGAAGTGGGAAGAATACGACCTGTTGACGCATCTTGCTCCTATTATCAAGCAAATGCAAATCAAACGCGTCGAGGGACGCCCCGAGGACGAGCGCTTGATCAAGGCCTTGGAACTATTTCTACAGCTAGAGAACAACCGCAGCACCGCCACAAAGGCAATGTGAGGCGCAAAATTGCCATCTGTCGTCTTCGCACAGCAACCGCCGCTACGGATCTGTAACGTAGACCGCTAAAACATGCCAGGAGGGATCGCCATGAAGCTTGAGGAATCGCTGAACATCTCTTTGAATACGGTCGATCGGGAAATCGAAAACATGGTGAAATACGACCGTGACGTCCCCCGTTCCTCCCAGCTTGCCAAAAGCATCGTGGAGCTGATCCGTTCAGGCGGTAAGCGGGTTCGCCCCCTGATGGTCATCGTCGGCAGCCGGTTTGGTCCGAGTCCCGATCCCAAGAAGGTATGGCGGCTCGCTGCCGCTGCAGAGTTTATTCACGCCGCTTCTCTGATCCATGATGACATCATAGACGATTCGACGCTGCGCCGCGGACAGAAAGCGATGCACATCAAGCTGGGCGTCAGTAGCGCCCTGCATGTCGGCAATTATATGTCCGCCAGAGTCATCGAGCTGATCTCCGTCTATTCCGCGGAACGGGAGAAATTCGTTTACGACCTCTCCTCCCTGGCTACGACGAAGCTTTGTTTAGGCGAATACCAGCAACTCTCCCATCTGTTTGATTACGACGTGACGATTCCGGAATACTTGGAGAAGTCCAAGAACAAAACCGCTCAACTCATGGCGACCTGCCTGCAGATCGGCGCGAAGGCCGCCGGCGCGAACGCAGAGACGGCTCAGTTGCTGTATACCTTCGGCGAAAAGCTTGGCATGTCTTTCCAAATCCGCGACGATGTGCTCGACTTCACCCAATCTTCCGAGAAGCTGGGCAAGCCGGCCGGCAGCGACCTGCGCAGTGGTCAGGTGACGCTTCCCGTCCTGTACGCCCTTCAGAACAAGACGCTGGCGCCATCGATCCGGGCGATTACGGCAGACAGCCCCTCTGCGGAAGTGGACGCCGTTGTAGCGGCGATCCAGGCGAGCGGCGCACTGGAGCAAACCGAGGAGCTGAGCCGCCGGTACCTTGGTGAAGCACAGGACATCATTGATCAGTTGAGTCCGTATCCGGCGCACCGGGATCTGCAAGCGCTTCTAGATTATTTTGGCGGACGGGAGAAGTAATTCATACGATAAAGCGCGAATCTCAGGGATGAATGTCCTTGAGGTTCGCGCCTTTTTTTGCGTTATAAACAATTTCCTTGATTTTCCGATATATGGGTTAGAGTGATTTCGAATAGGGGGTTGCGTTCATATGCGAATCACACCTATGAGTCAAAACCAGAAGAATTCCAATGCGCTGCATCAAGTTGTTTCCATGCTGAATGAACGTGCGCAGCAGAAAGATTTCGGAGTCGAGCAAGAGCTTCTCACCCAGAAACTAGCATTGGCCGAGACGACGAAGAGCGATCAGCAACAAAGCAACCCGACAGGGGTAACGATAAGTGTCGGTGCCTCAAACTTAAACCGGGCGATATCCACCTACGATAACTTATTGAACGGGTTGGAGCCGGTGGAGAAATATATCGCTGTACTGGATAAGCGAGAACAGGCCTTACAAGATGCCCGGGACAACCCACAAACGAGTGCGGAAGAACTGGCAACGCTTGAGCAAAGCGTAAGTCTGGTCAAATCCCGCATCCAGGATCAGGTTAACCTGATGACCGATTTTTATGGGAAATTCTATATTGGCGTGAGTCGGCTGAATCAGCAGGCTCCCCTGCTGCCGCCGGGACATAACTCCCTATCGGCCCAAGATTTGGGATGGAGTAATTTAACGGGGAAAAGCGCTGCCGAGATCGGAGATCTGTACCGCCGCACCGTGACGGAACTGTCCGATTATCAAGCGCAGCTCGAACAAACGGCCGGGATCATCTCGAAACCCCGCAACAACACAGTGGATCGCAACTCACAAGAATGGCAGGCTGAAATCGAGGAACTGGACCGTTCCCTCCGGCCCTTTAATGTCATCGAAAAGATGGAAGTCGACTACTCCCAGCATATTAATATCCGAATCTAAGTTAACCCCCCACGTCTGTCGCTAGGCGCGGGGGGTTTTTAGCTTAGCTATTTCAACAGAAAGTAATCGGCGAGCGCAAAGAACAAAATCACCATGCTGATTACCTGGTTTAAATTGTATGAGGCCACGTTCATGCGTTTTCGGTTCGACGGTTTGATGATTTTGTGCTCCGTCATCAACAGCAGGATGGCCAAGATGATTCCCGTGATATACAGCCCCCCCAGGTGGCGTATGGGGATTAAAGCAATCAGCAGCAGAACCATGATGAAATGCAACCCTGCAGCGATACGCAAGCCGTTCCTCAACCCAAAGGCGCTGGGAATGGACCAAAGGCGGTGACTACGGTCAAAATCGATATCCTGAGAGCCGTAGATAATATCAAACCCGGCGATCCACAACATGACGATCGTGCCGAGAATAAACGGCGTAAACGCAAACTGGCCGGTGACGGCGAACCAGGCGCCGATCGGAGCCGAAGCGATCGTAAACCCAAGGTACAGATGACTGAGATACGTAAACCGCTTCGTATAGGAGTAAGACGAGATGAGGAAGATAGCGACCGGTGACAGGATCAGGCACAGGATGTTCAACATCCCCGCGGCAAAAATAAAGATCGCATAGTTGATGACAACAAACACCAGCACCTCCTTCGACTCCAGCAGCTTCCGCGGCAGATGGCGATGCGCCGTGCGCGGGTTTTGCGCGTCAAAGACGCGGTCGACCACGCGGTTAAATGCGTTTGCCCCGTTTCGGGCCCCGATCAGGGCGATCAGCCCCCACAGCATCACGCGCCATGACGGGAACCCTTCCGCGGCCCAAATCATCGAGATGATCGCGAAGGGCAGCGAAAACAATGTATGCGAAAACATCACCAATTCGCTGTACAACCGGATTTTGGTGCCGATTTTACGGGCTACTTCCATGGGATGGTCACTCTCCTTTAAAGCATTCTGCATTAAGCCCCAACACTACAGCGCCCAGCCCCTTCGAGCCATCCCTACTAGCCGCCAGATAAATAGCGGTAAAATGTACCGCTATTTATTGGAAAACTGCCGGTATGACCGAAATAGCGGTATTTTCTACCCTTATATCGCGTCTAAAGTCGGGTTATTCCGGCTTAGTCGGTAAATAAGGGTACTTTATACCGCTATTCGGGCGACCAGAGGTTGGGAGCAGCGAAATAACGGTATTATTTACCGTTATTTCGCCGGCCTGGGCGTTGGCGGGGCCGGGGCGGAGGGGGCCGTTACGCCAGCTCCGCCAGTACGGCTTCGAGCGCATCCAGCATGCCGCGCACGTCGTCCTCGGCGATGACCAGCGGCGGTTGGAAGGCTAGAACGTTGCGGTTTACGCCGTTCTTGCCGATGATATAACCGCGGTCCAGCATCCCCTCCAGCACGTCGTCGACGAGCTGCGCGCCGCGCTCGGGCTCCTCGGCGCAGAGCTCCGCGCCGAGCATCAGCCCCGCGCCGCGCACTTCGGAGACGTGCTGCGGGAACCGCGCGGCGAGGCGCGTCAGGCCGCCGCGCAGCAGCTCGCCGAGGCGCTCTGCCCGCTCGGGCAGGCGATGCGCCTCGATGTAGTCCAGGACCGCGAGCGCGGTCACGGACGAGACGGGGTTGCCGCCGAACGTGGAGGCGGATGGCCGGTTCAGGCTGGCTGCGATCTCGTCGGTGGTGGCGAAGCCCGCCACCGGGATGCCGCTGCCGAGCGCTTTGGCCATCGTCAGAATGTCCGGCGTGACACCGTACCGGTCCATGGCGAACATCCGGCCCGTCCGGCCAAACCCGGTCTGAATCTCATCGGCGATCAGCAGCACGCCGTGCTGCTCCAGCAGCCGTTTCACTTCAGCGAAATACCAGTCCGCCGGCGCAATGATACCGGCGTTGCCCTGGATCGGCTCGGCGATCATTGCGGCGATGGTATCGCCCTTATCCGCCAGTGCCGCCTCCAGCGCCGCGAGGGAGCGGCGTGCCGCTTCATCGGCGCTAAGCCCCCGCTCGTACGGCCGGGGGATAAACGTGACGTCCGTGTCCTGCGCCAGCTGTGGATCGGTCCGCCACATCTGGAGACCGGTCACGCTCATCGTCAGGTACGTCCGGCCGTGCAGCCCCTGCTCCAGCGCCAGGAATCCCCGCCGCCCCGTATGCATGCGGGCCAGCAGCAGGGCGCCTTCATTCGCCTCCGAGCCGCTGTTGACGAAGAACGTCCGGCGCAGATTCCCCGGCAGCACATCGGCTAGCCGCTCCGCCAAATCCACGTTGGGCTGCGTCAAATAGATCGTGCAGGTATGCTGCAGCATCCGCAGCTGCTCGGCTGTCCGTTCGGCGATTTCCGGGTTGCAGTGGCCGCTGGCCACAACGGATACGCCGGCAAAAAAGTCCGTATACCGCTTGCCGTCATGCCCGTACAAATACTGCATTTCTCCCTTCACCAGCTGCGGTGGGTTCCGATAAAAGTGGCTGGTGCATGGATAGAAATATTGCTCCCGCTTCTTCAACACTTGTTCCGGTCCAATATAGCTCTGCATATCCCTTCGCTTCCTTTCCCCCGTTAGGCTCGGCTTACTGCTGCTTCCGCCTCGTTAGCCGAAGCCTCTTCTCCGGCGCCTGCTGCCCCACTGGCGCTGCCGCCGTCAAATTGCAGCACGCCCAGCGTATAGCCGGCATAAACCGGCGTCATTCGACCAAATTGATCCCTAGCAGCATCCGGATTAGCCAGCGCCGCCTTGTAAGAACGCACGATCTCGGCCAACTGCTCTGGCTTGTAGGTTGCGCCTTCGATGCGGAAGACCGATAAGCCTGCCTCAAGCAGCTCTTTCAGGACCGGCATCAAGCAGAGTTCCTTAGCCATCATTAAATGATTGCGGCCATGGACGTCCCGGTAGACCGGGTTTTCGCCTTTATCTGTCTTCAGCACAAGGATACTGTTATCGACATAGTGGTTATCTTCCTCCGCAATGGCTTGGTACACTTCGGCGTTCTCGTACAAGTCATGCTCCATATACATGATCGCAGGCGAACCGTGTACGATGGCCTCCAGCGGTCCTGGCGCATGTGCCAGCAGCCCCGCCAGATCCTTCAGCGGCAGCTCCATCGATGCCGTCAACCGACCAACGCCAAGCCCACGGTAAAAATCGGCCGACAGACGATTGTACACATTCAGATTGAAATCGCCCACCAGTGGATAACCTTTGCCGACAAACTTGCGAATGGCGCCCAGATTAGTTACCATCAGGCCGTCGATCGGCAGCCGCTCTCCAAACAGCAATCCTTCATAGAGATCGAAATGCTGCTCCGTCATCATCCGCGGCAAGCCAAGGTACAGCTTGGCATTCCCCTTCAACGCCGCCAGTTCCTTCACGTCTTCCTTCGTAAACGGCCGATCCGGCTCGAATACGTCACCGGACAGATAGAGATGATCGGCTCCTGCCTCCAGTGCGGCTTTGGCCTGTGCCATGTTATTCACATGCACGGATATGCCCGCAACAACTCCATTCTGCCGTCCTGCCCCCTTCTTCTCTTGAGCAACGGCTACGAGCGCCTCACGGATAGCCTCAATGCGCTTCTCGCCAAGCTCACGCTCCTCTGTCGGCGTGCTGAACACCTTGCCCGTGCTGTAGAACTTGCCCGTCCCTTCATATCGCCGGTTGATGTTGGACAACCCCGGACGGCCAAACGCGTACCCTGTAGAGAAATCACGCTTGCGATTTTCGTGCAGCAGCTTCGTGTCCCGGCTGCGATCAAAGCCAACCGGATCGTTGATGTAGCGATCGATCGCGTCCCCATACGCCTTCACGAGCATGATGACGAATGCCGCGTCACGCATGCGTCCTTCGATCTTGAAGGAGGTAATCCCACCGTGGATGAGCTCCGGAATGTGCTCGTACATGAACATGTCTTTGACGGCCAGCGGGTATTCCGCCGGATAGACGTTGCCGTCTTTTTTCACACGATAATCCCAACGGCACGGCTTCAGGCATTTGCCCCGGTTGCTGCTCATGCCGAACACCATCGAGCTAAAATAGCAGTTCGCCCCATGCACCGAGCACATATCCCCATGCACGAAGTACTCCAACTCCATACCGGTCGCCTGTTGCAGATAGCGGGTAGTCATCAGATCCATCTCACGCGACGTGACGACACGGGTCACTCCCATCTCCTGCAGGGCCCGAACCATTTCCACGTTGTGCACGTTCATCATGACGGAGGAATGGACCTTGATATTTAGGCCCATTTCACGGACCAAGGACAAAACGGCGAAATCCTGTACGATAATCGCATCCGGACCCGCCGATTCCAAAAATCGCAAATACGCCTGCGCTTCCTCCAGCTCGCCTTCGTTCAGCAGATTGTTGACGGTGACGTACACTTTTTTGCCGAGGCCGTGCGCAATCTTGACCGCCTCCGTGATTTCCTCCAGGCTAAAATTGAAGCCTTTACGCATCAGACGCATATTCAGGCTAGGCCCCCCGAAATAGACCGCGTCGCAATTCTCTCCAATCACTTGTTTGAAAATTTCAAATGTTCCCGTGGGCGCAAGCAGCTCGACTTCTTTCCCATTAAAAAAACGTGCCACAGTCGTTTCCCCCTCACATGATTAAATGCCAACCTATCAACCTATCCATCCATTTCTATCTACCTTCTTGTATTGCAGGAAATACAACATTCTTACGCTATCCTCGCTTGCCCACTCCAAATGTTGCAGAAAATGCAGCAATCCGCACAGGGGAGGGCAAGCAAGCCGAGGTGCAGCACAGGTGCGCAAGGCACAGCGCCAGGAGCTATGATGCAACGTGTTAGCGCAGATGCGCGAAGCATCAGCCCCCGGTTCAAATCAAGCGGTACACCACGGCCGCTGCCGCCAGAATGATGTAGGATGCAACAAACCAGGTGTCCCGTCCCTTCCAGGCCAGCAGGTGATATTCGGAACGCGGCGCGCCGATCGTGTAGCCGCGGGACTCCATAGACAAGACGAGCTCCTCCGCCCGCCGAAAGGCGCTGACCGTGACCGGGACGAGCAGCGATACCAGCATGCGCCCCTTCTCCTTCCAAGGCAGCTCCTTCAGATCCGCACCGCGGGCAGCCTGCGCCTTGAGGATTTTGTGCGTTTCGTCCAAAATCGTCGGAATAAAACGCAGCGCGATGCTCATCATCAACGTTAGGCGTTCGGAGGAGATGCCCACCCGTCGCAGCGGCTTCAACACGCCGCTGAGCCCCTGGTTCAGCAGACCCGGCGTCGTCGTAAACGTCAGGATCGCCGTGAAGGATACCAACAGCCCCATGCGAAAGGCAGCGATCAGCCCGCTGCTCACTCCTCCGCTGTACAACGTCCAGGATCCGATGCGCCAGAGCGCCGCCCCGGATTCCACTGTCAAACACTGAACGACGAAAATAAACACCATCAGGACCCACAGCGGTTTGGCTGCCTTCAAGTAATATTTCAGTGGAATCTTGGTCGACAGCATGTAGGCGATTGAGAATGCGGCAGCCACAGCCAACGCAGGCCAAGAGCCCACGGCCACAATCGCGACCAGATAAAGCACCATCCCGGTCAACTTGGCCCGAGGGTCAACCCCGTGTACCCAGGAGCCGGTATCGATGCTGCGGCCAAACAGCAGTTTATTACGCATCTCCACCGCCTCCTTCCCCGAAAGCGCCGGCTGGGACGAACTCTTCCATACGGCCCGCCGCTGTCCGCTCTGTCTGCAGCCGGGCCAACCGTTCCGCCAGCGCCGCCGCCGTCAGACACGGCGGCTCACCCGTCAAGCCGAATTGTGCCGCCGCCTTATTCCAGTAACGAATGCACGCCGGAATCGCCAGTCCTTCGGCCTCCAGACGCGGCGCCTCTCGTGCCAGCTCCGCGGCACTGCCTTGAAACGATTTCCGCCCCTCTTTCATCACGATCCACTGCTCCGCGAACGGGAGCATCTCTTCCATCCGGTGCGTGACCACGATCACCGTTTTTCCCGCTTCGCGGTGCAGCCGGGACAGCATTTCGGCCAATTCGGCCCGGCTTTGCGGATCCAGCGTCGCCGTCGGTTCGTCGAGGGCAAGAACGTCCGGCTCCATCGCCAGCACCGAGGCAATCGCTACTTTGCGCATCTGTCCACCGCTCAGGTGAAACGGGTTGCGGTCGAGGAACGAATCATCCAGGCCGACCTGCGCTAACGCGCGGCTAGCTCGCTCCTTCGCTTCGTCTAAGGAACAGCCGAAATTGAGCGGCCCAAAGCAAAGATCCTTTTCCACCGTATCCTCGAACAGCTGTTGCTCCGGGAACTGGAAGACGAGTCCGACGCGGCGCCGCAGTTCGCGCATCGGCGGCGTCTTGCCTCCGGCTTGCATCGTCACATCCAGTACGCGAACCGTACCGCCTGTCGGCTTCAGAATGCCGTTAAAATGCTGCATCAACGTCGATTTACCCGATCCGGAGGCCCCGGCTATTCCGGCAAACACCCCGTCTGCCAGGTACAGGTCGACCTCCTCCAGCGCGCTATGCCGCCATAGGCTGCGCTCATCATAGGCAAAGTGCACTTGCTTGAACTCGATGGCCATCAGAGATCCGCCTCCTCGTCGCCGACCCGTCCTAAGCCGACAGGAAACGGTACTCCTCGCCGCTTCAACTCCTGCTGTAATCGTATTCGGTACGGGGCAATCAACCGGCAATCGGCCATCAGCGTTTCATTGCGAAACAGTTCGCCCGGCGTCAGGTCGGCAGCGACCGTCCCGCCACCCAGTACGATCGCTCGGTCAGATGCCAGGATCTCGTCGGCATCATGAGTGATCGACACCATCGTGTAACGGCCGCTTTGCTTCATCTCTCGCAGGATGGCGAGCAGCTCGCCGCGGGCTTTCTCGTCCAGCATCGAAGAAGCCTCGTCGAAAATCACGATACCCGGTTCCATCGCCAATATCGAAGCGACGGCCACCCGCTGTTTTTGCCCTCCCGACAGCTCAGCGGGATGTTTGGGCAGCAGATGGCCGATTTGCAGTTTATCCGCATATTCCCGCACGCGGGTCACCATTTCCTCCCGCGGCAGGTTGCGCCCCTCCAGACCGAAGGCGATATCCTCTTCAACAGTGGCGCCGATAAATTGATTGTCCGGATTTTGAAACACCATCCCGATCCGCGGACGCAACCGCTGGACCGTGTCCCGATTCAGCGGGGTTCCTTCCACATCAATCGTGCCGCCATTGACGGCTAACAATCCGCCTAGCAGCTTGGCTAGCGTCGATTTGCCGCAGCCATTGGGGCCCACCAACGAAACCCAGCTGCCCGAAGGGATACTCAGTGTGATTTCGTGAAGCACGGGATGCGCCGGGTGATATGCGAAGGAAACTTCCCGAAGTTCATAAGCCATTCCGGTTTCGCCCATTTCTCTCTCCCCCCTCAGGTATACTAAGCACGGGGCAGCCCCAGCTTAAGCCGTTTCCGCCAAAAAGCCTTCAAATAAAGATAGCTTCGACAGAGACGGAATCAAATATCTTACGGCGATGCCGACAGCAATACCGGTCAAGACCCCCATAATCAACAGCATCGGTAAATAATAAAAGATCTTCGACGTATTGAAGTACAGGGCAGCAGCCGTCAACTGCCCGATATTATGGGCGATCCCCCCGACGATACTGATCCCGATCACGCTCAGTCGCTTGCGGCCAACTAGCAGCAGGAACCACATCGCCGCAAAGCTGAACAGCGCCCCCATAATACTAAACAAGAAACTGGAAAAGGTCCCGAATATAAATGCAGTGAGTAGCGTCTTCAACAGTACCATCATCAAGGCGTCCCGGGCCCGCAGGAAATAGAGGCAGGTCAGCACCATAATATTGGCTAGCCCCAGCTTCGCGCCCGGTACGCTCATGTTTACCGGAATCACGGATTCGACCAGACTAAGCACAACCGCTACCGCCGCGAAAATCGCCACGATCACCGTTCTTTTTAACATTAGATTGGATTGTTCATTTAACGAGCGCATCGACATCGTCTCCTTCTCCCGAGGATACCACTTCGACCATTAACTTATGTGGTAGGCATACGATCGTCCCGCCGTTCCGGTCGATAAACCCGAAGGTCAGGCACAATTTGTCCGGGCAATCGGCGTCAATCATCTCAATGCCGTAATCATGCACCTTCAAAATGTTGTAACCGTATTCCGTTTGGATGTCCACGGTCTGTTCTTCTCCGGTCAACTGAACCGTTTTAAACAGCTTCCCGTCAACCGTAATTCTCGCTACCCGGTTTTCATTGTTGTGATTGTTTTCACTTGAATCGCCAAGCCATCTCGGTACCAAGAACACTAAAGCGACGGCAACGATTAACCCGATCAACAGGATATCTCCGCGTTTCATGGCAAACTCCCTTATTTTTTGATTATATAAATCTTAGATGAACTCATTATACATGGTGCCTCCCGCGCTCTAGTGTGACAAATATCTCACCTCATGGAGTTTTCCCAGGGTTTCACAAAATCATCACTTTAGAAGGGATTTTATGGATAACTATTGCATTTTTAAAATATTCAAAGTATAATATTAAATTAGATTGTTATGACCACGTTGCAGTTCCTCAAAAGATTATAACTCTCCTTATACCAATCCGGTATGAAATTCCTATTTGAATGACCCAAGATAAGTAAGAATTTTGACGAATTTCTGATTCACACTGGCGCGGTCATCGGAGCCGCAAGGACAATTGAGAGGTAGGGCTTTTGTTGTTTTAGAAACAGGCAGTTTGTTGTAGTCGAGGCAGGAACAATAGGCCAGTCTTCACGTGTACATGAAGGCTTGGATAACAATACGAAGCGGGCATTGGCGCGAATAGCCGATGCCTGTTTTGCTTACACTAACGTTGTCTTTCCAAACAAAACCAAAGGGGTGTGTGAAATGCGCGAAGGTTTGATTCCTACCGTTCTTGGAGCTGTAGTATCCGCTTCGGCCGCATCACTGCTTGGAAGCAAGTATAAGCTTGCCGCTACCGGCGTACTTGGATTCGGTTTGGCCCATATTGTACTGGGTACGATCGACCTCATCGAGCACCGTTAGCATTCCGTTTGGGGGACGGACGACCCGGGAGCACTTGGCTTCCGGGTTATTTTTGTGGGGCAGTCGAGGGTATATTCCCAGCGCTTCCAACAAATAATGGGGATAATCCATAGAGAAAGAGGATTGCCCTATGAAGCTTACGGACCGAATTCGCAACCGTTTTGAGCATGACGGCGATTTTATTATGGAAGAGCATATTCTGGCCGGGCGGCCTGTACAAATCATGGGATTTAAGTCATTGATCGATCTGCCAAAAACGTGGGCAAATCTACAGTCCCGTGTCCGGGAGGCGGACCTTGATTTCTCGCTAGATACCGATTCGGCCTTGATCGTACTCAATAAGCTCGGTCAAATCATATCCGAACCTGACGAGGCCGCTCTGCTTGCCGTAATGACGTCCGGCGACCTCATCATTTGCTATGAGGATCCCGAAACTTACCTGGATGTCGTGCCCGTTCCAACCGCATTAACCCGCAGCATCGAACAACCGTTAAATGAAAATGTGCTGCAGGGTTCGGCCAGCGCCTTTAACGACGATATTGCCACGAATATCGGACTACTGAAGAAGGAATTGAACACTGCGTCTTTACGCACCAAGGTCTACGTCTCCGGGAATCACTCGCCCCGAAAAATGGCTTTGTTGTATTTGGAAGGCCATGTTAAACCGGCTCTTCTCAAAGAGGTCACGGAGCGCCTTGAAGCCAATAAAGACCGGGATCTCTATAACTTGCAACGGATCTGCAAAGCGCTGGGCTTTCAGCCCTGGAAAGCGGTACCCAAATTTTACACCACCGAGTTGCCGACGGAAGCCGCCCATACGCTGCGTCAGGGGCGAGTCGTTCTCTTCCTGGACCGGTTTCCGTTTGCTATGGTCCTCCCTGCGCTAATCGGCGATATATTCATGATGGAGAACGACCGGAATTACCCGATCCTGTTCATGTACCTGATTCGAGGGCTGCGCATTGCCGGTATCATGATCAATCTGATTATGCCCGGCCTCTACGTAGCTCTCGTTTCTGTAAATCCGGAAGTGCTCCGCATCGAGCTGGCGCTCACCATCGCCGAAAGCCGGTCAGGCGTACCCTATCCTGCTTTTGTGGAGACCCTGCTGCTATTGATTGTACTTGAGCTCATCATCGTCGCCAGCGTCCGGCTGCCGAAAAGTATCGGTCCGACGTTAACCGTGGTCGGGGGGATTATATTAGGCCAAGCCGTCGTTGAAGCCAAGCTCGTGAGCAGCTTGCTTATCATTATTCTGGCGGCGACTACCATTGCCAATTCGGCTGTGGTCGGCTTTCAAAACTCTTTGCCCATTCGCCTGTTCAAGTATCTCACGCTGATCCTGGCATCATTATATGGCGTCCTCGGGATCATGTCCGGCCTGGTAATGGTCTGCGCCTATATGGCTAGCGTGACAACCTACGGCATCCCCTACTTATATTTCTTCAAATCAAAGGATGATTCGCATGGATAAAAGCTTGCAGGTCGTGATCGTACATCTCTTGATCCATATCGGGCTTATTTTCTTTATCTTCCCGACAAACATTATCGACAGTACAACGGCAGCCCATTGGATTCCCATTCTGCTCGGGTTCCTGCTCCATTGGATCCTTATCTCCTTATATACCAAAGGTCTAAGTCGATTTGAGAGCCAGAATCTGCTGGATATCTATCTCCAATTCAGTAAACCGGTCGCCGTGGTTTTCTTATTGCCCCTGTTCATTTACATGTTTATGGTGACGTCCGTGACGATCCGGGCATATGCGGAAACGATCTGCCTCGTATTTCTGTCTAACACGCCGTTATGGGCGATCATTTTGTTGACCTTGTTGATTTCGGCTTACATCACCTCCCTGGGCGTGCAAGCTCTTTTTCGTACTGGCGTGCTCATGGCCCTGATCTTCTTTCCGCTGATCGCCTTCGTCTTGTGCATGTCTTTCCAAAACGTCGATTGGCATTACATCTTCCCCCTATGGAACAAGCATTTTTCATTTCTTACGGATCCGGATTACCTGGAAAGCTCATTTGCGTTTTTCGGTGGGTTTATGTATCTCGGTTTCATTCAGCCAAAAATCCGTTATAACCGAAAAAAAGTCGTTTGGGGAAGCCTGGTGCTGCTCCCGTTCTTTCTAATGGCGGTCTATATCCCCGTGTTAACATTTGGACAAGAAACCGCCTCCCAGTTCCACTTTCCGTTTATCGTTGCGGTGGACACGATTGACATTACCTGGCTGATGTTTGACCGGATCACCATGTTCTTTCTGCTCTGCACCGTAACGTTCGTTATGTTGTTTACGGCTTTGACGGCTTGGGTCAATGTGGAAATCCTGAGGCGTTGCCTGCCGAAATCGATTCGGACCCCTTACATCGTTACCGGTCTGTCCCTGCTTACGTTTATCATGGGAATCAACATCCCGGATTGGCGGGACGTCGATTTCCTATTTGGATTTAACGCTTGGATGCGATTATATGTATACCTAACGATCCCTTCTTCGATATTTATCCTAGGATGGATATCCCGTCGGAAGGCGGCGGTTGCCACATGACAACTCGTCCTCTTCTTCTACAAATCGTGCTGGCCGCCTGCTGCATCCTAACCCTTAGCGGCTGCTGGGATAACCGGGATATCAACCACCGTTCCTTACCGGTTGTCATGGGTATTTCTAAGAAAGATGCCAAGTACAAAGTGTACCTGGATATCCCGCAATCCGGCCAGGACGGGACCCATTCCATGCTCGTTACGCGAGAGGGGCAGACGATTACGGAAGTGGTCGACGAAATCAGCTCGAATATGGAAACACGCGTCGATCTGCTGCATTTGAAGGTCATCATTTTCGAACGTAATTATGCCGAGGAAGGGTTGACGGACAGCATCTCCAGCTTCATGCGTTCCCGCGAGATCTCGGCCAAAGCGATGGTTGCCATTTGCGATGAGGATCTAGATACGTTTTTTACCAAGCTCCAGAAAAATTCATCAACGGATGAAACCGTGCTTTACAATTTTTTCGAAAAAAATGCGGGCTGGAGCCCCTCTGTCGCGGTAACGCGAATCTGGGAAATTTTCCGCAGCATCCATTCGTATACCCGGGACATCGCCATCCCGCTTATTAAATCGGGAACAAGCACGGTGATCGAAAACGTCGGGGCCGCTATTGTCCGGAATGGCAAAATGGTCGGACAGATTACGGAAGGTGAAACCCTGCTGTTGAATGCCTTTGACGAGGAAAGCGCGCATGGCAAGATTGAAGTCATGAACCACGCCAGCGTGCTGATCGTCAACAACTCCATGAGACACCATGTCGCCCTGAAAGACGGGGCCCCGTATATGCGCAGCCAAATCAACTTAAAGGTGTCCGTTCTGGAAACCCGGGGAGCACCTACCGTGGATAATATCAAAGATGAACTGGAGATCTTGTTGACCCAGCGCTTCAACGAGATGTTCAAAAATATTCAAAGGCACGAATCTGACATCCTGGGCGTTGGGCAATATTTCCGAACCTTAATCCCGCGAGATAAGCTAGCCCACTGGCGGACGGAATACCTTCCCCGTCTAAAGATGGATTTGGAAGTGAAAACAACGATCCAAAATGAAGGCAATCTGAGAACCGTCAGGGATGAGTCCTTCAAATAAGGCTGCGTTCTACATCACAAACGCAAAAAAACCCCTCCGGCAGGCCGTGAGGGGTTGATCCATGATGAAGGCAGCTTATCCGCCGATCGCCATAGCCGAGAAGACAATCGGCCCTACTACTCTGGCTGTGCTATTGTTATCCTGATTTTCTACGATCAACTGATAGTTTTGGACGCCGAGCGGGGCATGTTCTACAAAATGCACGCTAATGAGACCCCAGTCGTTGAAGGCATCCTCCAGCTCTACCAACCCATAGAAAATTTCGGTGCCTGCTCTCCAAATGCGCACCAGGACATTCGGCGTATCTGACAGCGCTTCAACACCGATGGTCGCCTTCAGTTCGACACGGTTGGTTGTGGATGCCGGATTGGCCGGATCAATAAATACAGAAACCGCCGCAATTTGCACGCCACCGACTACCGGAATCGGAATGTTCACCCCGTTCGTTACCGGGGTCACGACAGTAGAGTTGTAATCCAAAATCGTCTTTGCCATATCTTCTTCTCTCCTTTACTAGGTTATGCTCTATTCTATGTAAGGGAGATTTCAGATTCCTAGATGATTGCATCAGTAGATTTGACTCATTTTTGCAAACAAGCACGAGGGCGGAGGATAGGCATATGATGGGTAATAAACCTTGGAGGTCAAAATTCAAATGAATGATTATCCCAGACCGTACCCTTACTCTGCGTATTCCGTACCTTCCCTGCCCCCCCACGCTTATCCTTACGGAGTGAATGCAGCTCCACCGTTTCTTCCCCTAGGCTCGTACCCAGGGATTACTCCCTATCCTTCGCGCTTTGCGTCCTGGGGCGAGCTGCCGCTTCAAGATTACGGGCAACAGCCGTTGGTTCTTAACATCAACCGGGCTGCCAAGCAAAACGAGACGTTCCGCACGGCATTATGGACAGGGAAACATTTTCAGGTTACCTTGATGAGCATTCCCGTTGGAGAAGATATCGGACTCGAGGTCCATCCTCACACCGACCAATTTGTACGGATCGAGGAAGGCCAAGGGGTTACACAAATGGGGGATACACCGGAAAAGCTGGATTTCGTACAAAATGTTCACGATGACGACGCCGTCTTCGTCCCCGCCGGGAAATGGCACAATATCACCAATACCGGCACCGTTCCCCTCAAGGTCTATGTGATTTACGCGCCGCCTCAGCATCCGTTCGGCACCGTGCATCAGACGAAGAAGGATGCAATGGAGGAAGAACGAGTTTAACGAGAAATCGGGAGGTTATTTAACCTCCCGATTTTTTATTGGCTCCTAGGCCCATTTATTAATAATTTATATCCATGCTCGCACACATTTCATAGGGAGAACAACCTACAATCGATTTCTCCTTATTGATCACAATCCCTAGAAACGTTTCCCTATTTCTGCTATAGAAAGTAATATGTAACTCTTTAGTCGGCAAACTTCTTAATAACGTGTCGATTTCACTTTTTAGTAACTCCCCCTGCTGGGTCTTTACCAATATTATCGTTACTCTTACACCGTATTTATAGGTTTGCTTTTTGCTCTCCTTGATATCGATTTCAAACGGAAGCTGCTTCTGTTCTAAGATTGTTGTGATTTCCTCGACAGTGTTGTTTATTTGACTTGGGAAAGGCAATGAGACGAGCTTGTTTAGACTGGTCATCAGAAATGGAGATATAAACAGGAAGAGAACGAACAAGGTTATATTGAGAAGAACCATATCCGTATTCACTTTCTCATGCCGCCAGCGCAGGAAGTAATAATAGGCTATGCCAATAACAATTAGGGTGATAACCCTAGGAATAACAGAGCCATCTTGATGCCGTGAAAAAATGATACCCCCGATCATTAAGCTGCACGATCCTCCAAATAGACAGCTCACTAGGATGACCCAGAAATTTGTTTTCACCGATCTCTCCCTCTCCTCCAACTTCTAAAAATACTTTCTGTCACAAATACGATCCTTCAGATGTCTTCTAGGATGTACTAAACAAAATAAAACTGGAGGAACCCACAATGAGCACATGGCTAAGATGATATGGATAATATCATAATTGCTAAGGAAACCTTCAAATACACTGAGCTTATAAAGAAGCCGAAGCAACTGCCTACAATGCGCTTAAATGACGAAAGGGGGAAGTTCTAGATGACGAATTTCATCGCGGACATCAAAATTCCAGATAGCAAGCTAGCCGTAGAAGCTGCCGAATTATTGCGCGATCACGGCGACGACCTTTTGTGGAACCACTCGAACCGCGTCTTTCTGTTTGCGGCGATGAAGGGAAATTCGAGTCAAGTCAAATACGATGCCGAGTTGCTTTATATCAGCTCGCTCTTCCACGATCTCGGCTTGACACCCGCCTTCCGAAGCCCGGACAAACGCTTTGAGGTCGATGGGGCGAATGCGGCCCGCGACTTTCTGAGAAGCCGCGGCATTCCGGAAGAATCCTTTCGATTGGTATGGAATGCGGTTGCCCTGCACACCACCGTCGGAATTGTCGAATATATGGAAACCGAGGCGGCTCTGATGAATTTCGGCGTCGGTTATGACGTTGTCGGGAAGAACTTTGATTTCATTCCGGCAGAAGTGCGGAAGCAAGTCGTCGAAGCTTTTCCTCGCGACCAGTTCAAACACAACATCTTGCATGCATTCTGGGAAGGCTTCAAGCACAAACCGGAAACGACATACGGTACGATGAACGCCGACGTGTGCGAGATGTTTCTTCCGGGCTATCAACGCCCGAACTTTTGCCATCATGTCCTTCATTCCAAGTGGGAGGAATAAGGGGATTGAGTAACTTTCCGGCAGAAGTTTAACTTTAATCGCAAAAACGCGCCCCCCGAGACCTCGGAGGGCGCGTTTCCACTTGCATTAAGGATGCTGGTGAAGGGATTCGAACCCCCGACCTACGCATTACGAATGCGTTGCTCTACCAGCTGAGCTACACCAGCAAGTTCGTTTTTAGCGAACAAAAATTATTATAACTCGTTTTCAAAATAATGCAAGCGCCAATGCTTGGTAATTACAATTTCTCGCGAACGGAGCGCAGCTTCTGCTCCGAGGAGCTGGCTTTGTCGCGGCGGTCGTCGATCTTGATCGACGTCGACACGCGGCCGGCACCCGACTGGAACGGCGCTTCATGGATGGCACGAATGGCGGCGAACACGTCGTCCAACGGCCCTTCAATAATCGTGCTCATTGAGGTTAGGGTAAACGTAATTCCCGTCTGCTTCTCCAGCACCCGATGCAACTCAGCGACATAAGCGCTCAGGCTGGTGCTACCCGTTCCGATCGGAATGACAGTTACTTCAGCGATGGCCATAATCGATCCCTTCTTTCTGGTAGTGGTTTTGTTTTCAATCACGAGCTTGTTATTCAACCTACCTCCATTCTACCCATCCTTGCACTTGAAGATCAACCGATCTCTAACGGACTGTAGTGACCTTATTTGTCCCGGGAATCCGAACTTCGCTTTCTAATGGACCTTGGAGCCGCTATTTGCCTAGAATCTGCCCCATTTATACGTCTTCGCACCAAATAAGGGCCTTGGGGTCCGTTAGATTTCTTATTCGTCAGAAATTGCAGAAATAACGACTTCTCAGTCCGTTAGCCAACACCGTTCGAAAAACAGTTGCCGCCCCCAACCATCCTCCTAGTTCCTCAGTCCCATTCATAAATGTTCACAATTCTCCCTCGTCCCCCACTCTCCGCATCGTTATAAGGACTGGAGATTTTCACGACGTTTTCAGGTCATTTACATGGTAAAAATTCGGTTTACAAACACAACATCTTGGGCTATCCTTAGATCAACGCAACAAAATATAGTGTGAACGGGTGATCCGGCGGACAAGCCTCCGGACCTTAAAAGGGAAGTGCGGTGCAAAGCCGCTGCGGTCCCGCCACTGTAATCGGTAGCTAGGCGCTAGAGACGAAACGTTCATCGAATCGTCTTGAAGGCCCAGCCGTTCGTCTGACCTTTATGCCACTGCGGCTTGATTCTAAGGCTGCGGGAAGGCGTCAGCAATGACCCGAAAGCCAGGAGACCTGCCCGTTTGGAAGACACCGACGGAAAACCTGCGAGGAACAGGGATGGTGTCCGCTTGCCGCTGAACCTTAGGGCTTCTATTTCTATGCCCAACGTGATCGTTATGATGCAGCGCATTCGGGCATGTCCACCCTCGTCGGGTTGGACATGCCCTTTTATATGAAGTAAAAACTCAGTTTATCGGGAGGAGAACTTTGTTATGGCATTGCTAAACCAGACGTATACCGGCCGAGACACCTTGCTGGATGAAGTCATTCAATTAGGCGAGGAAATCGTGCACAGTCGAAATCTCGAGGTGCTGCGTGAGAACGCCAATTTGAACGGGGAGAGCTTCTCCGGCAAGATGAGTAAATTCGGAAGCGAGTATGCTAAATGGTACGCAAACCATTTCGTGATGCCGGCCCGCTTGGTCCAAGCCATCCAGGACAATATTGTCTACGTCCACGATCTGGACCAATACGCCATCGGCACAACCAACTGCATCTTTATCCCTTTCGATAAGCTGCTGCGCGAAGGCTTCAATACCGGGAACGGCAGCGTACGCCCGCCATCCTCCATCATGACGGCGATGGCGCTGGTGGCGATCATTTTTCAATCCCAGCAAAACTCCCAATACGGCGGCGTATCCGCGAACAAACTGGACTTCGATCTCGCCCCGTACGTGGCCAAATCATTCGCCAAGTACTTCCGCAAAGGGTTGGATTACTTTGAGGAAGGCGATGCCAGCGCCGAGTTGGGCGACATTGCCATGAGCCGCAGCGACCTCCGAGACGGGTATCCGAAAGCCTTCAAATATGCGTTAAAGGAAACCGAAAGCGAAACGCTGCAGGCGGCCGAGAGCCTGGTCCATAACCTAAACACCATGTCGAGCCGGGCCGGCGGACAAATCCCGTTCACCAGCATTAACTACGGAACCTGCACCTCGCCGGAAGGACAGCTGGTAATCAGCTCCCTGCTCACCGCGACCATGCGTGGGCTAGGCAGCGGGGAGACGCCGATTTTTCCGATTCAGATTTTCAAATGCAAGCAAGGGATCAATCAAAATCCAGGGGAACCGAACTACTCCCTGTTCCTGAAAGCGGCGGAATGCTCAGCCAAACGGCTGTATCCGAATTTCGCCAACCTGGATGCCCCGCTGAACCTGATGTATTACGATCCGACGAATCCGGATACGGAATTCGCTACGATGGGCTGCCGCACCCGGGTGCTGGCCGACCGTTTCGGACGGAACCATCTGTCCGGCAAAGGAAATCTATCCTTTAATACGCTAAACCTCGTCAAAATAGGCCTGGAGCACGGGACCGTATTGGGCCATCGCAAGGAGGCCGATGAGCGCGGCTTCTACCGGGAGCTGACGCATTATATGGATATCGCGCTGGAGGGACTGCTGCACCGTTTCAACATCCAAGCCTCTCAGAAGGCGAAGGCTTCGGATTTCATGATGCGCGAAGGGGTCTGGGAGGGCGGCGAGGCGCTGGCACCGGACGACGCGGTTGGCGATCTGCTCAAACACGGTAGCTTGTCCATTGGATTCATCGGCTTGGCCGAATGCATGAAGGCCATGTACGGCAAACACCACGGCGAAGACGAAGCGGTGTATCAGAAAGCGTATGATTTGATCGCCTACATGCGCGACTATTGCGACCGCCAAAGCGAAATCCATAATCTGAACATCACGTTGTTCGCCACCCCGGCGGAGGGCCTGTCCGGCAAATTCACTAAACGGGACCGTGCGGTATACGGCCCGATACCCGGAGTCGTGGATCGCGAATACTACACGAATTCATTTCATATCCCGGTCTACTACAACCTCAGTGCCGCGCGAAAAATCGAACTGGAAGCCAAGTTCCACGGGCTTTGCAACGCGGGTGCGATCTCTTATATCGAGCTAAACGGCAATGCCCGCAGCAACCCGGCAGCGTTCCTGAAAATCGTGCAATTCGCCCTGCAGCAGCAGGTCAGCTATTTCAGCATCAACCATCCGATCGACCGGTGCTCGGCTTGCGGCTTCGAAGGGATTATCGGGGCAACCTGCCCTTCCTGCGGCAGCCATGAGAACGATGTGCATATCCGCCGCTTGCGCCGGGTGACGGGCTACCTGACCGGCGATTTCCAGACGCGGTTTAATGCCGCCAAACAAGCGGAAGTGCGCGACCGGGTCAAACACGACGTATGAATCTTTGCGGCTACTATCCCGAATCTATTAATGAAGGCGAAGGCTTGAGGGCGGCGATTTTTATCAGCGGTTGCCGTCATTATTGCAAGGGCTGCTTCAGCCCGAAGACCTGGAACTTCGATTACGGCGAACCGTTTACTTTGGAACGCGAAGCCGAAATCATTCATGACGTTAAAAATAACCCCCTGCTAAGCGGCTTATCGATCCTTGGCGGGGACCCTTTCTTCTCCGCCGCTGAAGTCAGCGGGTTTATCGACCGACTGGTTGCGGAGACAGGGCCTGTGTCGATTTGGATTTACAGCGGTTATACCTACGAAGAAATCATAGAACGCTCTGGCTCACCTGAATACGAGCTGCTAAGGCGCTGCGAGGTGCTGGTTGACGGAAGATTCGTAGAAGAGCTTCGCGACCCTTCCCTCCTCTATCGCGGGAGCTCCAACCAGCGGCTGGTCGATATTCAGCAAAGCCTGCGGCAGGGAAAGCCCGTATTATGGGAGTCCATGTTCTCTTTCTAGGTACATCTAAAAAGCTGACTTTTTGATCACGAACAATAGAGGTTTCTGGTATAATTAAAAGCCTGTGACCTTTGTCACAGTTTGACAATATTCATCACGGAGCGCGAGTACCCTTGCGCCCCCTTTTTTCACCCGTTATCTGCAATTTGAAAATTCAAGATTTGCGGTAAACACAGGCGGACTGCAGCATTCATTCCAACTTATTTCACGAAAGCGAGGATTCCTCTCATGCCCACTCTAGTGACCAAACCAAACAACCGACAACTTGCGTTTGACGGCGAGCGCCTTGGCGTCTATGCCGACCGTATTTTGCAAGGATTACATAACCTCGATAAAGAACGCCTATTACGCGGCGTGAATGCCAAGCTCCGTCGCGACGAAGTGAACGGCGAAGAGATCAGCAATGCCTTTACGATGTCCGCCCTGGAGCTCGTCAGCAAAGACGAACCGGATTGGAAATTTGCGGCTGCCCGTTCCCTGCTCACTTCCCTTTATAAAAAAGCAGCGGTCAACCGCCGTTACAAAGCTTACCCCGAGGAGCCGTACGGCTCGTTCCACCACCTCATCTCCGAGCTGTGCAAGCTGGGCATCTACCGCGAAGAGCTGCTCGAGTGCTACACGAAAGAGCAAATTGAAGAGCTGGGCCGCACGATTGACCCTTCCTGCGATTTGCTGTTCGACTACATTGGCCTACTGACGCTGACCGAGCGTTACCTCGCTACCGATTTCGACGGACGGACGATGGAGCTGCCGCAGGAGCGCTATATGGTCATCGCGATGTACCTGATGCACAAGGAGCCGGAAGAGAAACGCCTGGAATTGGTGAAGGAAGCGTATTGGGCGATGAGCAACATTTATATGACCGCCGCAACCCCAACCATGTCCAATGCCGGTAAAAAAGTCGCCGGGCAGCTCTCCAGCTGCTTTATCGATACCGTAGACGATTCCCTTGAGGGCATCTTCGACTCCAACACCGACGTGGCTCGACTGAGCAAAATGGGCGGCGGCATCGGCGTCTACCTCGGCAAAGTCCGCGCTCGCGGCTCCGATATCCGCGGCCATAAGAATACCAGCTCCGGCGTCATCCCTTGGATCCGCCAGTTGAACAACACCGCCGTCAGCGTCGACCAACTCGGAACGCGAAAAGGCGCGATCGCGGTTTATCTGGACGTTTTCCACAAGGATATTCTCGCCTTCCTCGACTTGAAGCTGAACAACGGGGACGAGCGGATGCGTGCGCATGACGTTTTCCACGGCGTTTGCCTGCCTGACCTATTCATGGAGGCGGTAGAAGCTCGCGGCGAATGGAATCTATTCTGCCCGCATGAAGTGAAGAAGACGATGGGCTGGAAGGATGAGAACGGACGTCCGTTGGGTCTGGAGGACTTCTATGATGAGGAGTTCGGAAAGGGCAGCTTCCGCGAAAAATACGCCGAAGCCGTCGCCCACCCTACCCTCTCGCGCATCACGATGCCGGCGATCGATATCATGAAGCGGATTTTGAAATCACAGTTGGAGACCGGTACGCCTTACATGTTCTATCGCGATACGGTCAACCGAGCGAACCCGAACCGCGCGCACGGAATGGTTTACTCCTCCAACCTGTGTACGGAAATCATGCAGAACCAATCGCCGACGGTCGTCGAGCAAGAGGAACTGGTAACGAAGGACGGGCAAACCCGGATCGTCGTGTCCAAAATTCCGGGCGACTTCGTCGTCTGCAACCTGAACTCGATCCACCTGGCCCGCGCGGTGCCGGCTGGCGTGCTGGAGCGGCTCGTACCGATCCAGACGCGGATGCTGGACAACGTCATCGATATCAACAATATCGAAGTGCTGCAGGCGCAATACACGAACAGCCAATATCGGGCAATTGGCCTTGGCACGTTTGGCTTGCACCATCTGCTCGCGCTCGAGGGCATCCGTTGGGAATCCAAGGAGGCCGTGGAGTACAACGATGCGCTTTATGAGAAAATCAACTACCTGCTGGTCAAATCCAGCATGGAGCTTGCCATAGAAAAAGGGAAATATCCGAAGTTTGCCGGTTCCGACTGGGAAACGGGGCATTACTTTGAAGCTCGGAACTACACGGACGGCACGCGCGAAGGCAAATACGTAACGACCGAACAGTGGCGCGAGCTGCAGAAGGAAGTGAGCTTGAACGGCGTCCGTAACGCCTGGATGTTCGCCATCGCGCCAAACGGCTCGACCTCGATCATCGCCGGTTCCACCGCCAGCATCGATCCGTTGTATGAGCTGCTCTCCTATGAGGAGAAGACGACGTACAAGATCGCTAACCCGGCACCGGATCTGTCCGAAAAAACGATCTGGTATTACAAGACAGCGTTCCTGATCGACCAACACTGGTCGATCGACATGGCCGGCGCTCGCCAGCGCCACGTCGACCAAGGGCAAAGCTTCAACCTGTACGTGCGGCCGGACATCAAAGCCACCGAATTCCTGGAGCTGCACCTGCATGCTTGGAAGGCCGGGCTGAAGTCGACGTATTATGTGCGCAGTCGGGCGTTGACGATTGAGGAGTGCGAAAGTTGTGCCTCATAGGGGACTCATCCCTCCCCACCCCTCCCTTACCGTAAGGGAGGGCGCCCGAGGGCCTGCTGCCCTCTGGGCTCCCGCAATGAGAGGAACGTTGGAGTGACTGAGGCGCTCCTGCACGCTCTCCCCTGCGGGGATACGCTTTAGGTTGGCTCGTGGAACGCTTTTCCCCCTTCGGGTACGTCTTACTTTGGGCGCACCCGGGTGACCTGGTAAACCGCGTGCTGCTCATAACTGCTGCTTTCGTCGCACCCGAGGGACGTGGGCGGGATGAGCGCTTCTCGCCCTTCGGGCCCGCTCTACTGTGGCGCTCCTGCGGGGCGGGAACTGCGACAGTGGCGGTAAACGGTGCTGCAGCGTGCGTACCCCTCGTTGTCCCCTTCGGGGATGCACTTACTTTAAAGAATTGTGAGCGGCAGGGGCGGTTGTAATGCCACTGCGTGCTAGGCGGCGCCACCCCCTGCAGGGGATGCGCTCACGGCTTTGTAATAAAACATGCGGGGAATGGGCCAGAGGGTGAAATGATTCTGAAGAAACGGTAGTGGTCGCCTTTGCGAGTGGATTTCTACAACTTCTGAATCCAGTTCAATCAGAGAAATCCGCGAGCAACAGCGATCGTAAGAACATTTCAGCCGGCGGCCCCCTCCCGCATGATCCACTACAAATTAAGGAGCGAAATCCCATGCAACTTCAAACGATATTCAACACCGAAGCCCCCAACAAATCAACGCGGATCATCGGCGGCGAAAGCTCGGGCATCTTGAACTGGAACGACATCCGCATGCCGCATATGTACAAGCTGTACAAAGTGCTGCTGCTCAACCACTGGATCGCGGATGAGATCCCGATGGCCAAGGACGCGCAGCAATTTGCCCTGCTCGATTCGGAAGAGCAGCGCACCTTTAAGATCAACATCTCGCTGCTGGCGGTACTCGATTCGATGCAAACGATGTTCGTTGGCGACGTAAAACGTTACTTCACCGACTCGTCGCTGGAGGCGATTTCGGCGATCATCGGTCAGCAGGAAGTGGTACACAACCAATCCTACTCCTACGTGTTGTCCTCGATCGTATCGGAGCAGGAACAGAAGGAGATTTTCGAATACTGGAAGCATGACCCGGTGCTGTTGGATCGCAACAAGTTCATCTCTGACATCTATCAGAACTTCCGTAATAACGCGACGCCGCAGACGTTTTTTGAAGCCCTGGTTGCTGACCTTATTCTTGAAGGCATCTTCTTCTACAGTACATTCGCCTTCTTCTACAACCTGGCGCGCGATCAGAAAATGATGGGCACCAGCCAAATGATTTCGTATATCCAGCGGGACGAGAATCAACATTGCTACTTCTTTGCCGAAGTGTTCAAGCAATTGCTGGTCGATTATCCGGAGCTGAACACGAAAGAAAACATCGACTACACCTATCGCACGATCGACCGGGCGGTCGAGCTGGAAACGAATTGGGCGCATTATACGCTAAAAGATGTGCAAGGCATCGACTTGAACGAATTGTCCGATTACATCAAATATATCGCCAACAAGCGACTGACGTTGATGGGTCTGGACAAAGCGTACCAAGGCGTCGATATCAACTGCATGCCATGGATCAAGCCGTTCTCAGACGAGGCGCTGAACGCGACGAAAACGGACTTTTTCGAGGCCAAATCCCGTAACTATGGCAAGGTTGGCGACGACAACGGGTTCGACGACCTGTAAGGACAAGAACGGCGCTACAAATGATGGCGGCTCTTCTGCATTAGCTCTGCGGAAGAGCATTTTTTCGCAAAAAAAGTTTGTCCCATTTAACTTCGGTTTAAAAAAACGGGATATGCTATGATTAACTACCAAATCGGCCCAGTGCCGGAACATCGGAAGGACGTTAGCATTTATGGATTTACTGATTACCGTAATTATGCTTCTGATCTGTCTTGTAGCCTCCAACATCATCAGCCACTATATCCCGTTGATCCCTACCGCGTTGACGCAAATCGCTCTTGGGATTCTGATTGCGCTGGCCTTTAACGGGTTTTCACTGGAACTCGAGACAGAATGGTTCTTGCTGCTGTTCGTTGCACCATTGTTGTACAACGACGGCAGGTATTTCCCCCGCGACCAACTATGGAATATGCGCGGGGCGATTCTGGGGAACGCAATTATCTTGGTGGTATTAACTACATTGGGTGGCGGTTACCTCATTCATGCGGTGATTCCCGACATTCCACTGGTCGCGGCGTTCGCACTGGCCGCGATCCTGTCCCCTACCGATCCGGTGGCGGTCAATGGGATCGCCAAGCGGATTCATCTCCCCGAGAAGGTGCTGAATCTCGTCCGAGGGGAATCGCTAATCAACGACGCCTCGGGCCTGGTAGCCTTTAACTACGCGGTTGCTGCGGTTGTTACGGGGTATTTTTCGCTGCGGGAAGCCGTGTTCGATTTCTCCTATATGTTCGTGACCGGAGCCTTACTGGGACTGGTGCTCAGCTTAATCATGACCTGGATTCGGTTCTCCCTGCTCAAACAAGGGATCAAGGATGCCACGCTGCATTCCCTGCTGCAAATTCTGACGCCGTTCCTGATCTTTATCGTCACGGAGGAATTCCTGCACGCTTCCGGTGTTATTGCTGTGGTTGTGGGCGGTATCGTGCATTCCCTATTGCGGGAGCGGACGGAAACGATGCTGGCGGAGGAACAGGTGTTAACGGAAAATATCTGGTCCACCGTGCTCTTCATCCTGAACGGGATTGTCTTCCTGCTGCTTGGATTGAACATCCCGTCAACGATGCAGGCTACCGTCGACAACCCGAATATTAACAATGTGCTGGCAGTCGGTTATGTGCTTGTTGTTGGGATCGGGATTTTGGCGATTCGCTTCATCTGGTCGCATTTCTTTGCCATTTATGAATACCGGAAGGCTAAAGTCGGCGAGGTTGACAAACCTACGATAAAATCCAGTTTGGTTCTGACCCTGACCGGGGTTCGCGGCGCAGTCACGATGGCCGGGGTATTGTCGATCCCTTATGTGGTCGCCAGCGGGGGTCCGTTCCCGGAACGGTCGTTGATCTTGTTCTTGGCGGCAGGCGTCATCTTGTTTACGTTGATTGTGGCCACGATCTTTTTGCCTATGCTTAGCAAAGGGGGCGCGCCCGGCGAAGAGACCGACGAGTTCCTCGATATGAATGAAGCCCGTACCCGCGTGCTGCGGGTAGCGATGAACAAGATCAAGGAAGAAATGAACGACGACAACAAGACAGCGGCCTACCAGCTCATGGACGAATATAGCCGGCTGCTTCAGCCGGCCTTGGATCAATGGGGAGCTCAGCGTCCGGATCGTCCGGCCATGCTGGGTAAAATCACCGAATTGCACCGGGTCGCACTGAAGGTGGAACGCGGCTACATCCAACAGGTGATGGCAAACGGAGGCATGGACAAAGAGATGTTCGAGGCTTTCGAGAAGGCGCTGGAGTTACGGGAAGAGAAGCTGTCGCAAAGCGGCCGTGCTCGCTTCTTTTTCCTGGTTGGTAGTGCGGTTCGAGACTTTCGGCGCGCGAAACGAAAATACAAGGAGTTCGCCATGAAGGCCGAGGGAAGAACCATCCAAATCCACGCGCTGCAAGCCGCACTTGAGCACTTGCAGGGGCTGAAGAAAGGGAACGAATCGGACAACCTGATCCAATTCGTCATCCTGGATTACAAGCGTGGGATCGCCCGGCTTAAAGGCACCGCGGATCCATTCAGCGAGAAAACGGAAGCGCAGAAGGAAGAGCTGCGGTTGCTGGTCATGGACGCTGAACGCGCGGAAATCAGCCGCATGTTCGAGAATGGCGACATTAACCGGGAACAAGCCCGGGAACTGCGCCGAGCGATTAACCAGATCGAAAGCCTCACCCTCTACGAGCACGAGGAATAGCGATGATTAAGGAGACGGCGGTGCCGCGCGAGCGTAACGGAACGTAACGCGCTTATTCGGCGAAAATGGGCAACACAGAAATCTAACGGAACCAGAAGACGCTATTGGGACTATTTAGCCTGGGATCAGGCCTTAAATAGCCAAATAGCGTCTTTTCGTTCCGTTAGACTGGGTAACTGGCGTTTTTCGCCGAAATAAGGTCTGCTCGTTCCGCTACGCGAGCGTTCCAGCGTTGAGCGCGCCGACGCGCAGCTCCGCCCACGGGAGCGGTAAACCGCCGGGATGCCGCAGGCGGACCGTCCGGCTCTCGCCAGGCAGCAGGTCGAAGTAGTTGTCGCTGAAGCGGACCCCGCCCAGCGGCAGCTCCAGCTTGACCAGCCGGGCAACGCCCTGGCCGGAGGCCGTGACCGTGACGGTCTGCGCTGCTTCATCAATCTGCACGTCCAGCTCGGCGGCAGGCAAGCGCAGCTCCTTCGGGTCGCGCAGATAATAGCGATTCACCGGTGCGGCGAATCCGGTGGTCCTCAGCTCCACCAGCACCTCTTCCGGCGCCAAACCGGCCAGCGCCTTCGCCTCTTCCAAGCCTCCGAACGACAGCGCCGTTTGCGGTGGTATCTTCGCCGCAAACGAAAACCGACGAACGCCTCCCGGAGGAGTGTCCTGCACGCCTGCGGATCCGCCTCCCATTCCCCCGACTTCCTGCGCCCCAGCCAAATCGCCGCTCTGGGCCAACGGATGCACCGTTAACGTCACAGTTCCCTCCAACTCCTCCAACGTGTCGTTGACCACCCACACGCGTAGCGGCTCACCCGGTTCATGTTCCAACGACAGGAGCACGGGATGAAAGAAGGTCTTGCCATAATAATACGAAGCCTTCGGTAGCAGCTCGTAATCGATCATCGACCAGCTCGTCCCCGGCCAGCTGTCATTCAGTTGCCACACCAGCGCGCCGCTGTTGCGGTGACGGTGGCGGCGGAAATGCTCGATTCCGTACTTCAGCCCTTCCGCTTGGGTCAGCATGGAGAAATTCATGTACTCCTCGATGTCCTGCGGAATCCCCGTGTAGCCTTCCATCAGCAAAATCCCTTTGCGATGGTTCGTATCCTTGTTCCGATACGCCATCTCGGCGCTCCCCCAGGTAAACTTCCCTTCGGGAATGTTCTTCGCCAACGTATATCGATTCGCCGAAGCATGCATACCGAACTCACTGCTAAACAAAGCAAGGTCTTGCTTATAGTTCTTAAACGTAACCCCTTCGATGCTATAATCGAGCCGCGGCTTCTCGCCTTGCATACGCGGGTACACCGACCCATGCCACACTTGCCAGTTATGGCGGTCCCCCTGATTCGGATCGTTGGCGTCATACCCGTCCTGCGCGCCATAGGGCGACGAAGGCCAATACGGACGATACGGGTCCAGTTCGGCCAAAAGTCCGGGTATCAGTTCATGATAGATCGTCTCGCCGAAAAAAGCTCCGGTAATGTCACCCGCTGCCGACTTCATGTCAACCAGCCAGTCGATTTCATTGTTGCCGCACCAAAGCGCAAGCGAGGCGCGGTTCCGCAGCCGCTTGACGTTATCGATGATTTCCTGACGCACATTGTCCATGAAGTCGCGGTTAAAGTCCGGAAATAGCGCATTGGCAAAAGCGAAATCCTGCCACACGAGCACCCCACGACGGTCGCATTCCTCGTAAAAAATCTCCTTCTCATAAATGCCGCCGGCCCAAACGCGCAGCATGTTCATATGCCCCTCCACGGCCAGCTCGATCAGTCCGCGATACATGGGTTCCGAGATCGATCCGATCATATGATCTGCCGGAATCCAGTTGGCTCCTTTGGCATAAACCTTAATGCCATTAAGGATAAAGGCAAACGACGGACTGCCGTCGGGATTTTGCAGCGATAATTCCAGCGTGCGTATGCCAAAAGGCTGCTCGTAGCGGTCAATCTCCTCGTCGTCGGCAAGAAGCGTCACCTCCAAAGTGTACAGATAAGGCTCGCCCAAATCATGCGTCCACCAACGCCGCGGCAGGGCGATCCGCAGTTCGGCCGACGCCGATCCCTTCGTTCGAAAAGCCTCCGGAAAGGCTTGTCTCAGCCCTGCTTGAACGCCTAATAGAGCCCCGTATTCCTCCAGCACAGGAAGCTTGGCAGACGTTACCTCCGCCCCATCCCCGTCCAGCAATCGTACGACGGCCACCGCCGTCGTTCCGGAACGAAAGGCCTCCGCTTCGGCGCTCACCCGGATGACCGCCTCCTCCGCCGACGCGGATAACGTTGCGGCATATACGCCGGTCAGCTTCGCCCGTCTGCGCCGCTCCAGCCGAACCGGACTCCAAATGCCGGTCGTCACGATCCGCGGCCCCCAGTCCCATCCGAAGTTCATCGCCGCCTTGCGGATCCAGGGACGCTCCTTCGTATAAGAGGACCATTCGAACTGTTCTTTGTCCCGGTGATGTAGATCTAGCGGATCGAATCGAACCGCCAGCGTATTTCGGCCTTCACGGACGATCCGTGTGACGTCGAACGTATAGCAGCGAAACATGTTGGATGCCGAGCCAATCTCATGTCCGTTGACGTAAACAGTCGCAAACGTGTCCAGCCCTTCGAACGTGAGTTCCATCCGCTCTTCATCCCCCGGTACGGCATTCAACTCAAACGTCGTGCGGTACCACCATTCTTTCCGCTCGATCCAGCGGCACTTCGCATCGTTATGCCCGTAATACGGGGGCTCGATGATCCCGCGTTCCAACAGCGCCGAATGCACATCGCCCGGAACGTTTGTCTCGATCCAGAAGCGGTCGTCCAGTCCGGGGGCGGCCAGCTCCAAAGGTGGTTTCTCCCCAACCTCAAAATGCTGCAGCTTCCATGGTCCCGATAAAATCATGAATCGTCCCTCTTTTCCCGATGGTGATGTAGGATGGCGATTAATTCTCGCTCGCTGTCACGCCTGCCGGATCATAACCCAACGCTTCCTCGCGAAATTCGCTGGGCGTCTTCCCCGTATGCTTCTTAAACAGCCGGCTGAAATATTTCACGTCCTCGTACCCGGTCATTCCGGCGATTTCGCTCACCTTGGCCGGGGATACGACCAGCAGGTCCATCGCTCGGCGCATCCGCAGAGCGGTGACGTAGTCGCCGAAGTTGCTTCCCGTCTCTTTCTTAAACAGCTCGCTAAGATGCCCGGGATGCAGGTGCACATAAGCTGCGATCTGCTGCAAACTTAGCTCCCCCGCCGGGCAGGACTCCATAAACGCCTTGGCCCGCTGCACATGGGAAGCCTGCCCTTCGCCGAGCTGGCTGTGATACAAGTTCATCACGGCATGCAGATGACGAAACAGCTCCTCTTTCAGCTTGCCCCCTTCGATCTGCTGCTGCAGCCATGGCTCGAAGCGCGCTTCTCCTTCTTTCCCTAAAGCCCGGAGCGTTCGCTCTAGCCAACGGTGCGCGGCGACGGCCGCCGATTGCAGACAGGCCTGATACGATTCCGGCGTACATTCCGGGTCCGCGGCCAGCTCGTCGACCAGCCGCTGTGTCCAAGCCCGCAGGGCCATCGGATCCTGCTCCAACAGGATCGCGCCAAGGCCGTTCTCCTCCTCTTGCGATAACACCGTCCTCCCGCCTTTGCGATCGGCGATTTCCCGGTAATCCAGCAATTTATGGCTCATCAGCAGATCACGGTAAGCAAAGGCGGCGGCCGCCGTCACATAACTTCGATGGACCTGTTCCAGATCGTCCACGGCAATACCAGCCGCAAGGCGCAGCCGGCAGTTCAGCAGATTTTCGATCCGTTCAAGTACCCCCTTCAAACGCCCGACCGTAGCGAATGCATCCCCCCTATCTGGCCCGGTCACGCAAACGATTTGACCTTGGTGGATCAATACCGCCGCACCCGGCAGCAAGTCCTCCAGCATATTTTGCACGGCAAATCGCAGCAGCGAATCGGCGTCGTCCTCCTGGCCCCAGCCGTCGGCGGACAAAAGTAAAACCTGCCGGTATCCCGGGCTAATAGAGATTTCCCTTTCCTGATTTTCCTGCTCGGAAAGAACCGGGACCGATCCTACCTCGTCTTCGATCACCCACTTAACCAACTGACGTCGCCGCTCTTCCCGGGCCTGCCGCTGAGCTCGGGAGTCCTCGGCCCGGCGCTCCTGCAGCCGTCGCTTGGCCCGAAGCACCGTTCGGATAATTTCCTCCGGTTTGCTAGTCTTCAGCAGATAGTCGCCAACTCCCTGGCGGATGGCTTGCTGGGTATAGGCAAAATCCCCGTAACCCGACAAAATGATCACCTCCAGCCCCGGCAGCCTTGCGGCCGCTTCCTCCGCCAGCTCCAAGCCGGTCTTGCCGTTCATTCGGATATCGGTGATCAGGATATCCGGCCGCTCCGCTTCCAGCCGCTCGAGCGCTTCCTCCGCGGATGCGGCCGGCGGAAGCAGATTCAACCCGAGCTCGCTCCAGGAAATAACGCTGGCTAGACCGGTCCGGATGATGACCTCATCATCCACTATCAATACGTTCATGGCGATCCCTCCATGATCGGAATAGAGAACGAAACCTGCGTCCCTTCGCCTTCCCGGCTATCTACGGTAAGGCCCGCTTCTTGTCCGTAATGCAAGAACAGCCGCTCGTTTACGTTGCGAAGCCCATATCCAGCGTTCAATTCTGCAACCGTGGCCATCGTAGCCGCGGTCTCTGCCATAACCGCCCCCGGCATCGCCGCTTGATCTTGCGATTTCCCTGTCCCTTCAACTCCCAGCAGCGACAGCGCCTGACGGACTTCTTCCAAACGCGCGGCGCTCATCCCCAGCCCGTCGTCCATGACCATCACATGCATGCGTTTCCCCTCCGGCTGGATCAGGATGGTAATCGTTCCGATGCCCTCGCGTTTTTGAATCCCATGGATCAAGGCGTTCTCCACCAAAGGCTGCAGCAGCAGCTTCAGCATCCATTTATCCAGAAGCCCCTCCTCCACGATATACTCAACATCAAACTTATCGGGAAAACGAATCGATTGGACCCGAACATAGTTACGGATATGCGCCAGCTCCTGCTCAACCGGACAATAATCTCGGCCCTGATTAAGGCTGATCCGCAAGAAGTCGCTAAGCCCCTCGACCATATCGGCGATTCGCCGCTCCCCCGACATCAAGGCGATCCAATGGATCGAAGACAAGGTATTGTACAGAAAATGCGGATTGATCTGCGCCTGCAATGCCCGCAGATCGGCCTCCTTCTTGCGCGCCTCCCCGCGGATGACCTCCCGCTTTAATCGTTCGATATGAGCGCCGAGCATATTGTAGCTCTGACCTAGCCGGCCGATCTCATCATCCGAGGTCGCTGGAAAACGCGGCAAAGGCCGCTCCGGATCGATCCGCGACAAATGTCGGGTCAACACGCGCAGCGGCCGGGTGATCCGGCGCACCGTAAACCAAATCAGCAGCGTGCACGCCAGCACGGAGACACCAACCACCATAGCGGTTAACGTCAAGATATAGCGGTTCTCCGCTTGGTATTGGTCGTAGGGGACACTGCCCACCAGCATCCAGCCGGTCAACGGCTCGCGGCGGTACAGCACCGTCGATTTTGAATCCCCGCTGCCATAGATCACGCTCCCGTTCTCAATCAGGCGGTTGCTGCGCGGTTCCCCTCCGTCGTCCGCCGCCGCGACCCCGCCCGGGATCAAAGCGAACAGGCCGGGCGCAAAGGTATCCAGCGGCTGGCCTAACCTGGACTTGTCGGCGGATGACAGAATGGTACCGTCTTCTCCAATCAATTCGACTTTACCCATCCCCTGGCCAAACTCCGGCGATTCCAGATTGCGGGCAAGCTCCCGTTCGTCAAGGCTGATCGCCAGCCAACCCAGTCGGCGAAAATCATAGATGCTGCGAATCGGCCGGAACAAGGTCATGACCTGCTCCATCCCGGCGTAATCGCGAATTTCGTATACGCCAGACCATGTTTTCACGCCCCCGGCAATCGCTTCCGCCGCCGCAGGCGGGAGCTCATTTTCATACCATGTGGCCGTAGACAGGCGTCCGTCAAACCGTTCGGGATAGATGGCGATATTGGCGATATAAGGCTTGGAGGCCGCCAGATTCGTCATTCTCCCTACTAGCTCGGTCCGCTTAGCCTCATTGTCCTCCGGGCCGGTCAGATAGGTCTGCAAATCCCGTTCCCCGATCAAGAAGATCGACAACGTTTCGATATCCTCCAGCATAAAGCGCAGATTGGCATCCATTTGCTTCAGCATGTCGCTGCCGGTCAGCTTCGTTTTCTCCTCTGTAATGTTGGAAGAGATCAGAAAGGCGAACAAACCCAAAGCCAACATCGGCACGATCATGGACGCCGCAACCACCACCGACAGCTTGCGCTGAAGCGACGTAGTCAGCCATTTATGCATGTTGCGCTCCCCCTTTGCTCCGGTGTAGGATATTCCTCCCTTATCCTTTCACCGCGCCGGCCGTCATCCCCTTCATCATTTGTTCCTGAAACAGCAAATAGAGAACGATGGTCGGGATTACCGACAGCGTCATGCCCGCCAGCGACAAGCCGTAGTCCGTCTGGTAGCCGTCTGCGAAGTTAGCGATGGCCAGCGGCAGCGTCTTGAGCGCCGTCTTGTTGATAAACACGAGGGCGAAGGAGAAGTCATTCCAGGAATGCAGGAAGCTAAGAATGGTCACCGTGGCTAAGGCCGGAACCGACATCGGCAACATGATGCGGAAGAATAACCCCCACAAGCCGGTGCCATCGATAAAAGCCGCTTCCTCCAGCTCGCGGGGCACACTCGTCAGGTACGCCGTCAGCACGAATACCGCCGTAGGCAGCGCAAATGCGGTGTAAGGCAGAATCAACGCCCAATACGTGTTCAGCAGCGACATCTGCTTCATGAGAATAAACAGCGGAACCAGGGTGCTATGAATCGGGATCAGCATCCCGATCACGAAGAAGGTCAAGACCCCACCTTTCCAGCGGAACTGGAAACGGGCCAGGATAAACGAAATCAGCGCGGCTATGAACAAGGTCAGCACAAGCGATCCGAGAGCCACAATAAGCGAATTCCCGAATGCGGTACCGAGCCGCGAGCTCTCCCAAGCCCGCGTGAAGTTGTCGCCATGCCACACCTGCGGCAGCCCAAAGGGACGGGCGTAGAAATCGGCGTTCGTCTTAAACGCGCTGATCACCAGCCAGAAGAACGGGTACAGGGTCACCACCCCATAGAGCGTCAGCAGTCCCCAAAACAAAAGCCGGCCCGTTTTGCCCAGCACCCGCCCGCCGCCGCCATTCCCCGCGTTTTTCGCCGATAGAGGGGTTGTTAGATTCATGTTCATGTTCAATGGGTACCTCCTTTCATCTTAAGCGGCGTCTTTCTTCCGATTGGTCAGCCACTGGCTGGTGCCAATCAATAGCAGACTGATGATCATGATGCTGGTGGAAATCGCACTCCCGAACCCATAACGATAGGTCGAGAAGGTCGAATTGTACATATATGTCGCCAGCAGCTCGGTCGCATGCGCCGGGCCGCCCTTCGTCATGATGTAGACCAGGTCGAAGGACTTGAGACTTCCCGATATGCACAGGACAACCGCCACTTGTACCGTATTCTTAATCATCGGCAGCGAGATCGTCAGGAGCTTGCGAACGCCGGAGACGCCGTCGATCTTAGCCGCGTCGTGGATTTCACCTGGGATGTTCTGGAGCGCAGACATGAAGATGATTAGATAAAGTCCGACATAACTCCAAATCAGCGGCGGAAGAAGCGAATAAATGGCGATATTGCCGTCCGACAACCACTCCAGCTTCCAGCTGGATAGACCCAGCGCGTCCAGCAGAAAGTTCAGGATGCCGATCTGCGGATGATAAATGTACTGCCAGATCATCCCGATCACCACCGTGGACAAGACCATCGGAAGAAAAACCGCCGAGCGAAGGAAGCGCTGCAGCAGATTGCTTTTGTGCAACAACACCGCCAAGGCGAGAGCCAGCGGAATTTGCCCGAACACCGAAGCCAGCACGAACACGACATTATTTTTCAGCGCCCGCCAAAACACCGGATCCCGCAATATTTCCGCATAGTTGCTTAGGCCGGTATATTTCGCTTCGCCGATGCCCGACCAGTTGAAGAAACCGTAATACGCCGACCAGATCACCGGTACGAAAACAAACAACGAGTAAATCACCAGCGCGGGCAGCAGGCCGGTGATGATAAAGCTCTTGCTGCGTAAGGCGTTCATGCTCTCTCACATCCTTTAAGGGAAAAAATAATCCCCCTCCCCTGAGGGGAAGGGGGAACTCTGCTAATTCGAAGCCACAGCCGCGGCTTGTGCGTCCTGAATCTTGCGAGCGATATCCTCCGCTTTGCCGCCCATGAGCAGCTCCTGCAGCCCGTTGTTCACCACTTCTACGGTTGCCGAGCCCAACTTGGAGTCGTAAACGGGTACGATTTTGACACGTTGGATCAGATCATACAGCTCTACGAACAGCGGATGCGCTTTGCTCTTGTCGAGCTCGATGTTGTAGCTGACTAAGGTGCTGCTGTCCAAAGTAGCCTTTTGCCCGTCGGGACCTGCCATCGCGTAGAACAGCTTCATCGCCGCTTCCTTCCGGGCACCGGTCAACTTCTTGCTGACGCCAAGGCCCGTACCGACGACGCCTGCGGTCGTATCTGCGGCTCCTTTGCCGCCATCAATCGTAGGGACGATGGTGATATGCGTGTTGTCCAAGACTTCCGGCGGCGCATTGTTGACCAGGTTGGCCAGCGCCCAACCGCCGTTGACGACCATCGCGGCATTCCCCTGGAAGTACAACTGCATCATCTGCGTCTCGTCGAGGCTATTGAAGCCATCCTGGAACGCCTTGATGTCGCCAAGCTTCTGGAACTTGGTCAACGCCTCGACGAACTCGGGATCTGTAAACTTGGCCCCATCCTGCGCAACGGCCTTCAGGAACCACTCCGTGCCGGTAACCCGGTCGCCCACGGTGCTGAAGAACGTCGATTGTGCCACCCAGTTCGCTTTGTTGCCCAGCGCGATCGGGATCACGCCGTTGTCATTAAACGTTTGGATCGCAGTCTCTAATTCTTCCCATGTTTCCGGTACCTTCACGTTATATTTCTTAAACAAGCTATCGTTGTAGTAAATAAAAGAGCTTGGCGCCAGGTTCATCGGAACGGAGTAGATTTTACCGTCTACCGTGTAACCGTCCAGCGCATTCGGAATGAAGTTGTTCTTCCAATCCGGATTGGCATCCAGTTCATCGTTGATCGGCTGCAGCAAATCGCCTTTGACGAATTCCTTCGTCATCGCGTCCGGCCACATCACGAACAAGTCGGGCATTTCGTCTGCCGCGGCCACTGTCCGCAGCCGGGTCTTCAGCCCGTCCGTCGGCAGCCCTTCGTCAACAACTTCGATTTCGGGATGAGCCGTCCGGAAATCCTCGATAATTTTCCGCATCGCCACCGCTTTGGCATCTTGGCCTGTCCAGTTATGCCAGATCGAGATGCTCACTTTCTCTCCACCGTTATCTCCGCTGCCCGAAGCTTCATTTCCCCCGCCGCAGCCGGCGAGCAACAACGCCAACATGGCGGCGCTGCACAATAGTGATATCCATTTTTTCATCGTATTTGACTCCCCCCTTGCTTTGATTAAACTCATTGTAATGTTAGCGCTCTCAAAACATAAGGAGACGAATCGCGGCACCAGGGGTGAAAAATTTCGGTTTGGAACTTAGACAAAGGGTTCTATTCTGCTTCTAAAGCACACGATATTGCCGTCCGGATCGCGAAAATGCATCGACCTGGCTCCCCAAGGGTACGTGGTAGGAGTCGCCACGAATTCAACGCCCAGCGCTTTTAACCGCCCATATTCCGCATCAACGTCCTCAACATTAAAACCCAAAGTGAAGTTCCCCGATCCCCAATAGGTGGAGAAATCAAACCCCATATCCGTTTCCGCCGCCCGCCGCGAGTAAATCGCGAGTCCCGTGCCCTCGGTCTTCATTTCCACGTGAATCTCGTCCCCCACCGCCGTCGCTTGCAGGACCGTTTCATAGAACCGGGTCATCGCCACCACCTGATCCGTTAAGATCGCGACATCTACAAATTTCATCCTCATCTCTCCTTCCGCGCCAGAATCAAAAACCGATGCTCCCGACTGGATACAAATCCGGTTTGATCTATAATGTTCTGCAACTCGCATAACTTCTCGAAACAACGTTCCACAGAGAAATCGGCAAACTCCCATTCTAGGATTTTGGCAAAATAGACGAGCGCACCCACATCGCGAAACTTCACCTCGGGAAAAGCCTCCTGCTGAACCTCGACGTCGAAGCCCGCTTCAATCATGTCTCGAACCGTATGGGCCAAATCGAACTCGGCGGGCGTCTTCATTGCCCCTTCGCCAAGTAGATTCCGAGACAGCTCCCGGTTGTTCCGCCCACCCACTTGCTGGGTGATAAACACTCCGCCCGGCTTCAGGATTCGATAGACCTCCTTGGCCGAAAACGATTCATGACGGTTAAGGACCAAATTGAAAAATTCATCCTCATACGGCAGCTGGTCATCCTCCTCCACCTTAGACACTTCAATCCCATAAGCCGGCAGCTTGGCAAGGCACAGCTCATAGTTGGGCGGGTACGCTTCCGTCGCATAGGTGCGGCCGGGTGGCGGTGACAAGGACAGCAGAAACTCGCCCCCGCCGGTTCCCATATCGAGCATCACTGCGTTCTCGCTCATCTCCTGTTGAACCAAGGTCCGATAATCCCAAGGCAATTCCTCTTCTTCCAACCGTCCGTCCAGCTCGGAGAAATCCCAACCCTGAAAAACCTTGGCCTCCTCCGCTTCCCACCGCTTCTTCAATTCGCTTCGATCCACTGCCTTTGCTCCCCCTTGTCCTAGTTACGTGCGACAATTTCTTGCAGCGCCTTCCCCAACGTATCGAATCGGAAGGTGAATCCCGCCCGTTGCAGCCGCTCCGGCAACACCCAGCGACTCTTCAGCACCAACTCGGTCTCCGTGCGAATTAGGCGAGCGCCCAGCTCCAGCAGCCAACTCGGCGCGGGCAGGCCGATTGGAACGCCCATTGCCCGTCGCAGGCCGGCCATCAGCTCCCGGTTCGTGACCGGATGCGGGGCGGAGGCGTTAAACACCCCGTCGAGCTCGGGATGCTCCTGCAGGAATCGGACGATCCGGAACAGATCCTCCATATGAATCCAGCTGAACTGCTGGCGGCCGGACCCTTGGGCTCCGCCTAATCCGAAGCGTACCAGATTACGCAATGGGCCCATCACCCCGCCGTCGTCCAGTACGATCGCAATACGCAGCGCGACCCGCCTTGTTGTCGGGAGGTCAAAGGCGAAGAATGCCTCCTCCCATGCTTTTGCGACGTCAACCGAAAAGCCCGAGCCCACTTCTCCGCTTTCCTCCGTCATCGGACGGTCCTCCGCATGCCGGTAAATCGTCGCCGTACTGGAGTTGATCCATAACGCCGGCGGACGCTGGCAGGCCAGGATGCACTCCCCAAGCTGACGCGTTGTTTCCGTCCGGGACTCCAGAATAAGCCGTCGATTCTCAGGGGTGTACCGGCAATTCACCGATCTACCGGCGAGGTTAATCAGCAGGTCCGCCCCTTCCAACGCCTGCACGATGGCACTTTGGTCCTCCCAGGGAATATGGGGCGCTTGTCTTGAGATTACCTTAACCTCGGCTCCCAGTTCCTTGAACCTCTGCGCAAACGCCTGTCCAACAAACCCGGTGCCCCCAGCCAATACCACTTTCGGCATGCGATCCGCTCCTTTGCCCTGACATTTTGTTTTATTATACCATGCCGTTACGGGGGATTTTTCCAATGAAGTTGTTGCTTGCCAGGTGAGGTTAGGCGATAATTCTCCTAAGCAAAGTTAGAGTTACAGTTGAGTTTATAGACACGATATGAGGAGGATGAGGGTGGACAAGTTCGGCATGTACGCTAAATTCACAGCCAAACCCGGGGAACGCGACCAGCTGGTCGGCATCTTGCTGGAAGCCGCCGCCGGCGCCGGGAGCGTTACAGAATGCGAGCTGTATGTGGTGAACGTTTCGGAGACAGAGCCCGAAACCGTGTGGGTTACGGAGGTTTGGAGCAACGCGGAAGCTCATGCCGCTTCACTGCAAGATGAAGCTACGCGAGCGATGATTCAACGCGCGATGCCGCTGATCGCCGGAGTGGAATCCATTCCGATCCGCCCGGTTGGCGGGAAGGGGATCAAGTAGCCGCGCGCGCATGAGTGAGATGCAAAAGTGCAGTTCTTTTTCGCCAATTCGGTTCGATTCAGGCGATCAAGTGCAAAAGTGCAGTCTAAATCCGGCAAATCACCTCTTATTCCCGGATTCGTCCCTGAATCAAATGCACTTTTGCAGTTCAGTCGCGAGATACGAAGGTTTAGCGAAATATCAACTGCACTTTTGCAGTTGGCTGGTTAGGAATCGAAGGCCGCTGAACGCAAAAAAGGGTTCGTCCCAAAAGGTAGTAGATCAGTTCGCGGAAATGTTGCATTTTGGGGTGTATGCGAACGAATCGGCAAAAACTGTTGTACAAACTGTAATATTCTTGCCGGTATCCCGTGTTAGGCCAACAAAGAAAATAATCGGCTCGGTATAAAACCCACCTGGCCGTTTACCTTTTAGGACAGCCCCAAAAAAAGCCCTGTTCCATATCGGAACAGGGCTTCGTTGTTTAGGCTTGCAGATCCTTCACGATGTCGCGTACCGCTTCAACGAGCGGGGTTGCCGGACGGCCCAGCAGAGTTTCCAGGTCACCGCTCGGAACGTCCAGCGCCCCTTCGCGGATCGAGCGCTGAATGGAGACGAGGAACGGCACCACCGGCTCCGGCACGCCCGCACCGCGCATTACATCGGCGTAATTCGCATCGTCGACGTGTTGGACCGGAACTTCACGGCCCAGGGCCTCGCCAATGATCCGGGCCAGCTCGGCATGCGGAATCGGCGTGCCCGAGAGCTCATAGATTTTGTTCTCATGCCCGTTGCCGGTCAGCACGGCTGCTGCCGCTTGCGCATAGTCCTCACGTGTAGCCCAGCCGACTTTGCCTTCTCCAGCGGAAGTCACGAGCGGCGCTCCAGCCAAAATACCTTGGATCGTGCCGGTTTCGTTCTCGATATACCAGTTGTTTCGTAAGAACACATAAGGAATTCCCGTCTTCGCGATCGCTTCCTCGGTCGCTTTGTGAACAGGCGCCAGCTCCAGTGAATTATGCGCCGCATTTACCACGCTTGTATAAGCGATGAGCTGAACCCCCGCCCGCTGCGCCGCCGCAACGGCCGCCAAGTGCTGGCGGATCCGCGTGTCGTTATCGCCTTGCGTCGATACGATCAAGAGCCGCTCCACGCCGGCAAATGCCGGTTCCAACGAAGCGGGGTCCTCGAAATCCCCTCGGCGTACGTCTACACCCCGCGCGCTAAACGCGCGGGCTTTCTCCGGATCACGTACGCTGACCGCCAGCTGCTCTGCCGGCACCTTTGCCAGCAACGCTTCTACCACCTTTGCGCCGAGTTGCCCCGTCGCCCCTGTCACTAAAATCTTCATCCTGGAATCCTCCTTATCGATTGGGTTGCCATGAAGCCATCGATCTACCTGTAACCATTATAGTTACACTAGATAAGGAAGTCAATGATCTTCTCGCAACAGTTCCCTTAGCATACCCTCCCGATGATTGACGAACTCCTTCATGATGATGTAATGATCGGTCTCTTCCAGCGTGGTCTCCTCGATCCCGTCCGGCGTGAGCTCGTACATGAGGCTGTCCGGATACGCCATCAGGATCGGCGAATGCGTGGAAATGATGAACTGGGAGTGGCGTCCGACCAGCTCATGAATCCGCGCCAGCATCGCCATCTGCCGATACGGGGACAACGCCGCCTCCGGTTCGTCCAAGATGTACAGACCGCGCCCGCTGAAGCGGTTCATGAACGCGGCGAAAAACGATTCGCCATGCGACATTGTATGCAGCGATTTTCCGCCATAAGAGTCCCGGATAGGTGGACCGAAGCTTGGTTCCCGATCCAGATTATCGATTTCCGTCGCCAGATTATAATAGCTCTCCGCCCGGAAAAAGAACCCGTCCCGCGGCCGCATCGGCCCCCTTACGGTACGCAGATAGCGATGAAGCTCGGAATGGGTCTCGGCCGTCGCGAAGCTAAAGTTCATCGTGCCGCCTTCCGGGTTAAACCCCAGGGCGACGGCGATGCCCTCCAGCAGCGTAGATTTGCCCATCCCGTTTTCGCCGACGATGTACGTCACTTTCGGGTGGAACTCCAGCTGACCCAGCGACGAGATCGCGGGCAGATGAAAGGGATAGTCGGCAAACGTCGGCACCTCCTGCCGCTGCAGCGTGATCCTCCGCAGATAGGCGTTTAACTCCATTAAACGTCGCTCCCTTCCCCTTCCAGCGCACCGTGGTACAAGCTATGATAGAACCCGTGTCGTCGCAAGAGCTCCTCGTGCGAGCCCTGCTCGATCAAGCGGCCTTCCTTCAAGACCAGAATCTTGTCGGCCTGGCGGATGGTGTTCAGACGATGAGCGATCACGAAGCTCGTTCTGCCTTGCATCAACCACTGCAGGCCTTCCTGGATTTTGATCTCCGTCACGGTATCGATGCTGCTGGTCGCCTCGTCCAGTACAAGGATCGACGGATCCGCCAGTATCGCCCGCGCGATGGCCAGCAGCTGTCGTTGCCCTTGGCTGATGCCCCCGCCGTCTGCGCCGAGTACCTTGTCGTAGCCGCCAGGCATCCGCACGATGAAGGAGTGTGCGTTCGCCAGCTTGGCGGCTTCTTCCACCTCCGCATCGGTCGCATCCAATCGACCAAAGCGGATATTGTCGCGGATCGTGCCCTGGAACAGGAAGGACTCCTGCAGCACGAACGCCATCTGAGAACGCAGGCTGTCGCGCCGGATCGTCCGGATATCGCAGCCGTCGACCGTGATCGTCCCGCGCGATGGTTCGTAGAAGCGCGACAGCAACTGGATCAGCGTCGTTTTGCCGGCCCCCGTCGGCCCGACCAATGCGATCGTCTCGCCCGGATTTGCCGTAAAGCTAAGCTCCTCCAACGTATCGCCGACCTCGTTTCCATTTTCCTCATAAGAGAAGTAGACGTCCGAGAAGACCACCTCACCCCGAACGGACGACAGCTCTACCGACTCTTCCTCGTCGCTAGCTTCGATCTCCTCGTCCAGCACCTCGAACACCCGCTCCGCGCCGGCAATGGCCGACAGCAGCGAGTTCCACTGGTTCGCCAGATCGTTCAGCGGCCGGGTGAATTGCCGTGCATACTCGACGAACACAACGATCACCCCGACGGTCACTCCGGCACTCCCCTGAACCGCCAACACCCCGCCGATCCCGGCCACGATCGCGAAGCTCAGGTTATTGAGTCCGTTCATCAGCTTGGGGATGAAGCCGGATATTGTCTGTGCCCAGAAGCTGGAGCTACGGATTGCCCCGTTACGTTCGCGGAAGTCTTGCAGCACTCGCTGCTCTTGAGAGAACGCCTTAATGATCCGCTGCCCCGACAATGTCTCCTCAATGTAACCATTCAGGTTGCCAAGATCCTGTTGGCGCCGCTTGTACAGCGGCCCCGTCCGCTTCGTGATCCATCGCATCCCGGCCATCATCAGCGGCACGACGAGGAACGTCAGCAGCGTCAGCAGCGGGCTGAGGTACAGCATCACGGCGACCGTGCCAACCAATGTCAGTACGCTGGAGAAAATCTGGATCGCCGAGCTGTTCAGCGTCGAGCTGACATTGTCCATATCATTGGTCAGTCGGCTCATGATCTCGCCTTGCTGGCGTTTCCCATAATACGGAATCGGCAGCCGATGCAACTGGGCGAACAACTCGGAGCGCATGCGGTACACCGTCTCCTGAGCGATTCCGATCATCCAGATGTTTTGCAGCCAGGACGTGAGCGACGAACCGGCAAACACCAGCGTTAATCCGATGAGGAACATTACCCAAGGACGGCCGCCACCTGACTCCAAGTAATCATCCACTGCCATCCCGACCAGGTATGGGCCTAGCAGTGCTAATCCCGAGCTGAAGACAACCATCAGCAAGACGGTCGCCAGCCGGGCTTTATGGGCAGATAGGTAACTCCAAATCCGCCCTAACGTGCCTGACCAATTTTTAGCCCGCACCTTGGGCCTTACGCCGCCGGGTCCGCCGCCATGTCCGGGCCGGCGCGGCGCAGCCGCCGTCGCAGACGGAGCGTCCTGACGAGCCCCTCCGCCCTGCGTTGCCTGCGAGGATGGACCCAGCTTCGGGTACGGATGGCGAAACGGTTCAGTGAAGGTCTTGAACGGCATGGGGTTCCGCCTCCTTTCCTTGCTGGGATTCGCAAATCCGCCGATACAATTCCGAATGCTGCAGCAGCTCCTCATGTTTCCCGCTGGCAATCAGCCGCCCGTCATCCATAAGAAGAATCAAATCCGCCGTAGCTGTCGAGCTAATCTTCTGAGTAATAAGCAGCGTCGTGCAAGAAAGGCTCGAGATCTCCTCCAGCAAAGCTGCCTCCGTGCGGACGTCCAGCGCGCTGGTGCTGTCGTCCAGAATCAGGATGGCCGGCTGCCGCACCAGCGCCCGGGCGATCGACAAACGCTGTTTCTGCCCGCCGGACAGATTAACGCCGCGCTGACCGAGCCGCGTCTCGTAGCCGTGCGGTTGCCGCTCGATCGTCTCGTGGATTTGCGCCTGCCGAGCCGCGGCCTGAATTTGCTCCAGCGTCGCATCCTCGCGGCCCCAGGCAATATTCTCCTGGATCGTTCCGGAGAATAACATGACCTCTTGCGGCACATAACCGATGGCGCGTCGGAGCCGTCTCCGATCGAGCTCGCGGATATCGATCCCATCGATACGGATCGTTCCCTCCGTGGGCTCGTACATGCCGGGGATCAGCTGCACCAGAGATGTTTTCCCCGAACCGGTCGCGCCCATGATGGCGATTCGCTGCCCCGGCTCCACCGTAAACGATACGTGCTCCAGCGCCATCACGTCGCGGCCCGGATAACGGAAGGAGACCTCGCTAAACTCGATGCGGCCTTGGATCGGTGACACTCCCGCTGCTGCCGCCATCTCCGCCGTTACCCCCAACTCTCCATCCGTTTTCTCACCAACCGCCTCCGTCAAACGACCTTCGCGCTCCCCGGCCGGATCATCCTCCTCCAGCACTTCGCGTACCCGTCCGCCTGATGCGGCTCCCCGCGACAGGGAGCTCATGATCCAGGATAAAGCCGATAACGCGCCGATCGTCCGCAGCGAATAGTTGATGACGGCGACGACTTCGCCAACGCTGGCGCCCCCGTCCGCGATTTCGACCCGGCCAAACCACAGCACCGCAATGATCCCGGCGTTCATGATGAACAGCAGGAACGGCATCGTTGTCTCCGTCAGCTTCAGCGCGGCGACTGTGCCCTGACGCAAATCCCGGTTGCGCTGTTCAAAGCGCCCGATCTCATGCGACATCCGCACGAAGACGCGGATGAGGCGCATGCCGGTCAGATTTTCCTGAATCAGGCCATTGACGCTGTCTGTGCGCCGCTGCACCGTACGAAATAAAGCGGACGCTTTACGGATCATCCACAGGACAAATCCCAGCAGCACGGGAACCGTAATCGTCAGCAGCAGCCCCAGCTTCGCATGGACGACCAAAGCCATTACGACGCTCCCAATCACAACCAGCGGCACCCGCGAAGCAAAGCGCAGGCACATAAAAATCACATCCTGCAGAACCGTGATGTCCCCGGTCAGCCGGGTGATCAACGAAGAAGCCGCAAAACGGTTAAATACCTCATACGAGAAGGATTGCACCTTTTCGTACAGCTTGTCGCGCAGGTCATAACCGAAGCCTTGACTCACATGCGAGGCGAAGAAGGAACTGGTAATCCCGGCGAGAAACGCCACCAATGCGCTCGCCATCAGCACCCCGCCCCAAATCCAGGCGACGGACACCTCGTGCTGCCGAATCCCCTGGTCGATGATCCGCGAGATGATCAGCGGCTGAACCAGCTCCACCGCCAGCTCGATCAGCAGCATGACGATCGCCGAAATGGCGGCAACCCGGTATTTTCTAAAAATAGCGGTCATAACGGACATCCTGATTCCTCCAGTCCGGGTGATTCCGTAAGAATCGCCAAATTGGTAAACTCTGCTGTTTTATTATAAAACAGTTGGGGGTGCTTGTGTATTTAGGATAGACTTTGGCAATCCGAATCCGAACCGAATTCCCCGGGAGGCCGCTCTAGTACTCTCGGTTATCCACCTCTAATTCAGCGGTTACTTCAGTAAAGACGGTTTCAGGGGTGACAATCCTTTTGGGCAGCGTCCGCCCTTCCGTCAGCTCTCTCACCGCCTGCATCAGATTCGGTCCAAGCAGGGGATTGCATTCCACCACCGCGTTGATTTTGCCTTCGGCCATGCTTCTTAGCGCCCTGCGCGTCCCGTCGACGGAAATGATCACGATATCCTTCCCCGGCCTAAGCCCGTAAGCCTCGATAGCTTTGATGGCGCCCAGCGCCATATCGTCATTATGAGCGTACAGCACATCCATCTCTCCACCGTGTTTCTGCAAAAAAGAGCGCATGACCTTCTCCCCCTGTTCCAGCGTAAAATCGGCATGCTCACTTTCCAGCACCTTGAATCTCTTATCCCCGAGAACCGTATCCGCAAATCCCCGGCCGCGATCAATGGACGGCGTCGAGCCCTCCGTCCCCTTCAGTTCCACGATTTGGATTGGCCCGGGGTGACCAACCATTTTATCCAGCAGGAATTTGCCCGCCTTCTTCCCTTCTTCGTACAAATCGGAACCGATCAGAGTCACGTAATTGGACGCATCGACCGCCCTGTCGACGATGATCACCGGGATTCCGGCCTCCTCGGCCTCGTCCAGGATCGGTACCCATCCGGTCTGAATAACCGGAGCGATCGCGATCACATCGACCTTGCGCGAGATAAAGCTGCGGACCGCCTCAAACTGCTTTTCTTGAGATTGCTCGGCATTTTCAAACAGCAGCTCGATCCCCGCCTCTTTGGCCGCTGTCTTGATCGATTGGCTATTCGCGTTCCGCCAGTCGCTCTCCGAACCGAGCTGGGAGAACCCCAGCACAATGCGGTATTTCTCCGCAGCCGGCTCTCTTGAGGAAAGCTCAGGCCCCGAGGTGACATAGGTCATGGCCGTTTGATCCGCTTCAGGGTGAACCCAAGTCTCCTCCGCGGTTCCGGCCTGGCAGCCGGAGAAGATGAACAGAAGAGCAAGCAGGGCCAGAAGAGGCATGGGTTTCCATAATGTGAAGCGATTGCGCCTACGCATAACACGTCTTCCCCCTATTTCGTGATATCCCATTAACCGGAAGCTTATCACAAGCGATTTCACCGGAAAAGAGCGAAAAAAACCTGAGCGTCTCGCCACAGGTTTTTTTCGTAAGCCTCCCCGTTCGTTCCTTACCCTCGCTCGGCCAGCCGACGCTCACCAAGCAGCCTCTGCAGCAAGATAAACAGCAGGAGCAATACGCCGATCACGATCCGCGTCCACCAAGAGCTAAGGGTACCTTCAAAGCTAATAATCGTCTGAATCACGCCCTGAATCATGACCCCAAAGAAAGTACCAACAACATACCCAACGCCGCCGGTAAGCAGCGTTCCGCCGATCACCACGGCGGCGATCACGTCCAGCTCCATCCCGTTCGCATGGAGTCCGTAGCCGGACAGCATATAGAATGTAAACACAACTCCGGCCAATGCGGAGCAAAGTCCGCTGAAGCCGTAGACCATCAATTTCGTGCGGGCTACCGGCAACCCCATCAGCAAAGAGGATGCCTCACTCCCCCCGATGGCGTACGCGTTTCGTCCGAATTTCGTGTAATGGGCCAAATAAATGCCAAGGGCAACCACGACCAAAGCGATGATGACGCTAATGGATACGAAGTGATCGCCCGGCAGCTTGATCTTCGTCTGGGCCGCCGCCGTGTAAAAGGCATTATCGATCGTAATCGTGTTGATGCTGATGACGTAGCACAGGCCGCGGGCCAGGAACATCCCCGCCAACGTCACGATAAACGGCTGAATGTTGAAATAATGAATCGCCGCCCCCATCGCCGTTCCGAATCCCGTCCCCATGATCAGAACGAGTAAAATCACGAGCGCGGGCGGCCACCCCTGCTGAAGCAGGCTCGCGGAAACCATCGTCGTCAAGGCGATCACCGAGCCGACCGACAAGTCGATCCCCCCGGACACGATCACGAAGGTCATGCCGACCGCGGTAATAAGCAGAAAGGCGTTGTCGATCAGCAGATTGAGCAGCACCTGCCCGGAGAAGAACCCGGTATACCGGAACGAGCCGGCGACGAACATCAGCAGAAACAGGCCGATCGTTACCCCTAACGGAATGTAATTACGTTTAAGCATGCGGCTTCACCCCCGGTTTCGCCGCAGTCGGCGTTCCTGGCTTCTTCCGATTCCCGCTCAGGGCAGCCCGGAATTGATCGGATTGGATCAAACAAACCGCGAGAACGACAACCGCCTTAACGACCAGCGTGATTTCCGGCGGTACGCCCACCATGTAAATCGTTGTCGTCAGCGTCTGAATAATCAGCGCCCCCACCAGTGTCCCCGCCAAATGGAATCGCCCCCCGTTTAAGGAAGTCCCGCCGACAACCACGGCCAAAATCGCGTCCAGCTCGTACCATTGCCCGGCATTGTTCCCGTCCGCGCTCGAAACGTTGGAGCTGAGAAGCAGACCCGCCATCCCTGCACATAAGCCGCAGAACGAATAAACGGCCAAGGTCACCGTCCGAGACCGGACACCCGCCAACCGGCTGGCCGTGGGCTTGCAGCCGACCGCCTCGATAAACAGTCCTAATGCGGTTTTGCGGGTCAGCAAGGAGGCGACCACAAATACGGCCGCAACCACAAAGATCGAAAACGGCAGCGAAAGCCAAAATCCGGCTCCCAGATATTGATACTTGGAGCTCTGTACCGTAATGATCTGTCCGTTTGTAATCAGCTGCGCGATCCCTCGCCCGGCTACCATCAGGACCAGGGTGGCTATGATCGGCTGGATGCCGACCCGGGAGACCAGAAATCCGTTCCAGAGGCCAAGCACGGCGCACAGAACCAGCGCGAGGCCGACGGCGGACAGAACGGGAATCAAGCTATTCTGGTCCGTCGCCCGGCTAATCTGCAAACAGGCCATCGCTCCCGCAATCGCTACAACCGAGCCGACAGACAGGTCAATGCCTCCGGTCGCAATCACCAGAGTCATCCCGATCGCCACGAGAATTAGCGGAGAACCAAAATTCAGGATGTCAATCAAACTGCCGTAGAGATGGCCGTCCCGCATTTTGATGGAGAAGAAGTCCGGCGAATAAATCAAGTTAAACAAGAGCAACAAGGCGAGCACGAGCAAAGGCCATACCAAACGATGTTTTCTCATCCCTTCTCCCCTCCGGCGATCGCCTGCATCACCTGCTGCTGATTCATTTCGGCGCCCCTCATTTCCTTCACCTTCCGGCGGTCGCGGAGCACGGCGATCCGATCGCTCACCCGCAGCACCTCCTCCAGCTCGGAAGAGATAAACAACACGCTCATCCCCTTCTCCGCCAGCGTCAGTACCAGCTTCTGAATTTCCGTCTTAGCGCCGATGTCGATTCCGCGGGTCGGCTCATCCAGAATGAGCAGCTTGGGCTCGGTCACCAGCCATCGGGCTAGCAGAACCTTCTGCTGATTGCCGCCGCTCAAGTTGCGGATCAATTGCTCCGAATCGGGCGGATGAATATTCAGCAGGCGGATATACTCCTCCGCAATTTCCTCTTGGCGTTTGCGCGGAATTGCGCGAGACCACCCCTTCGCCGCCTGAAGCGCCAATACGATGTTCTCCCGAACGGTCAAATCGTCGATAATGCCTTCCTTCTTCCGGTTCTCGGAGCAAAAGGCAATGCCTTCGTCTATGGCCTGACGGGGGGAGTGAATACTCCCGCCGCTGCCGGCCATTTGAAGGCTTCCCTGATCGTGCCGGTCGGCCCCGAAGAGAAGGCGGGCCATTTCGGTCCGACCGGAGCCAAGCAATCCGGCTAACCCGACAATCTCCCCTTGGTGAATCTGCAAATCGAAGGGCTCGATCGACCCTTGCTTCCCCAGTCCCGCCGCGTTCAACAGCCATTCGCCATCCGGCTTACCGCCGTCCGCCGCCGAGCTTGGGAATTCCTCCAGCAGCTCCAGTTCTTTGCCGATCATCTTCGACACCAACTCGATGCGGGGAAGCTCATTCACGAGATACTCCCCCATGAATTCCCCACCGCGAAGGATCGTAATGCGGTCGGAGATTTCGTAGACCTGATCCAAAAAATGCGTGACGAACAAAATCGCCAGTCCCTCTTCTTTCAGCTTCCGCATAATGGCAAACAACTGCCGAACCTCGCTCTGATCCAAGCTGGAGGTCGGTTCATCCAGAATCAACACTTTGGCGGAAATGCTGAGCGCCCGTGCAATGGCGACCAACTGTTGAACCGCAACCGAATAAGTTTCGAGCGAACGGGTCACATCGATGTCCAAATGCAGCCTTTCCTTCAGCAGACGCTCCGCGTTCCGGTTCATTTCCTTCCAACGGACCCGGCCGAACCGGTAAGGCTCGTGGCCGATATAAATATTTTCCGCAACAGACAAGTTCGGGCAAAGGTTGATCTCCTGATAAACGGTGCTGATGCCGGCAAGCTGCGCCTCCTGCGGACTATGCACCCTGATCGGTGACCCTACCATCTCCACAAGGCCTTGATCCGCGGCGTAAACCCCGGTCAACACCTTGATCAAGGTCGATTTGCCGGCACCGTTCTCGCCCATCAGCGCATGCACCTCACCGGGAAACAGCCGGAAATTCACATTTTTCAGTGCTATTACGCCGGGAAATGTTTTATGGATCCCCGACATGTGCAGAATCGGTTCCATAGGCTCCATATCCATCATCTCGCTTAATACTTCCGGTTAGGCAGCTCACGCTTGGCGTCTTCGGAAGTAAACACGCCTTCTTCGGTCACGATCCGCTTCTCGATTTCCTTACCGTCGACGACATCTTGAACGGCTTGCATCAGTTGGGGTCCCAGCAGCGGGTTACATTCCACGATAAAATTGATTTTGCCTTCGCTAGCCGCGACGAACCCGTCTTTGACCCCGTCCACCGTGATAATGAGGATGTCCTCACCCGGCTTCAACCCGGCCGCTTCAATCGCCTGGATGGCTCCTAGTCCCATATCATCATTGTGGGCATACAGCACATCGATCTTCTTATTCGCCTTCAGGAAGGACTGCATGACTTCTTTCCCCTTCGCCCGCGTAAAGTCACCGGTTTGCGAAGCAATCACTTTCAGATTCGGATTCGCCGCGATCACTTCCGCAAAACCCTTCTGGCGGTCGATCGCCGGTGCGGAACCCGTCGTTCCCTGCAACTCCACGATGTTGATCTCCTCGGTCGAGTCCTTGAATCGATCCACCAGCCATTTTCCAGCCCGGCGTCCCTCTTCCACGAAGTCGGAACCGATAAACGTCTTGTACAGCGAATCGTCTGGGGAATCGACCGCACGGTCAGTCAGAATCACCGGAATCCCGGCGTCCTTCGCTTCCTTCAGCACGGTATCCCAACCCGACTCCACCACCGGCGAAAAAGCGATGACATCCACTTTCTGCTGGATGAAGGTACGAATCGCTTTAATCTGGTTTTCCTGCTTCTGCTGGGCGTCGGAGAACTTCAGCTCGAAGCCGGCCTCTTTGGCCGAATCTTGAATCGATTTCGTGTTCGCCGTTCTCCACCCGCTTTCCGCGCCAACCTGCGAAAATCCAAGCACGATTTTTTTGCTTTCCGCCGTTGTGTCCTTCGCGTTTTCCGTCGTTGTGTTGCTTGCCGAATTGGATTGCTCCGCTTGTTTGCCGCCGTTATTCGCCGGCTCCTGGGCATTCCCGCCCGAGCCGCTGCCGCCGCATGCGGACGCCAAAAGAAGCAGCAAGGATGCCGCAACAATCAGTCCGGATTTTTTGATCGAAACCATCTTCAAATTCCTCCCCTTTTTGGATCACCATGGTCTGGCGTGATCCGATTATAAAACGCTTACATCCTCTCGAGATACGGAGTTTCATCGCAGACGTTTGCGTTTTCTTTCGTTTCTATACTCCGCTTCGATCTGTCCAGTTTGTTTTTTTGCGGCGTTCCTTTGTTTTTTTATGAATGATTGCGTTTTCAAGGGGGTTGCTTCATAATATGGGATCAAAAGAGCCCTTCTTGAAAGGCAGGCCTCCCATGAAGCTGATCAATTGGATCTCCTCCGGCCTGCGCGCGAAGCTCCTCCTGATGTTCCTGTTCCTGACGGTCATTCCGCTCATCGCCATCGGGTTGGTCGCTTATCAGAAGTCTTACAACACGGTCTACGAGAACAGCAAAGCCAGCGCAGTGCTCACGGCGGATCAACTGGCGCGAAGCCTGGGAACGTTGTTCACCGACAGCAGTAAATTGCTTGAACTCGGCAACCATTCGCAGGTGCTGCATTTTCTCTACTCGCAAAACGACACCTATGAGGATGCCAAAGAGATCCTGCGGACGATCGACTCCTACCGTCAAACCTACAAATATGAAAGCGTCCTGAATATTACCATGATCAACCTGTACGGGAGGGGCATCAGCGAACGGCGCGGTGTATTTGTGCTGGATAAAAACCCGCTGCGTAATCCCCATTTCGCCTATTTAATCGACAATCCCGATGTCGTACTCACCGTCCCTCCGCTTGACGCCCTGACGTTGGACCATCCCGACGGACTTCAGGAGAAACCCGCCATTTCGATCATGGCCGCCGTCAAACAGCGGATTACGCACGAAACGATCGGCTTCATCGTCATCGATGTAGATGCTTCGGCGGTCAGCCGATTCTGCGACGAGGTCAAAGTGGGCGAAACCGGATTCTTCTATATCGTCGACGCCAGCGGTCGTCCCATCTTCATGCCGTCCGGGCTCGCCCCGGATCAGGTCTTGCCGGAGCGGGACGTCTTGGCCCGAATGGCTACCGGCGCTTTGACCAGTTATGTCGATAAATCGAACGGAGGGCCGAAGTTCATCTTCGCCTCCTCCCCCCAGGCCGCAGGCTGGAAAATCATCGGCCAGGTCAACTTGCGCGAAATCGTCAAAGAGGCCGATTCGATTCGGCAACTCATCATCGTCAGCGTGGCGCTGAGCATTTTGTTTGCCGTTTCTTTGCACTTTTTTATTTCCTCCCGGCTCACGCGCCCGCTCAAGCTGCTGAAGAACAAGATGAAGCTGGCCGCATCCGGCTTTCTGGAATCCAAGGTCACACCCGCAGGCAATGATGAAGTCGCTGACCTGGGGCGCAGCTTTAACATTATGCTTGGGAAAATCAAGGCCCTGCTCGAGCAAAGCATCCGGGAACAGGAAGAGATCAAGAAAGCCGAATTGCGCGCCCTGCAAGCCCAGATCAACCCTCACTTTCTGTACAATACGCTCGATTCGATCCTGTGGATGGCGGAGGCGGGCAAGAACGACAGGGTCATCACGTTGGTGCAATCGCTCTCCCGACTGTTCCGCATCAGCTTAAATCGCGGGCGCGACTGGATCCCCTTGGAGAAGGAAATTGAACATGTCCACAGCTACCTGATCATTCAACAGATGAGGTATCGTGATATTTTGGAGTACCGGATCGAGGTGGAGCCGCATCTCCTCCCCTGCTCCGTTCTCAAAATGACGCTCCAACCGATCGTGGAAAACGCGCTGTATCACGGCATCAAGAATAAGCGGGGCAAAGGAATGATTACGGTATCTGCTCAGGAATCCGGGCGTGAGCTTCAGCTAACCGTAAGGGACAACGGGTGCGGAATTCCTGCGGATAAGCTCGAACGGCTGCGCCGCGATTTGCTGAACGGACGCCTGCCCGTGGAAACCGGCGAAGAAGTGTCGGGCGGCTTTGGACTTCATAACGTCCATCAGCGGATCAAGCTCTTTTATGGCGAACCCTACGGGGTCGTGATCGACAGCGTTGCCGGAGAAGGCACGACCGTAACGATATCCATTCCAAGAGGCAAGGAGGAATGACCGATGAAGAAAGTGCTGCTCGTCGATGATGAGATTCTCGTCAGGGAGAACATTCGGGATTGCATTCCGTGGGAACGGGAAGGGTTCGATTATCTCGGCGACGCTTCCGACGGAGAGATGGCTCTGCCGATGATCGAGCAGTTGCAGCCCGATATCTTGATCACCGACATTAAAATGCCGTTTATGAATGGCCTTGAGTTATGCCATGTGGTGCGCGCTAAATTCCCTCAAATCAAGATCATTATTTTGAGCGGACACGGGGAATTCGATTATGCCAGAAAAGCGCTCAGCCTTGGCGTGGAGGAGTATTGTCTGAAACCGATCAGCGCCTCGGATCTGGTTGGGTTGCTTCGGGCGGTAGGCGACAAGATCGATAAGGAGCGAAGCGAAAAGGAACAGCTCGCGGGGTTGATGCGCCGGGAACTGGAGAAAGCCGGGAATTCACGGCACAAGCTGTTAAGCGATTTATGCGGAGGGATGTTGTCCGCACCGGAGGCCATTCAAACGGCCGAAACTTTATCGGTTCCGTTGGTTGCCCGCTGGTATGCCGTAACGATTATCGATCTGCGTCCTGCGGAACCTTCAACCGGAGAAATGGATGTCGAGGGTGCCGCGGATTGGACCGATCTGTTAGAGCATATTCGGAAAGAGTGCGATCATCGCCAGATGCTGCAGTATCCAGCCAGCCGGACCAAAAAGGTATGTATCGTCAAAGGGGATACGGAAAGTGCGATCAAGAAATTGCTGGAGCCTTTTCGCCGAGTGCAGGCCATCCTCGAAGAACCGGCCTGCCGCTTCCCGCTTTCCCTCGGGATCGGCTCGGGACATGAGCGTATCCAGGGCATTCACCTTTCTTTTCTCGAAGCCGAGGAATCGCTTCACTGGCTACGGCTCACGAGGCAAAACCGGCAAAACCTGCTGGAGGCGACGCGCAGCTCCATTCAACACAATATTTTGCTGGACCGGCAGGCCTTTATTCGGTTTCTAAAGATCGGAACCTCCCGGCAACTGTCTTCCTTTATCCCTGAATTCGCCGCCGTACTTCAGTCGATCGATTGGGATGCCTCTCTGACCGGTTACTACATCCTGAACGACCTGACGTTGGAGGTGTTCAAGGTGGCCGAGGAGTCCATCCGGGGACCCGGGGACTCGGGCCAGAGCCTCCGGTCGTTTCAGGGGCGGATCGAAGCGGTGGACCGCTGGGAGGAAGCCTGCGCATATTTGACCCACCTGGTGGAACAATTCTGGTTGTGGCGCGCCAGATCCACCGACCGTTACGCTGATTTACTTCATCGGGTGAAGGATTATATCGCTGCCAATTATGACAAGGGCTACATTTCCCTGCAGCATGCCGCCGAGCATGTCAGCATGAGCCCGAGCCACCTGAGCAAAATCTTCAGTCAGGAAACCAGTCAAACGTTTATTGAGTTTCTGACGGAAACACGGATTCGCAGAGCGATGGAGCTGCTGCAGTCGACGCAATGCAAAACGTATGAAATCGCTTGTCAGGTCGGCTATAGCGATGCGCATTATTTCTCGAACCTATTTAAGCGGGTGACCGGGATGACGACAACCGAATTCCGTAAACATGGCGCGTTGACCGCTGTCAAAACCAGCATCCGCCTCACAAGAGAGGAGCCGCATGATCATGCCGTTTCAGAGTCGCTGGAATAAACGCTCGATAGGGGGCGCTTGGTTGGGAAGGCTGATGAGCGGACGTACCTTGGGGCCGGCGTTGGGTTTGCTGTTGGTGTTGGCGCTCACGGGATGCCAGAGGGCTCCGGCGTCTGTCGCGGAGGGTGGAGGTGCAAGCACTACGGTCTCGACCGCCGCCCCTGCCGCCGTCCTTCCGCCTTCAACTTCGTCTAAGCTCCAAGCGCCGAAGTACATTTTCGGCATCATCTATCCGATGGCGCATCCTTTCTATGAGGAAATCACCCGGCTTGCGGAAGAGGCGGGCTCTCCCGAAAAGGTGAGGCTTGTTGTCAAAGCCCCCGAAACGGTAAGCGTGGAACAGCAAATCCATATGATGGAGACGATGATCCAGCAGCAGGTTGACGGTATCGCGATTTCACCGATCGATTCCGTCGCGCTCACCCCGATGATCAACAAGGCGGTAGACGCCGGAATTCCCGTCATCTGCTTTGAATCGGACGCCCCGGATAGCCGACGTTCGGCTTATATCGGCACGGACAACGTGGAGGCCGGGGCGGAAATGGGCCGCGTGATCCAGAAACGGATGAAAGATAAAGGCATGGTCCTCGTCGCATCCGGCGTTTCTTCGATGAGTCAGGATCGGGAACGGCTGGAGGGATTGCTGGACTTTTTGCATGACGAAACGAATATTCAGGTGTTGGAGATCCGCCACAACGAGGGGGACGACGGCAAGGCGCTGGCCGACCTGGAAGCGATGATTGACGCCCACCCCCATTTCGATGCCTTCATCTCGGTCGATCTTACCTCCAGCTCCGCCTCCGTGCTCGTCTGGAAAGCGATGGGACTAAACCGTTATGCCGTCGCCTTCCATATGACGCCGGAAATGAAGGAGGGCTTGCGCAACGGACAGATCACTTCCGTGCTTTCGCAAAATGAGGATGGGTGGGGTGGATTGCTGGTCGGCCAATTGCTACGGTTGGCCCGTGGAGAGTCGGTTCCCGCCATTAGTGATACCGGGTGGACGGTCATCGATGGCTCACCCAAAGCGATGGCATCCAAAACGAAGTAAGAGGCATAAGCAAAAGCCCTTCCAGCGGCACAACCGCGGAAAGGGCTTCTTTGTCGTTGATTAAGCTTGTCCTTCTTCTCCCAAAACAAAGCGATAAACGCTGTCGACCTTCTCCTCCGTCAAATCCCCGCTGTTGTCGAACACTAGGATAGAGGAAGCCGGGATGTCCCAATTGATCTCCGGTACGAACTGCACACGGTGCTTGAAATCATCCCAGTGCTCCAGCTTCCAGGTATCGCGGTCCGTGCGACGGTCAATAATTCTTTCCTTTTGGGTCTCCATGTCCTTCAGCGCGACGACCACAACCTTGACGTCCACTTCCCTTTTGGACAATCCCGCCTCTTGAAGGAGCGTTTCTAGCCACGCTTTGTTTTTCAGTTCCGCCGTGAATGGAGAAATCATAAATACGTTTTGGCCGGCCGCCAAGTTTTCAATGCAGATGTCCCGCGTCGTATCGTATTCCAGATCACGCAGATGCTTCTTGTAAAATTCGGAGTCCCGGTCGTTCACGTCCAGACCGTTCATCTCCAACATTTTCTCCACACAGCGTCCCCCTACGGTATCGCGGTCCAAAAAAGCCGCCGGTATCCGTCTTGCCAACTTGCGGGCCACCGTCGTTTTCCCCGTTCCAGCGACTCCTACGAAAAAGACCAATTTCAGCATGATGTCCAAATATCCTCCTTCGGCAATTGCGAGCAGTTATGTATTTTGTCCTATTGTAACATTTTTTCTCCCATTTGCGCCGTTGGCTGGCCGCCACAAAAAAACCGGCCCGGGAAATCTCCCCGAAACCGGCGATTGAGGCCCGTGTTCCGCACGCCATCGCAATGGCTTAGGATTGCTGCTGCCGCAGCCGCGTCTCCCGGGCGAGCTCCTTGACGTTGTCCTCCAGTCGGCTGCGCAGCTCCTCGGCGATTTCGAAACCACCCGCTTCGGTGCGCGCCACTTGGGTGTCCACCGCATACACGCCGCCCAAGATATAACGTGCGCCCAGCACGGACAAGACCGGCTTCAATGCGTAATCAATCGTAAGCAGGTGAGCAAGACTCCCCCCGATAAAGAGCGGCAGAATCACTTTTCCGGCCAAGCCCTTTTGCGGCACCAGATCCAAGAACGTCTTCAATACGCCGGTATACGACGCTTGATAGACAGGGCTGGCGACGATCACTGCGTCCGCTCCAGCCACCAGCGCATTCGCTTTAACGATCGCTTCACTTTCAAATTTGGTGTGGATCAAATCCTCCGGCGGCAACTCCCCCACGTTCAAATGGCTGACTTCGAAGCCTTCCCCTCGCAACAGCTCCTCGGTCAACGCGATCACCGCTCCCAGCCGGGACCCCAGTGTTGGATTGCCGTTAATCACCGTAACTTTCATTTGGATTCTCCCCTTGTCTCATTCGGACGTTCGCCTTCCCTCGAATCCCCGACGAATTCCCTAAATTTTAAAACGATGCTATCAAGATTTGAATGAAAAGTCAATGCAACCAGGGTGCCTTCCCTAGGCAGGCGAGCCGCTCGGTCAGGCTTTTTCTACAAAGCCTCGATGATGTCTCCGGCGAGCAGCGACGCCGGGTTGCCCGTGCGGGCCGCGGCCGCGCGCTCGCCGGCCAGGCCGTGCAGATAGACGCCGAACGCCGCCGCTTGCACGGCGTTCAAGCCTTGCGCCAGCAGCCCGGCGATGAGGCCGGTCAACACGTCCCCCGAGCCCCCGGTCGCCATGCCGGGGTGCCCGGTGACGTTGACGAACACGCGGCCGTCCGGGGCCGCTACAACGGTGCGAGCGCCCTTCAGCACGAGCGTCACGCCGTGCTGTAAGGCAAAGCGCCGCGCCAGGCCGATGCGGTCCCGCTGTACTTCGGCCGTGGACAGGCCGGCCAGCCGGGCCATCTCGCCGGGATGCGGCGTTAGGATCGTCGACGCCTCCCGGCGCTGCCACGCCGCTAAGCCGTTCGCGGCGGCGAGGATGTTCAGGGCGTCCGCGTCCACCACGAGGGGACGCGGAGCGCCCTCCCACACGGCGCGCAGGAAGCCGTCTTCGCCCGGGAAGCGGCCCAGCCCCGGGCCAACGGCGAGCACGTCGCGCGCCGCCAGCAGCCGCAGCAGCTCGGGGGCTGCTGCGGCGTTCCACGCGCCGGCTTCGGGAGCGCCGCCGGCCGGCGCGAGCATCAGCTCGGGCACGGCCCCGAGCACATGCGGCAGCAGCGCCTCCGGCAGCGCCCATGTGACGAGGCCGCTGCCGGCGCGGAGCGCGGCTTTGGCGGCCAGCAGGCCGGCGCCGCTCATCGTGAGGCTGCCCGCCGCCAGCAGCACGTGCCCGTACGTGCCCTTATGGCCGTCGGCCTCGCGCCGCCGGCTGGGGTCCACCCCGAGCTCGCCACGCAGCGCCTCCTCGGTGAGCAGCACCCCCGCTTCCGCCGCAAAGTCCGGCGGAAGCGCGCGGGGGATGCCGATATAGCGGACGATCACGTCCCCTGCGGCCTTCGCGCCCGGATACTGCGTCAGCCCCGCCTTCAGGAAGGCGAGGCATACGGTGATCCGGGCCTGGATGAACGGGTCGTGGACCGCGCCGGTATCGGCGTCCAGCCCGCTGGGGATGTCGGCTGCCACGATCGGCAGCCGGCTCTCGTTCGCCTCCCGGATGAGGGAGGCGTAGGCTCCCCGGGGCGCGCCCTTCGCCCCGGTGCCCAGCAGCGCGTCCACGATCCCGGTCACCCCGCGGGATCGGGCCGCGGCCACCGCGCCGGGTGTGTACGCCTCGCCCGGCAACCCCAGGGCTGCAGCGATGTTGTGCTGCAGCCCGGCTTCACCGCCGAGTCGCTCCGGCTCCTCGGCGTACAGCAGGCTCACCTGCACGCCTGCATCCGCCAGATGGCGTGCGCACACCAGACCGTCACCTCCGTTATTCCCCTTGCCGACGAGGATCAGCCAATGCTCCGCCGTCTTCTCCTCCTCCGAGACCGGCTCCCCGCCGCTCACCCCGGCATGACGCTCGCGAATCGTCTCCGCCGGGCGCTCCGGAAGCCGACCTTCCCGCCGCAGCCGGCAAAAGGCCAACACCTCCTCGGCAATCGCCCGTCCGGCGTTCTCCATCAAGGCGACCGGCGGGATTCCGATTTGCACAATGGCATGGTGGTCAATGGCGCGCATTTGCTCCGACGTCACCAATTTCATGGTTTCTCCCCTCCCCCTGAACTTACTTGCGCCAAACCACTCTTCCCTAGTACCCCACCGTGAATCGGGTGCCGATATAATACGGGTCCTCCGCCTCGTCAAGCAAGGCTGCCGCGTAATCCTCCGTCGTAATCCGGCTGTTGTCGCGCTCGTCGGTAACTAATCGGTCTAGGCCCAACCGGAACATGCCCGTGCGGTTACCCGGCTCGATGAGCGCCGGCGGGCTCAGCACGGTCCATTCGAGATCCGACGCCTGGTAAATACTCAGCGCCTCTTCATGGGCTCGGGCCAGCGGCCGTACTTCCTCCGGGAACTCCGGCGTATCCATCAAGCGCACCCCCGGTGCGACCTCAAGGCCGCCGGCCCCGCCAACGGCGATCAGCCGGCAGACGCCGCCGCGCTTGACGCCTTCAATCAGCGAGCGCGTCGCTTCCAGCAGCTCGTCCTCTTCCCCAAAGCGCGGCCCGTACGCGCTGATCGCGAGGTCCTGCCCCTGGACCAGCCGGGCGATCGATTCAGGGACCAAGATGTCCCCTTCCTCCAGGAACAAATGCCCGGCCTTTTTGGTGTCCGCCGGGACGAGGTCCGGTAACCCCATCTCGGCCGCCCGCGTCCGATCTCTGACCACCGCCGTCACTTCATGTCCGCGCCGCACCGCTTCTTCCGCAATTCTTTTTCCGATCGAACCGGTCGCGCCAAATAATACGATCTTCATCTATGTCTCGCCCTTTCCTCGCGTTGGATGGTAATCCCAGGTTTTGCTGTTTACATTATAATCATCCTGCCCCAGCAAGTCCAAAAGAACAAGGCCTCCCCGCTGCCGCGCAGCCAGAGAAGCCCACTGTCATCTGCAGAGGACCCATTGTTGTATTTTGTGCAACATTTTCATCGGTCCGTGCTGGGATGGATCTATTTTCTTGTCCTTGTTGCAACATTTTCGGCACCTTTTGCAGCATTTTCACCTAAATTAGTTCGGGCTGTATGGATAGGTTGCCTAATTTGCAACAATTCGGGGATCGCTCGCTTTTACGTCGTTCCCCACATCCAATCGCAGCCCGTTATCCTGCTTTGCCTAACGCGAAGCTTAAGATCAAAATCACGAACACCACCGTGGTGATGATCACATACCGGTAATCCCGCTCCGCCCAAAACAGGAACAAGGAAACGAAAACGCGGAATACTGGCGTCAAGATCAGCAGCAAGAGGCCGGTCTGGATCACCGCTGCAGCCTTGAAGGCTATCAAGCCGGACACGATGGCACCGAAGCTGGTCGGATACGTATCCCCCGGATACCCGCTGTCGCCGGTGACTAAATACTGGATGAGTCCGGTTACGATGACGATTGCGGCAAACATGACGCCGATTCGCAGCATTTTGCTTATCGCCGTTTCGATTTCGAAGGTACGGCTTTGCGACGATTCGTTAGAGCCAGCCATATCAACCCCTCCATCCTTGGTAGATCATTTGAAATGCGACGTACACCATGACCGGGATAAAAAGCTTGCGGATCGTCTTGCTCTTCATCCGCTGCATCAGGCGAGACCCTACGGTTGCTCCTATCAGCACACCCAGCGCTACCGGCGCCGAAATGATCGGTATAATATCGCCGCGGAGCAAATAGATGCCTGCGCTTGCCGCTGCCGTTACGCCCATCATAAAGTTGCTGGTCGCTGACGACACCTTTAGCGGCATTTTCATAAACACGTCCATCGCCATGACCTTGAAGCTGCCGCTGCCGATGCCCAGCAGTCCGGAAATGACGCCCGCGCCGTACATTACCCCGAAGCCCTCGTATACCCGGTCCACGTTATAAGCGACGGTTTGGCCCAGCGCCTTATCGTAATACTCGCCCTGCAATCCGAGCTTTTGAGCTACCGGATGCAGCGGGACGTTCTCCGGCACTTCCTGCTTGCCCTTTTTGATCATGGCATACGCGGAGTAGAGCAGCAGCAGCGCGAAAATAATATACAGAAACCGCGGGGCAATCAAGACCCCGATAAACGCACCGGTAATCGCCCCGACGGTCGTGGCGATCTCCAGAAACATGCCGACCCGCAGATTGGTGATCCGATCGCGGATATACGCCACCGCCGAGCCGCTTGATGTAGCGATGACGGAGATGATGCTCGCCCCGATCGCATGGTTGATGTCAACGCCAAACAACAAGGTTAACGCGGGGGTTACGATGATTCCTCCGCCCAATCCGAGAACCGAGCCGACGATCCCCGCCAAAATGGCGATCATGAAGATTTCAATTACTGTAGAAGTCAATCCGATGGCATCTCCTTTGCCCTTTACTTTCATGGTGGCCTGCCCCTACCACCGCGTTCATGTCATTGCTTTCTCCAATACATCCCGAGACCGCTGGGAGCGGTGTATTCGAAGCCGAAGCTCCGGTACAATGGATCCGCCGGGACGTCGGCAATCAGACTGACGTAAGTTAGCGGCAGCGCATGCCCTTCCAGAAATCCCATGATTTCTCCCATGATCCTTTTGCCTAGGCCTTTTCCCTGAAGATCCGGACGTACGATGATATCGACGACCTGCAAAAAGCACCCGCCGTCGCCAACGATTCTTCCCATCCCCGCCAGCCCCGATGCATCATGCAACGAGACAGCAAATATGGAGTTGGCTAAGCCCGTGGCTGCTCCTTCTGCGCTGCGCGGGCTCATTCCGGCTTGCTCCCGAAGCCTCAGATAATCGTTAACTTCAGGGGCCACCCGTATGATTTTAACCTCAGCACCGGGTGTCCGTTCATTCATGTTGTTCCCTCCGTCTGCCGTTTATTTTCACAAGTTTTCATCAGTTTCCAAGTATACCATATTTCCGAATCTCTTGAACCAAGCTTGAATCCGAACGGCACGTGTGCAATAGTGAAAGGAGGAATATGGAAAGGGTGATCACCATGTCACTGTCGGAATGGGTTACCTGGCTGCAGACGTCTGAACATTCGGCAATAGCCGCTTTCCTGGCGTTATCAGCGTTTCTCGCGCTTTACGGTGCGACACGCCGCAAAATCGACCGGGATGAACACAGACGACTGGAATACGTCAACTCCACTTTGGATCGTTATGCTTCGGCTGCCGGGTCTTTAATGACAGCTATGGATCTGTCATCGCAAACTTCCCTGGACCCGGACCTAGGCCTCCTACGAGACAAGCTGCTCGCTTGCCGAGCCGCGCCTTATACCAGTGAAAATCTTCTGGCCCAAATCGCCGCTTTTGTCGAGGACAGCGATGCTTCCCGCCTTCCTCTGATGCTGAGAACGATCGAACGGGAAAGCGAGGCTCTCATCGCCGAGCGGGACAAGTTGCTTCGCCTGATGGAACGGCCCGGCTGGGGAAGTTGGCTCTGGCGCGTTGTCCGGCCTCTTTTGCCGGTGTTGTTCGCCGCTGCTTTCTTTCTAACACTGCTTTGGTTATGGCGCTTGCTGGGAACGAGCCTCTCCAGCGAGACGGTAACTGAAGACGTATGGGAGGTGGCGACGGGCTGGATGCAATTAGCCTCATGCTGGTTTGCGCTGCTGCTGCTCTACATGGCAATCATGGGCGGGCGGAATCGGCATGACAACGCCGTCCCCGCTCGTCTGCTGGCCTCCTTCATCGCCGTGTTAGCCGTGGGCCATTTAGCTGGAGGTCAGTTAGCCCCTTATATTTTGGGCGCCCAACTGCTTCTGTTTCTCGGCGGGTTCCGCTTAAACAGCCGCAAGCCAAGGAAGGCGCGTCCGTACGTCGGCCACGACCCACTACCGATGTCACCGGGGGCTGGTGAAACGCCCCTTCCCGGAGCCGTGCAGGCGGAAGGCCGACTGGGAGAAGGCGAAATGCCGCAATAAACACAAACAACCCCGATTCCTTGTGGGCAGCGCAGACCTCGCTGCCTGACCGCCCGGAATCGGGGTTGTTCTTATGGAAACCGTTATGCGAGTTACCGCTGTCCGGATTCGCGCAAAGGTTTGGCCGTATGACGGGAAGCACCGGAAGCCCTGGAGGCGCTGCCTGGATTCAACTCGTAACGTTTGCGCTCCGTGCGTTCCATTTGCACGATTTGGCCTTCATGAACGACGATGTTCAGCGAACCGAATTCCATGCCGCCCAGCAGTTCCGCGATCCGTTCCAGCCAGATTTCGTCGACTTTCAATGGTTTCGCCATCCCCCTACCCCTCCCCTTATACAGGTAAATCAAAAGTTATCTTTGGATCACGAAGCTATTATCAGGGCTGCCTCTCGGCGGCGAATCTTGAATTCAGCCGAGCCTTCCGTTGCTCACGTAGCTTACAGCTACGCTCCGCTACTCTGTCTCTAGCTTCATCCAACCTTCTTGGTGCTCCCAACCTAACTTTTGATTCTTGATTTAACGCGGTAAATCAAAAGTTATCTTTGGATCACGAAGCTCTCTCATTAAGAAGCCTATCCGACGGCGAATCTTGAATTCAGCCGAGCCTTCCGTTGCTCACGTAGCTTACAGCTACGCTCCGCTACTCTGTCTCTAGCTTCATCCAACCTTCTTGGTGCTCCCAACCTAACTTTTGATTCTTTATTTTACGCGGTAAATCAAAAGTTATCTTTGGATCACGAAGCTCTCTCATTAAGAAGCCCCTCCGGCTGCGAATCTTGATTTCAGCCGAGCCTTCCGCCCGCACACACGTCGTTAACCAGCGCCTAACGTCAGCTCAACCGGTTACTCTGCTAACTACTAACTACTCACTTACGCAACGCCCTACTACCGCTGCTTCCTCCGCATGAACTCCGCTACCTCCAACTAACTTTTCGCCTTCTAACGGAACCCAGAGCCGTTATTTGTCCGTTTCGCGAATGATCTAGTTTCTAACGGAACCAGGAGACCTTATTTCGGGCAAATACAGTCCATTCTCCGCGAGATGAGCCCAATAAGGCCTCTGAGTTCCGTTACAGCGGGAAATAGCCGGGAAATGAGCAAATAACGGCGCTACGTTCCGTTAGAAGTTGGCTGCTCGGTTCACGGTTCACAGTTTACCGCACACGGCACCTACTACACGTTCCCAGCAAACCTCCGTATTACGTCCCCCAACCGCCGAACCGCTTAACCCCATTAAGCAACTTGGCGGCGGAGCTTGCGTTTCTACCTTAATGGCGGCTTTGGCGCGTGAACCAGCCTTTGAGCAGCAGAGTCACGAGCGCCAGTAGCAGCAAAAGAGAGGCTACGGCAAACGATGCGGCAAATTGGTATTCGTTATACAAAATCTCCACATGCAGCGGCAATGTGTTTGTTTCTCCCCGGATATGGCCCGAGACGACGGAGACGGCACCGAACTCCCCCATCGCTCGCGCGTTGCAAAGCACAATTCCGTACAATAGACCCCATTTGATATTCGGGAGCGTGACCTTCCAGAAAATCCGGAAGCCCCGAGCTCCCAACGTGACCGCGGCCTCTTCCTCCTGCTGCCCCTGATCCTCCATCAAGGGGATGAGCTCACGGGCAACGAACGGAAAAGTCACGAACAACGTCGCCAGGATAATGCCTGGCAAAGCAAATATGATTGAAATCTGATGTTCGTCCAGCCACGGTCCAAACCAGCCGTGCGAGCCGTATACCAGCACATAAATCAGGCCGCCGATGACCGGAGATACGGCAAACGGCAGGTCGATCAACGTGACCAGCACCTGCTTGCCGCGAAATTTGAATTTGGTGACGGCCCACGCGGCGGCTACCCCAAAGATTGTATTCAGCGGTACGGTTATTAAGGCGACGAGCAAAGTCAACCGCAATGCGGACAACGCATCCGGATCGCGGATCGCCGCAACGTACACGTCCCAGCCTTTCTTAAGCGCCTCCGTCAGCACGACGGCAAGCGGCAAGACGATCAGCCAAAGCAGAACGAGTGCGGCCGCCGTGATCAATACCCACTTCATGGCGCCGCCCCTCTTCCCCACCTGTCTACGCGGGGCCGTCGGCTTACTTGCAGCTAATGGCACAGAACCGGCCATAATCTTCCCTCCCTATCGAGTTCGTATCTTACCGCGCGGTCTTGCGGATCCGGCGCTGCAGCGTATTGATGAGCAGCAGCAGCACGAACGAGATCATCAGCAGCATCAAAGCTACCGCCGTCGCTCCGGCATAGTCGAATTGCTCCAGCTTCGACATAATGAGCAGCGGAGCGATCTCCGTCTTCATCGGCATGTTGCCAGAGATAAAGACGACGGAGCCGTATTCGCCGATGCCGCGGGCAAACGCGAGCGCAAACCCCGTTAGGAGCGGCGGCAGGAGCTCCGGCAACACCACTTGGCGGAAGGTGCGGAAGCGGCTTGCACCAAGCGTCGCCGCCGCCTCCTCCACCTCGGCGTCCAGATCCTGCAGCACCGGCTGTACGGTGCGTACGACAAACGGGATGCCGATAAACATCAGCGCAAGCGTGATGCCTGCCGGCGTAAATGCGATGCGGATCCCCAGCGGTTCAAACAAGGAACCGATCCAGCCGTTAGCCGAATAGATCGCGGTAAGCGAAACGCCGGCCACCGCCGTAGGCAAGGCAAAAGGAAGGTCGATCATGGCATCAAACACGTTTTTGCCGGGAAAATCGTACCGGACCAGCACCCAGGCTAGCAGCAGCCCCAATACGGCATCAATAAGTCCGGCCACCGCCGCGGTCACAAAGCTCACCTTGTAGGAAGCCAGTACACGCGGGTCGGTCGCGACATCCCAAAATTTCTCCCAGGTTAGTCCTGTAGAATTCAGCAGCAAGGCGGAAAGCGGGATCAGCACGATTAAACTGAGATACAGCACGCTGAATCCCATCGTCAGCCCGAAGCCGGGCAAAACGCCGCGCTTTGTGGTGCCACTGTGCATATTTTTTCGCCTCCGATTCGTTACGGTCGGTTTGGATTATTGTGGTACATAGATCTGACTGAAGATGCCGCCGTCATTGAAATGCTTCGCTTGCGCTTCGGCCCAGCCACCGAATTCCTCAATCGTAAACAGCTTGATCTCCGGGAATTTGTCGGCATACTGCGTCTTCACGCTATCCAGTGTCGGGCGGTAGTAATTCTCCGCGGCTATTCTCTGGCCTTCTTCCGAATACAGGTATTTCAAATAAGCTTCAGCTACTTCACGGGTGCCCTTGGCATCCACGTTCTTGTCTACCACCGCGACTGGCGGTTCGGCCAGGATGCTCTCCGACGGATAGACGATATCGAATTTGTCCGGACCTAGCTCCTGCACAGACAACCAGGCCTCATTCTCCCACGCCAGCAGAACGTCACCCAGCCCGCGTTCCACGAATGTCGTGGTTGCGCCGCGTGCTCCACTGTCAAGAACCGGAACATGCTTGAACAGTTCCTGCACGAACTCCCGTGCTTTCGTTTCATCGTTATTGTTATGATGCAGGGCGTATCCCCATGCCGCCAGGTAATTCCACCGTGCTCCGCCAGAGGTTTGCGGGTTCGGCGTAATGACCTCGACGCCCTCTTTGATCAAATCGTCCCAATCCTTGATCTCTTTGGGGTTGCCTTTGCGAACTAGAAATACGATGGTCGAGGTGTAGGGCGAGCTGTTGTGCTCGTATTTTTGCTGCCAGCCTTCACCGATCAGACCGCTTTGCGAAATGGCGTCAATGTCGTATCCGAGGGCCAATGTGACCACGTCGGCTTTCAAACCGTCGATGACCGCCCGGCTTTGTTTACCCGATCCTCCATGCGACTGCTTGATTGTCACTTTCTGTCCTTTTTCCTTCTCCCAATAGGCCGCGAAGGCTTTGTTATAGTTCTCGTATAATTCCCGTGTCGGGTCGTAGGATACGTTCAGCAACTCCACCGCTTTGGGCTTCTCCCCACTGCCGGAATTGCCGGCTGCCGCGCTGGCTGCCTCGTTGCCCCCGCTATTGTTCGCCGAGCAAGCCGCCAGGACTCCAACCAATATCAACGTCAAACCTATTAGAACCCCTTGCTTCAACCTTCTGTTCATCGTATCACTCCCCATACTCACTTTCTTCTCGCTTTACTAGGGCAGGGCTGTCATCTACCGCATCAGAATCCATTGGAAAAAGGAAAACGGAGAAACGCCCCACCCCCTACGGTCAAACCGAGCCACTACCCGTGTCTGCCAAGGCAAGTAGAGCGTTCCTCCGTCCGTACGGTGAGAACATTTTTAATTATTCCTACCTGTTTAGTATGCTATGGTGTTATTTTATATGCGGCAGCCTAAAAATGTCAAACCTTTTTATGCAAAAAAATCAAATTATTTATAAGCTCCCCTTATAGCCGGGACAGGCCCTGGCCTGGAGCGCTATATGCCCCCTTCCACAAAAAAAGAACCCGGAAGCCAGCGGAGTGCGGGCCTTCGGGTTCTTGGGTCGGAACCTTCGTCTTTCATTTGAAATTGAAGCTTCTGCTTCACTTGGTACCTGCCGGCCGCTGGGCGTTTTCCCTACTAGTAGAGATATGCCATTTCAGGCTTCCAGGTTCCTTGACGCTTCGAAATTCTTCCGGAATTACTTCAACATCCCCGCCACAAGGTTCGCCGGAAGCGGCTCGACGCAGGACGGCTTATCGACCTTCAAGCTATGCGCGGTCGGCGTAAGATGGCCGCTCTTCGGATCCCGGCGTAAAGCGGCGATATTGCCGCTGTTCTGATTCACCACCAGGACGTAATCTTCCAAGACCGCAAAATTACGCGGCCAACTCCCCTCCACACTCGTCCATGCCGGGTCATCCAGACGTCCGGTCTTGGGGTCCAGGTGGAAGCGGACAATGCTGTCATGTCCACGGTTGGAGCCGTATACGTATCGACCGTCTGGCGAGAAGTGAATATCGGCCGGATAATTCTCCCCATGGAACTCAGTCGGCAGCGAGCTGACGTGCTGAATCACCTCAAGCCGCCCCTCCATCGGATCAAAGGCGTAAGCCGTCATCGTGTTGTTCAGCTCGTTCATGCCGTAAGCAAATCGCTCCGATGGATGGATTACGAAATGCCGCGGCCCCGCTCCCGGCGGCAACTCCGTCACCCCGTGCTTCACGAGTTGCCCGCACTCCAGACGGTAGATCACGATTTGATCGGTTCCTAAATCGGAGACGAATGCGAACCGACCGTCCAGACTTGGCACAGCGCTATGCGCATGAGCCGATTCCTGGCGTTGCCGGTTTACGCTGCTTCCCTCATGGCGGATGAGGGAGATCATGTCCCCCGGCGCACCCTCCGGATCGAGGGCAAACGCATTGACATGACCGCTGGAATAATTAGCGACCAGTAAGTGCCGCTCTGGCCCAGGCTGTAAAGCCAGATAGCAAGGATCTGCCCCAAGCGTAGCCTTTTCGCCTTTCATCGACAGCTTCCCGTCCTTCGGATCTACCTCGAAACCGGCGACCCGCCCTTCCGCTTGTTCACTTACCGCATACAACCGCAGTCCCTTGGCATCGAGTGTCAAAAAGGATGGATTCACGAGACCCGAAATGCTGTGAAGAATCCGCATTTCCCCGGTGCCTCGCTGCAGTTCGCAGAGATAAATTCCCGGATCCTTATTTTCGGCGTAGGAACCCGTATAGAACAGCCAGACATCTTGGCTTTTTTCACTCATTAAATCCTCTTCCTTCCTATGATCGGGTTCATCCAGCAACCGTTTCACCTCGGACAAAGGCAGCCGGTCAAAATACATCTCCACCTGATGCTCCGCCCCGCCATAAATCTGGTTCATGACGGCAGGGATATTCGAGGAAATGGCACAGGAGGAATGCTCGCTGCCGGAGCACCAACTCGGACGCAGCGAACCTTGGGCGAAGATGCGATACAAATCGCCGAGAGACACCTGAGAGAGCTCGGCCTTTAGCAAGTATCCGCCGTGCGCCCCCTCTTTGGTGGTCACGAGCTCGTGGCGGCGAAGCAGGCTAAGCACCTTGCGCACTCTCGCTGGATGTGTCGCCACACTGCAGGCGATCTGTTCGCTGTTGGCCATGCGCTCTTCCCTGGAATTCAAAAACAACAAGCAATGGACGGCAACCGTCAATTCGCTGTTCATCTTTCTTCCCCTTTCCCTTACCGATTTGAAACAAGTGCAGGTGAGTATGATATAATGTTCTCGCGAATCTCTATTACCTAGTAGCCATTATTGTTGGGTACAGCGCACAATTACCTACAGAAAGGGAACCTCTATGAAGCTGATGAATCCCTCTTATATGCAAATCTTTTTTACTTTCGGTGCGATGGCCATGGCCGTCGCAGTTCTGTTTATCCGTCTGAAAGCGAGCCGTCGGCCTGTCACCGTGAAGAAGATCGTCATTCCGCCGCTTGGGATGACTACCGGCCTCATCATGTTCGTCGTCCCGGAAACGCACATTCCATTCCTGTGGGGCGTGATCGCTTTCGCTTTCGGCTGGCTCCTGTTCTCCTATCCGCTGATTCGAACAACCAAGTTCGAGAAAATCGACGACGAGATTTATGCGGAGCGCTCTCGCAGCTTTATCCTGATCCTGGTCGGGTTGCTGGTCGTTCGTCTCCTGCTCCATGAAGTCGTGGAACAGTATGTCTCCGTGATGCAAACAGGAGCGCTGTTCTTCCTACTCGCATATGGTATGATCATTCGCTGGCGTCTGTTTATGTTCAAGCAATACCGGGTCATGACCGAGAATATCGAGGCCTCCTGACCCTAATCAGGCGCAGGAGGCAAAACTCTTAACCTTCCACAACCGATCGGTTGCGCCCCTCTTCCTTTGCCCGATAGAGGCAGCGGTCTGCACGGCGGATTAACTCCTCCGCCTCCATCGGATCAAAGGGAGCAAGGCGATATCCCCCGATGCTGATCGTAACGTATGGCTCCGCCTTGGAGCGTTTATGCTCGACGGCCAGGCTGGCGATCGCTTGACGCAGCCGCTCCGCAGCTTCCAAGGTTTCCTGCGTCTCAAGTCCGGACAGGACGACCACGAATTCCTCTCCCCCATACCTGGCGGCAAAGCCCTGCTCCTGCTTCGCCACACCATATATTGTCCAAGCGATCTCTTTCAAGACGTGATCCCCGCCTTGATGTCCATAATAATCATTATAGGCTTTAAAACAATCGATATCTATGATCAGCAGCGACAGCGCCGTGTTTCGCTCCTCCGGGGAGACCAATTCCCAAGCCAGTATCTCATCAAACCGCCGGCGATTAGGTATCTCCGTCAACCCGTCGAGATTGGTTAACCGAATCAGCTGTTCGTTCGCATGCTCGAGCTGCAAGCCGGATTCCATCAACTGGCGATGCTGCTCCGATAACCGGATAAATAGTCGATTCACTTCATTTACCACTGCACAAATCACGACTGTCGAAGCGATAACCGAATTGATTTTGGCTACATACCACCCCAGAGTAAAGCGCATGCCGGCAAACAGCGTCAGCGTCACGTCCATCAGTAAGGCAAGCATCGCCACCGCCAACCATAAGTGCAACATCGACCATCCTTTGATTCTTCTCCATACCGCCATCAGGGCAAAGAAATTCAAAATCCACAAGACGGGTCCGATCCCTGAGGTGTTTAGTTTGCGGTAATCGTTCTCTTGAATGATGTCAGGCAGCCAGCGATCGCCTAAAGCGGTGAGCTCAAACACGGCAAATACGCTCAACAACGTCAATGTGATACCGGCTGTACCGTAATTGAAAATCATCTCTTTTGAGCTTAGTGGCTTGGACCACTTTCGATTCACCCAAGCGTACAACAAGATACCAAAGGAAAATCCGCTATGCCAAATCACCCATAGCCAGCCCGCGGTTTGCCCCCCGGCCCCTATCATCTCCCCCAACCCGCCAAAGAGATCGGGAAAAGTTAGTATATGCAAAAACGTCATTAATCCACTATATAAATAGGTACAGCTCAACACGAGCAACGCCGGAAGACCGGAGGCCCGATATTGGCTGTAGATGATGAAGGCCGTTAGCATATCCCCAAAAATCAGCCATCCAATCGCGGCGGAGAGAAAAGTTTCTGTGGCGGGAAGCGCTGTCATCCCAAATGGCAAAGCCACGAGCGACATTGAGATAATCAGAATGCCGATGAGAATGGCCAGCTTCCTTTGCTTGCTGCTGGAAGGAATATCGAAGACTTGAGAAGCAACCTTATAATTACCGTGCATCGATGCGGGGGTTCTCCCTTCTGGATGTCAAACATTGTAGTAGTTCAAACATATTAAATTTTTAATATAGATGCAATCCTTTTATTGATATTTCATTTTTGCATACCCAAAAAAAAAAACAAAAACAGCCGTATTCGCTTTGATGCGAATACGGCTGTGGCTGCTGTCAGCGTCCACCGATTCCGGCGGCGTCCTCGTCTATGCCTTCTTGGCCGACGATCTTTGATCGGAGCTTGGATTACTCAGTTGGGGGAGCATGCGCGTTCCCATGACCATCTCAGACGAGCAAAGCGGACAAGCCGGACTATGTTCAAACGTGAAGTTGTCACGCATCCATCCATTGCAATCGTCGCTCGTGCAGGTCCATACCGGTGTATTTTCCTCAGGAATTTCTTCTAACGTTTTTTTACGGTAGTTCATAATTCCCCTCCTTCAAGGTGAGCGTTCTAACCGGGTGCATAGATGTGGTTCGTCATAGTGCTATATGTACCATCAGAAGCGAGGTTTCCGAATGTTAACCTCATGAATGATCTTTGAGTAGAAAAACTGCCCTCAATGCGAGAACGCATTAAGAGCAGTTTCTGGCTAGCTTACAGTTTTACAACGTTTTCGGCTTGAGGGCCGCGGTTGCCTTGAACCACGTTGAATTGTACGCGTTGGCCTTCGTCGAGGGTTTTGAAGCCTTCGCCAGTGATCGCGCTGAAATGAACGAATACGTCATTTCCGCCTTCCACTTCGATGAAGCCAAAACCTTTCTCAGCGTTAAACCATTTTACTGTTCCGGTTTCCATAGGGGAATACCTCCTGTTTAAAGATTAACATGATTCATTTTTTTAACAGAAGTCGCTCAAAAGGGCTGACCCTTATGAACATGCACCACTTGTATAAAAAAAATTCACACATTGAAAAAAGTTCCAGGTTTTAAATAGTGACACTCTTTTCAATGGGTGAATGATCTTCTTTCTAAAACACGAGATGAACTCATTATATCCTTTTGCCAGATAAAAAGCAAATCCCCTATTTTTGCAAACCTGTTCGGAAAGACTGGACAAATGCGGCAAGCGAAAACTATAATGACAGTTGTAATCTGCAGTCATACTGTTCAGGGGTGCTGGAATTGGCCGGCTGAGAGTGTATCCCTCAAAGATACTGACCCTTTAACCTGATCTGGATAATGCCAGCGTAGGGAGCTATACTATATGGATATGAACTCGTTATTCATTTCATTTCCATTGCCTATCGCGTCCCGGATCCGGGACGTTTTTTTGTATCCGAAATTTGGATTGCGCTTAAGGTCGCATTTCCAGGGTTATACCAAGAACAAAGCTGCGGAAATTTAAACAATCGAAGGAGAGAATGTGTCGTGAAAGTTCAACTACGCACCGTGCTGGCGCTGTTCCTCGGCTGTATGCTGCTAATTCTGTCTGCCTGCGGCGGAGCCAACGGAAATAGCGCGGGCAAGGCTGCTGCAGGAAACCAAGGCGGGCAAAATGCCGAGAATGCCGCGCCTAACCAGGCGACCGGCGAAGAGCTGCGCAGCGTCAAGGTTGTGCTCGACTGGAGCCCTAACACCAATCATACCGGCCTTTACGTCGCTAAGGACCAAGGGTATTTCGCCGAGGAAGGGCTGAATGTGGATATCCTCCTTCCCGGCTCCGGCGGCGCTGAGGCGATGGTTGCCTCCGGGGAGGTCCCGTTTGGCGTCAGCGTACAAGAGAACGTCACCCAAAGCCGGCTCCAAGGCGTCCCGCTTGTATCCATCGCCGCAATCATTCAGCATAATACATCCGGCTTTGCTGCACCTGTTGCCAAGAATATCAAGACACCTAAGGATTTTGAGGGCAAAGCCTACGGCGGATGGGGGTCTCCTGTGGAAGAAGCGGTCATTAAATCCATTATGGACCTGCAGGGCGCCGATGTCGGCAAGGTAAAGTTCCTCAACATCGGGGATGCCGATTATTTTACGGCCGTGAAGCGGGATATCGACTTCGCCTGGATCTTCTACGCATGGACCGGCATCGAAGCCGAACTGCGGGGTGAGCCGCTGGATATGCTTTACGTTAAGGACTTCTCCGAACAGCTTGACTATTATACGCCGGTGCTTGTCACCAACGAGAAGACGATCAAGGACGACCCGGAGCTCGTGAAGGCGTTTATGCGAGCGGTGTCCAAAGGTTATGATTATGCAATCGCCCACCCTGAGGAGTCGGCGCAAATTTTGCTCAAGGCTGTACCGGAACTCGACAAGGACCTGGTAGTTGCCAGTCAAAAATGGCTGAGCCCAAAATACAAGGACGACGCTCCGCGCTGGGGCGAACAGAAGAAAGAAGTATGGCAGAACTACTCTGATTGGATGCATGAGCGTGGCTTGCTGGAGAAACCGCTTGAGGTAGATGCCGCTTTCACCAATGAGTTTTTGCCGAGCGAATAACTCCCTGAAATTATGTTTTCAACCAATTCCCATTATCGAAAGGATGAACTCATCGATGCCAAACGCACTTTTAAGCATTCAAATCATTCCAAAAACGCCAAATGGTGAAGACGTGATACCGTATGTAGACCGGGCCATTGAAGTGATTCAGGCTTCCGGGGTGAAATATCAGGTCAATCCCCTGGAGACAACCATGGAGGGGGAACTCGACGAGTTGTTGGCTATCGTGAAGAAAATGAATGAAGCCGTCATTGAGTTTGGCAGTACAGGCATCATTTCGCAAATCAAAATCTCGTATAACCCCAAAGGCGTCAGCATGGATAAGCTGATTGAAAAATATCGGCCATGAATCTCCGCAGCCTTTGGCACAGCATCTGGCCGCCCCTTGTGGCGGTCATGCTGTTTTTGCTGATTTGGCAGGGCGCCACCGCCTGGTTTCACATTGAAAAATGGATCCTCCCCAGCCCGGTTGATATCGGGCGTGAAGCGGCCGCCGGTGCGGCCAGTTTAGGGGAGCACACGCTGGCAACACTACGGCTGATGCTGATTGGTTTTGCCATTGGAACGCTCGTGGGCTTGTTGATGGCGTTTGTGCTCCATTATGTCCCGTTTCTTAAAGCGTCGCTGTATCCGTTGATCATCTTGAGCCAAAACGTGCCGACCATTGCGCTGGCCCCACTGCTCATGATCTGGTTCGGGTTCGGGATCCTGCCGAAGATCATCGTCATTACGCTCGTCTGCTTCTTCCCTGTTGCGGTGGCGACCATGGACGGACTGAGCCGCACGGATCGCGCGATGCTGGATTATATGCGGATGATCGGTGCGTCCAAGGCGGATATCTTCCGCAAGCTGGAGGTGCCCTACGCGATCCCCTCGATCATGTCCGGGGTTAAAATCGCCGCAACTTACAGCGTCATGGGTGCGGTCATCGCCGAATGGATCGGTGCGGACAAAGGAATCGGCTATTATATGATGCTGCAAAAGGCGTCGTTCCGCACGGACAAAATCTTCGTCGCCATCGCGATCATCGTAGCGATCAGCCTGGCGATGTTCGCCTGCGTTGCTCTTTTGGAAAAATGGCTTATCCGCTATAAACCGTCGAACGACCGGAGTTAACGCAGCTTACAGAAAGGGTGGCTCGGTTATGAGTGAAAAATCAACGATAAGGGATCTGGCCGTACCGGCGCTCGAGGTCCGGCAGATCCATAAGACATTCCGCGACCGGCGACGGGAAGTCCCCGTACTGCGCAATATCTCGCTACGTGTGCCTGCCGGCGAATTCGTGTCGATGATCGGCCCATCCGGCTGCGGCAAAAGCACGCTGTTTCACATCATCGGTGGGTTGACGGCCCCGGAACAAGGAGAAGTCCTACTTCAGGGACGCCCGGTTACCGGTCAACGCGGGCATATTAGTTACGTGCCGCAGCAACCCGCGCTGTTCCCCTGGCGGACGATCGAGGACAACGTCGTTTTGGCGCAGGAAATCGCCGGAACCAGAAGCCGCAGCGATCGTAAGGAAATCCAGCATTGGCTTGCAAAGGCCGGGCTAGGCGGTTTTGAACGAGCTTACCCCCATATGTTATCCGGCGGTATGCAGCAGCGAGCTTCTTTCCTCCGGGGGCTGCTCGCTCCCCAAGAAGTGATGTGCCTCGACGAGCCGTTTAGCGCCCTTGACGCGCTGACGCGCAGCGAAATGCAGCGTTGGCTGCTGGATATTTGGGAAGAGAATAAGCGTTCTGTCTTGATGATTACGCACAGCATCGAGGAGGCGCTGATGCTCTCCGATACCATTTATTTATTCTCGAGCCGGCCGGCGAGCATCCTGCATGCCATTCAAGTGCCTTTCCCCCGACCGCGGCGTGAAGAAATGACGGAAGATCCCGACTTTATTCGTTTGAAGCGAGAAATCGCATCCATGATGGCAGAGGAACAACGCAAAACGACAGCAGGAGGAGTCTAGATCATAGACTCCTCCTGCGATTATGTATTGATTTCGGCGACAGTAACTTGATCCACTTCCAGCATCAATTCTACCCATCTTTGCAAATGCTCGGCTTCCCCTGCGAAGGCAATCAGCCAGGTCACGGATTCAATGGATTCATGAGTTCCCTCCGGATCCACGAGATCCGGCATTCGGGCAAGCACCCGCTCATAGGCGTTCAGCTTTGCGTCGATCAGCCGGAATCGTGCCAGCCTCTGCGCACAATCGGGAAATAAGGTCACGCGAAGGGACAGCAATTTCCGGTCTGCCCGTTTGGCTTCCTCCAGTTCCGCCGGAGATACAAGACGGCTCCAGGACCCATTATCCATGCCCATCCCCCCCCCCCTTGTAACCGCGACATTTACATGATCGAGTAAATGTTCAACATCTCATCGGACAGCTGCATTAACGCATCGACAATCTCCGGGTCGAACTGGGTTTCACGATGACGGAGCAGCTCCTGCTTGGCTTCAGCCATCGTTAGCTTCCGCTCCCGGTAATGCCGATCCGATGTCATGGAATCAAAAGCGTCGACAACCCCGCAAATTCTCGCATTATAGGGGATTTCCTCCCCTTGCAGCCTGTCCGGATATCCAGCTCCGTCCCAACGCTCATGATGCCACCGGACGATATCCGCGATACCTGGGCCAAACGCCGGATCCGCTTCGACGAGTTCCGCCCCGATGACCGGGTGCAGCTTAATGATCTTCCACTGCGCTTTCGTAAGCGGCTCCCGCTGTTCGATGATCGCACGAGGAATCATCGTTTTGCCGATATCATGCATAAAACATCCGCGGACCAGCATGTCCTTCTCCGCCCCGCGAATCTCAAGCGGTTCGGCGATCTTCTCTGCCAGCATGGCTACTCGAATACTATGATGATAGGTTTCTGGATGTTTGCGCACGAGCAGGTTAAACCACTTCACTGCATCTGGGCTATTGTCCATATACAGTTCATCAATGAACTCATTAAAAACAGTCAACCGTTCTGCCCCCTAAAACCTGTGTCTTCATTTGCCTTTCCCGTTCTGGATTCGCACTTTCCTTCCTTCCCTGAAGAAAAAAAGAACTTTTCGCTAAAATCCAGTTAAATTTTTATGCTTTTTACCCGATGATGAATCAGAGCAAACGGATGAAAAACAGATCATGTCGTACAATAACAATTATGCGACAAATCTAAGTAAAAAATGGTCAAAATTTGGCAAGGTTTGTAATTAACTCTTGTTACATTATAGGACAAAAGGGCGATTTTTGCATTATTTTCAGCAAAAAAATAGACAAAAAGCACTAAAATTTTTGAGAGAACTACATAAATTCCATCAAGCAGTCCTGCACGTAGTCGGGGGCGGCCTTTTTCATTTGCTCGACGGTGTGTAAGTAACGTTGGGTCGTGTTGATATGAGCGTGCCCCAAGGTTTCCTGAACCTGCTGCAGCGAGGCGCCCTGAAGTAAGGCCAAAGTCGCGTTGGTATGCCTTAACCAGTGGGGTGTCGGTTGCTTCTGGATCCCGCTTGTGGTCCCCGCTTGTTTGATGATCCGTTCGATTTGCCGCGGCGTTATCGCAAACAATACCAGTTCCGGGTCCGGTTCAGGGGAACCCGCCAATTTTCGCGCATGCTCCTGATACATCCTCCAAAGGTCATGCGGAATCTTGACCTCGCGCGTTTTTCCGCGCTTTGCGTGAGAGACGGTCAACCACACGGACGTTTCTAGCAAATCAGCGTTAAAATCCTTCCATTTGATTCCGCACAACTCGGATACACGAAGCCCTAACAGCACCAACGAAAGACCGATCAGATAATTTCGCAGGCTTTGACGCCGCAATGTTTCCAGCAGCTTGCCGACTTCATTGCGTGTGAGATAATGCCTGCGGCTCGTAACGACAATCGCAGGGATGCGAATATTTTGTGCCGGGTTATGATCAAAAAGACCGATACCGCGGTCGCTCCCCCATTTGTAAAACGACTTCAACGGCGCGATAAATGCAGCCACGCTGGCCGGAGCAAGCGGTTTTTGGGCATCTCGGTAGAATCCTTTCGTCAGGTAGATTTTATACGCTTCGATTTCCCTCCAGGACACCTCTCGAAACGGGACCCCTGAAAGGAATTGCCTAAATTGCTCCAGCGCCCGATAATAGTTTCTGCGGGTATTTGGCGCTTTGGCGCACGCGGTCAGGAACATCTGAATGATTTGCTCATCCTGATATTCCTGTGCGGATGATAAATGAAAGGGATATTGTTGGGCTACAGCCGACAAATAGTTAATTGCCATATTTTGTAGTGGACCTCCTGTTGACGTAATTTTTGTCGCATAATTGTTATTGTACGACATGTCTGCTCGGCTGTAATAAAAAACCATTTACAGAGGGTCCGCTCCCCTTGCAAAAAAAGGTATAAAAGCCGCAGAAATCGCTGAACTGCATACCCAAAAAACAGGTATAATAAAGACATGCTGGTAACCTGTTTCTGGAAAGGGTCTGGTGAGATGTCCTGCGTTCTTCATGGTTTACCGTTGGAAACTCAAATCCCGTTGATCGACGCCCATATTCATTTGGACCTTTACGACGAGGTCACCCGGGAACGTCTGCTGCAGGAACTGCCGGGATGCGGGGTTGAATCCGTAATTGCCGTTTCGATGCATCTGGCCTCTTGCAAGCTGAACAGCGCTTTGGCGGAGCGCCATCCGAACCTGGTACGCCCGGCGTTTGGATTTCACCCTGAACAGCCAATTCCCGCGAATCGGGAAATCGATCTGCTACTGGATTGGATCAAGCGACATGCCGGGGAGATGATTGCGGTAGGCGAAGTCGGGCTCCCTTATTATGCTAGGCAAGAGGCGCTGGAACAAGGAAACCCGTTTGAGCTTGAGCCCTACGTGGATTTACTGGAGAAATTTCTAGTTCTAGCCAAGGAGACGGGTAAACCGGTCGTGCTGCATGCGGTATACGAGGATGCCGACCTTGCCTGCGACCTGCTGGATCGGCATGGTATCACCAAGGCTCACTTCCACTGGTTCAAAGGCGCGGAATCGACGGTCCAACGCATGGCTGAACGGGGCTATTTTATTTCGTTTACGCCGGATATCGTCTATGAAATGGAAATTCAGGAGTTGGCCCGACGCTATCCGCCCGAGCAGGTTATGGCCGAAACCGATGGCCCTTGGCCATTTGAGGGGCCGTTTGCGGGTCAGATCACCCATCCGCGTATGACCAGTCACGTCGCCATGGCTTGGGCGAATCTCCAGGGCATTCCCCCGGAAGAGGCTGCAGCGACGTTGCATCGGAACACGCGGCGTTTTTACGGATTGTGAAGGAAGCGACTCTTAAAACAAAAGCTGTCCCCCAGGTCACCACAACCTGGACGGACAGCTTCTTTGCTGTTATTTCAATTCAAAACCGCGTTCGGCCAAAAATTCACGCATATGAAGGCGCGCCGGTTGAGCCAACTTCTCGGCCATCAGCTCGGACCAAGTCGTATCCTTCGCCCCGCCGGTCCGTTCGCGCAGATACTTCGACATCACCTCGTCGTAGGCGGCCACTTGTTCATCCTGACCGACGGTGTCATAGCCGTTCCAATGCAGCACGGCCGGCAATGGAAGACGCGGCCGTAAACCCGGCTCCTGATCCGGGTAACCCAGACACATCCCGAAGACGGGATACGCCAAATGCGGTAAACCAAGGAGCTCAGCCACTTCTTCGCTTCGGTTGCGGATACCGCCGATGTACACGATGCCAAGCCCCAGCGATTCCGCGGCAACCGCAGCATTTTGCGCCGCCAGCGCCGCATCGACTGTAGCTACGATGAAGTTCTCCGTCGTGTCTTCGTAAGTTTTTTGCGATGGAATATGCCGCTCTGCTGCCCTTTTTAACCTGGACAGATCCGCGCACCAGACTAGAAACACGGGGCACTCCGCCACATAGGACTGTTGCCCGCAAAGCTCTGCCAGCTTGACTCTTCGACCCGCGTCCGTCACCGCGATTACGCTATAGGCCTGCACATTGCTCGAACTGGAGGCCATTTGCCCCGCGGACACAATTTGCTCCACCAGTTCCTTGCCCACCGGGCGATCGCTGTATTTGCGAATCGAACGATGCTCCATCAATCTGGATATCGTCTCGTTCATCTTCCACACTCCTGTTCCCTGCATGATGTTAGTCCCATTATGGAACTTTCCTCCACTGGAAGCAAGGCGACCACTCGATCACTAGCCCTGATTCATCAACCGCTTCTCCCAAAGCACCACTACGAATTACCGACAGCAACACCCGTGTACAGCATATAAATCGCCATTCCCCATACGATCAGTGCAGACACCCGATTGATCCCCCGCAGCAGCGCGCCTCCCCGATCCAGGCTTCCAATGGTTTTCCCCGCCATCGCCAAGCCGAAAAACCACATCCACGACACCAGAATCGTAGCCAGCGTGAACGCCCATTTCGCGCTGCCCGCGTATCCCAGCGAGCTTGTCCCGATCACGCCGATCGTATCCAGAATCGCATGCGGATTCAAAAACGTCACCGATAAAGCGAACACCGCCTGCTTCTTGGCAGGCAACCCGGATGGCCCAGCGGAAGCCGGCGCGGAGGCGTCCCGCCAGATCGTCCAGCCGATGGATATCATAAAGACGGCCCCCGCCGCAAACAACGCGATCTTCAGCCAAGTCCAGGACAAGACCAGCACCGTTACCCCCAATACCGCCAGCAAAATCAGGATCGTATCCCCCACAGCAGCAGTCAGCACGGCCGGCAAAGCCCTACGCAGTTTACGGCTGGCAGCCCCCTGGTTAAACACGAACACGTTCTGCACGCCTAACGGCAAAATGAGGCCAAACGCCAACAAAAAGCCATGGATCACTGCACCCAGCATGCTCTTTCCCCCTTCCATCTCTATGCAACTAATTGTACCTGGCCGTTCCCTATTTGGCTCCATCCATTTGGATGGAATTCGAACCAACCAAACGATATAATAGGGGAAAATAACGTCGTTCACGCGAGAAAGCGGCAATCTGCAAAAAGGGGGTTATCCAACATGAACCATTCGACTTGGCGTCCCAGCCGAAGTTCACCCTTCCCGCTCCATCGCCAAATCATGGAGCATCTGCGCGACCTGATCGCCGGCGGCGAATGGCCGGTTGGGACGCGTATCCCGTCCCAGCGAGAGCTTGCCGCGCGTTATGGCGTCAACCGCAGCACAGTGGTCGCTGCGCTGGATGAGCTGATCGCCGCCGGCTTGCTTCAGGGCGACCGCGGCGGCGGCACCCGCGTCGTCAATCGGACCTGGGGCGTGCTGACTGCTTCACCGCCGCCGGACTGGAACGAGTACGTCCGCGCCGGCGTGCAGCACCCCAATCTGCCGGCGGTGCAGGAGATTAACCAGGCCGAGTTCCGTCCGGGCATCCTGCGGCTTGGTACCGGTGAGCTGGGGCCGGATCTGCTGCCGCAAACCGAGATGGCCGAGCTGTTGGGGCGAATGGCCCTACGTCCCCCAAACCTCGGCTATGGCGAGCCGAACGGGGATCTACGGCTGCGGGAAGCGATAGCCTCTCGGTTGAACCGGCTGGGCATCGCCGTATCGCCGTCCTCGCTGCTGATCGTCTCCGGTGCCTTGCAGGCGTTGCAACTCATAGCCGTCGGGTTGCTTCACCGGGGTTCGACGGTATTAACCGAACGGCCGTCTTACCTGTATTCGGTCCCCGTATTTCAGAGCGCCGGGATGAAGCTGCGAGGCGTGCCGATGGATGAACAAGGACTGCGCGCCGACTTGGTTTCTGTGTACGCCAAGCAATATTCAGGCGCGTTGTTATATACCATTCCGACTTTCCACAATCCAAGCGGAACGGTGATGAGCGAAGCCCGACGGAATCAACTGCTGGAGGTTTGCGAAGCGGCCCGCCTGCCCATCGTCGAGGATGATGTCTACCGCGAGTTATGGCTGGACGAACCGCCGCCGCTTCCTTTGAAGGCGAGGGACGCCAGCGGCAGCGTGCTCTATCTTGGCAGCTTGTCCAAATCGCTGAGCCCCGGGCTGCGTATCGGCTGGATTGCCGGCCCTCAGCCCGTGATCGAACGGCTCGCCGACATCAAGATGCAAAGCGATTACGGCTCCAGCGCCCTTTCGCAGCAGGTCGCGGCGGAATGGCTGGAGAGCGGCCTGTACGACCGCCATCTCGAGCGGTTAAGATCTGCGCTCCGTCTGCGGCGCGAGGCGGCGCTCGACGCTTTAGGGCGGCATTTTCACGATATCGCGGAGTGGGAAGCTCCGCGGGGAGGCTTTTACATATGGTTGAACCTTCATGGATCCCCCTCCCCGCGCAAAGTGTTTGATGCCGCGCTGAAGGCCGGCCTTCTCATCAACCCAGGACACTTGTATGACCGCGAAGCGGAAGGCCGCTTGCGCCTTTCCTACGCGTATGCCACAGCCGATGAGTTAACAGACGGTATCGCCCGCCTTAGTGAGATCGTTCGCGCTTTGGAGTAAACCAATCAGGAAACTATTTACCGTTCGAAAGCGTCTACTATGTAACGAAGGAGGAATCTACATGCGTTTGCGAAAGGGGCTGCGGGGCTGCCTATTCTGCCTGGCCGCAGTGACCGTGTTGATCATGGCAGTCGCCTGCTCTCCTAGCAGCGAAGGAAACAAAACAACGGCTCCGCCGACGGTCGAACAGCCCGTTTCGGAGCAAGGCCCACCATCTGGCGAAACCGGAGAATCAGGAACGGGAACGGATAGCGGTAATCTATCGGACGCAGAGGACGAGGAAGAAACCGCAACCGGGGACGAGGAATCTGAGACGTCGGCCGAGAACATGAATGGATCGGCCGGACAACTCTATGCCATCACATTTGAAGCGATGATGGAACTGGACGAAGGGTTGAACCATGAGATGAACTATATCGCCGTCGACCTGAGCGAGATGACTCAACTTACGGAAGACGACAAAACCTATATCATTGAATATTTGCAAGACTTCGGCACCGAAATCCGTGACCGAACGTTGGATCAGTTGATGGAGGAAGAAAATCCGGAACAGAGCAGTCCTTCCTTGAAAGGCGTGCTGCTGCGCGTCGACAAGGTCGAGATTAACGAGGACTCCGCCCAAATTGAGGGTTCCAAATACCGCTCCGGCACCGGCGCCGTCGGCGCCAAGATTACCTTGAAGCTTGAGGAAGGCGCTTGGAAGCTGTCCGGATCCGAGATGACCTGGATTAGTTGAGAAGGGGGCCGGGGCCGGACGCGAGAGCAGAGGCAGGCACGCAGAGAGCGGCGGGCAAGTCGAATGCGGCGAAGTTGCTGCGGACCACCGTTACCGTTTGGGATTACCAGTGACCAAGTACACTTCCGTACCACCCCGAGTCCTCATCCAAAAAATGTTGCATTTTATGCAACATTTCTATAAAGCCCCCTAATCACTTTGGACACTTTCAGACTAAACAATATACAATAAATATTAGCTGGAGGTAGTCCGTATGAGAGTTCAGCATAGCAAGTTCGACGAGTTAAGAATACAGGTCGTCGAG
>NZ_BOSK01000009.1:0-209456 GCF_018403305.1 Paenibacillus sp. J53TS2
CCCCCTCAAGATGAGATTTCCCAATTAGTAAGACCCCTTGAAGACGACGAGGTTGATAGGCCTGAGGTGGAAGTGCAGCAATGTATGGAGCTGACAGGTACTAATCGGTCGAGGGCTTATCCAAAAAATACCCCAAAAAGTGAAGCGAGGCTTCGAAGGTAATTCCGATTACTTTTCGGGGGCCCCGATAAACCAAGTAAGGGCTAACACGCAAATACGTTTCGTATCCAGTTTTCAAGGATTAAACCTTGAACCGTTTGGTGGCGATGGCGGAGGGGTTCCACACGTACCCATCCCGAACACGACCGTTAAGCCCTCCAGCGCCGATGGTACTTGGACCGAAGGGTCCTGGGAGAGTAGGACGCCGCCAAGCAATATTCCCTGATAGCTCAGTTGGTAGAGCACTCGACTGTTAATCGAGTTGTCACAGGTTCGAGTCCTGTTCGGGGAGCCATATGCTCTCATAGCTCAGTAGGTAGAGTGCATCCATGGTAAGGATGAGGTCACCGGTTCGATCCCGGTTGAGAGCTTCTCTACATAGGGCCCGTTGGTCAAGGGGTTAAGACACCTCCCTTTCACGGAGGTAACAGGGGTTCGAATCCCCTACGGGTCACCATTTCCGTAATATGTAGATCCCAGATATGGAGGCTTAGCTCAGCTGGGAGAGCATCTGCCTTACAAGCAGAGGGTCGGGGGTTCGATCCCCTCAGCCTCCACCATACCATTGGGGATTAGCCAAGCGGTAAGGCAACGGACTTTGACTCCGTCATGCATAGGTTCGAATCCTATATCCCCAGCCACTTTTCTTAGTAAGAGCCATTAGCTCAGTTGGTAGAGCACCTGACTTTTAATCAGGGTGTCGAAGGTTCGAGTCCTTCATGGCTCACCAGTTTCAATTATGTGCGCGTGTGGCGGAATTGGCAGACGCACTAGACTTAGGATCTAGCGTCTTTGACGTGGGGGTTCAAGTCCCTCCACGCGCACCATCTTTAATGCGGACGTGGCTCAGCGGTAGAGCATCGCCTTGCCAAGGCGAGGGTCGCGGGTTCGATTCCCGTCGTCCGCTCCATCTAAATACGCGCCCTTAGCTCAGCTGGATAGAGCGTTTGACTACGAATCAAAAGGTCAGGAGTTCGAATCTCTTAGGGCGCGCCATTTTTCAAATCAATACCACCTTATTGACGGGATGTAGCTCAGCTTGGTAGAGCACCTGGTTTGGGACCAGGGGGTCGCATGTTCGAATCGTGTCATCCCGACCATTTCTTTAAGGTGCGGGTGTAGTTCAATGGTAGAACTCCAGCCTTCCAAGCTGGTAGCGTGGGTTCGATTCCCATCACCCGCTCCATACATAACAGCAACATCATCGGATAAGATGATGTTTTTTGTTATAATTTTAGAGATTATCTCCTTCCCGGGTATAAAAATTTTCTATCATTAACTTATACCCTTGCATTTTACTGCTTTACCGTGTTAGGGTAAGTGGAGTTGAAATGAATAGCGCTCCACTACGCGCATCACAGCTTCCCAGGATAAAATTTCTTACAAATTAAGTGAAGATTTTCAGGGGAGTTTATTGTATGATGTTAAGAAACGCTTAGCGAACGCCATTTGGTCTAAACGACAAAGATGATGACAATGCGGAATGAAGCTTGCTGCATTAGGGATGAAATGGGGGAGAAACATGACAGAGTTAACGGTTACCGCAGGAAAAGGCAACTCGAATAACTTGCTTCGGCGCGACATTCGTTTTTTGGGCAATATTCTAGGAGAGGTCCTGGTGCATCAGGGCGGCAATGAGCTCTTGGATATTGTCGAGAAGATACGTGAAGCCAGTAAATCCCTGCGGGCTGTATTTTTGCCGGAATTGCATGAAGAATTTAAAGGTATGATCAATTCTTTGGAGCCCGGAATCCGTCATCAGGTGATCCGTGCATTTGCGATCTACTTCCAACTGGTGAATATCGCAGAGCAGAACCACCGGATTCGCCGCAAACGTGACTACGAGCTATCTGCCGGGGAGACCGTTCAGTCCGGCACGATCGAGGCAGCTGTCCGCGATTTGAAGGAGCAGGGCTTTAACTATGCTGAAGCCCAGGAGATCCTGGGAGGCATGTCGCTGGAATTGGTCATGACGGCCCATCCGACGGAAGCGATGCGTCGCGCGATTCTAGACATCCACAAGCGTATCGCTGACGATGTTATGCAGTTGGATAACCCGACGCTCACGTTCCGGGAACGGGAGCAACTGCGGGAGAAGCTGCTTAACGAAGTGATTACCCTTTGGCAAACCGATGAGTTGCGTGATCGTAAGCCCACCGTACTGGATGAAGTTAGAAACGGCATGTACTATTTTCATGAAACCTTATTCCATGTATTGCCTGAAGTGTATCAGGAGCTGGAACGCTGTCTGACTAAATACTATCCGGAGCATTATTGGCACGTGCCAACGTATTTGCGCTTCGGTTCCTGGATCGGCGGCGACCGGGACGGCAATCCATCGGTAACCTCGGATGTGACTTGGGAGACGCTGCGGATGCAACGCAAACTTTCGGTTCGCGAGTACCAACGGATTTTGTCCGAGTTGTTCAAGCACCTCAGCTTCAGCACCAGCATTGTAGATGTAACGGACGAACTGATGGCCTCCATTCAACGGGATCGCCTTCAGGTCACTTTGCGCAAAACGCAGCAATGGAACAACGATAAAGAACCGTATCGTATCAAGCTGACGTACATGACGGAGAAACTGCACAATGTTTTGGATGACAGCAAGAGGGATACGCCAGAGCGTTACCCAAGTGTTGAGGCGTTTATCCAGGATCTGAAAATCATCGACCGGAGCTTACGTCATCACTACGCCGACTATGTTGCCGATACCCATATTAAGAAGCTGATTCGTCAGGCAGAGCTGTTTGGCTTCCACACAGCCACGCTCGATATCCGCCAACACAGCAAAGAACATGAGAACGCCATGACGGAAATTTTGGCGAAGATGAATATCGTGGACAATTATGCCGAACTGGAGGAGCAAGACAAGATTGAGTTGCTGGAACGTTTGTTAAACGACCCGCGGCCACTCACTTCTCCGTATCAGGATTACAGCGAGAATACGAGAGAGTGCCTGGATGTTTACCGCACCGTGTATCTGGCGCAAAAAGAATACGGCCAGCAGTGCATTACCAGCTATCTCATTAGTATGGCGGAGGCGGCCAGTGATATTCTCGAGGTCATGGTCTTCTCGAAAGAGGTGGGCTTATTCCGCAAAGAAGCCGATGGATCGGTCGTATGTACACTGCAAGCTGTTCCGCTGTTTGAAACGATCGACGACTTGCACGCAGCGCCGGGAATCATGCGCCAGCTATTCGGCATGCCGATTTACCGCGAGTCGGTAGCGGCGATGAACGATCTCCAGGAAATCATGCTGGGCTACTCCGACAGCAATAAGGACGGCGGTGTCGTTACGGCGAACTGGGAGCTACGCGTAGCGCTGAAGCAAATTACAGCCGCAGCCCATGAATATGGCGTTAAGCTAAAGTTCTTCCACGGACGCGGCGGCGCGCTTGGGCGTGGCGGGATGCCGCTGAACCGCAGTATCCTCGTGCAACCGCCAGAAACGATTGGCGGAGGTATCAAGATCACCGAGCAAGGCGAAGTGATTTCTTCGCGTTATTCTTTACGCGGTATCGCGTACCGCAGCTTGGAGCAAGCAACCTCGGCCCTGATTACCGCGGCGATTCAAGCGAAGCTCCATCAAGGAACAAGTCCGGAAGAGCAACGTTGGGAAGACATCATGGCGGGCATTTCCGAGAAATCGCTTCATAAGTATCAAGATCTTGTTTTCCGCGAACCGGATTTCTTGAAATTCTTCCGTGAATCGACGCCATTGGTCGAGGTCGGCGAGTTGAATATCGGTTCCCGTCCTTCCAAGCGCAAGAATAGCGATCGGTTTGAGGACCTGCGGGCGATTCCATGGGTGTTTGCCTGGACGCAAAGCCGGTACTTGTTCCCAGCCTGGTACGCAGCGGGGACCGGTCTGATGGACTTCTACCAAAACAACGAAGAGAACCTCAAGGTTCTTCAAAATATGTATCAGCATTTCTCATTCTTCAGAACGGTGGTTGATACACTACAGTTCGCGTTGATCAAAGCAGATCTGGTGATTGCTAAAGAGTATGCGAAAATGTGCTCGGATGACGAGGTTAAGGATCGCATCCTCAGCCAAATTGAAGAGGAGTTCCGCTTGACTCGGGAAATGGTGTTGAAAATCACCGGCATTACCGAGATCCTCGATAACATACCTGGGCTGCAAGAATCTATCCGCTTGCGTAACCCATATGTCGATCCGCTTAGCTATTTGCAGGTACAGCTCTTGACGGAGCTGCGCACGGCGCGAGACCAAGGTCAGGATGATGCCGAACTGCTGCGTGAAGTGTTGCTTACGATTAACGGAATTGCCGCAGGTCTCCGGAATACGGGTTGATACCTGCAGATTTATCGACAGGAAAGTCAAAACGGGCCTTCTCTACGAGGAGGTCCGTTTTTTTGCATTCCGCTTTTGCTGAATGTATTGCATTTTGTGAAAAGTTGCTTTAACATTTGAATGAAGTGCCGACGACTGGAAGTACCCTTTAAATTGTCATAAAGTCAGGTTACTAAAGGGACGAATAGCCGGACAGGCAGGGTATAAGTATATAAGGATATCATGTACCTGAGCCCTTCCAACCGATTTGGGGGAAAATATGGTGGTGGAACATTTTGATGCAAGACTGGTGAAGCTGGCCCGCAAAGGAGATCAGGGCGCCTTCGCCGAACTTGTTGATCTATATAAGGATAAGCTTTATCATCTCGCATACCGGATGTTGTCGAATCGTCACGAGGCGGAGGATGTCGTACAGGAGACGTTCTTAAGGGTGCACAAAAATTGGAGCCGATACGACGACAAGCAGAAGTTCTCCACGTGGATTTACCGGATTGCGACCAACTTATGCATCGATCGGCTGCGGAAGCGGAAGCCAAGTTATTATCTGGATGCCGAAATGAACGATCAGGAGGGCATGGACGGATACACCTTGATTCCCGGGGACGAACGAACGCCGGAATCGGAATATCTGCTGTCGGAAACGCAACAGACCATCCACCAAGCCATCGACGGCTTGCCTGCCAAATACAAGTCGGTGATCGTGCTCCGTTATCTTCAGGAGATGTCGCTGCAAGAGATCAGCGACGTGTTGGATATGCCGGTGACGACGGTCAAGACGCGCGTTCACCGTGGACGGGAATTTCTACGTAAGAAGCTAGAGCATAAGATGCTTTAAAATGGGGACTCCTCCAACGATATTATTTTTGAAACGAAATGTGAATCGTTACGTATGTTAAGGTAGGACGACTATGATCTCTAGCCGTGCCCTCCGCTTTTCGCATAGATTAGTACTACTGAAAGGATTGGCTGATATGGAATGCAAACATGCCTCATCCATGATGCATGATTACCTGGACGGCGAATTGAGCCGCGACCATGTCGAACAGCTGAAGCTGCATCTAGACCAGTGTCCGGATTGCCTAAAGGAATTCAGGGAATTGGAAAGAACCGAAATGATGCTGTTTGCAACGATTAAACAGCATGCTAACCTATCGGCTCCCGATGAACTGGTGAACCGGATCATCAGCCAGATCCCGAGTCAGCCCAAGCAGCAGGCATGGATCCAATGGATCAGACGCCATCCGGCTTTGACGGCGGCAGCGATGTTTTTACTGGTCATGCTGTTCAGTGCAGTATCTCTTTGGGATAGCGACGATCAACTCGTCGTTAAAGGAGCGGACCTGGATCAGGTCATTATTCAAGGCGATACGGTCACCGTACCCAGCGACTCCAAAATTGTCGGGAACTTGACCGTCGAGAACGGCAAAGCCGAGATCTACGGTGAAGTGCAAGGCAACTTGACGGTGATTGACGGCTCCTATTACCAAGCCTCCACGGCGCATGTCTCGGGCGAAGTCAAACAGATTGATCAAGCGCTGGATTGGATCTGGTATAGGATTATCAATACGTTTACGGAAGTTGCCTATAGGTGATCATCGAACGATGTAGAATAAAATGGCGCCTCACCTTCGGGAATGGGCGCTTTTTTATTTGGTGAACGAAGGAAAAAATTAACAACAGATACGGAATGAGCCTATTTTTACTGAACGCTTGCATCTAACTTGTGAACGTTATAACCTAGTAGTTAGGGGAAACTTATAGAGACAAGCTTGTAGGTTGTACATATCGTTTCCTTGTCGGCGGGCCAAACGTCCGCAAGGAACATTCCGGGGGTCGCAGCATGAACTATTTTGTGAATCTGACTTGGCAGGATACCATCAAGGATGTTATCGATATCCTCATTGTTACCTATATAATATATCACCTGATTTTGCTCGTACGGGGGACGCGTGCCGTGCAGCTGCTCAAGGGGATTCTGGTCCTGGTGTTTATTTGGGCCGTGAGTACCTGGTTTGATTTGTACACGCTGAAATGGCTGATGAATCAGATGTTTACGTTTGGGGTGCTGGCGATCTTCATCATTTTTCAGCCAGAGCTTAGACGTGCATTGGAGCAGCTCGGTCGAGGTAAGCTGTTTGGGCGGAATAGTGCGGATGAAGAGGAATTCGGCAAAGAGATCGGCGAGATCATTAAGGCCGTAAATTATTTATCACGTAGAAAGATAGGGGCCCTAATCGTTTTTGAACGAGACACGGGTTTAAATGAATACACCGAATCGGGGATTCCGATGCAGTCGATCATTTCTTCGCAACTGCTGATCAACATATTCATCCCGAATACCCCTTTGCATGACGGGGCCGTAATTGTACAAGGTCACCGGATTTCCGCTGCCGCCTGCTATTTGCCGCTGTCGGAGAATCCGTTTATTAGCAAGGAGTTGGGTACAAGGCACCGGGCAGCGATCGGGATCAGTGAGGTCGGTGATGCCGTCTCCATCGTCGTATCCGAGGAGACGGGGCAAATTTCTCTGGCGATTGACGGTCAAGTCGTTCGGGATATCAACGAGGAGTCGCTGATTTCCAAGCTGTATGCGGAATTAGGTCCCAACTCGAACACCAAAGAAAAACGCAGCCCGTTCCGCAGACGGAAGGAGGCCGGCAAAAATGGATAAATGGCTCACTCATAACAATTTTGCCAAGGTCCTCGCTCTTGTGTTTAGCATTATTTTGTGGGCCATGGTGCATCTGGACAGCGGAACCCCCGTTGACTCCACGACACTGGCGCAGCCGCGATTCATCGACAACGTCAAAATCGAAGTGACTGGATTTGACGAGGACAAATACATTCTGTATGACCTTGAGCCTAGCACGGTACGTATGGAGGTCAAAGGAAAACGAATTGACCTAACCACGAACTTTTCCGATTATAAGGCGAGGCTAAATCTTGAAAACCTAGGACCCGGAACGTTCACGCTCCCATTGACCCATGAGCTTCCTCCTGGAGTTGAACTCATCTCGATGGACCCCTCGATCGTAAAAGTGACGATCGAAGCGAAAGAGACCCGGCCGATCCCCGTGACCATTGTCACGAAAGGGGAGCCGGCCGATGGATTAGTTCTTGGGACTCCGATTGTTGCTGGAGAAGGAACCGTAGATGTAACGCTGCCGGCAAGTGAGGTCCAAGAGTTGAGTAAAGTTGAAGGCACAGTGGACGTCACTGGACTCAAGGACTCGGTAAAAGGCAAAAGCGTCAAGCTGACGGCATATGATAGACAAGGGCAGCCGATGGAAAATGCGAAAATTTCGCCTAGTTCGGTGGACGTAGAAGTACCGATTAATAAACTTTACAAAAACGTGCCGCTCGAAGTACGCAAGTCAGGGCAACTGCCTTCCGGTTATGTCTTAACCGGTGTCGAGACCGATGTGGAAGGCGTCGTGCTATATGGCTCCAAAGAAGCGTTGGAGGGTATATCCTCCTATCCGGTGACGGTCGATCTGAGTCGTTCCGACGGGTCGACTGAGACTAAATACTCGGTGGACTTGACTCCTCCAGAAGGTTTTGAGAAAATCGAGCCGAGCTCTGTCACGATCACATTGCATGTCATGCCAGGCGGGCAAAAGCAGCTTGAAGGCGTGCCGGTAACGTTGAAAAATACGGGATCTTCGTACGACGTCAAATGGATCCGGCCGGTGGAGGCAATGCTGAGCTTGACGGTGATCGGGCCCAACGAGACGTTGGATGCTCTTCGGCCGGAGGATATTCAGATTACGGCGGACTTGGCGCATCTGGGGGCGGGAACCCACTCGGTACCGATCGAGGTGAATCTGCCAGAAGGTGTGGAATTAGCCGACTCGGAAACCTCAATAACCGTAGACGTGGAGCTGACGGAGAAAGGAAACCCAACCTCCGGTGTGCCTGTGGAACATTCGGATCCGGCAGACGGCGCTCAAAGCCCTGCTGGAAGCGGAACGCCATCCCGTCAGGAGGAAGGCGGCAATACGACAGAGGATATCACCTCGGGCAATGGTGCGTAACAAGAAAGATTAGCGGACAACCAAGAATATAGACCGGACAGTCATCACCCGGGAGACGTGGAGAACGGTATGGTGCTGGCAAAATATTGAAGGAGTGAAACCATGGGGAAGTATTTTGGAACGGATGGCGTAAGAGGAATTGCGAATCAAGAGCTGACAGCTGAGCTAGCTTACCAGATCGGGCGCTGCGGAGGTTACGTGCTGACTGGGCAGGCCTCCAAGCCGAAAGTCGTTATTGGTATGGATACGCGCATTTCGGGCGTCATGCTGGAGTCTGCGTTGGTGGCGGGAATGCTGTCGATCGGTGCGGACGTCATTCGTCTGGGCGTCGTGACAACGCCGGCTGTGGCCTATTTGACCCGCTTGCTTCAAGCGGATGCGGGCGTCATGATTTCTGCCTCCCATAATCCGGTTGAGGATAACGGGATCAAGTTTTTCGGCAGTGACGGATTTAAGCTGTCGGACGATACGGAATTGCAAATCGAAGAACTACTCGACAAGGATACCGACGAATTGCCACGGCCGATTGGCGGCGGTTTGGGTACGGTGACGGTCGATAACGAATCGAAGCTGAAATACCTGGATCATCTGAAAACGACAATCGGCTCCTCGTTCAAAGGGCTGAAAGTCGTGCTGGACTGCGCGAACGGAGCGGCCTATGAGCTGGCACCGAAGCTGTTTAGCGAGCTGGGAGCCGAAGTGCATACACTGGCCGCCGAGCCAAACGGCCTCAATATCAATGACCATTGCGGATCTACGCATCCAGAACGGCTCAAAGAGGAAGTCGTGCGTCTAGGTGCTCATCTCGGACTTGCTTTTGACGGCGATGCGGATCGGTTGATCGCCATCGATGAATTAGGCGAAGAGGTAGATGGCGACTACATCCTGTGCATCTGCGGTGACGCGATGAACAAAGCCGGTAAACTGAAAGACAGCACCGTTGTTTCGACGGTGATGAGTAATTTTGGCTTCTACAAGGCAACAAAGAAACTGGGATTGGCTACTCAGCAAACCGCGGTGGGTGACCGTTATGTGATGGCAGAGATGCTACGCGGCGGCTACAATCTTGGTGGGGAACAATCCGGGCACGTGATTTTCCTGGATTACAATACGACCGGGGACGGAATTCTGACGGCGATTCAGCTAGTCGATACGCTGTTGGCTTCCGGCAAGCCGCTTAGCGAGCTGAAGAAGGTCATGAAACAGTATCCGCAGGTGCTGGTAAACGTCCGCGTTCAGGACAAGAGCAAGTTTGCCGGAAATGCTCTGATTGCCGAAGCGATTGCCGAGGTCGAGCAAGAGCTGGCCGATAACGGACGGGTACTGGTTCGTCCGTCGGGGACGGAATCGCTTATCCGCGTCATGGCTGAAGGGCCGGAGAAGGCAGAGCTGGAGAAGCTGGTTTCGCAGATCGTGGAGGTCGTGGAGAAACAATTGGTGTAACGACCTGACTTTTTATTTGGATATAGGATCCTTCAAGGACCGCTGAACAGGATTGATTTCCTGTTCGGCGGTTTTTTGCTTAGGTTTGGTAAGGACTACAGTATCTTTTTTACTCCTTTTGACGATTATCCCGTTGCATCAGGTCATGTCATGCATAGTCGTGGTGTCGTCCTGTAAACAGGAACAACTCGACTCGGGGGCATGAAGCTACTTCAACTGAGACACAATTCCCCCATTTCTGAACGAAAGGGATAATCGTGTAAAGAGGCGTGAGGTTGACCCTAAGGGCATTAAGGACCCTAAGGACCATAAAGGCCGTAGCTCGACGGGGTGGGGTCAGACGTTGTTCTGGGCCAGAGGGGTAAAAAGCACGATTTGATGAATCAGGACAAGTTGATCATTGCCAAATCGGGTGAAGGTGCATATAATTAAGCATATTCGAGCAAAGAAAGTGAGGGTTGTCAGGTTTACCGGAATTTAAGCGCCAGAACTTCATTGTGCGCGTGCGTTGGGATCGTAAAGGGTAAACAGGCGCTCTTAGGAGACGTTGTCGCTAGGGCAGAGGCGGAAGGCCAATCTGCCGGTGACCGCAGAGAATCTTGAGGCGTTAGCGAACCAAACGTACGGCAAAGCGAAGTTGACGAGGTGGAGGTGTTCGGAATGTTCGGCGGGGGCCTCCCGGTGCTTCATCGCACCGTAACCGCATCGGCAAAAGGAATGGGCGACCGTTCCCACAAACCGTGCGGGCAGATGGAACATCACATTCATTGGATTTTCATGAATGTACGTAAGCAAGCAACGCGGAAGAAATCCGCGGTGGACGGAGCAATCTGGGCATTCGTGAAAAAGTGGTTGAAAATTGCAGAATCGTCTGCTTTTGACCAAGGTGTTTTTTTGACAATTGAATAGTTCTGTCTCAGTACACTGCGTGATTCTTCTTCCGTGTTCCGCTTCTTACGGCCAAAAACCATCTTGTAAGAATGAAACGGAGGATAAAATATTATGTGTGGTATTGTTGGATATATTGGGAATCGGGATACGCAGTCGGTGTTGCTTGACGGATTGAAGAAGCTGGAGTACCGCGGGTACGACTCAGCCGGGATCGCGGTATTTACGTCAAATGGCTTGAAAATCGCGAAATCGTTGGGACGTCTGGCCAATCTGGAGTCGAAATTGGAAGGTGCACCGCTCAAGGGATCGGCCGGGATCGGTCATACCCGCTGGGCTACGCACGGCAAACCGTCTGACGTGAATTCCCATCCGCATACCGACCATACTCAGAAGTTTTCGGTCGTGCATAACGGGATTGTTGAAAACTATCTGGAGTTGAAGGAAGAACTGATCGAGCAGGGGTACGTCTTCGTTTCGGAAACGGACACCGAGGTGATTTCCCATTTGGTGGCCCGCGAATATCAAGGCGATATCGTGAAAGCCGTTCAGAAAGCGATCAGTTTTATGCGCGGCGCTTTTGCGCTTGGGGTTTTGACCGAGTATGAACCCGAGAAACTGGTTGCGGTTCGTCAAGCTAGCCCGCTCATTATCGGTCTCGGTGAAGGCGAGAACTTTATCGGCTCCGACATTCCGGCTTTGTTGAATTATACGCGGAACGTGTATATTTTGAATGACGGTGAAATGGCGGTATTGACGAAGGATGCTGTCGAATTGATGACGATCGAAGGGAACTTTATTTCTCGGGAAATGATTCGTGTCGATTGGGACGCCGTGACCGCGGAAAAAGGCGGTTTCGATCATTTCATGCTGAAAGAGATCCACGAGCAACCGAAGGCTTACCGCGACACGATGTTGGGACGCATCGACGAAAGTGGACGGAAGGTTGTGCTTCCAGGCCTTAAACTGTCGGACGAAAAAATCCGCAGCTTGACCTCGGTTCATGTCATCGCCTGCGGTACGGCTTATAATGCCGGTCTGGTCGGCGGGACGGCGATCGAACAACTGGTGCGCATTCCGGTGATGAACGACGTCGCTTCGGAATATCGTTATCGCTCGCCGCTGATCACGCCAGAGACGCTCGTGATCGTGGTCAGCCAATCCGGTGAAACGGCGGATACATTGGCGGCGCTGCGTGAAGCGCAAGCGAACGGTGCGCATGTACTAGCGATCACCAACGTGGTTGGCAGCTCGATCGCCCGCGATGCGGACGATGTGATTGCGACGCTGGCGGGTCCGGAAATTGCCGTTGCTTCGACGAAAGCTTATACGTCCCAGTTGATCGCGTTCTACCTGCTTGGTCTGTACATGGCTCAAGTGCGCGGTACCCAAAGCGCGGACGATGTAGCCCATGTCATCGCCGCGATGCATTCGCTGCCGGAGCAGGTGGAAAGCATGTTGGCTCAAGCCGATACGGTGAAAGCTTACGCGGAGCAAATCGCCAGCCACGAGCATCTGTTCTTTATCGGCCGCGGCCTTGACTATTCCGTCGTGCAGGAAGGCTCGCTGAAGTTGAAAGAGATTTCCTACATTCACTCCGAAGCGTATGCCGCTGGCGAGTTGAAGCACGGCACACTGGCTTTGATTGAGGAAGGCGTTCCGGTCATCGCGCTTGCGACCCAGGAAACCGTGCTCGAGAAAACCGTCAGCAACATCAAGGAAGTGAAAGCCCGCGGGGCGGACGTCATGGCGATTACGCACGAAGAGAACGTGCCTGACCTGCTGAAGTCCGTTGACCAAGCGCTGGCCATTCCGAAGACGTTGCCGCTACTGACGCCGGCCTTGTCCGTTGTACCGCTGCAACTGCTCGCGTACTACGCAGCGCTGGCTCGCGGCAACGATGTCGACAAGCCGCGGAACTTGGCGAAGAGCGTGACGGTAGAGTAAGTGATGTCTGATGACATTTGAACAATGTTCAGTGAAAATAAAGTATTAGACTGAAAAATAAAGTATTAGACTGCGAAAATAAAGTTTTAGACTGAGTAAATAAAGTATTAGACTGCTGGGTGCGACAGCATTTACTCCAAATTACAGACATCATGAGCTTGAACCCCGTAATTGTAACTAATTACGGGGTATTTTTTTTTCTGGAGCTGATACAGTTGAATCTAGGTGATAAAGTCAGATTTATCCGAAAATCAAATGAGCTTAATCAAAAAGAATTTTCGGTTAGGATTGGAGTCTCTCAAGGGACGCTGAGTGATATTGAACGCGGTGTTTGTCTCCCTTCATGCGAAACAATCATTGCACTCAGAAGTAAATTCAAATGCGACTTGAATTGGCTGCTTGCAGATGACGTTGAGTCGACTTCTGTTCAAACCAATGTATCAAATGAGGAATTGGAATTGCTCGACAGTATTCGAGCCCTCCCTACTCGAGAAAAAAATGAATTGTTTGAAATCATACATATAAAGCTAAGAAAAAATAAATATCCGTTTACGGATTAAAAAATCCGAAAAGTGTAATCATGGTAACATTACCGAAAAATGCGGGGTGTTACCTTTGGAAGAAGATAAGTTGGATATAGGAATCGTAACTCCAAGCGGAATCTGGTTTGATGGCAAAATTTATTCTTGCTCTTGGGCTGTTCGCCATCAATGGTTTAAGCAAGCGGAGCTCATTGGAGGCTGGCCGGTTTCTGTAAGAAGTCACGAGGAGCAAACAGATCAAATAGATGTCATATTGAATGATGGCAATTCTGTCGTATGTATACGGATAGATCACATACCTGTTCATACAGCGAAGCTCGAAGCGTATTATCTGGAGTTTCAAAGGTTAGTGACTTTAAGGAAACAGCGGCAGGCTGTGAAAGAAACCATTCCAGAGGATCAGAGACATTCGGATGAGCCTACTAACAACTGAGGTGAATGAATGGCCAAACGAAAAAGGCAACTAACCGAAGCGAAAATCGAGAAGATGATCAAGGAAGGCAGAGGTCAAGGCACAGGTAAAGACTATCTTCCTTGGCTCAAGATTCAGGACGTTCCATCGGAAGGGAGAGCAACTCGTGGCGTAGGCTGGACCACTGGTCGAAGACACGAGCTTCTTTCGGATATTGAGCGTGATTATTGTTATCTGCTTGACTATGCAGATGAGGTATCAGATATCCGTGAACAATACCCTTTATTGCCACTTGAGGAAACCTTGATGATTGCAGAGAAAATCGGAGTAAATCATCCGCAGGATCCTAAGACTGGCGTTCCTATCGTGATGACTACGGATTTCCTAATTACCTCTGGGGATAAGGATTGTGCAAGGACTGTGAAGCCTTTTAGTGAAATGGAAGATGAACGCACGATAGCCAAGTTTGAAATTGAGCGGGTCTATTGGGAAACGCGTCATATAGATTGGGGCATTATTATTGACCATGATTTACCGGATGTGCTGATTAGAAATATTGAGTGGGTCCATAAGGAGTACCATAACGAGGATGTATCTGATCTAGGTGTGTTTACTATTCGCAATTTAGAACAAATGCTCGCTACCCGTTTAGACGAAGGTGAGGCAATATCGAAGGCTTGTTTAGCTTGCGACGAACGATTAGGACTCGAAGTTGGAACATCTCTTGCATTGTTCCGTCATTTTGTCGCGCGTAAAAAGTGGTCTATAAATATGAATGAAAGAATCATTCCGACTCTCCCTGCGAAAGAGTTTAAGATAGCAACTCCTGAATATCGACTTGAAGCAAAAGGCGGGTGATTATAATGCAGGCTATTTATGAAAATACGGTCGTGGAATGGATATCGTCTGATTCAGAAGAACGTCATTTAGAACGTATATTATGGATTTCCCCTTCTAACGACGTGGTCTTCAGTATTGCAATGGAAGATGACAAGGCTTTCCCCATCATGAAAACATATCTCGAGTATGTTGCAGGTTTCGAAACGAATCTACTTAAGACAGTCGAATGGATAAATGGAAATATACCTTTATTGGATAAGGATATTAATGAAGAGTATCTGACCATTAGAGATAAAGCGTGGGACGTAATTAAAGACATCGTTATGGATGAACCGGGCTGCTTCGATAAGAATTTCCGAGGCTCACGAGTAAGAGAATCGCAGGAGCGAACCGGATTACATAAAAGTACGATTTACCGCTACCTACGAAGGTACTGGCAAGGTGGAAAGATGAAGAATGCTCTTCTGCCACACTTCAATAATAGTGGTAGTTATGGAACTGAGAGATCACCGGGAAATGTGAAGCGCGGTCGTCCGCGAAAGTTTGAAGATGAACCGGTAGGCATAAATATCGATGAAGAGACAAAACAATTATTACGATCGGGCATCCGACTGTTCTATAACAATAAGCAGAAGGCTCCTCTCAAACATGCGTTCCAAAAAACACTCGAAAAGTTCTTTGCTAACGGATTTCGACAAGATGGACAAGCGTTGGTGCCGATCCTTCCTCCCCATGAGAAGCTGCCGAGTTTTGGACAGTACAGGTACTGGTTTAAGAAAGAAATGAATTTAGAGGATACGCTCAAAAGCCGGCTCGGAGAAAAACGTTATGCATTAGATTATCGGCCTATTCTTGGAAGCTCCACGTTTGAAAGTTTTGGCCCAGGGTCTAGGTTTCAGATCGATGCGACCGTTGCAGATGTGTATTTGGTCAGTGAGTACCGCCGGGAGTGGATCATTGGTCGCCCGATAATTTATATCGTTATTGATGTCTTCAGTCGGTATATTGCAGGTATCTACATTGGACTTGAAGGTCCAAGCTGGATTGGTGCAATGATGGCTTTAGCGAATACGACAGCCGATAAGGTAAAGTTTTGTGCCCAATATGGGATAGATATCGAACCTGAAGAATGGGTTTCCAGTCATTTACCGCAGAAACTGACGGCAGATCGTGGGGAACTTGAAGGGGAGAAACCCAGTCACTTAATTGATGTGCTTGGTGTTGATGTGGAAAATGCCCCTCCGTATCGTGCCGACTGGAAAGGCATCGTTGAACAACAGTTCAGATTGGCGAACCTGCGGAGCATTCAATTCATTCCTGGAGCGATAAAAGAGCGCTATAGAGAACGTGGACAACGAGATTATCGTTTGGATGCAAAGTTAACGCTTCGAGAATTTACGAAAATTATGATTCAAACTGTCCTTTATCATAATAATGATCATCACATGCTGTGGTATGACCGGAATGAGTTTATGGTAGCTGACGAAGTATCTCCTATTCCAAGAGACTTGTGGCACTGGGGAATCATCAATCGCAACGGAAGGCTTAAGAAACAACCGGAGCATATCGTTAAGCTAAATCTAATGTATCAAGGTGAGGCAACAGTTACTGCTGCAGGTATTCATTTCAAGGGTATGCACTATAGTTGTGAATTGGCTATGCGTGAACAATGGTTTGTAAAGGCAAGAGCAGGCAAGACTTGGCGGGTAAAGATCTGCTACGATCCTCGATCAACGAATGAAATCTATTTATGGTTGGACGAAGGGCACCTTTTCGAGACTTGTATTCTACTAGAACGTGAAGAGCGATACCTCAATAAGAGAATTGAGGAAGTCGAAGATTTGCTCGAGATTGAGCGGTACCAAGGACGACATCAGGAAGTTAACAACATGCTATCCAAAATTGAGCTCGATGCACAAACTAAGGCTATCGTTGATGAGGCAACCAAGAAAACGGATGCAGCCATTCAGCAAAGCGAGGAAAGTAACAGTAAGCGTGTTAAAGGCACTAGACAGTGGCGTTCTAGCGAGAAAGCGTCTAATCGTGAACAAGAAGCATTCCAGTTATCTGAAAAAGTCTCGACACCAAGCAATCCAACAAACAACGTAGTTCCATTGAAACGCGACGACAAGGCAGAGACCAAACAAGCCTATGTTCCTCCAGCGGACAAGTTATCTAAAATAAAAGCTTATTTGCTTGAAGATGGTGATGATGAATGAGCGAATTTGATGTCCCGTTATTCCATTTCAGCCGCGGCGAGTTTGTAGAAGCCGATTACCAAGATCCGCTTCTTGAAGATTATCGAAATAACCCACTGCTCGAAGCTCTCCCACCGATTTGGGATGATAAGACGGTTGTGAACAAACTGGCATCCAAGCCAATCTTCAATGCCTCGGAGCGTGACCTTCCCGTTCATCTCCGATTGCACTGTGTTCAACGTATATCACGCGACTTCTTTCGACCATTATCCAGACATTTGGAGCTTCAGCAGAGCATTTCAAGGCTTATTCGTGACGGTTATGTAGGTCGTAACCCTCTGACTCCAAATTACGCTTTCAGAGCTCGCAAGGACGCCTATGAGCTCATTATTCAGGGCAATACAAGCGGTTACCCAGTGAATACTCCAACCTCTGCTGGATTTGCCTTAGTTGGCATATCTGGGATTGGTAAGTCCAGCAGTTTGTTGCGAATCCTGCAAATGTATCCACAAGTCATTCTGCACCGCAAATATAGAGGGCAGGATATGCCTGCTCCTTTTCAAATTGTTTGGTTGAAGATGGATTGCCCTCATGATGGATCCATAAGAGGGCTATGTCTAAACTTCTTGTTAGCAGTAGACAGCCTCGTTGGGACAAAATATTACAAGAAAAATGTAACTAAGAACCCGGATGAGTTACTTCCTCTGATGGCACAAGCTGCGGCAGTCCACTGCCTCGGGGTTCTTGTTATTGATGAAATTCAGAATCTTCAAGAAGCCAAGGATGACCGCGCTGCTCAAATGCTTAATTTCTTTGTTCAATTAGTGAATACCATTGGGCTGCCGGTTATTCTTGTCGGGACCTACAAAGCTCTTCCTGCATTGAACGGTGAGTTTCGTAATGCTAGACGGAATAGTGGTCAAGGAGATGTCACATGGCATCACTTCAAGAAAGATGAGGAATGGACCTGGTTGCTTCAGGGGGTGTGGAAGTACCAGTGGACGGACAAGAAGGTGGAGCTAGATCAAGAGTTCATTGATGTCATGTATGAAGAATCACAAGGCATATCGGATATTGCCATTAAGCTATTCATGCTAACGCAATGGAGAGCTTTGGATAAAGAACTCGAATCGGTTACACCGGGGCTAATTCGCTCCGTGGCAAAGGATCGCCTCACCTTGATTCGGCCAGCTTTAGAGGCTCTACGCTCAGGTAAGAAAGTTCAGATCCAGAAATTCGCTGATATTTATGACAGTGTTTCCATCGACGATTATTTGGATCGCATTGAAGCTGAACAAAGGCAAGCAGAGCGATTAGAAGTGATTCGAACAGAACTTGGCTATGACGTCACTGAACAGACGATAAACGAAGTCAGTGCATGGCTAATCGAGGCTGGTGTGACACAAGCAATAGCTTCTCAAGCTGCGGAAGAGGTAACGAAAATTCATCTTCATGAATTGGATGAAATCGATCTTCATAAAGAGGCACTTAAAGTGGCATTGCAGAAGCAAAGTGCTTTAGTGAATAACTCATCGCAGCAGCGTAGTAAGACGAAGCCAAAGGTCATACCGTCGAATCCAAGCGACTTGCGGCTCATTGTATCCCAAGGCCGAAAGAAGAAAATGTCTGCTTACGATTCGTTGAAGGCTGCGGATTATATTAAAAATCCAATGGAGTTTCTCGGATAGGTGATGAAAGCTGAGTAAATGGTGTGCACTTCCAATCCCATACCCTGACGAACTCTTGTACAGTGTGATCGCCAGGTATCACATTAGATCAAATAATACGAGTCCCAAATGGACACTTAGGGAAGTTTTCGGTACTGACAATGTCATCCCTACGATTGATCTTCCAAGCCATCTGGATGCATTGTCAAGAAGAAACGTAGTTCAGATTATGGCTGATGAATGGATTATGAAGCACACCTTTTATTCTTACTATGCCCCTTTCTTACCGGACTACCGAGCTACGCGCGTTAAGGCACTTATGAGAAGCATGGATGGATCAGGCATTCATGCTTTAATAGGCATAACAGCAAGCACGATTGATCGGACGGATCGATTGTGGTTTTGCCCTTCCTGTTACGAACAAGACATTCAACGTTATGGTGAGCCCTACTGGCATCGAGTTCATCAATTACCAGGTGTATATCTCTGTCCTCATCACCGGAGAGTTCTACATAAGCTAACGAGTCCATTGTCGGATAGACATGGTTTAAATGTTTTGCCGATATCTAGACATATGTTTCGTTCGATTGCTGTCATTGAAGATTTACCTGATAAACTAATTGATCGCCTGTCAGATATTGCTGAAGACATTCATTTATTCGTTCAGCAGGACAATCTGCCGGCATTATATGACGTAAGACAGGCTATCCTGCCACGATTAGCAGAGAAGGGTTATGTTACTGTATCTTCGCGTATCCGCCAACAGAAGCTTTGCGAGCAGCTTGTGCTATTCTATGGTCGAGAATTGTTAGATCTAATAGATAGTGACCCGACAGAAAGCAGATATTCGTGGTTAGAACAATCAACGAGAACAGCGCGGCGAGCTATTCATCCTTTACGTCAGTTGCTTCTCATTCGCTTTCTATATGGATCATTTCGTGAATTTCTTGTTCGCACGGACGGTACAAACGCTCCGTTCGGCAATGCACCTTGGCCCTGTCTAAATAAGGCAGCTGAACATTATAAGGAATTAGTTATTACGCAATGTGATATTACCCGTTGCTCAGATACAGGGCGACCTGTTGGCACCTTTGTATGTTCATGCGGATTCTCCTATTCTCGTCGTGGTCCTGATAAATCTGAGGCTGACAAGTACTACCGAGGAAGAATCAAGACTTTCGGCCCGATATGGTCAGATAAGCTAAAGCAGTACATGCAAGATGGGATTTCCTATCGCTCCGCTGCTGAGAGGCTTGGGGTGGATACGAATACGGTCATCAAGTATGCCAACGGTAATTTGCCTGAAAGAAGTGGTCCACTTAAACAAAAGCACGCTAAGAAGGCTACAGTAGCTCCTTCTTCGATCAATATAAGGAAGTCGCCTCGCATACGTGTTGACTGGGAGAAACGTGATTTGGAGCTAAGCTGGATGGTTGAACAGGTATGTAAGGCCATCTTGGCCGAAAGTAACGCCAAACCTGTTCGTATTACAATTACTTTGCTTGGCAAGAGAATCGGGAAGCTTAGCTGGCTAGAGAAGTATCAACGTAAGCTTCCAGTAACGATGAGTATTTTAACTTCGTATGTAGAATCTGTCTCCCAGTTTCGGATACGAAGAGTACGTTGGGCTGAGGAACGTTTGTCTGGAGAGTGGCCAATTAAACGATGGAAGCTGGAGAAGCTTGCAGGACTAAGACCTGACTATTCTCAGGAAGTATTAGACGAAATTAATCGATGCATCGGTCAAAGTCGACTATTGCAACCATTCACATCACCAGAGGAGACTTCTTCATGGCAACACTGACGTTGAGATCCTGGCCTTTTCCAGAGAATCACGAGGCAGAATTAGTCTGGTTTGGATCGCCGTTTATGGATCATAAGGGGAACTGGAGAATTCGTGTCGCATTCAAAACTTCAGCCGAAGGGATAAAGGTAGTATCTTACCCCTGGGGGACGATTCCTTATTTGCGTATTGGTCAAATCTATTCAAACGGGACTTATGACCAGATAACACCTATGAGCGGATCGGCATTCCACTTTACCATAGATGCTCTCAACCACGGCACTCTGACCAATGGTTTTAAGCTGCCTAAACGTTTGATTGACTTTGGTAAAGATCCTGAGCTCGGATTACAAAATATCATTCAGTATCAAGCGAATGGTCTCACATACTGTATACCGGTAATTGAATTGATTAGAGCTCTATTTATTAATTCGAGGTACTTAGCCTACTATTTGCTCCAACCTCATGGCTTGGATTTGTTAATCGATAATAGCTATTCATTGGGGGGAACATTGTATTTCGACTTGAGCAATCGAGTTCCAGCCAAATTGGCTACAGACAGCAACGTTCGTCACCTCTCATGGATTTACACGGACCCGATGATTCGGTCCTTGTGGGATTCCGTTTATCAGAGCATGTTCAGTCATGCAGTTAAAAGTTCACCCTATAATCCAACCGCTACCTTGAAGAAAGGTGTTCCCCTAAAGATCGATCTTCCGCCTTTAGGCCCTATAGAAATGCATACACGCGGTGTGCAATACATTGATTACGTGCTGGTAAAAGAGATCATTGCCATAGGCGGATTTCAGCACCCATCAAATGAAATTCTCTTTTGGCATCCCTCTAAGAAACGTCGTGAATGGAGCTCGGATGACAAGACCATTCGTATGATTCCTGGTTCTAAAAACACTGACTATGTGCTGAGCGATCAAAGTGACAACGCTAAGGAGGATTCGAATCAAGATATACTGGAAACTTCCCCTACAATAATGCGATTCGCCAATTATCCTGTAGTTGAGACTCGTCGATCAAGTGTAAGACAATCGAATACAGGAAATGAAGTCATCGTGTCGACTGGACGCGGGGGAAAACATGCAGCTGCTGCATCTGAAGAAGTCAGTACCCAGGATTCCATGGTTGGCGGGGATACCCCACCTATCGACTTCCAGACACTCGAGACGATTCCAGCCTCCGATGCAATCGGTCTTGAACCATTTTTTCAGATGATTGAATTGCTGAGGGAGACGTTCCCAGTGAAAGTAAGGATGTCAGTGGTAAGAATACCGCCTGGTAAGCGATTCTCTGTTTGCATGAACGGCGCACGCAGAACATGTGCCATTGTTCAGGTGACTAATGGGACCTCGACATCCTATATTGTCGAAGTGGCAAGACCGGATGATTGGTCGATCTCTACACTTATTCTCCGTCCAAGAAATCAATTATCATTTAGGGTGATCGAGCGAAACATAAAGCAGCTTCTAGATGGATTGGTTCAAAAAGGTGGACATTGGGATCAGTCAGTTCTTAACCAAAGCGATACCATGAATATTGAAAAACTAAAGCATTATCAAATTGATACAATTCGCGAGTGGGCTTCTAGACTCGCAGGTAAGTTAATGACGTAAAGAACCGATATCAGTCGGTTCTTTATTTTTAGTATTTGAATACTTGATTTTGTTGTGGTATTATTTAGGTGTAAGTTCCTAGGGCTAGAGGGTGATACATTGATTGAAACGTTCTGGAATATTTGTCTACTTCACGATATAGTTACCCGGGATCAATTGCTTCGAGAAGCAGTCCGGGTTGTTCAAACAAGAAAGTCGCTCGAGCTGCAAGGAGCAACACATACATCGATTCTAGAACCGGATATGCTGTTCCAGTGGATGAAGCAGAATGCTGGTGAGCGTGAGTTCGGACACTTCCCCGGTGATCGAGATTTGTTTTATAGGTTGTATCAAGTGGGCAAGGATATGGACTTGTTAGATTATGCCGTACAGACGATACAGCAAGACCGTGTTACAGGTGGCATTGTCGTTCATACGAGCATTGTCGACAGATTTAAAGACATGTGTGAACGCAACCTCTACCGAACGCTGTTAATAGCAGAAGTGGAGAAATACTTGCGGGGTTTGGCGGAAACTCGATTATTCAAAAAATTATTTACGATTACGCTGCTGACCGAAAGTTACATTATCGCCAAGCTGCTGAAGACTTATTTCGAAGCTTATCCGAATGTTCATATCATTCAGGGATCGATTTATCAGGCGTTACCTCTGTCCGAGAAGTATGAGGCCATCTTAACCATTCCGAACTTCGGATTAAAGATGGATGATGTTGAAGATGCGACTATTAGAGATTCGGAAGGTGTGGCAGTTAACCACTTACTTCCCCTGTTACGAGACACAGGGAGAATAAGTGTGACCTTCCCTCCAAGGATGATGTTTCAATCGGGGAGCATAGCAAAGTGGCGCGAACTGACGAATGAATCTTACCCTGTCCAATCCGTACATATGCTGCCCGATGGATTGTTTCGACCCTATACATCGGTCAAGACGTATCAGGTTGAATTTGGGAGATCGCCTACAGAGCAAGTGTTAATAAGTCGATTACAGCTACAAAAGATGTCCTTGGAAACTGAACGAGAAATTTCGATTCATGCCGAAGCATTTGCGCAACTTGAGAACTGGCGAGTCGACATGTTGCTTGATGAAGATCAAGATACACTCCGTTCCTTCCAACAGGCGCCTGTTTCTAAGGTTAAGTTACGGGATGTTGCAGATATATTCCGGGGAAAGTCGGTTCTCAAGCAAGACCTTAGAGCTGGAAACATTAAGGTTCTTAATATCTCCAACATTGAAGACGGCGAAGTGAAACTGGATCAGCTGGAGACAATTGACGAAGAAGAACGGAAGGTCAAGCGCTATGAAATCCTTCCCGGTGATCTAGTTATGGCTTGTCGTGGTACGGTGAATAAACTCGCCATCTTTCCAGAAGCAGAAGGTACGGTGATTGCTTCTGCAAATATAATCGTCATTCGATTCAAGGTATCCATTATTAGCGGATTTGCAAAGATATTTCTGGAAAGCCCGGTTGGAGCGACACTGATCCAGAGCTTCCAGCGAGGTACAACGGTTATGAATTTGAATCCCTCAGACGTGGGGGAACTTGAACTACCTCTCCTTCCTCACGAAGAGCAGATGAATCGAGTGAATAGTTATAACGAGGAGAAGGAACTGTTTAAACAAGCGATTCGTGAGGCAACTGATCGCTGGGAGCAAGTGAAAAATAAACTTTATAGTGAACTCTACTGAGGAGGACCTTGGCAATGGCAACAGCGAACTTAGGTTTTGAAGAAAAATTATGGAGTATGGCTGATAAGCTACGTGGTAGCATGGATGCTGCGGAGTATAAGCACGTCGTGTTAGGCCTGCTATTCCTGAAATATGTGTCGGATGCATTTGAAGAGAAATATGAAGCACTGAAGAATGAGCCCTACGCCGATCCGGAAGATCGGGATGAGTATGTAGCCACGAACATCTTCTGGGTGCCGAAGGATGCTCGATGGAGCCACATCAAGAACAATGCTAAGAAGCCTGAAATCGGTCAAATCATTGACCAAGCAATGATCGACATCGAGAAGGAGAATACTTCGCTAAAAGGTGTTCTGCCTAAGGATTATGCAAGGCCTGCCCTAGATAAAACACGTCTTGGTGAAGTAATTGACTTGTTCTCGTTCAAGGTTGGAGATGAAGACAGTCGCTCCAAGGACGTGCTTGGTCGAGTCTATGAATACTTCCTTAGCAAGTTTGCTAGCGCTGAGGGTAAGAACGGCGGCGAGTTCTATACGCCGAACAGTGTTGTCCGTTTGCTTGTTGAGATGATTGAGCCATTTAAGGGTCGGGTCTATGACCCTTGCTGCGGTTCTGGCGGTATGTTCGTTCAGAGCGAGAAGTTCGTCGAAGAGCATCAAGGTAAGCTTGGAGATATCGCAGTATATGGCCAAGAGTCGAATCCGACGACTTGGAAGCTTTGCAAAATGAACCTGGCAATACGTGGAATTGACAGTAACTTGGGCGAACATCATGCGGATACCTTCCATAATGATCTTCATAAGAACTTAAAGGCTGATTACATACTGGCCAATCCTCCGTTTAACATTAGTGACTGGGGCGGCGATAGGTTAACGGAAGACGCACGTTGGACTTATGGTATTCCGCCAGCAGGCAATGCGAACTATGCTTGGATTCAGCACATGGTGAACAAGCTGGCTCCGAACGGTGTAGCAGGTTTCGTCTTGGCGAACGGCTCGATGTCAACGAGTACAACGGCTGAATTGGACATTCGGAGTAAACTGGTTAATGCGGATTTGGTTGATTGCATTGTTACGTTGCCAGGGCAGTTGTTCTACTCAACGCAAATCCCTGTCTGCTTATGGTTTATGGCGAAGAATAAGGCGCCAAAGGGACTCCGTGACCGTCGTGGAGAAATTCTGTTCATTGATGCCCGCAAAATCGGCCAGTTGGTCGATCGTACGCATCGTGAGCTGACTTCAGAAGACATCAAGAAGATAGCTACTACGTACCATGCTTGGCGCGGGCATGCTGAAGATAGAGCATATGAAGATGTGAAAGGCTTCTGTAAAGCAGCAAAGTTTGCTGAAGTGCAAGAGCATGAATATATATTAACACCAGGAAGATATGTTGGGATTGAGGATATCGAAGAAGACAGCGAGCTGTTTGAGGACAAGATGACACGGCTGACATCGGAACTGGCGGAACAATTCGTGAAATCGCACAACCTGGAAGTTGAGATTCGCAAGCGGCTTGGAGGGATAGGTTTTGAATTCTGATTGGGGAAGATTTAAAGTATCTGAATTAATAGCTGATAAAATTCTGGTGATTGGTGATGGATATAGAGCTAAGAACTCAGAGTTGTCTGTGTCAGGTATACCATTTGCGCGTGCCGGAAATATCAACAATGGATTTCAATTCAAAGCCGCTGATTATTTCCCCATTGATCAGCTTGAAAAAGTTGGTGAGAAGATCAGTCGACCAGGAGATGTAGTATTCACATCAAAAGGAACAGTCGGAAGATTCGCATTTGTAAAACAGGGTACTCAGAAATTTGTTTATTCACCGCAACTCTGTTTCTGGAGAAGCTTGAACTCTGAAAAATTACATCCTCGATTTCTATATTATTGGATGCAAAGTAGAGATTTTGAAGCTCAGGTTAATGCAGTTAAAGGTCAAACAGATATGGCTGACTATGTTAGCCTTAAAGACCAGAGACGTATGAATATTACAATTCCTGAAATTGAAGAACAAGTTCGGATTTCTAAAGTGTTGTCATGTATTGATGACAAAATCGAACTTAATAACGCAATCAATAAAAACCTTGAAGAAATGGCCAAAGCCCTTTTCAAACGCTGGTTTGTGGATTTTGAGTTCCCGAATGATAACGGTGAGCCGTATAAGTCCAGCGGCGGCGAGTTTGAGGACAGTGAATTGGGATTGATTCCGAAGGGGTGGGAAGTTAAGGAGCTTTCCGAACTCATTGAGATAAATAAGGGTCTATCTTACAAAAGCATGTATCTAACTGAAAAAGATGACCCTGAAGGTTTTCCAATGGTTAGCTTGTCTAATTTTAATTTCGGTGCCGGATTTAAACACGATAAAACAAAATTCTACAAGGGTCCATATAAAGAATCTCATTGTGTTTCACACGGTGATATTGTTATTGCCGCTACTGACGTCACTCAGGATAGAAAAATGTTAGGTAGTCCAGCAATTGTCCCCAATATTTTAAACAGAATGATATTTAGTTTGGATGTATTCAAAGTCAAAACTACTAGCGAAAAATTATTTTATTACTATCATCTTCAAACAAATGATTACCGAGGTAGGGTTGAAGGGAGCGCTACCGGTACAACAGTCACTCGAATTTCAAGCGATGTTATTTTAAAACATAAAATCGCATATCCCCCTATTCATATAAGGGAGGAATTTGAAAATATCGCCTCTACCATAAATAAGAAAGTAGAGGAATTGGAATCAGAAAAACAGAAATTACAAAATTTAAGAGATCTTCTCATTCCCAAACTCATGTCTGGAGAGATTCGTATTCCTGTCGAATAACACTAAGGAGGTGCATCCATGGCCCAGTACACCATATCCTACACTGAAAGCGACCTCGAACAAGCCGCTCTGGAATGGTTTGAAGAACTGAATTACAACAAAGCCTACGGTCCCGAGATTTCACCTGAAGGGGAATACCCGGAAAGACAATTCTATCAGGACGTTATTCTGAAAGAACGCCTACGTGAAGCGCTTATTCGCATCAACAAACATTTGCCACGTGAGGCCATTGAGGAAGCAATTCGTATCATCGAAGTGCCTCGTAGCCCGAGCTTGATGATCAACAACAAAGCGTTCCAGAGAATGATCACGGACGGCATTGATGTTCAGTATCGGAATGCCAATGGCGATTACCCGACCGAAAAAGTCTGGTTGTTTGACACGAATCCGGACCGCGTGGATAATAACGATTTTCTAGTTGTGAATCAGTTTACGGTCATTGAGAACCAAGTGGATAAGCGCCCGGATGTAGTGGTGTTCGTCAATGGCCTTCCGATTGCGGTGCTGGAACTGAAGAGCGCCTCCAATGAAGAAGTGGGAATCAGTGATGCATACAATCAGGTGCAGACCTATAAAAAGGCGATCTCGTCCCTATTCACGTACAACTCCTTCATGGTCATCAGTGACGGTGTAAATGCCAGAGTTGGAACGCTTACGGCTGACGAGGAACGGTTCATGATGTGGCGGACCATTGATGGCGAGGATGTGGCCTCCTCCTCGCTGCCTCAGCTAGAAGTGCTGATTAAGGGCATGTTTGAGAAAAGTCGTCTTTTGGACATCATCAAGCATTTTGTGCTGTTTCAGACAGATGGCGAACGTCTATTCAAAATATTAGCCGGTTACCATCAGTACCATGCCACCAATAAAGCGATTGCCGCTACGGAAAGAGCGACACTAGAGGAAGGCGACCGTAAGATAGGAGTTATCTGGCATACGCAAGGCTCGGGCAAGAGCCTTTCCATGGTCTTTTACGCCGGGAAACTGGTTTTGACACTCGATAATCCGACGATTGTCGTCGTAACAGACCGCAACGATCTCGACGATCAATTGTATGCTACTTTTAGCAAGTCGAAAGATTTGCTCCGTCAAACCCCGCAACATGCCGAGGACCGTGCTCACTTAAAGCAGCTTCTTTCGGTGGAGGCAGGTGGAATTATTTTTACAACGGTTCATAAGTTCACGCCTGAAGAAGGCGAATCCAAGTATCCTGTGCTTACGGATCGTCGGAATGTCATCGTGATGGCTGACGAAGCACATCGCAGTCAATACGGCTTTCAAGCCGAGATGGTCGCTTCGGATGATGAAGCAAACATCAAGTACGGCTATGCGAAATATATGCGTGATGCATTGCCGAACGCTTCTTACATTGGGTATACCGGAACGCCGGTTGAGTTGACGGATAAGAATACCCCGGCTGTTTTCGGTGACTATATCGACATCTATGATATGACTCGGGCCGTTGAAGATGGTACGACCGTCAAGATTTATTATGAGAGTCGTATCGCGCGGTTGGAGCTATCGGATAATGAGCGTCCAGTTATCGATGAAGAGTACGAAGAGATTACTGAGTATCAAGAGCATACCCAGCAAGAGAAGCTCAAGTCCAGATGGGCACGTCTAGAAGCGCTTGCTGGTGCAGAGAAACGGATCAAAAAGGTCGCCAAGGATATGGTTGACCATTATGAGCAGCACAAAGGAGCAGTGTTCGGCAAAGCGATGATTGTCGTTATGTCGAGACGTATTGCCATCGATCTCTACAAAGAGATTATTGCACTTCGTCCGGACTGGCATAGTGACGATGACAATGAAGGTAAAATCAAAATCGTCATGACTGGAAGCTCAAGCGACCCTGCTGAATGGCAGCCTTATATCGGGACAAAGCGGCGTCGGGAACATCTGGCCAAGCGAATGAAGGACTTGAACGATCCTCTGGAGATCGTCATTGTGCGTGATATGTGGTTAACCGGGTTTGACGTACCAAGCATGAACACAATGTACATTGATAAGCCAATGAAGGGTCATAACCTGATGCAGGCTATTGCTCGTGTCAACCGCGTATTCCGTGACAAGCCTGGCGGCCTCATTGTGGACTATATAGGCATCGCGGACATGTTGAAGTCGGCACTCCAGCAATACACGGAAAATGATCGCAAGACTGCAGGGATTGATACCGATCAAGCTGTCGATTTTATGCTGGAGCGGATCCAACTCATTCGCGAACAGTTGCATGGGCACGACTTTTCGAAATTTGACTCGGAAAAAGCTTCTGAGCGAATGAAGGCGATCGTCGAGACGGTGGATTACGTACTTGGACTCGGCGATCAAGGTAAACGCAATTTCGTCAATTGGACGACGGAGCTGGCGAAGGCCTATGCACTTTGCGCCACGACGGAAGCGGCTGAATCGGTCAACTTGGAAATCAGCTTTTACAAGGCTGTAAAATCAGGTATCGTCAAAATCATCACGACTGAAAACAAGAAGAAAACGACAAACGAGCTGGATGCGGAATTGAACCAGTTGATTTCTAAGTCGGTCATGTCCGATGAGGTCGTCGATATTCTCGAAGCTGTTGGATTACAGAAGCCGAACATCGCGATTTTGTCGAATGAGTTCCTTGAGCATGTTCGGGGATTGAAGCAGAAGAACCTCGCTGTCGAATTGCTGAGAAGGCTCCTTCAGGGCAAAGTAAAGGCTGTATCTCGCACCAGCGTTGTACAGTCAAAGAAATTCTCAGAGATGCTTGAAGAAGCTATTCGTAAATACAATAATCGTACTATTGAGACAACGCAGGTAATTGAAGAACTGATCCAGATGGCCAAGGAGATGAATGCTGCCGTCAAGCGTGGCGAAGACCTCGGGCTTATCAAGGAGGAAGTTGCCTTTTATGACGCGTTGGCTTCCAATGAGGCTGCAAAAGAGCTAATGGGAGATTTAGTTCTTAAGCAGATCGCTCACGAGTTGACCCAGGCTATCAAGAACAATATCAAGGTAGACTGGACTCTGCGTGAGAATGTACGGGCTCAGATGCGGATTACGGTAAAAAGACTGTTGAAGAAATACGGGTATCCGCCTGATCTTGAAAAGATGGCAATTGATTTGGTGCTTCAACAGGCGGAGTTAATGGCGCAGGCAGAGACAGAAGAATTTAAATACTAACAGACATCAGGCGTAGCTAAAATTACTTTTATTTAGCTGCGCCTTTGTTTCTAATTAAGATAGTTAGATACTTATTGATAAACGAGAGGTGTTTTAATTGCGAGCATTTATTGTTGATCCGTCTATCACACTAGGGAACGACGATCAGGCGTGTAAATTTTATCAGTTCTGTCTTTTTGAGTTGTCGAAACATTCCGATACAAAGCCAATTCAAAACGATATAATGCTCCATCAATCAATGGCTCAACCAACAGATAAAGACATAATTATTTTTTTTAATCGCGTGGATAATGATTATTCCGCAGCGTTTGTGACATTTCTCAACGAGGCAGTTCATGCCGGCGCCAAATTTTATCCGATTGCGATTACTTCCGCCCATCGTGTACCACCAAAGTGTATACCTGACCCGCAAAGCTATGATGTTAAAGATGCTCTTGAACGCAGAAAACTAACTAGTGTGCAACTGGAGACAATTGCAATTGCTGTAGCTAGAGATGCTGTTTCAATCTTACAACCTACGTTAACAAGAAGAAACATGAATCTATTTTTAAGTCACCGTAGATCCGATGGTGAAGCAATTGCAGGTGGGTTCTATGATGCATTATGTCTAAGGGCTCAAAACCGTTTTCGAGATTTAAGCGATATTCTTGTTGGGGAAAACGCACAAGAAGTTATTGAAAATAATCTTCGTAAGAGTGATGCCGTAATTTTTCTGGACACGCCTCAGAGTGGTGATTCTCCATGGATTGAGTTAGAACTTAAAATGGCTTTATCTATGAATTTGCCCATTGTTTGGGTCAAACTCGGTGAAGCAACAAATAGAGTGAATTTGAGAATAAAACCAGCTGATGCACCCCATTTTTCAGAGCCTACAGTAGATTTGGGCTTGCGACAAGTCGAACAAAATTTAGTTGACTCTGTTATTCATAAAGCATTTGAAATATCACGTGACAAGGCCATGAGTATTTTTGGGAATTTGCAAAGAATGCGTGAGTTAAATCGAGAGGGGAAAATAACTCTCGAAACCATCAGTGAGCAATTCTACATGTATCAGGTTAATATTCCTAGGAAAGGTTTTCGCTATTTTCAACGACCGATGACGCATCTAGTTAGCTTCTATGGAAGAATTCCTAAGGAAGATGACCGGGCTATATTTAACAATTCCATTCTTGAACAAGGTTATTCTAAACATCCGCGATTAGGTCATGTTTATGATGCTGCTATAATGCTTGCTCCGATGGCATCACAAAACAATCAGGATTTAGTTGATGACCCTCATTTTGTGGATTCTTGTGATGAGTATGTATCAAGCTTAGAACTTTATTCTAGAGGCCAACAACCATCATTCAATCAGAAAAAGGCAGTTATTGTATCTGGAGCATTTCCAGACTGTGAGCCTGAGTACCAACAGGCTTTATGGAATGGGCTTTGTGCTTTTATACAAGCCATACTTGATAGAAACGGTACTGTTATTTTTGGAGCTCATCCAACCTTCCAGCAAGTCATATTTGATATTGCCAAGCTAAGACGGCCTAATGATTTTACTCAAGCAATTCATATGTTTATCTCAAAACACTTTGTTACCCAGGCAACTATAGATGAGGCATCTTCTCATTCAACGGTAACAGGTGTAGATCATGTGGAAAGTGATCGTGGAAAGAGTTTAACAGCGATGAGGAAAGCAATGATTAGTCATGAAAATGCTGCATGTATGATCGTATTAGGGGGTAAAACTCAAAGACCAGGTATTCCACCAGGTGTTGATGAGGAAATTGAGTTAGCAAGATCTCGAAATCTTCCAGTATTTCTAATTGGATCAGTCGGGGGAAGAGCAGCAGAAATTGCAACAGGATTTCAAGACTCAGGATGGCAGAACAAGCCTAATCATTTATCTGTAGAGTTTAATCAAGAGTTAATGGTTAGCCCCGATTATGCGTTTCTCGCAAATAAATTGCTTGATGCCTTAGGCTTCTAATAAAATCCATAAATATTTCATAGGAGTGATGAAGATGGGAAGAAAAATTTTTATCTCATATAAATATTCAGATAGCAGTGTTTATCCTCTCAATGGTAACTATTCTACGACAGTAAGACATTACGTAGATGAGTTGCAAAGTAAGTTAAAAGAAGAAGATCACATTAACAAAGGTGAGGCTGATGGTGAGGATCTAAGTGATTTTAAGGAAGATACAATATGGACAAGCTTGAAGGATAAGATTTTTGATAGCAGCATTACCCTTGTGTTTATTTCGAAAAATATGAAGTCGATTATTACTAGCGAAGAAGACCAGTGGATACCGTGGGAGATTTCATATTCACTGAAAGAGCTTACGAGAAGCGGTAAAACAAGCGGGACTAATGCATTACTGGCGGTTGTTTTACCAGACCAATTCAACAGTTATGAGTATTTTATTCAGGATAATACTTGTCCCTATTGTAATTGCAGGACACTGAAAACCAATACCTTATTTACAATATTAAGAGAAAATATGTTTAATATTAAGTCACCTACTTACAATGATTGCAGCAACCATAGTGAGGGTAACAGAATATACACAGGAGAGTCCTCGTACATTCGTTCTGTTAAGTGGTCTGATTTTATTAATAATATCGATAAATATCTTCAAATAGCATATAACATTAATGAAAATATAGACCAATATAACATCCGAAAAAGTGTTTGAAACTTACTCGTAATTAGGGGAATCGCAAGTATGTCTGGTATAGCCCAAAGAAAGTACGTTGGTGAAACAATGCGAATCAATAAGACTTTAAGTCAAATATTGAGACGTTTATCTGATGTATTACCTTATAACTACAGTGCTGAAACGCTGTTAGAGTTATTTCAAGATCTGTATCCTAGAGAGTGGATGGAATTAGATCAACGTTATCATCAATATAAAGAGAAAGATGCATTTTTATTAAAGAACGGTAAGAAGATCAGATACAAGCCTGATCCACCTAGAGAACATTTTCTTAATTTGCCTAAAGTCAAACACATGCTATCTAAAGGTGTGATTGCCAAGCACAAGGCTAACTTCGATAAGAATGGTTATCAACAAAGGCTCGATAATTATAAGGCCAAGAGGCAAAGTGCTATTCAAGTTAGGAATGAAAAGATTGCTAAAGCTAATGAACTTATTCAAAACGTTGAACCACTTTATATTGATGCCTTTATTGCTGCATATCACAAAAAAGGCATAAGTATAGACGGGAAGTTGGAGATATTTAAAGAACTACAGAAATATAAATCACGAAAAGTTATTGAGTTTTTTTACAAGCTCAATGATAGTGAACGGAATAACCAAATTAGGGATATGGCGTTTAAGCATTTACAATCGACAGGAAGCTACGTTAAATTAAGAAAACACTACAAAGGAAAGAAAAAAGAATATATGACAGAGAGAAGTCAGTTTTTCATGACTCCTCTCGATTTATTAAACAGAATTGAAAATAACAATATACAAAACAAAAAGGTTTATGATGTATTTATTTCTCACAGCTACAAGGACTCAAATATAATTAAAAAGCTTATTAGAGCATTTAATAAACATTCTCTCAACATATACTGTGATTGGACAAGTGACAGTGACTTCCTGAAGAGAGAACTTGTAAGTGAATATACTAAAGTAATATTAAAAAAGCGATTAGAGCAATCTAAGAATGTAGTCTTTGTTAGAACCAATAACTCATTGGAATCTGAGTGGGTCAAATTTGAATTAGATTATTCTAAAGAAATAGGGAAAACAATATTTTGTATTGATTTTAATAGTAAAGGTTCGGAAGAAGAAATGAATTATCTTTATTATGATGCTGTGAATGAGACGATTGCATGGATGGTTTCTATTTGAGGGGGAGCAGAGGAATATATGGCCGTATTTGTTAGTTTTGCAAAAGAAGATCAATCATTTGCTGAGCGCCTTTCCGCTGAATTGGTTAAAAAGCAGGTTATAGTTTTTTTTGATCAATGGGAACTCAAAGTCGGCAATAAACTGACGGACAGGTTAACTAAAGAAATAAACGAAGCGGAATTTATTTGTATTATCCTGTCAAAAGCATCAGTTGAGGTTTTAAAATCGGAAGACCAAAGATGGTTTAAACGTGAATTTGAATTAGCATTAGAATTAGAGAAAAACGTTGGTAATGATATTATTATCCCGATTATAATAGACGATTGTGAAATCCCTACTGAATTACAGGATAAGGTCAGGTCTAATTTTAATATTAAAGGTTTTGATGAGGGAATAAAGGAAATATTACTTGCCGTATCCAGTTCAATAAAAGCAACCACTTATAGGCAAGCACGGGAAGACAGAAACTTTGTATATGACTGGGCTATAGATTGGTACATAAACAAAGAAAAAAAGTTAGAGATTTCTTTGGATGTGGTTGAGTTTTCAAGAGAATTTGAATGGTCCATTTTAACAAAAGTCAGTATTACTTCAAATAGCGCTGCTTCATATCATTTTAAACAAAGATCCAAAAAAGGATTAGGTGAAATTGTAGTATACACAATACTAGGATTCTTGGCTCAACATTTAGGTGATGAGTCTTTGTTACTTTCCGATAATAAGCCTTCTAAGAAAAAAGTTGATATAGAAGATCCTCGAATGAAATACAAATTTCACATTGAGATTACTTCAAGAAAACTCGGGAAAGATACTGGAAGAGATTTTCTAATTCATACTGGTAATTATTATGAACAGATATTCGGGTATCTAACTAATAACAATGTGACTTTGTAATAAAGCGAAATAATAAATACATATAAGGTCGTGAAACGATGAAATTGCGAGATAATGGCTTAGATTCTTTTAAGAAAGCGATCAAGAAGTTGCAACAGATCAGTGAAGTTAGTGCTGTTGATTATGAATATGAGGTAAAAGATATCATCATTTCGCTTCATCATTCAATTGAAACGTTATTTAAGTACATGATACAGGAGAAAAACCCACTTCTTATCTATGAAGATATTCCGGGCTACTGCAAGGCTGTAAATGAAGGAAAACCTACAACAAAAATCGGAACGATCAAATTTTTGGATGCCGTTCACATGTTTACAACGATTCATAGCCGTATATTCAGTTCGAGGGAATATTGGTACTTTACTTACATTAATGAGCTTCGTAATAATATTACACATTTTGAAATCGATTTTAATGACAATGAAGTTGAGCATATGCTAGCTAAGTTCCTACCAATTCTATATGGGATATATACTGTTCATGTAGATGGTTTTAGTCAATACAGCAAAGTGAATAGTTTGGATCTATCTATTGGCAAAATTACAGAACAAGCAGACATCTGGGGAATAAAAGTGTTAGGCCGCTATCATGCAAAAGAAGAGTCAGCGGATCAAAAAATTGTGGAACTTGCTTCGGACCCGACTCGTATCCGAGCAGTATTTGATTCCAAACAAAGAAACATTGATTATGTGGTATGCCATAAATGTGGAAAAGATACCTTCATGGAGACGGGTGTCATTCTAATTGATGGCGTACAGAAAATCAACTACGGTTCATGCTTATACTGCCAGATCAACCTGGATAAAGAAGATGCCTTTTTTTCCTTACAGACCTTTGGGGGGTACGGGAATATAGATATTGTTAACGCCATTAAAGAGATCGCTCCGTCGCTATTATCAAACGATGAAGAAATGCTACCTTACTTTTCTACCGATGATTTGGACAATCTTCGAGGACTTTTTGACGTATACGGGCTTGAAATATCCAAAATTATACATCAGCATTTGAACAGCTTTCTTTCTATACTGGGTAATGAAGAAGCTAAATTCTACTTTGAGGGGAAGCAGATTGACATCGAGGAGTGGGATGAACTATTTCGTGAAGGTGATACATCGCCTGTATTTAATATCGATGAATCAGATTTTTCCGAAACTGGTGAAGAAAAGATAAGAATGCTGATGGATAACATCAATACCGTGACCGGAGGTAATGTTCATAATATTGGGGCCATACAGCCTTACATGGAATCCTTTTATTTTGATCACGAATATACAGACTATTTTGTTGATGTTACTGATGTTCATACTTTCTCGTGCGAAGTTAACGTTACGGTGGAACTATCTGTTGGTAATTATGATTATACTCATGAAACCATATAGATCAATGTATCAGCATTTTCATTTGGATTCTCCGTCAAATCGAATAGATAGGGTTCAAATTATTTACTGCGCGTTATCCTGCTCGCTTGATGTGTCAGTCTAATACTTTATTTTTTCAAAATTAAATTGATACAGAGTAGCTTTCTTTGGCAGTCTAAAACTTATTTTTCAAAAGCTGACGATTTTCAAACTCAAGAACCGCGTCAAATCAACAACTCCAGTCTAATACTTTATTTTCTTAGAACAAACAAAGCTTATAAAGTATGACTGCAAGCCGAGCTGATTTCAGGTATTTACTCCTGATTTCACTCGGCTTTTTCTTTTCTCCGCGATTAACTGAATTAATTTCATAACTCACAAGCCTTGATGTAGCTGGATATATTAGGCACATCCCCTATGCCGCAGATTCGACACGAGCCACATTTATTCCCCTCCTGCGTCGTCGTAGGTCCAGTAGAGTTGGGGTTAGCAGTGATTTGTAACGTGTGTTATGATTACGTGGAGTATAGAAACCGCGAACTGTATTCAAGCAGATTCATCTATTGCACGGGTTATTGTGAGGGTCGATTAATGAACGAAGAAGGAGAAGCTTCCATGTATGAGTTAACACATATTCAGGCCCAGAGCATTGTCGATCGAATGATGAAAGACATTCCCTATAATATTAACATTATGGATCGAACTGGCATGATCATCGGAAGTGGAAATAAAGATAGAATCGGCACGCTGCACCATGGTGCAGTACAAGCCATACAAAAACGAAGGATCGTGGAAATTTTTGAAGATGAGGAATTCGTAAAGAAGGGAATTAACTTACCAATTGAGCTGAATGGCAACATTATTGGAGTAGTAGGAATCAGCGGTGAAGTAGAGGTAACGAGACCCTTCGGTAACATTCTGAAGTCAGCCGTGATTTTGTTAATCGACAATAGCATCGCTTTGGAAAAGAAGAACGTTCAAAAAAATCTCAAGCTAGAGTTTTTTACCCAAGTCATCAATGTGGAAACTGCTTATACGCAGGAAATGATCGATCAGGCGTTGATCTATGGTATTCAGTTGACGAGACCTTTCCAGATCATTTACGTGGAATCTCCCACAGAGATTGACGAGCATATTGCCATAAGTGTCCCCTTTTTCCAAATGACGCAGACTTCACTTTGTATCGTCGTTCAGGTAGCAGATCAGATTGAGGATCTTCAACAGACGCTAGAAAAGCACTATCCCAACACGTTGATATCGATGAGTAATTGGAATGATAAGATTGCCGATGGGCTTGCGCAGGCCAAGTCGGCGATGCGCGTGCTGAAGGGGGTCTACACGAACCAAAAGCATATATCCTACGCGAACTGTGATTTAATCGTTGACATGTTGAAATCATTTAAAAATGATGTCAGATTAGAGCGCCTAGCCCATGTGCTTGAACAAAATTATGAATTAATCAAAACGCTACAGATTTATATTAATTGCAATCTTAACCTAAATGAAACTGCCAGTAAACTGATGATCCACAGGAACACGTTAAACTATCGATTAAACAAAATCCATCAAGTTACGGGCAAAGATCCCAAAAATGCCATGGAGCTCATGGAACTCATCTTGATGCTGATTAACCGAGTAGAATAAATGAGGACGGCCGTATAATGCTGAGGCCGTCCTCCAAGTGTTATTTTAACAATCTCGCAATATTTTCCGAGGTACGAGCAACATTTTCCTTGCCTTCCGCTAATAAGGTATCAAGATCGGCTGCCTTTGGAACAATACCAAAGATGGCATCAAACCCTTCATCGTATAAGGCCTCTATATCTTGGCCGATAGATCCCGCCAAAGCGATCACCTTGATATCGCTGTTCACGCTTTTTGCTGCCTGAGCAACTCCATAAGGGGTTTTGCCGAATTTCGTCTGAAAGTCGATCCCGCCTTCACCAGTGAAGCAATAATCTACATGTTGGAGTTTTTCTTTAAGTCCGGTATACTCAATTACAATTTCAATTCCTTTTTTCATGGTTGCGTTTGTGAAGGCCAGCAACCCGCCTCCGAGGCCGCCTGCGGCGCCTGCTCCAGGTAAATCTAAAATGTCCGCTCCAATTTGCTGCTTAATGACATTGCTATAATGTCTTAAGCTCTCATCCAACAAGGCAACCATTTCCGGAGTGGCCCCCTTTTGGGGCCCGAAGACTACGGAAGCCCCTTTATCACCACAAAGTGGATTGGTCACGTCGGATGCAACCAGGATATGAATATGTTTTAATTGCGGATGCACGTCAGTGGGATCAATGGTATCCAGTGCAAGGAGGCTTCCTCCGCCAAACGGCAATTCTTTCCCTTCCTTATCCAGGAATTTATATCCCAGCGCTCTAGCCATACCTGCTCCTCCATCATTCGTAGCGCTGCCACCAATGCCTAGAATGATGTCCGTAATGCCCCTTTCAATACAATCCTTTATGAGTTCACCCGTTCCAAAGGTAGTCGTAATGAGAGGGTTTTTGGTTTCCTTCGTCACATGATGAATTCCACTAGCAGATGCCATCTCGATGACACCTGTCTTGCCGTCTCCCAAAATTCCATAATGCGCGATAACTGGTGTTCCAAGAGGCCCGGTCACTTCTTTCTGAATGATGGTGCCACTTGTTGCATCCACCAACGACTGAACCGTGCCTTCACCGCCATCCGCCATAGGAACATGAATACATTCCGCATCCGGAATAGCTCTTTTGATGCCCATTTCCATAGCTTCACACACTTCTTTTGCCGTCATGCTTTCTTTAAATGAGTCCGGAGCCAGCATAAATAGTTTACTCATTGAGGATTCCCCATTCCTTTATAAGATAAATCCGAATAGAACCACGGCTACGATCGTCATTGCTAAACCGACGATGCTTTCATATAAGGCCACCTTCAACCGATCCTTCATGCTCATGCCCATCGCATTCCGTGTCACGTGGAAGTAGGTTCCGTGCGGCAGGTGGTCGATGACCGTAGCCCCCGCATGGGTCATTACTGCGGCCGATAGAGGAGCAACGCCTGTATTGAGAATCGCATTTGAGAAGGAGCCTGTGGCCAAAATAACTCCTGTTGAAGTCGATGCGGTTGCCCCGGCCATCAACACGCCTGCGATAGGTGCCAGGAAGACTCCGGAGATGCCCGACGATTCAACCAATGCAACAACCTCTGCGGGCAGGGTAGAAGCCGTAATCAATCCACCAATGGCACCCGCCCCAATAATAATCAAGATTGTTGGAGTCATTCGATTCAAACCGGCCGTGCAATAGTTCAGTATTTCTTTCGATTTGCCTAAGGTTAAGGCACCGACTACGCCGGCAAACGGTAAAATAAACAATGAATCAATCTTAAGCTTTGCTAAAAAGTCTGCTCCGAGCATCGAGCCAATGGGACTAATCATCAACAGCACAATCGCGATGACTGGAGCTACCAAAGCTTTGGATAAAGGAGGCAGGTTCTTTGAACTGGTTTTTTCCAGTTCAGCTGCTTCCAGATCTGTCACTTTCGTGCCTTTAAATTTAATGAATGATGCGATAATGACAGTAACGGCCAATCCAACAAGCGCAGGAACGACTCCACCTAACATGACCTGGTTTACATCGAGCTGAAATCCGCCGGCCGCTGCAATAGTGTTTGGGTTCGGTGAGATAATGTTGCCCGCCTTACCTCCACCAGAGAGGGCAACGAGCAAAGCGATTTTGGAGTACCCCATTTTATTACCTACCGATAACGCGATCGGGGCAACAATCAAGACGGCCACAGGAATGAATACCCCTACTGCCGTGATCACCATGGTAGCGAGCGCAAGGGATAACATCGCTTTCGTTCCACCTAGTTTATCAACGATGAATTCTGCAATGGTTCCGGCTGATCCCGATTCCATCATTACGCCGGCAAAAACACCTGCAGCGATAATTCGTATAACGGTACCTTGTACACTTTGAGTTCCAGAAATCAGGATGTTGATGACTTCCGAAAAATTCGCCCCGCCGATAAACGCACCAACTATTGCTCCTAGAATTAGTGCATAAGTGGGTGCCAGTCTAAACAAAATTAAAATAATTGCTAGCGCTAAACCCGCTAAAGCACCAATCCAGGATATATCTAATGCTGCTGTCATCTGAAAAATCCTCCTCATGTTGATTGTTCTAATTTGGTGCCCCTATTTAAAATTCACCGTACTAATAAACCTCATTCACATAGCCTCAGTCTCTATCTAGTTGTGTAATTGCGATGTGGTGAAGTTATCCCTCCTTAAAAGTTCCTAAATTCACTAACTTGAATACGGTTTCATTATATTAAGATTTAGGCCATCAAACAATTGATATTCCAATGAATATAATTGTGCATATGCACTAAATTTGTTCGACTCTAAGATTTTCCGATTCACTCGGAGAATTGATATTAACCTTTATAAGGAGACTTGAAATCTATTACCTGATTTAGTCGGCGAGGACGGTTTCATTGCTGGAGCTAATGGAACATTATCAACTTTAATAGCTTCACTGACAGCGAATGTCAGTGAAGTCATTTTATTATGATGATAATCATGGATTACCGATGGACGGTTGGTATCACTTGATGAATTGAAAATAAGGAGAACTTGCAAATGGATAATACGGTATATCTTTATGTTTTTGACACCATGGCAGACTGGGAAATAGGCTACTTAACTGCCGAATTGAACTCGGGAAGATTTTATAAAAAGGGGCTGGCCCCATCAAAAATTGTCACCATGGGAATTGATAAGACTCCAGTAACTACAATGGGTGGATTGAAAATACTGCCTGACACCCAATTGGATGAGTGCAGCATTGAAAGATCTGATCTATTGATTTTGCCCGGTGGAGATACATGGACAGAAGCCATTCACCACCCTATCTTAAAAATTGCTGAGAGGTGTTTAAGGGAAGGAATATGGGTTGCAGCGATTTGTGGTGCTACAATGGGACTTGCCCAGACAGGATTGCTGAATTCACATGGGCATACAAGCAATGATCTGGAATACCTGAAAATGATCTGTCCCACCTATACAGGAGAAAATGATTACAAGATGGAGCCAGCTGTAACTGATGGAAAACTGATCACGGCATCTGGAATAGCTCCGTTGGAATTTTCTGCGCACATCTTGAAAGCTTTGGATGTGTTTTCTCCAAAAACGTTAGACGCCTGGTATAGCCTTAATAAGACTAATGAATCTAAATATTACTATGAGTTGATGAATTCAATACAATGAGGGTCCCAGCGACTTTGCATTGCGAGTCAATCGATTGACCAATACTGCACGTTAGTTCAATAAAAAGAATGCTCGATATGAAATATCGAGCATGACCCAAAATCGGCCTAAGAACGCTCCAACGTTCTTAGGCCGATGCTGTTGAAGCAGGTGCTTCTCAATAGCTACTATACGTGCTGTCCCCCTAGAACAGCCTGAAGACGGTCCAGGTTCTGCTCGTTGCTGTCCGGGCAATATGATTTTACTTGCTCAAATAGGTTCTCGTCTTTAAACTGTTGAAGGAATGTCACACGCGTTCGCGCCCCCTCATCGGTAAATGTCGCCGTCAATCGGAACTCAGGAGCGCCTTGATGCTCCAGAACGATACGCTTTCCCGCCTCGATCTCGATGAACTTATTCTCGTTCGGATATTCCTTGCCGTCTGGTCCGTGAAAGGTAAAACGCCAGAAGCCACCTTCGCGAAAGTCGAATTCGTGGAACGTGCTCGTGAAGCCGTTAGGACCCCACCACCGCGTCAGAAGCTCCGGTTGCGCCCACGCCCGGTAGACATCTTCCCTTGGGGAGTCGTATAAACGCGTGTGGGCAAACTCCAAGTCATTGGCAACCAGATCAAAGTTGTCCTTCGCGGCTAAGGACCCTTCGGTTTGAACAAGCGATTTGCCAAGGAGCTCAAGCAGCTCCCTCGACCCGTGTTCCCGATTCTCCATCGCATCAAGCCCATCGAAGAAGGTTCCTTGCTCCGTAAAGGTCAGCTTCGTGCCGCCATCCGTGTCTGTAAGCTCAATCGTCGTGATGGACACCGAGAACCGCACGCCGTTAAAGTCCATTACGTACGTATAAACAATCCGTTCGAGCGGAACGATGTCCTGATAGATTGCGTCGAATGTGAACAACCCGCCTCCTGGCGCCTCGCCGCTGCTGAATTCCCGTCCGCCTACCCGGAACTCGAACACTTCCGGCTTCGTGAACCAACGCGCTTTGGCTTCAGCGTCAGCCATTGCGTTGTACACTAGCTCCCTGGATGTCGGATACGTCTTATCAATTACGAATGTGCCATGGTTTACGAATTTTTCTTTCATGATTTTATTCCTCCTCGTCATCTGTTTGTACTGTTTCCTCATCCCCGCTCGCCAAAAACATCCCCAGTAGGCCAAAACGTTTCTCCCAACTTTGTTGACGATTAAGGATCGGCTTCTCATAGTCGTTCTTCATTGCTTGCAGCAGTGTGGTGAAATCTTCTACCGTTACTTGAGCTTTTCCTTTCATCCGCTTTGACACATGCCTCAGTTGATCCAGTAGCTTTTGCTGACGCCGTATTTGCTCTTGTACCCGCTCGATTTGCAGGTTGACGACTTCAAGCGGGTCAATTTCGCGGCCCGTTAGCGCCGCCTTCACTTCGTCGAGCGATAGGCCTAACTCCTTCAGCGAAACAATTCGAAAGAGCCGCGATAAGTCTTCGTCGTCATAGAGCCGATGTCCTGATTCCGTGGCTGCCAACGGCGAGAGTAGCCCAATCTGGTCGTAGAAGCGCAATGTACGCACCGTTAGCCCCGTCAATTTGGCCAGATCCCCGACCTTCCAATATCGTTTCATTGATCATCTCCGTTCTTTGTCGCTAGCTCGATTTCCGGTAGCCTTATTATAAAACCTGACGTTACGTAAGGTGCAAGTGATTTATTAAAATTTTAATTTTCTTTGGACAAAAAGAAGAGCCTAAGAAAAACTTAGGCTCTCTATTTATGATTTGAATGACATCCTTTTTGGGATGAACGACTACCGTCGTTTAGCTCCCCTTAAAGTCGGGTTCCCCCAGTGGCGTCAATAAACTGCCCCGTAACCCATCGTGCTTCCTCAGAAGCTAAAAACGCAACGATATCCGCAACATCCTTGGTAGTTCCCACTCTTCCGAAAGCAGACATTGAAGCAGCTTCAGCATGAGATTCCGGGATGGCTAGCCAATCCTTGTTCATATCCGTAGCCGTTACTCCCGGCCTTACTGCATTCACCGTAATACCTTTTGCTGCAAAATGTGGCGCCAAGGCCAAAGTCAGGGTCTCAACGCCGCCTTTAGAAGCCGAATAAATCGTTTGCATTGGACCGGCAACCCGAGTAAAACCTGTAGATATGTTAATGATCCGCCCGCCATTCCGCATAAAGGGGCTGACTGTCTGGGTAAGAAAGTAGGGAGCTTTCAGGTTGACATTAATGACTTCTTCAAACGTTTCAATTGATGTTTCTTCAAAAGGAATGGCCGGCGCAATCCCCGCGTTATTGATTAAAATGTCCAAGTGCACGGTTCCAAGTTCCGAGCGAATCGCATCTTCAAATGCGCTCCAAAGCCGTTTTACACCGGAAAGGCCATCGCTTAATTCCGCCTGTAGAGCTACTGCCTTTGAGCCCAATGCTTGAATTTCATCAACCACTTTTAAAGCCGCATCCCGATTACTAGCATAATGCACGCCGATCCATTCCGCTCCACCCGCAGCTAATTGCTTGGCGATTTCAGCGCCGATCCCACGACTTGCTCCTGTAACCAAGGCTACTTTACCACTGAATTTTCCTGCTTTCGTCGACATCTGATCCTTGCTCCTTTATTGAGAATTTTAGGCCATGTCCTCGTCCCCAGGGGATTGGCGAAATAACATAACGTTCGTTACGATATTGAATATACCCATTTTGGCGAGAACTGTCAATTGTTTAATTACAGAATTCAATATTGATTTTGTCAACGTACGTTGCACGGGCCCTTGTCCAATCGATCGACTAGCTGCGAACCGTAACGTATGTTATGATAACGTACAGTAAAATAATTGAGGTGATCTGACGGGATGGGACGTCATCGCGAATTCAATGTGGATCAAGCACTGGACGCGGCACTTTGCGTGTTCTGGCAAAAGGGTTATGAGGGCACGTCTTACACCGACCTGACGCAGGCCACGGGTGTTGAACGCCCCGCACTCTATTCGGCATTCGGCAACAAGGAAGCGTTGTTCCGCCGAGTTCTGGAGCGCTATTACGAGCATTACCACGATTTCTTCCCGACGGCGATGGAATTGCCAACCTCGCGAGAGGTGGTTGCTCACATCTTTCGCAGCGCCGCCGATTTACAAACTCGTTACCCAGATCATAAGGGGTGTCTATATGTGCACGGCGACTTGGCAGGCTCGGATGAAGCCGAACCTATTCGCCTTTCTCTGATTGATGCGCGTGCCGAGGGAGAGACGATGCTGCGTGATCGCTTGGAGCGGGCAAAACAGGAGGGAGATCTGCCGGAGACTGCGAATTGTGCTGTGCTAGCTGCATTTGTGATGGCCGTGCTCCACGGGATGGCGGTCCAAGCCAAAGCCGGCTTCAGCCGCGACATGCTGGAAGCTGTTGCGGAGCAGGCGCTCTCCACCTGGCCTACCGGCGGCACCACACTTACGAACAAGTCATCTTAAATCGGTCTCGGTACTTTAGCTCAACACAAAAGCCACTCCTTCATCAGGAGTGGCTTTTGTTTACCGCAATTCCATAGATTAGATGTTTATTTTCTGACGCAGTTCGTCCATCATCGCTTCAGCTTGTGATGGATCCTCATCCAACAGCTTCCTGTAGGTCAACATCCAATTTAGGGTTACAAGCATATGATCGTATTCGTCTTTCTTGCGCTCGATCTCTTGGATCTTCTGAAGAATCCATGAGATCACTTCTTGGTTCGTACGTGCGCTAGTATCTTGTTCCTGCAAGATCGTCTTCAGCTCAGCTAACGTGCAGCCGATGCCTTGGAATTTCTTAATTAGCTTCAGCCGCCCAATAGCTTCGTCTGAGTAGTTGCGGTAATTATTCTGCTCTCGCTGAATATGCCTGCCATCAAGCAAGCCTTCCTTCTCATAAAAACGAATGGTATGCGGTGTTAGTCCCATCAAGTCTGCTAATTCTTGAATTTTCATATGATCGCCTACCTCCAAACGCTTGCCTTAGAGTGTACTTTATAGTTTAGACTGATGTCAGATCTTCGTCAAATTCAAAGGAGGCGTTAAACGATTATGCGTATCTTCGTTACAGGTGCATCAGGTTATATTGGAACAGCCGTCGTTCGTGAACTCATCGATGCGGGCCATCAGGTGGTTGGGTTGACCCGTTCAGAGAGCGGTGCACACCTATTAGAGAGCTTAGGAGCTGAGGTGGCTCGCGGTGTTGTTGAGGACTTGGAGTTTTTGCGCCAGAAGGCAGCCGCTTCAGACGGTGTGATTCATCTTGCGTTTAACCACGATTTCTCTAATTTCGCAGCATCGCTATCAGCGGATCTTCGCGCTATCGAAGCATTGGGAGGGGGACTTGCGGGCTCCGGTAAACCACTGGTGATCACAGCGCACGCGAATGGCAAAGCATCGGAGGATGCAGCACTTTCGTTTATTGAACAAGGCGTGAGAGCCTTGATTGTCTCGCTTGCTCCTTCCGTTCATGGAGAAGAGGATAAAGGCTTCGTGCCTCAACTCATTCGAATTGCCCGGGAAAGAGGGGCTTCAGCATACGTTGGAGACGGTACCAACCGTTGGCCGGCGATTCATCGCTTGGATGCGGCGGTTTTGTTCCGACTCGCCGTCGAATCAGCGCCTGCAGGCTCACGATTGGATGGCGTCGGCGATGAAGGCATTCCGTTCAAAGACATTGCCGGCGTCATCGGTCGTCACTTAGATGTGCCGGTAGTCTGCATTCCGCATGAAGAAGCCCAAGCCGTTTTCGGTTTTTTAGGCATGGTCGCATCGCTTGACTTAGCAAGATCAAGTGAGGGGACGAAGGAGCTGCTCGGTTGGAAGCCTCTCCAACAGGGTCTTCTTGCAGATCTGGAGCAAGGGCATTACTTCCTAAAATAGCTCAGGGCTTGCAAGGTATCCTCACCTATGCTTTATCCTAATACAAAAGCCACTCCTTCCCAGGAGTGGCTTTTGTACGCTCGCGCAGAAATGGGGTTTTCGCGGACGGCCGCAATGCCTTACAATATGCTTATGGACTTCGTGTTACACGAAGCTATGCGAGCTTCATCCACTTTTCCCAAGGAGGATCACATATGTATACGGTCAAAGAAGCCGCCCAGATCACGGGGCTCACCGAGCACGCCATACGCTTTTACACGGATAAAGGGTTGGTCCCTAGCTTGCAGCGGAATCAGAACAACATTCGGATGTTCGACGAAGAATCGATCAATTGGCTGCACGGCATCAAATGTCTCAAGCAATCCGGGATGCCGATTGAAGGGATCAAAACGTACGTTGATCTCTGTCTCGAAGGAGATTCGACGATCTCGCAACGTTTTGCTCTTATGATGGAGCATAAAGAAGCGGCGATTGCCAAGCTCGAAGAAGCCAAACGGCATATCGCTCATCTAGAAGAGAAAACCGTTCTTTATCAGGCCATTCTGGAGCATCGCTCTCCGGATACGATGAATCCCGGCAATTGGGACAAAATTCGGCATATGCATCGTGACGTATTTTATTCGCCTTCTGCTGTGCTTACAAATCGACCTCTTTGATAATCCCAAAGTGCTAGTAAATTATATTCGAAAAGATAATAAACCCACCGATGAATTCAACTCCATTCCCACGTCTACATTTACAGAAGGACCAAATCAATTACTGAGAAAGGTTGTTGGTGTAGAATGGGAGCACAAATTTACGCTTATCTGATGTCGGAGGATGCAAGAAGCCAGGCCAACTTCTACATAGCGGCTTTAGGCGGAGAAATTCAATTTCTGGCTACCTACGGGGAAGCGCCGGGAACACCTGAGGCGATGAAGGAGAAGGTCATGCATCTGGCTTTGACCGTAGCCGGGACGAACACCTTAATGTTTGCGGACTCTCTTGAGCCGGTATCGTACAATCGCAGCACCAGCATCTCGATCGTTTATGATGATTTGGCGGAAGCCACGGCGGCCTATGCCAACTTAAGTCAGGGCGGGGAGAGTAAGTATCCGTTCGCCCTTCAACCATGGGGGGCTCATTACGGAGAAGTGATCGATAAATTTGGCGTCACGTGGATGATTACCAAACAGTAAGTTTAAGCTGTCGAGGTCCAGACCTCGACAGCTTTTTTCTTTGCGGCGTTGCTTGAGATTAGCACAACTTGACTCCAATACCTCCAGCGGTTATGATTTACTCAACGATCGTTTAGTGAAAAGAAAGAAGGTCTACGAATGCCAACCGAGCGGAGAACCAACCGAATAACCAGTCGGGATCTGCAAGCGGCTGAACGCAGGCAGCAAATCCTTGATATCGCGAAACGGCTGTTTGCGGAGAAGGGGTATCATGCGACCTCCATGCGCGAATTAAATAAAGAGATCGGCATGGCGGAGGCGTTAACCTATCATTATTTTCCCGGAGGTAAGCTGGAGATTCTGAAATCGGTGCTGCAAACTGCTCAGGAGGAGCGAATCTCCAAGTTTGTGGTCTTTTTCAAGGAGCTGTTCCAAGGCGGGTCGGAGTTAGAAAAGGTTCTGCTTCAGCTCACCTACGGAATTGCCCGGCGCATCCAGGAGGATCAACAATACTTTCAGATTTTAATGCGGGAACGTAAATTGCTTGGACAAGAGCAGCAAGATGCTTTGGATGAGCTGACCAAACAACCGTTTGCGGCCCTTGCCGATTTCCTATCGAAGCAATCCGCTCAGGGAAGTGTCCGGGAGATGGATTATGAGATGGCTGCCTCGCAATTTCTATCCCATGTAGTCGTCTTTGTTGTCCGGGAAATCCTGAATGGTCGGGAGCTGTCCCAGAAAGAGATGCAGCGGATCGCCAGTTTTTACGTACAAATGTGGGCGAAGTAAATTTTTTTACCTATTTTACTCAACGAACGTTCAATCAAATAAAGACTTGTTTCAAATCATAATGAGGAGGGCATCTACGATGGAAGAAATCATCCGCACCGAGCGTCTGACAAAACGTTATAGCAGCCGAACCGTCGTTAATGAGGTTACGATGACGGTCAAGAGAGGGGAAATCTACGGCTTCCTCGGTCTGAACGGAGCCGGCAAGACGACGACGATCCGCTGCTTACTTGGGATGAACAAGCCAACCTCGGGAGAGGTCTATTTGTTCGGAAGAAAGCTTGCCCAGGGGGGAGAAGCGCTTTGGAAACGAGTTGGTTATCTGGTGGAGACACCGGCAGCCTATCCCGGATTTACGGTAAGGGAGAACTTAAAGTTGTTCGCGAGGCTGCACGGAGTCCGGGAGCGGAGTGCCGTGGAGGCGGTGATGGAGAAGCTGAGCATGAGCGAATATGCCGAGACGCAAGCCAAGCATTTATCACTGGGCAATGCGCAAAAGCTGGGATTAGCCAAAGCGCTGCTGCATCATCCGGAGATTCTGATTCTTGATGAACCCACCAACGCGCTCGATCCGGCCGGAATCGTCGAAGTTCGTGAATTACTCCGAAATTTAGCTGAACGGCATGGGGTGACCGTATTTATTTCCAGCCATATTTTAGAGGAGATTTCGAAGATTGCCACCCGAATTGGAATCATTCATCGCGGGGTACTTCTGCAGGAACTATCGGCGGGCGAATTCGAACAACTCCGGCAAAAGCGGCTCTATATCGGGGTCAACGATCAGACGGAGGCTGCGCGAACCGTTCTGATCAATGGCGGTTATCATGTCCGGGTTACCGATAACGGGGGGTTAGAGGTATCCGATGAACACGCCATCCGGCAACCGGAGACCGTGGCGAAGCTGCTAACGGACGCGCGTCTCCCGCTTGCTTTATTGAAGGTGGAGGAAGAGGATTTGGAGGCTTATTTTCTGAAAACGATTGGAGCCAAAGGGGGGACGGAAGAATGAGATCTTTGCTTGCAGCCATTCGGACCGAAAATACGAAGCTATACCGTTCCTATGTCTTGTGGGGAACCCTGGTATTCTTCCTGTTTGTTACGGCCATTCGCGTTGGCGAGGGGGATTGGAACACATACCTTACTAATGTCGTGTTTATGTTCGCTAGCGTATTTGGTATTGTCGGTTTTGGCGTGGTAGCGGGTTGGACGTTTGGACGAGAATATGCGGACCGTACCATGAAGGATTTGCTGGCACTTCCCGTATCACGGGGGAGAATCGTTGCCGCGAAATCGATGTCGGCCATTGTCGGGTGCCTGGTGGTCGTGCTAATCACGCTCGGCTTTGCGATATTGCTAGGTTTTGTCGTAGGTGTGCCTGGTTTTTCGATGGATAAGATGCTGCATCTCGTGCTCCAATTGCTGATTATTTCCGGCATTCATCTATTCATGTGCGGTCCGGTCATTTGGATTGCTTGCGCATCACGGGGTTATTTGGCTCCGATGGCGTTCGCCTTTTGTACGCTGATGGTGGCCTTGATTGGGGGACCGACGCGTCTAGGTGCATATCTTCCTTGGTCGATCCCGGCTCTCCAGTTGGCGCAGAGCGGCGGGGCCGTGTTTCCGCTGGGGCCGGCAAGCTATATTATCCCTATCGTTGTTGGCTTTGCGGGTTATCTCGGGACTTGGGCCTGGTGGCGTTGGGCGGATCAGAAGTAAGGCTAAAAGAAGCTGGCGAGAAGGAGTTAACCCGAACCTCCCTGCAGCATTGCAGGATGATTCGGGTTCGTTGGGTTTCGAGGCCTTGGTGGACTAAGCTTTCGGTTTCAGTTGGAACTGATTGATCTGGCTGTTCAAAGATACCGAAATGTCGTTGAGTTGACCCGCGTGGCTGGAGACTTCCTGGGCGCTTGCCAGCATTTCTTCGGACGAGGCGGAGATTTCTTCCGAAGAGGCGGACATTTCTTGGGCAAAGGCCGAAACGGCCGATACTTTATCGACGACGATGTCTTTGGTTTGAAGCGTGTTTTGGATGTTAAGGTAAGTTTCTTCAATCAATGGAGCAATCGCCGATACCGCTTCAAGAATATCCCGGAAGGAATCGGTCGTGAGCTCAACCGATTGCACCTGGTTACCCATGAGGTCTTCCACCTCGTGAGACGTTTGAAGGACTTCCTTCGTTTCAACGGCAATGGATTCGATCAACGCTTGGATCTGTTCCGTAGCGATTTTGGATTGCTCCGCCAATTTTCGAACCTCTCCGGCGACGACAGCGAAACCTGCCCCTGCCTCCCCGGCTCTGGACGCCTCAATCGCGGCATTTAAGGCTAGCAGATTCGTTTGATTGGAGATTCCGTTAATAGTCTGGGTAATCATGCCGATTTGCGAGACGCTGTCTTCGAGCGCCGTCAGTTTGACGTGGACCTCTTGGACGGCTGTCGTCAAGCTTCCGCTGGAGGACGAGACGAGTTCGATGTTTTCTTTGCCTACGCCGGCTTTGTCCTCTGCTCCGTCTACATGATGTTTCACCATAGCCATCTCATCTTGAATTCCATCGAGATGTTCCGCCAATTCCGACATCAACTCGACGATTTGCGTCAGCTCGTCCGCTTGCGAAGCCGTTCCTTCCGCCACGTGCTGAATTGCGGTCGCGACCTCGCTGGAAGCAGAGCTTAGCTGGGTGGAGGCCGTAGCCAACTGTGCGGACATATCGTCCGTTTGATCGGCTTTGCCCTGAATGCCGGATACGACGTCTCGCAAATGGATGACCATGTCTCTGAAGCTAAAGGCTAAGGCACCCACTTCGTCTTTGCCTTTCGCCGTAATCTCGTGATATAGTTCACCGTCAGCTACTTGCTTGGAGGCTTTGGCCAACTGTTGAATCGGCTTGATCACCCGATTGGTAACAAAGAACAAAATGAGCGAGATCAGAACATAAGCAGCCGCACTGACCACCGTGGTGAGCAGGATAATCTGGTTTATAGTTCGTTCTGTATTTTTCATCGAAAGTCCGATGTCGATTGCGCCAAGAACTTTGCCGTCCATTTTGATAGGGAGAATGATATCGTAGACCTTCGTTTTCTCTTTCTCGTAATAATACGTTGAAGTATACGTCTTGCCTTGTTGTATCGCCGTCTTACTTCCCTCATCATCCAGAGAAATGCCGATTCTTTCCGGATCCGAATGGGCGGCCGCCTTCAGGTTCGGATCGATGAAGAGGGCATATACGATTTCTTCGTTTTTGCTTAGATTATTGATTAAATACTGGTACCCTACACTGTCCGTAAACGTCTGGATTTTATTGGCCAAAATGCCGATCTGGATAACTCCGCCATCGCTTCGTTTCACGTATCCGTATTTATAATAGTCCCCCGTCTCCTTGCTTTTTCTGATGTCTTCCACATAGAAAGCGGCTCCGCCGCCAAGAACCTGCTGGGCCTTATGTTCTTTGCCGAAGACGGTGCCTATGCTGGTGGGCAGATTGGAGTACTCGATCGTACCGGACGCGTCTGCCAAATTGATTTCGTCGACTTCAAATTGCTTGGCGATCGCAGTCAAATATTCATTATTGGTGGCCGACTGAATGTTTGCATTCAGGTAACCGCCTAACGTTCGGATATCGGCTTCTGTAGAGGAATTGATGATTTCGAGTGCTGAGGAGCTCATTTCAAGTTGCGAGACCGCTTGATTTGCGATCAGGAGCCCGTCACTTTTCATTTGGTTTAGTAGACTTCGTTCTGTTATGTTGGTCACGCTAAAAGCAATAACCAGAATCGCAATCAATACGCTTGCGAGGGGAATACCTAACAGTTTCAGCCGAATGGAATGCAGGTTAAGCAATTTCTTCATGTTTTGCGCCGTCCTTTTTGTAGTCATTTTTTGGGTAATAGGGCCCAACCATTATACCTACCTTTGGCATATCAATCTGTGTCATTTGTACTATTTTTTTGGTTTTTGCACCGGCGGCCCTGCAACTGCGCAGTGCAATAAATATCTAAAAACTTAAATAAAAAAGGAGAGTCTCGAATAAATTGTTAATTAACAACACGAATGGGATCATTTATAATGAACGAAACGGTTTGGGAGAGTTGGCTTTATGCGAATGAACTGGTATTACCGTACGATTCTTTCCTATGCTCCGATTCTCTTCGTCATCATTTCCTCGATGATCTTCATGATTTTCCTGGCTCTTAACAATGCTTCCGAGCGTAAATACCTGGAAACCAATAAAGCGATCCTGGATCGAATCGTATTTAATGCAGATGCGAATCTGATGCTGATCGAGCGAAACGTCGTCAGCAAATTGTTGATGGATGGCGAGATCCAGGACTACTTCACGAACGGCCCTAAGGATGCTCTGGATGATTTCCTGCTTCAGAAGAAGATGATCGAATTAAGCTTGACTTTGCCGTTTGCCAACACCATCTACATTTATAATGAAACCGAACAGCGGGTTATCTCGGATTTGGGATCGTATTCGCTAGATGCGTTTGGTGACGCAGACTTCTTGACGGCCAACTACGGGAATAAGGAATCCGCAGGTTGGTTTAATCCGCGATCCTTTGCCTATCTGCCCCGTGAGGAAGAGGAGCAGTCCGTCGTCTCCCTGATGAAATTTGCCTTTATTGGGGACGACATGCGTGGAGCCCTCGTCGTAAACGTGTATCAGCGCTCTTTTCTGGAATACCTCAACTCATTAAGTGAAAGCGATTACAATCAGGTTCGTCTGATCGATGCGGCGACCAATGTATCCCCGGATTCGGAGCCAGCTGTGAGTCCAATTCAAGTTCAATCCGATTATACCGGCTTTACTTATGTCTCGGAGGGGGTGCATGACCAAGGTTATAATTGGCTCTCCCTCTTCTCGAACGCATGGATGGTCATTTGGGTTGTCCTGATAATGCTAGCCTTGCTGGGGTTCACGATCGTTACGCACATCCATTACAAGCCCATTCAATCGATCATGGAAAAGGTTAGCCAGTTTTCGAATCGAAAAAGCGAGGAGCTTGGCATCAAAGGGGCAAACAATGAGTTCACCTTTATCGAGACGGCGCTGGACCATCTGCTAAAGCGTTCGTTGGATTATGACAACCTACATAAGGAAGACAGTTTGCTGCGGCAACAGCGGCTTTTTCACGATTTGTTGGCGGGGCATCTCGTGTTGACGGATGCAGAATTCCAGCAGCGGCTAGCTGAGTTTAATCTGTCCGCCCCCTATGACCGCTTAGGCGTGATTGTGGCAGAGCTGGACCGGTATGCTTGGTTTACGGACAAATATAGGATCAAAGACCAGTACCTGCTTAAGTTTATTATCGAAAGCGCCTTCCGCGACCTGGGACAGAGCCATCATTCCTTTGTATGGCATGCGTGGATGGAGCCGCATCGCATCGCTTTCGTCGTGCATCATACGGCGTCTGAACCGCGCAGCAATCAAGCAGCGGCGGAATATGCGGAGGAATTTAAGAAGTGGATCCATCAGCATTTGGAGCTGACGATTTCGATCGGAATCGGGGCGGACTCCAAGTCGATCGAAACCATCGCGGATTCCTATCGAAACGCACATGAGAACGTGGAGCTCAAAACCATCTTCGGCATCCATTCGATCATCGATAATCGGAAAAGCGCCGCCATTCTAAATCTGGACCGGTACGCTTACCTGCAAGCTTTGGATTATGCCGCACAGTCTTTCCGCATGAACGAAAGCGAATGGCGAGAGAAATTAACGCAGATTTTCGGCGAACTTGGAAAAATGCGGTTTCGCAAGCGGGACATGGCGGAGTTTGCCCAGGCGTTCCTCAAACGAATGGATCAGGCCGTTCTGGCTTTATCCTCCTCGATCCAGGCCCGTTGGAAGGAAGATTTTCAGGATCGATTCGCGGGGATGACGGAGACGACGGAAACGCTAGGTGAATTTCAGGAACAGTTCATGAGCCTCATGAATCAGTTCGAGGCGAGCGTGGAAGAGGATCGCCAAGCTCGCAGGCATCATAGTTTAGCGTTGCAGGCTAAACATTTCATCGATGCGCATTTCACCGATCCGGGCCTCTCTCTGGTCCAAGTCAGCGACTATCTGAACCTCCAGCCCAGCGCGCTAAGTCTGATTTTCAAAGAAGAAATAGGCGAGAAATTCGTGGATTACGTCTTAAAGGTTCGGATGCAGCACGCCAAACAGCTCCTGGTGGAAACCGAGGATTCGATTCAGTCGGTTGCGGAGAACATCGGTTACCAGAATGTGAACTCGTTTTACCGCGCCTTCAAGAAATTTCAGGACATCCCGCCGGGAGAATACCGCAATATGTACCGTATGATTTAGAGCTTAGTCAATCCAACGTGGGAGGAGGAGTCGCGATGTTGCTTGCGAGGTCGTGGTTATCGAAGCTGGCGGTCATCGTCATCTTGAGCTTATTGGCGGCAGGTTGCGGCGGATTTGAGGATACGGATCGGCTAGGCCTGGCGGCGGACTCGATCCGGTCCTTCGAAGCGGATGGATTCGCGGCGGCCGATGACGGCTGGGCCACACTTCGAATCGAACTGTTTGAACGAAGCAACAAGCCGATTGGCGCGCCGACCATTACCGATAATGCGATGACGCAGTACATTCAGGAGCATTTCGGAGATCCGGAACGGATCAAGATCGAATTTGTTACGATTCCCCGCGCGGAGGAAGTCAGGCGTTTGCAGGTATTGATGGCGGCGAATCAAGCGCCGGATATCGTGTTCACTTACGACCTGCCTACCGTCTACAATTTCTTCACGCAGGGGAAATTAACCGATCTGTCGCCATTGTTGGATCAATACGGCTCACGGTTGAAGCAGCTTCTGGGGGAGGAAATCTTGAGTTACGGGCGGCTTGAGGGAACCCAGTTTGCGATCCCGGCGAAACGGGTACTGACGGCTCGAAGCACCACTTTGATCCGGGAGGATTGGCTTCGGGAAGCCGGCTTGCCTTTGCCGGAGACAACGGAGGACTTCTACAGGGCGCTTCAGGCATTTAAAGAAAATCGGCTGCGGAAGGACGGAGAAACCATCTATCCCTTCGGTCAAATCGATTATTATCATACGGCTCCGCTGCAGTACTCGTTTTGGGATTGGGATCGGATCACCATGGAGGACTTGTACGCCGAGCCGGGCTGGACGATGCCCGGAAACAAAGAAGCGTTCCGGTTTCTGAATCGTTTGTATCATGAAGGGCTGATCGATCCGGATTTTCACTTGGACCGGTTCGCCCAGCAATCTCAGAAAGACCTGGTAAACGGCCGAGTCGGAGCTGCAACACCTAATACGAATGAGCCGGTATATATGGGATATCTCGCTGAATTGATAAGGAACGATCCGGACGCCATCTTGACGCCAATCGATCCATTTACGAACGTAAAAGGCAAAAAGCCCAAGCCGATCCTGGAGGATACGGGCATGTACATCATGGTTCCGAAAACGAGTAAAAACGCGGAGGCTGCCATTAAATACTTGAACTGGATGGCGCAGCCGGAGAACATCATCACGCTGCAGAACGGCATACAGGGGGTGACGTACCGGATGGAGGATGGCGTGCCGGTTACCCTGGAGAACGACGATGCGGGTCGTTTACTATTTAATTATTTTGACTATTGCATCATCCTGAATGGGAAATATGTCAGTAGCAAGGACGAACGGTTGAATCTGAAAGCCAATGCGTCCAACGCGCGATTCGAGGAGTTTACGCGTAAGAGCGTAGAATACGGCATGAACGACGGCATCGAGCCCCCGCGCCTACATGCGATCTTATCCTCCGAAATTCGGTATGCCGCCATTTTGAACGAGAAGAATGACGAGATCTTCGTGAAGGTTATTACGGCGTCGCCGGAGGAATTCGATGCCGTTTACGATCAGGAAGTAGCGGAGTATTTATCCATGGGCGGACAGCAGGTCCGTGAGGAAAAGCACCAGGCCTACCAAGCGCAGAGCAGCGGAACACCATAAACTGAATCAGCCAGATGAACGAGATGAAATCAGGTCGTCCCAAGGAGGGAGTTATTCCTTCTTGGGGCGATTTTTCTTTTGATCGAATCGTCCTTCCAGCCCGCTATCTCAACAAAGGTTAGGCATATAAAAAAGGTGAAACGCCCGTTTTTAAAAGAAAAGGGGTCCCTAAAAAAGGAGAATTTCCCATCGATCGCTCATGCGTTATAGTAAGCAGCAACCAAGCCATGGACATACACCCGAAAGGAGGATGCTGATGCAAACTGAAGTCAGGCGGGGGCGTTCGCCGCTTCCCGTCAAACGGAATAACGGTATGGCTGCTTTAAAGCGGCAATGGCCTTTGTATCTCCTGATGCTCGCGCCGATGACGTTCTTTATCGTATTTAAGTACATTCCCATGGCGGGCGTCGTGGTTGCGTTTAAGGACTACAACATTTTTAAGGGGGTCTGGGCCAGCGAGTGGGTTGGATGGGATGTATTTCGGGAGATCTTTGGGATGCCGCAGTTTTATAAGGCGCTACGCAACACCTTAATGCTGAATGTCATCTCCTTACTTACGTTCCCGATTCCGATCATCCTGGCGATTATGCTGAACGAGCTGCGCGTCAAATGGTACAAACGCGTAAGCCAAACGCTGCTGTATTTGCCCCACTTTATCTCCTGGGTCATTGTCGGCGGGATGGTCATTCAATTGCTGGCTACCCACACCGGCAGCGTAAATGAGTTCATCAAAAGTGTCGGCGGTCAACCGGTTCCGTTCCTGGAAGATACGGTGCTGTGGATTCTTACTTACACGGGGGCCGGGGTATGGCACTATGCCGGTTGGGGAACGATCCTATACTTGGCAGCGCTTACAGGAATCAACAAGGAGCTGTATGAAGCCGCCGAAGTCGATGGGGCGAGCCGGATGCGAAGAATTTGGCATATCACGCTACCTGGAATCAAGCCGACCATCGTCGTGTTGTTTATTATTCAGATCGGCCACATGGCGGATATCAGCTTCGAACAGCCGTATGCCTTGCAGAACGGTTACGTCATGGATGTCGCTCAGGTCATCAGCACCTATGTGTACACGGTTGGGATTCAGTCTGCGCAATTCGCGCTGGCGACGGCCGTTGGATTGTTCCAGTCCGTTATCGGACTGATCTTGCTGCTCACCGCCGAACTCATTTCCAGAAAAGTAAACCAGCAAGGCATCTTCTAGCAAAGGAGGGAGCTCTCGTGATTCGGAATCCGGTTGATAAAGTGATCGATAGCCTCGTCATCGTGTTCATCGGTTTGTTTGCTTTATTTTGCGTCGTGCCGATGATCCATATCTTTGCCTTATCCTTCAGCGGCAACCGGGCCATTATGTCGGGAGAAGTGTTCCTGTGGCCGGTTGAGTGGAACTATCATGCGTATTCCGCGGTATTTGGGGACGTCTCCATGATGCGTTCCCTGGCGCTGACGGTGATTCTGGTGGTCGTCTATACCGCAGTCGCCTTGGTCATGACCATCATGGCCGCGTATGCGTTAAGCCGCAGAAACTTCAAAGGCCGTAACGTGATGTTCGGCCTGATCGTGGTTACGATGTTTTTTAATCCCGGGATCATCCCCAATTACATGCTCGTTAAAGAGCTGGGTTTGCTAAATTCGCCGCTATCGCTCATTTTGCCTCTAATGATTAATGCCTTTCTGCTGATCATTATGCGAACGTCTTTCTCCGGCGTGCCTCATGAACTGGAGGACTCAGCCTGGATGGACGGTTGCGGGCATTTCCGGTTTCTGCTCCAAGTCGTCCTCCCGCTTCAATTGCCGATCCTCGCAACCATTGGGTTGTATTCGGCCGTGGACCGTTGGAATATGTTTCAGGACGCTTTGTTTTACATCAATGATAAAAATTTGTACCCGCTCCAGCTCAAGCTTTATCAGATGGTCATCAACAGCCAGGTGAATGATGCCACGGCGCAAGAAGGATTTAACGCCGCGACTCCGATTCCTCAGAGCATTCAATCGGCCAGCATCATGTTTGCCACCGTGCCGATATTGCTGGTTTATCCTTGGCTGCAGAAATATTTCATTTCCGGCATGCTGCAGGGAGCCGTCAAAGGGTAGGACGGCGGGTATCACTTCGATAGCTGTCTTTCGGCGGGGCGCAACCTTCCATATCGACGGCAACGCCGAAGGTCACTATATACAAACAAATTGAAAAGGGAGGCAACACCATGCGCAAACCCATTCGTTCCTCGATGTTCGCTCTAGTAGCTTTGATCCTGGCTGCCAGCTTGACCTTGGCGGGCTGCGGCGGCGGAGGGAACAACGGCAAATCCAGCGGAGAGGGGAACAGCGGCGGGAATACCGCGGCTACGAACGATGCCAAGGAATCCGAACCAAAGGGGGAACGGATTACGTTAAAAGTGGAGCTGTTCGACCGAAACAATACGCCGGCGGGGGAACCGCCAATTACGGACAATTTCATGACCCAGTATATTCAGAAAAATTTCGGCGACCCGAACAATATCGACGTCGAATTCGTCACGGTGCCGCGCGCCGAAGAGGTGGATAAGCTGAATGTTCTGATGGCCTCCGGCTCCGCTCCGGACATTGTCTTTACGTACAACAAGCCGACCGTACAAAACTACGTAAAAAGCGGAGGTTTGACCGACCTCGGACCGCTCATTGACCAGCATGGGCCGAACTTGAAGAAGGTGCTGGAGCCTTCCCTGCCTTACGGCAAGTTTGATGGGAAACAATACACCCTTCCAGCGCTCCGCGTGATTCAAGCTCAAACCACTACCTTTATCCGAAAGGACTGGCTGGATCAATTAAATCTTCCGCTTCCTGAGACGACGGAGCAATTCGTGGATGCCATGCGCGCCTTTAAAGAGAAGGATCCCGGCAAGACAGGAGGCAAGGTTATCCCTTACAGCTACATCGACGTGTTTCATATGATGCCTTTGGTCAACTCCTTCTGGAAATGGGACGAAATTACGGATAAGGATCTGTATTCGGTTCCCCGCTGGTTGCAGCCGGGAAGCAAAGAAGGCTACCGATTGCTGAATCAGATGTACAACGAAGGACTGATCGACCCGGATTTTGCGCTGAGCGATGACTTTAGCCAAGCGTTCGCCCAGCAGGTCGTGAACAGTGTTGCTGGGGCAGGCACGCCGAACACGAATGAACCGGTATATAACGGTTACTATGGCAATCTGAAGACGAACAATCCGGACGCGGTGCTGGAGGCCATTGATCCGTTCTCCACTCCGGACGGGAAACATCCGAAGCCGGTCTATGATCCGACCGGTGCGTACATCATGATCCCGGCCACGAGCAAGAACGCGGAGGCCGCGGTGAAATATTTGAACTGGATGGCCGATCCGAACAACATTCTGGTGCTACAAAATGGCGAGGAAGGCGTATCGTACGAGATGAGCGAAGACGGCCTGCCATTGCTGCTGAATACACCGGAAGCCCAGAATTTGCTCTACAACTACTACGATTACTGCATTATTCTGAACGGCAAATACATTTCTACGGAGGATCCGAACAAGAACATTGCGGCCAACGCCTTTGACCCTGACTTTAAGGATTTCACCGTCAAGAGCATTCAGGTGGGGACCAACGATGGGTATACCTTGCCACGGGTGGATATTGCGGTGGACGCCGAGATCAAATACGCGAAGATCCTGGAGGATTTCGAGAAAGAAATGCTGGCCAAGATCGTGACGGCCAAAGCGGATCAGTTCGATAAGGTCTATGATCAGAAGGTCGAGGAATATATGGCCATGGGCGGCACCGCGGTCATGGAAGGAAAGCAGGCGGCCTACGACGAGTTCTACAAGAAGTAACGGGTAGCGGATAGGAGATCGGGCCTTTCGGGGAAGTATCGCCGGGGAGGCCCGATTCACATCCAAGCCCAACGAGCCAAGGAGGGAACCCGAATGATTCATGTAGCGATCATTGGCGCCGGAGCTATATCCCCGGCCCATATTCAAGCGTATCTGCAGTTTCCCGAGCAGTGCCGTATCGTAGCGCTCTGTGATATTTACCCGGAGAAGGCGCGGCAAAAAGCGGACCAATTTCAGTTGGATGCGGAGGTATTCGCCGACTACACGGAACTGCTCCAACGGAGCGACATCGACCTGGTATCCGTGTGTACACCTCCGTATACCCACGCAGACACGGCGATCGCCTTTTTGGATGCGGGCAAACACGTGATTGTCGAGAAGCCGATGGCTTCCTCGCTGGAGGAGTGCGACCGGATGAACGAAGCGGCGGAACGTAACGGCAAAATATTGTCCGTCGTAGCCCAAAACCGGTTTACAACCCCCATGATGAAACTGAAGCATGTCTTGGACACGAAGCTGATGGGGCCAATCGTGCACGCACAAATTGACTCTTACTGGTGGAGGGGCCATAGCTACTATGATTTATGGTGGAGAGGAACCTGGGAGAAGGAAGGCGGCGGCTGTACACTTAACCATGCGGTGCACCATATCGATCTCTTTCAGTGGATGAACGGCATGCCCGTCGAAATCACCGCGGTGATGAGCAACACTTCCCATGACAATGCCGAGGTGGAGGATATCTCTATAGCCATCGCCCGCTACGAGAACGGGGCGCTAGCCCAACTCACCAGCTCCGTCGTGCATCACGGTCAGGAGCAGCAGTTAATCTTCCAGGGGAAGCACGCGCGCGTGTCCGCGCCATGGAAAGTGGCGGCCTCTACGTCGAAAGCTAACGGATTCCCGGAGCAGGACGAGGAGCTGGAAGCCAAGATCCAGAAGGTCTACGACGAGCAGCCTGAGCTTTCCTATGAAGGCCATCGCGGTCAAATTCAGGACGTCCTGAACGCGATCGAACAAGGCTCGTCCGTACTGGTAGACGGCATTCAAGGACGAAGAACGCTGGAACTCATTACGGCGATATATCAATCCGCCAGCACCGGGCAATCGGTGAAGCTGCCTCTGGGTCCGGAGAGTCCGTTCTATACGCGGCAGGGGATTTTGCAGAACGCGACTTCTTTTTACGAGAAGAAGACCAGCGTGGAGAACTTCAGTGACACCGCGATTACCTCGGGAGGCAACAACTGAGAATGGGAAAGGAGCTGACATTATGACGAAGAAACAGGACGGCATGAATTACGCGCCAAAAGGGAAACCCCACCCGGTGGTTGGCGAAGGCGAATTTCACTTCGCAGCTATCGGATTGGACCATGGGCATATCTACGGGATGTGTAACGGGTTAATCGAGGCCGGAGCCGAGCTGAAGGCGGTGTATGATCCGGATCCGGAGAAGGTGAAGCGATTCGTCGAAACCTTTCCGCAAGCGAAAGTGGCAACGTCCGAGGAGGAGATTCTGGGGGATCCGCAGATTAAGCTGATCGCCGCGGCCTGCATTCCTTCCGAGCGCTGCGAGCTGGGGCTTCGGACGATGGAACACGGCAAGCATTATTTTGCGGATAAACCGGCATTTACCACGTTGGAACAGGTCGATCGGGCGCGCCAGAAAACGGAAGAGACCGGGTTGAAATGGGGAATTTACTACGGCGAACGCCTGCACGTGGAGAGCGCCGTGTTTGCCGGCCAATTGATCGAGGAGGGGGCCATCGGCCGCGTTGTACAGGTAATCGGTACGGGACCCCATCGCGCCAATCCCAAGTCTCGGCCGGATTGGTTCTTCAACCCCGACTGTTACGGCGGGATCTTATGCGATATCGGGTCTCACCAGATCGAGCAATTCCTGCATTACGCAGGCGCTAAAGACGCGAAGGTGCTGCATAGCAAGGTGGCTAATTACAAGTTCAAAGACTACCCTCGATTTGAGGATTTCGGCGACGCGACCTTGGTAGCGGACAATGGGTCAACCTTCTACTTCCGGGTGGATTGGCTGACTCCAGACGGCTTGGGCACGTGGGGCGACGGCCGAACCCTTATCCTGGGGACGGAAGGTTATATCGAAATTCGTAAATATATCGACATCGCCCGGGAGCCATCCGGCAATCATCTCTATTTGGTCAATCAGGATGGCGAATTCCATGATGACTGCTCCGGGAAAGTGGGGTACCCCTATTTCGGTGCATTGATATTGGATATCTTAAACGGTACGGAAACTGCGATGACGCAGGAGCATGCTTTTAAAGCGGCGGCTTTGTGTATCGAAGCCCAGATGCAAGCGATTCGAATCGAAACGGCCTGATTCGGCCTGCTAATAGCCAAGCCCGCAAGCGATTCGTTTGCGGGCTTAACACTTTGCTTATGCGACTTACTTATCGAGCATGGCCATCGAGACTTCTGCGATTTGATGCAGTTTCTTTTTATCGGCGGATGTACGTTTTAGGACTCGGAGACCAATCATTGTCGTATACAAGCTTGATGCAAGCTGGTACGGATCCAGATCAGCCGAAATTTCCCCTTTTTGCCGCCCCTGTTGAAGAAGCTCTACGAGCAATTGCTCTCCCTTGTTAAATCCCTCGCTCGTCAATTCGTTTACAGCCGGATCTCTGTAAGCCAGCTCGGTCGCAGAGTTCACGAAGAAACAACCAAGAGGCTGCTCACCGTTGGTTTCAATTAGATAGTCAAAGATGAGACGGATGGATTCTTTCGCCGTGCGACCGCGTTGGGCTTCGGCCTTTATCGTAGCGTTCGCAAACTTTGCATATTGTTCCATCGTTTTGATAAAGAGCGTGTGTTTGTCGCCGAAGGTGTCGTACAAGCTTCTGCGATGTATCCCCATATGCTCAACCAGATCCTGAAGCGAAGTCTTCTCATATCCCTGTTCCCAGAATAGATACATAGCCTTCAGGAGGACTTCACTTTCCTCAAATTCCTTGCTACGCGCCATAACATGTCACCCTTTCAAACTCATTTTATCATATGAGAACGAACGGTAAAAGAATCTTTCGGAATTGTAAATTTTACGTTAAAAGTGTTGACAAATGGGAGATTGGTTTTTAATATGAGAACGAACGATCTAAAATACCTGCGCAGGTACTTAGCATTCAATCCAACTAAGAGGTGACTAGCACATGAGGAGTAACCGTAGCAAGGCAGGTATGATGCAGCGGAATATCAACAAGGAGAATACGTTCTTGTTCTTTACCGACATCAATTCCATATTGGTTAGCGGGGAAGACACCAACGGAGAATTTTGCGTGGTGCATTGTGCAGCGAAGGAAAATGAGGGTCCGCCCCTTCATATCCATGGGGATGAGGATGAATCTTTCTACGTGTTGGAGGGAGAGCTGGAGATGATCCTTGGCGATCAAACGCTTCGGGTTCAAAGCGGGGATTATGTTTTTGCTCCTCGCGGGGTTCCTCATACTTTTAAGGCGAAGTCTCCCCAAACTCGTTTTCTAGTCACCGCTTATCCTGCGGGATTTGATTCCTTTGTGAAGGAATTGGGCGTTCCTTACGAGGAGGGAATGGAGGTTCGCATAGAACCGCCTACTCCCGAGAGTATTCAACAGCTGATCCAGGTTTCGAAGAAATACAATATATCCTTTCCTGGTTTAGGATAAACCCAGAAAAGAGGGATTCTCGCGATGACAATACCTTTAAGCAAGCATAGAATCTTGATCAACGGGGTGGAGCAAAGCTTCCACGTTGCCGGCCGTGGGCCGTTCTGTTTGGTTCATTCCGGAGGACCGGGTTTTCATTGGAGTTATATGCGCATGCCGCAGCTTGAACAAATGATGACCATGGTTTATATCGAGCCGGTAGGCACGGGGAATTCCGGCGCATTGCCGGACGGTGATTACAGCATGCCGAGGTATGCTTATTATGCTCATCAAGTGGCGCAGCACCTTGGAGCTCAGAACCCTTATTTCTTGGGACATTCGCATGGAGGGTTTGTGGGACTTCAATATGCGCTCGATTATCCGAAGGAGCTGGGAGGGTTAATCCTTTATAGCAGTGCTCCGTGTATGGGACCCGAGCTCGGGATGGAGCAGGTTCGGCAAATCGAGCTTTATGCCGAGCGCTGGACGGATCGATCCGAAGCGCAGGAAGCAAAGCGAGCTTGGATGGACCTGATCACTGGAGCTGCCCAAGACAGAGAATCGACGCTGACCGTGCTGCAACGGTTGTTACCGGCATTCTTCGGCGATTACTGGAACCTTCCGCAAGAAGCAGAGGAGTGGAAGGCGGCTATTGATTTTAGCGTTGATCCAAATCGGAAGCCGTATACGTGGGACGTTAGGAACCTTCTAGATACGGTGCGTATCCCAACGCTGATCCTGGTTGGCGAATACGACTTTAACTGCGGCCCACGCTGGGCAGCGGAACTGGCGGAGAAGATTCCTGGGTCACAGCTCTATACGTTTAAGCAGGGTGGGCATATGAACCATGTGGAGACGCCACGGGAGTTTAGCCAGGTAGTGAGCGATTTTGTACAGCTACATCCATGCGACTAAACAATAAACAGGATGGGTCGGGCGGCGGATTAAAACCTGCTGTCCGGCCTCTTTGCATGATTATCCCGTATGATCAGGGCGCTCCGGCTGCCGTTTCTTCTATAAACCTTCTTAAACGCTCGATCCCCGGTTCGATATTCTCTTCGGGGAGGTTGCCATAGCCGAGCAGGATATGCCGCGTGTAATTTCCTTTGACCAGGCAGTAGTCCTCGACACAGTAAACGGCTATGCCGTGAGCTTGGGCTTTGGACCAATCGATTCCGGCGGGAAGCCCGGCGATCTGGACTTGCAGATGCATTCCGGCTTCGTCACCTTGGACAAGCACATGATCGCCGAAATGTTGTTTCAAGGTCTCGATCAACAGTTGCCGCCGCTGGCGGTAGAGTTTCTTCATTTTGTGGATATGTCGGTCCAACCGGCCATCCTGCATGAACCTCGCCAAGGCAACTTGGGGAATCGAGGGAGTGCGAAGATTCAGGCTTTCCCGCAAATCGGCCACAGGATTCACGAGATGACGTGGGAGGACCAGAAAGCCAAGACGCAACCCTGGAGCCAGCGTTTTGCTGAATGTTCCCACGTAGATCACGCGATCTGGGCTTAAGGCTTGCAGCGGCGGGATGGGGACACCTTTCAGACGGAAATCCCCGTCATAGTCATCCTCGATGAGATAAGCTCCGGCTTCCTCTGCGAGCCGGATCGCTTGCTGTCGTCGTTGAATCGACAAGATGCCGCCGCCCGGGAACTGGTGGGAGGGCGTCAGCAGCATGAGATGTCCCGGTTCCCATGCGGGAAGTTCGGGCAGCTTCATCCCGGTGCCGTCAACGGCGACCGGCGAGATCCGATAGCCGGCCCTCCGAAAAATATGCTGTGTGAACTCAATTGTCGGATCTTCCAGATACACGCCGTCAAATGAATCCCGCAGCGCTTGGGCGATTAGGGTAAATCCTTCGGAGGAGCCCGATACGATCATGATTCGGGCCGGATGGCAGCGCATGCCTCTCGTTCGGTGAAGGTACGCGGAAATCTCTAGGCGTAGGGTTTTCTCTCCGCGGATATCACCGTAATCGAAAGAAGCGGACGGCATTATTTCCGCCGCTTCCTTCAGATATTTCGCCCAAAGCTGCCGGGGAAACTGGCGTAAATCCGGCGTTCCGATCTCGAAATCGATGAGACCTTCAGGAAGCGGGGGAGTGGAATCCTCCGTCAGCCCTTCCACATCCAACTGTTTTTCATCGGCAGCGCCAGCAGGGCTTTGCTGAATTCCCCCGGCCACATAGGTTCCGGAGCCCGCTTGGCCGATAAGGTATCCCTCTGCGATTAATTGTTCATAAGCGTCAATGACCACGTTCCTGGCAATACCGAATTCCGCGGCCAGCTTTCGGGTGGGCGGAAGCCGCAGCCCTTCGCCGAATTCGCCATTTTCGATGTTTTGCCGGACCTGCTGGCAGAGTTGAGCCGTAATCGACAGGTACGAGGCGGGGTCTAACCGAATTCCAAACATGACGGTATTCTCCCTTTTCTGAATTGGTTCCTCAAATTAGACAAGAAATGGCTCTAAAAAGAACCGATTTCCTTCATTATACTGAGAATGTAAATAACAAGGAATATGGAGGAATGGAATATGGAGAAGAAAACTTTAGGTTCCACGCCACTTCAAGTCAGTCCGCTAGGTTTTGGGGGTTGGGCGATCGGGGGGCCGTTTTGGCTGGACGGCTTGCCGGATGGTTGGGGTGAGGTTGATGATACGGAGTCGATCCGGGCAATTGAAACGGCATTAGAACTAGGGATTAATTTCCTCGATACGGCAGATGTATACGGAACCGGCCATAGCGAGGAGATCATCGGACAAGTGCTGCGCGGACGGCGCCAGGATGCGGTGATCGCCACGAAATTCGGCTTTACGTATGATTCTGCAAGCCGCGATGTGTATACGAAAATCGACGTATCCCCGGAGTATATCCGTACTGCTTGCCAAGCCTCCTTACAGCGCCTTGCCACCGACTATATCGATCTGTACCAGATTCACCCCGGCGAGTTCTCCACCGAGCAGCTTGATTCGGCTATCGATGCACTGGAGCGGTTAAAGCAGGAGGGTCTTATTCGCGAATACGGATGGAGTACCGGAAACACGGCATGCGCGGAGCAGTTTGCCTTGCGATCCTCCGGCGCCGCCATTCAGCACCCTTTCAATGTGCTATCCGATGACAGTGCCATGGTAGATTTGTGCGAGCGGCATGGTCTGAGCAGCATCAATAATTCTCCGCTGGCGATGGGGCTGCTAAGCGGCAAGTTTACGGCTTCGTCAAGCTTGCCGGCCGAGGATGTGCGCGGCAGCAGCCATGAGTGGGTCCTGTACTTTAAGGACGGCAAACCCAGAGCCGAATACTTGGCGAAGCTGGACGCGGTTCGCGAGATCCTAACGTCCGGCGGCCGAAGTCTTGTGCAGGGGGCACTGGCCTGGATTTGGGGAAAAAGTGCGCGCACGCTCCCGATCCCGGGGCTGAAGAACGTCAAACAGGTGGAGGAAGCGGCGAAGGCAATCTCATTTGGTCCGCTGACCTCGGCGCAAATGAACGAGATCGAGGGGATTTTGCGGGGATCGAAATGAGAATAAGCCGCGCAAGCCAAAAGGCCTTTTCGGAGAAAACCGAAAAGGCCTTGATGCGGAACCCGGAATGGACAATTTCGATTATGACGGTTGCACGGTCGGGCGGATAAGGATCTCGTTGACGCCCGTGTCCTCGGGCTCGTTGACCGCATAAGCGATTGCTCGTGCGATGCTATCCGGCGAGATGGCTACCTGGTTCATCTGTCCGACCATCGCTTTGATTTCGGGGGTCGTGATGCCTTCCGTCAGCTCCGTATCCGTAAGGCCCGGAGAAATGAGGGTCGAACGGATACGGGAAGCCGGAGATTCTTCCTGGCGTAGACCTTCGGCGATGGCCCTTACCGCCATTTTCGTCGCGCTGTAAACGGAAGAAGTCGGCGAAACCTGATATCCAGCGACGGAAGACACATGTACGATATGGCCGGACTGCTGCTGCCGCATCACGGGAAGCACCGCGGCGATGCCATATAGTCCCCCTTTGATGTTGACATCGATCATTTGGTCCCATTCGTCGACCTTCAGCTCATTCAACATCGAGAGTGGCATGATCCCGGCGTTATTGACCAGCACGTCAATTCGTCCGTATCGATTCATCGTGAATCGAGCCAGCTCCTGCATCGAGGCATAAGAGGCGACATCGGTTTTCAAAAAAACGACTTCTCCTCCGGTTTCGGCAATTTCGGCCGCCAAAGCCTGCAGACGCTCCTCCCGACGGGCGGCTAGCACGATCTTGTTTCCTTGATCAGCCAGTAATCGAGCGGTGGCTTTGCCGATGCCGCTGGAAGCTCCGGTTATGATGACGACTTTTGAATTCAAACTTTGCATGAGTATCTCTCCTCCATAGTTGATCTTGATTGGGTTTGCAGGATCAACTATACGGGAGTGAATATGACAACTAAGTGTCATATTTAATAATTAAGCCCTCTTCGAACGTTTCGAAGAGGGCTTCCTATTGTTAAGAAGATATTATCAGTCCCTCAGCTCAATGTGGCGAGGGATTCCTTCGTGAACGGCTGCAGTTCTTCCATACGACCGTCGCGGATCTTAGCTGCCCAAGCCGGGTCGGTTAACAGCGCACGACCGACGGCAACGAGGTCGAACTCGCCGCGTTCAAGGCGTTCGATCAGCTGCTCAATCCCGGTTGTTTCTCCGCCTTTGCCTGACTCGAACAAGCTGGTGAATTCGGAGTTCAAGCCGACGGAACCGACGGTGATGGTAGGTTTACCAGTTAGTTTGCGCGTCCAGCCGGCCAAGTTCAGCTCCGAACCCGAGAACTCCGGTTCCCAGAAACGACGTGTGGAGGCGTGGAAAATATCGACGCCAGCGGCGCTAAGTGGAGCCAAGAAGCGCTCCAGCTCCTCGGAGCTAGCGGCCAGCTTGGCGTTGTAGTCAGCAGGCTTCCATTGCGAGAAACGGAAAATAATAGGGAATTCCGGCCCAACTGCAGCCCGGACCGCTTCGATAACCTCAACACCAAAGCGGGTGCGTCCTACAAGGTCGCCGCCGTACTCATCGGTCCGTTTATTGGTGACCTCCCAGAAGAATTGGTCAATCAAATAGCCATGCGCACCATGGATTTCGACAGCATCAAATCCGAGGCGTTTCGCGTCTGCAGCGGATTGAGCATAGGCCTGAACCAGCTCGCGGATCTCCTGCTTCGTCAACGGTTCGGAGACCGGCTCGCCAGTCAAGCTTAGACCGGATGGGCCGATGGGATCGACATTCGATTCAGGGAACGTCTCCCGTTGGCGAGCCGTACCGGTATGCCAGATTTGCGGAGCGATTTTGCCACCAGCTTCATGCACTTCGCGGACAACTCGTTCCCATCCGGCTAACGCTTCTTCTCCATAGAAGTGCGGCACGTTCCGATCGGCAGGAGCCGCCGGGTGGTTAATCACTGTGCCTTCTGTAATGATCAGTCCGACGCCGTTCTCCGCTCTGCGGCGGTAATAGCCGGCCACGTCGGGTCCGGGTACACCGTCAGGCGAGAAGGTTCGGGTCATGGGAGCCATGACAACCCGATTGGCAAGCTTTAGTCCGCCGCCTTCAAAGGGTTTAAATAGGGAAGCAGCCGTTTTGGAAATGGACATGGTATTCTCTCCTCTTCACGATTATTTATTTTATACATATATCTAAATATATAGATTAACTTATAAATAAGCAAGAGAGATTGAAAAATTTTCCTAATTCCTTTTTGATTTCAGCTTGCCGGCGAACTGCTCCAAAAAGGCGTCTATTCTCGCATCATTAAGACGATAATACGTATATTGCCCATATCGGCGGGATTCTAACAACCCGCTTTTTTGCATGCTGGCTAGGTACGAAGAAATTACGGATTGCGCTAATCCGGACTTTGCCTGAATGGAGCCTACGCATGCGCTGCCCGGAAACTCCTCTTTGAGGACATCCGGCAGTTCGTATTCCCATTTCTCCGACTCTCGAAGCCAGCATAGGATGTTGAGCCTAGTCTCGTTCGAGAGGGCCTTCAGCACGGCCAGCATATCTTGATCTTGATCGTTCATGGCTAGACCCCCGTTCATCGTTGATTTGTTATCAGTATAACAAAACAATCGCCGATCGATAAAGAGAGGATCTGCCAAAAATGCTTGATCTTTTATTTGAACGGGAGTTCGATTATAATTAGAGTGCATTCACGGACAAGCTTTGGGAGGGTTAGGTAAAAATGGTGCATTATATCAGACTGCGTTATTCCGCTTTGAACAAGTAACTTCATATGTTCAAAGACTCTGTTCGCCGGAACAGGGTAAACGGGATCAGTCTGCCCATTTTTCATGACTCTTCATGGGATATATCGCGAAAAGTTGCATGAAGGAAGGTGGCCCTGCCGCCTTTCTTTTTTTACGCTCATTTGGGCTTATTTAGGCATGCTCATCAGACTCTCCATGGTTATGTCTGGTGCAACCTTCCCTTTTACTCTGATCCGCGAGGCAGCTGTCTGGCTGTTTCGGTTTTGGTAGAGGAAAGGAAGCGATGAGATGAATCAACCATTTAACAGCGCGAGTTCCGTGCGAAAATATATCTCCATCTTAAAATGCCCGGTATGCGGGGGGCTAATGGATGCGGTTGACCCGCAAAGTCTGGCCTGTTCTCTAGGACACACCTTTGATATGGCGAAACAAGGCTATATGAATTTGAATCGGACGACGCGTCCAACCCCAGGCCATTACGACAAGGAGCTCTTCGCCGCTAGGCGGAGCATCATTACGGGGAGCCGCTTATACGCGCCTTTGCATGAGGCGATCGTTCGAATCTTGGCTGGCCGCGTGGGTGACCATGCATCTGCCGACCTGATGGTCGACATGGGGTGTGGAGAAGGCTCGCATTTACAGGAAATTTTACGTCGGTTCGAACCATCGGATTGGGTTGGAGTCGGGATCGATTTGTCCAAAGAAGGTATCCGGATGGCTGCCCGGCATTATGCGGATGGACTCTGGCTTGTCTCGGATTTGGCCCAAGCGCCTCTGCGGGATCAATCGGCCCAAGTGGTATTAAACCTGCTATCTCCAGCCAATTATCAGGAATTCAGACGAATTCTTGTACCCGAAGGCGTTGTCATGAAAGTCGTTCCGGGCACCGGATACTTGCGTGAACTGCGGGAGGCATTGTACAGCGGCAGCAAAATAACGAACTATTCCAACGCCAAAATCGTGACGTTGTTCCGCCGGCATTTCCCTGAGATGGAGGTGGTGCATCTGCAGTATCGGCAGCGGCTTGAGACCGAGCAACTCCGCGACTTGGTGCGCATGAGTCCACTGGCCTGGTCCGCGGAGCAAGCGCATATCGCGGCGTTCACGAACCGGGACGCACTGGAAATCACCGTGGACGTGGATCTGCTGCTGGGCGTGAACCACTGACTTTGCTAGACGGGTAATCAGCATTGCGCTATCATTACCTTGACTAAGAACATGTACGGATGGGAGCAGAAAAATGATCGGGACATTGGTGAACACCGCGGCGATTTTGGCGGGCAGCGTGCTAGGAAGCATTTTTAAGAAAGGCCTGAAGGAAAAGTACCAGACCGTGCTATTTACTGCGATCGGCTTGGCCGCAACATTGCTGGGGATTAACGCCGCGGTAACCCATATGAAGGACAGCTCATTTCCCGTGCTGTTTATTATCAGCCTGGCGGTGGGGAGCTTGATCGGAACGGCGCTGGATATCGACGGCCGTTTCCAAAGGTTGGTCGGGCGCTTCTCTACGTCAAATCTCGGACAAGGGTTGTCCACGGGCATTCTACTATTCTGCATCGGCACCTTGTCGATCTTAGGTCCGATCGAAAGTGCGATTCACGGGAATCACACCTACCTGTACATGAACGCTACCTTGGATCTTGTGACCTCTATGGTGTTGGCCTCCACTTACGGCATCGGGATCGCGCTGACCGCCGTGGTCCTGTTCGTTTGGCAGGGAGCGATTTACCTGAGTGCGGATTACCTGGCACCTTTCCTGACAGCCCCTCTGCTAACCGAAATTTCGATTGTCGGCGGCGTATTGATTGCGAACTCGGGATTATCGATTTTGAAGATCATCGAAGCGAAGACCTTAAACATGCTGCCGGCGTTATTGGTGCCGGTGGTGTGGTTTTTGCTGAAGGGGTTATTCGGTTATTGAAATAGCGCTCCTTTCGGGTACATCCGCCTGGATGGAGCGTTTTCATATTGAATAGCAAACCGGGAAAGGGATGGGTTATGAGACGCTTAATAAGACTTCAAGGCTCGGTGTTTACGCGGTTCGTGGCTGCTTTTTTGCTAGCGATCATGCCGATTTGCGCGATCGGGGTGACGCTCTACAATTGGCAAATCCGTTTGCTGGACAATACGACGGTAGAGGCTTTTGGAACGGCTGCCAAACACGGCTTCAACAAAGTGGAAAACGAATTGGATAAAGTGAAGACGCTTTCATATGCAGTCTTAGCGGACGAGGATTTGCTGGCACTGGCGAATTCCGGGATGATTATGGACAACTATCAGAAGACTGTATCGATGAACCGTTATATCCGCCGAATGGAAAATTTGCAGGATAGCAGCGGTTATATCCTAAGGATCGTTACTTATATTCCGGGCCTGAATCGCGTTTTAGATTCGTCCGGCGATCTGTCCTCGGATGCGGGGATTCCGTTGCAAATTTACGCGGCGTCGCAGAGGCAAAACGGATGGCACTTTACCGTATGGGAGGACCGCTTGTTTTATGTTCTGCCGAATCCCGGCGCCGCGGCGGGAAAACCCAATTTCACCTATCTGTTGATCGTTGAGCTGTCCTCAAGCCGGATCCGGAACGAACTGGCCGGGATTGCGGGTGCCGAGCAGGCGATTGTATACGACGCCTATCATACTTATGCGACTTACGCAAGGGAGTCCGATCCAGACCATCACATCGATTTGAAAAGCCTGGTGCGGCAAAAGGCGAACGCCGATCCGCTCAAAGTAAACGCCGGCGGGCGGACGGCCTGGATCGTGAACCAGGATTCGGAATACCAGGGGTTAAGCCTAGCGGCCTATCTGCCCGAGGGAGAAATTAACCCTCAACTGAGGGAACTGCGTCGTTATTTTATTTTTTTCAGCTTGGCGGTGATTTTGACCGTGTTTATTCTGACCTACCTGACCGCCAATCTGATCAAGGGGCCGCTGGGCAAGCTGGTGTCGGCCTTCAATGAGGTGGAGCGGGGCAATTTGAGCTTGCGGTTAGAGCATCGGAAAAACGATGAGTTCCGCTATATCTACCGTTCCTTTAACGCGATGGTCGCTAAAATCAAGGGGCTTCTGGAGCAGGTTTACGAGCAGAAGATACTGGCGCAAAGCGCGGAACTGAAGCAGCTGCAGTCGCAGATCAATCCGCATTTCCTATACAACAGCTTTTTCGTGATCCGCAATATGGCGAGATTAAACGATACCGAAAGCGTTAAACGCTTTACGGAGTATTTGGCCAAATATTATCAATTCATGACCCAGCGGGAGTCCGACGATGTCCGCTTGGCCGAAGAGGTAGGGCATTCCCGCGTGTATGCCGACATCCAAAAAATGCGGTTCGGCGAGAGAATCCGGATCCGTTTTGGCGAAGTTCCGCCTTCCGCCGCGAATAAGCTTGTACCACGCCTGATTCTACAGCCGCTGGTCGAGAACGTGTTTGAGCACGGAATCAGCAGTCTGGCGGAGGAAGGGATTATCCAGGTGGACTTTGCCGACGAGAACGGAAAGTTGACCGTATCCGTAGAGGACAACGGGGATATTTCCGAAGCGGAGATCGAAGCGATCCGGCACAGCTTGAAGCAGCCTTTCGGCGAGGTGAGCGGCATCGTCAACATCCACAAACGGCTGCGGCTTCTCTTCGGCGAAACCAGCGGTATAAGCGTGGAGCGGAGTGGGTTAGGCGGTTTGAAAATCACGTTAACGATAGGTGGGACCGAACATGTATAAATTGCTGGTCGTCGACGACGAACCGTTTATTCTGGACGGCTTAGTTGATCTTTTTCAGGAAGATGAAGAGCTTGATGTCTACAGCGCTGCTTCGGGAGACAAGGCCCTGGATCTGCTAAGCCGGACCCGCATGGACATTGTGTTGAGCGATATACGCATGCCGGGCACAAGCGGCCTGGAACTGCAGAAGGAAATCCAGCGGCAATGGCCTTATTGCAAGCTGGTTTTTCTTACAGCGCACAGCGAATTTACGTATGCTTACCAGGCGATTCAAAACCATGCGGTAGGGTACGTACTCAAAAGCGAAGGCGAGGAGGCAATCGTCGAAGCCGTAAACCGCTGCCTTCGGGAGATCCGACGGGAGCGGCAGGCCCAGGAATTTATCAAGGAGAACGAGGATTACATCGCTTCGGCGCTTCCCATGCTGCAGAGCGCATGCCTGCTGAAGCTGCTGGAGGGCGAGCCGGCGGAAGAGTATCTGCGCGACTTCGGCAAATACCGGATCCACCTGAACCCGGACGAACAGGCCATACTAGTCGCGCTGCGCCTCGATAGAATATCGTTGCGCGGCACGTCGCACGGCCAGCTTCATCTTTTTTTGCAGATCAAGGCAGTGTTTCAAAAGTATCTTGCGGACGTATTTACCGGCTACGAGGCGACCTTCGAAGGCAAGCACATGATCTGGGTGCTCCAACCGAACGGGGAGGGGCAAAACCTGCTGTATCTGAAAGAAACCTTGGAAATCGTGCAGGCGCATTGCCTGGAGGCATTGGGCGCTTCCGTCTCCGTCATCTACGACGATTATGTCGAATGGCGAGACCTCCCCGGGCGTTTCGGCGCCGTCAAACTGATCCTGAACCAAATTACGGTCAACGAAGACGAGCTGGTTTTGGCGAATTCCCGCTTCTATCTGGAACGCAAAGGCGAGGAACCCGAGCGGCCGGAGCGGGAGGCGGGGCGGAAGAAACGGTTGTCCCTGCTGCGTAGCTGTCTTGAAGAAGAGGAGGACGAATTGTTTTACCGAACCTTGAGAGAGCTGCTGAGCGAGGACGAAGGCCCGAGGGATGCGCTGCTGAACAACCTGGAACTGTATCACGCCCTCACCGACATGCTGATGTCTTATATCAACGCCCGCAAGCTGTCGAAAGAGCTGCTGGCCGACCAGGACCTGTTCGAGCTGTTTACTCGGTTCCGTGACAAAAGCTCCATGGAGAACAGCATCGTCATACTGGCGGGGCGGATCTTCGAACTCCGCCAAAAAAAGCAGGCGACGCACAGCAAAAACTTCGTCGCCAAGGTCAAGCATTATATCGCAGGGCATTTGTCCGAGGACCTTTCGTTGGCAGCGCTCGCCGAACGGTTTTACATCAACCCCGTATACATGTCGCGGTTATACAAACAGACGACCGGCAGCAATTTGGCCGACGATATCACCCGCCAAAGGATCGAATATGCCGAACGCCTGCTACGGGATACCGAAATCAAGATCCATCAGATCGCCAAAGAATCAGGATACGATTCGGCGGCATATTTTACCCGGGTGTTCAAAAAGCAAAAAGGGGTAACGCCGAATGAATATCGCGCTCGATTTGCTCCGAACCTTCCGGATTAAACCCAAAGATGCAAGCGGATTCATTTTGGTTGAGAGAAGACAAGAAAGGTAGAGATCTTATTATATTCAGCGTGCCGCAGGCTGAACTACACTTAAAGCGAAGGATAGGCATAACAAAAAAAGGGTGGTGTAGGGCAATGAATAAGATGAAATCTCTTCTTTCGCTGTTCGCGGCGGCGGCGGTGCTTCTCTCTTTGCTTGCCGGTTGCGCAAAAAGCGAGACGAATAACTCGCCGCAAGCGACGGAAGGAGCGGGACAAAATTCCGATGAAATGATTACGGTTACAGCGGTGAGGCCGGTCCCGGATGATTTGAAGTTCGAGGGCTCCGATACTCTGGACAATAACGTGTGGACCCGGTTGTACGAGTCGGATCTCGGCATCAAGCTGAATTACGAGTGGATGGTTCCGATCGCCCAATACGAGCAAAAGCTGAACATTTCGATCGCCTCCAACGATTTGCCGGACATTTTCCAGGTGAACGCCTCGCAGCTTAAGCAGCTTGCGACCGACGGCCAATTGGCCGATCTCACGGCCATTTTCGACGAGCAGGCGAGCGACTACACGAAAGACGTCCTGAGCCAGGATGGCGGGAACGCGCTGGCGTCGGCGAAGTTTGACGGAAAGCTGCTGGCGATTCCGAAGATGGCTTCCGGACTTGGGCAGGCCAACGTGCTGTGGATCCGCACCGATTGGCTTAAGAAGCTGAACCTGGAGGCGCCCAAAACGATCGAGGACGTCAATAAAATCGCCGAAGCATTTACCAAGAACGATCCTGACGGCAACCAAGCCAACGATACGTTCGGGCTTGGCCTGAACAAGGATTTATGGGGGATGTTCGCTTCCCTGGAGGGGTATTTCAACGGATATGGCGCATACCCGAACATTTGGGTCAAAAATGAAGCCGGCCAGTTGGAATCGGGCAATATTCAACCCGAAGTCAAAGAGGGGCTGTTAAATTTACAGAAATTGTTTGCCAGCGGCTACATCGATCCTGAATTCGGCGTGAAGGATTCCTTCAAGGTGAGCGCGGATGCCAGCGCCAATAAAATCGGCATGTTTTATGGCCTGTTCTGGAACATGGGCTGGTTGTCCGAAGCTAAAACGGCACATCCGGAGATGGAATGGACGCCGTACGCTTTGGTCGGCAAAGAGGACGGCGGCACCTTGGTTCAGGTACCGTTCCCGATTAACACGTATTACGTGGTAAGCAAAAACGCCAAAAACCCCGAAGCGATCATTCAAATGCTTAACCTGCAATTGGAAAAATGCTTCGGCGCGACGGCAGAACCGGAGGTTTACAACGTGGACGCCGCCGGAAATCCGATTTTTGAATACCCGTTGGTTTATTCCGAGCCGCCGATGAAAAATCCGGACGCCCAAGTGAAGGTGACCGCCGCGCTGGAACAGGACGACACGAGCGCATTGAACGCGGAAGAACTCAGTTATTACAACAGCATCAAGGCGTTCCGCGGAGGCGACCTGGCCGGTTGGGGAACGGAGATGATGTACGGTCCCGAGGGATCTCTGGCCGTGATTAACCAATATGCCGAAAACGGCAGGGTGCTTGATGACGCTTACTTCGGGCCGCCGACGGAGGCGATGACGCAGAAGGGAGCCATCTTGTCCCAAACCCAATTGCAGACGTTCACCGAAATCATCATGGGCGGGGACATCGGCAAATTCGACAAATACGTTGACGATTGGAAGACGCTGGGCGGCGACCAGATTACGCAAGAGGTTAACGCCTGGTACGTCGATCGCCAATAGGCACGCTAACGGTCCAGGCATTCGAACGAAGGGGCTTCGCCGGATGCGGCTCGAAAGTGCCGTATCCGGTAAGAGCCCTTCCCGGATCGCCTGAGGAGAGGAGGATTCATCATGGCGCGTTTCAAAAGGAACATCCCCCTGCATCTCATGATGCTGCCGGGCGTCATTCTCGTGCTGGTGTATGCTTACGGTCCCATGTTCGGGCTTGTGATGGCGTTTCAAAATTTTTCTCCGAGCAAAGGTTTTCTCCATTCCGATTGGGTAGGGCTCGACAATTTCCGTTACATCTTGAGCATCCCGACCATTTCCGAAGTCATCCGCAATACGCTGGTGATCTCGATTCTGAAAATCGTGCTCGGGATCGTGATGCCGGTCGTCGTCACGCTGATGTTGAACGAACTGCGGTTGCGCCGGCTGAAAAGGGGGATTCAAACGATCATTTACTTCCCCCATTTTCTTTCGTGGATCATTCTCGCGGGCATCTTCATCGACATCCTTTCCCCTTCGGAAGGAGTCGTCAACAAACTCATTGCGGCTTTCGGATTTAAACCCGTGTATTTCCTCGGGGACCAAACCTGGTTTCCGGTCAGCATGATCCTGACCGATACGTGGAAGGAATTCGGCTACGGCACCATCGTTTATCTGGCCGCTTTGTCAGGCATCAATCCGACGCTTTACGAGGCTGCCCAAATGGACGGCGCGGGACGCTGGAAGCAAATGTGGAACATTACCCTTCCCGGACTGATGCCGATGATCATGTTGATGTCCGTGCTCGCTCTCGGAAACATCCTCAATGCCGGCACGAACGGATTTGAACAAATTTTCAACCTGTACAGCTCCCAGGTATACAAGACGGGCGATATCCTCGATACGCTGGTGTTCCGGGTCGGCATGCAAAACGCCCAGTTCAGCGTGGCGACCGCAATTGGCCTCTTTAAGGCGGTAATTTCCTTTATCTTTATTACCACGGGATACTTTGTCGCGAACAAGGCGCTGGGCTATAAAATACTGTAGAAGAAGGGATAATGTGGGGAGAAAAATTTTCAATGCCGTCAACGTGCTGATCTTGGCCCTGTTGGCGTTGTCCTGCCTGTTTCCGTTCATCAACGTGCTGGCCGTGTCGCTCAGCTCCAGCGCGGCGGTGTCCACGGGCAAGGTGTTTCTGCTGCCGGTCGACTTTACGCTCGAATCCTACAAATTCGTGATCGAGAAGCCGGAGTTTTTCCGGGCGTTTACGATCTCGGTCCTTAAAGTTCTCATCGGGGTACCGGTCAACATGATTCTGACGATCATGCTGGCTTACCCGCTTTCCAAGACGAAAAACGAATTCAAGTCCCGCAACCTGTATATGTGGTTCTTCGTGGTAACGATGGTGTTCAGCGGCGGGCTCGTCCCTTGGTACATGATCATCAACGCCACCGGTTTGATCAACAGTTTCTGGGCGCTGATCATTCCTTCCGCGGTGCAGGTGTTCAACCTGGTTATTTTGACCAACTTTTTTCAGGCGCTGCCCAAAGGGATCGAAGAGGCGGCCTATATCGACGGAGCGTCCCACTGGAAAATCCTGTGGAAGGTGTTCGTCCCGCTCTCGCTGCCGGCGATGGCTACGCTCATCTTGTTTTGCGTGGTGACGCACTGGAATTCCTGGTTCGAGGGGTTGATTCTGATGAATACCCCTAATAAATATCCGCTGCAAAGCTATTTGCAGACGGTTATCGTCAACCGCGACGTGAAGCTGATGACGATGCAGGACGTGCGCCTGCTGAGCATGGTGTCCGAGCGGACCTCGCGCGCCGCCCAGGTGTTCGTGGCCACGCTGCCGGTGTTGTGCGTCTATCCGTTTTTGCAGAAGTATTTTACGTCCGGCATCGTGCTTGGCGGAGTCAAAGAGTAGACAGACTATCATCTCAATTGGAATGGAGCATGCCATATGTGGAAACTTGCCTCACCTAATAACGCACTTAAACTATCTGTTTACCAGGATAATAAGCGAGGCCTTTTTTATGCTTTGGCGGCGGGCGAGCAGCCGATTGTTGCCGAATCCAGGTTAGGGATCGCCACCGGTTTGGGGGATTGGCTCGAGGGTTTTCAATTCGTAAAAGCGGAAGAAAACGCGATTTCCGAGAGCTACTCCTTACCCGTCGGCAAAAAGGCCGTTTATGATAACCGGGCCCACGAGCTCACGCTGCATTTTAGCATTGACGACTTGGCTTTGTCCGTCAATTTCCGTCTGTTTGACGATGGACTGGCATTCCGGTACGGGCTTGATTTTGAACGGGAGCAGCCGCTTCGCGTTTATCGGGAATATACCGATTTTGTGATGGCCGAAGGCTTTGACGATCTGTGGCTGCAGGATTGGGTGAATACGTATGAAGGCCCCTATAACCGCTGCGATTGGCAGGCGGCCGGGGAGCGGGATTACGGCATGCCCGCGCTGCTTCGCGGCGCAAGCGGGCATTGGGTCATGCTGACCGAAGCGGGCATTTTGAACACGGGCGGCGCCTATTGCTCAAGCCACTTGCAAAGCGCCGCCGGCCGGCGGATGAAGCTGGCGTTTGCTCCCGAGCAAATGGGGCCGCTGGAGCTTGAGCTTCCCGCCGCTACCCCGTGGCGGGTCGTCATGGTTTGCGATACGCTGGACGCTTTGGTGCGCAGCAACCTGAATTATAATCTCAACCCCGCCTGCGATTGGGAGGATCTTTCCTGGATCAAGCCAGGCCGCAGCGTCTGGTCGTGGTGGTCGTTCGAAAACGGCGCCCAATTGTACAGCGAGCAGAAAAAGTACGTGGATTTTGCCGCAGCGATGGGGTTCGAAGCCGTTACGGTGGATGCCGGCTGGGATGACAGCTGGGTGAAGGACTTATGCGACTATGCCCGCGAAAGAGGCGTGGACGTCTGGCTGTGGTCGGACATGCAGGCCGTGGATACGCTCGAGAAAGCGATGGAGAAAATCCCCCGTTGGGCCGAGTGGGGCGTCGTGGGCCTCAAGGTCGATTTCTTCATGAACGATTCCCAGCACACGATGTGGCAATACCAAATGATCGCCGACATCATGACCGAACACAAGCTGATGATCAATTTCCACGGCAGCACCAAGCCGGCCGGCGAAGCCCGGACGTATCCGAACCTTATGACGGCGGAGGGCATCATGGGCCTGGAGCATTACAAATGGAGCGGCCTGCCGCATGCCGTCCATAATTGCACCGTTCCGTTTACCCGCAACGTGGTCGGGCCGATGGATTATACCGTCACCGGCTTCTCCAACCCGAACCGGAACACGACGCAAGCCCACCAACTGGCGCTAGCGGTGGTGTTCGAATCCGGCGTCCAGCATATCGCCGAGTCGATTTACAACCTGGAGCCGTGGATCGGCCTGGAGTTTCTGCGGAGGCTGCCGGCCCGATTCGACGGACTGAAGCTGCTCTCCGGATTTCCTGGCGACCACGCGGTGATGATGCGCCATGCGGAAGGGCAATGGTTCGTCGGCGGGATCGCGACGTCGTCCCGGGCAATGACGATACCGCTCGACTTCCTTCCGGAAGGGCGCTATGTCGTAGATCTTTACAAGGACGGCGCCAACGGCGATATCGTGCATAAAGAAACGCGGATCTTGACCAACAAGGACAACGTGCTTGTCCACCTGCTTGAAAACGGCGGTTTCGCGATGTACATCAGCGACGGCAAAGCCCCGCTTAAAACGGGCGTATGCGGCAGCTATATGGACGACCGATGCCGGGTCTACTCCTCCCGCGAGGGAACGCTGCGCGGCAGCGCGGACCGGATCGCCTGCGAGAATGCAGCGGACGGCAGCGTTGTAAGCCTGGGCGGTTCGGGGGAACTGAGCTTTGAGCGTGTCACCGCCGAACGGGATGGGCGGCACACGTTGCGCTTATTCTACTTGTCGGAGCTGCCGAGCCGATTGCAAGTTGCCGTTAACGGGGAAGAGCCGAAGCACCTTGCGCTCGAATCTTCCGGTGGCCATCGAGTGGTGCGGACGGCGGATCTCGCGATAACGCTGAAGCAGGGCGAAAACACGATCGTATTGCGCAAAGCCGGCTCGCAAGAGGTTGCGCCTGCGATCGATGGTATGAAGGTGATCGATTACGCGCCCAATGAAGATGTATACTATCCGGCCGAGACGGGCGTATTGTCCGGCGGGGCGGTATTGTGCCGCGCGGATTTGCCGGACGGCCCTATGAAAGCGGTAGGCATCGGCCATGGCGGTGCGATCGCATTCGAGCGCGTGCTGGCAGAGAAGGACGGCGATTATATGTTGAGTATCGATTACTATTCGGGCGAGAACCGCGCCCTGCTCATTGCGGTGAACGGAGCGGCACCGCTGCGGTCGGTGTTGTTCAACAGCGGCGGCTGGGGGCCTTCCCGTTGGGACATCGTCGGCACCAAAGAAGTGAAGATCCGGCTCCGCCAAGGAGAAAATACGATCAAGCTGTATCATGACGAAGAGGCGGCTCCCGAGATCGGCCGAATCGGCATCCGTCTGGAAAAGGCCGGTGCGTAACATGATCTCCTACGATCCGGCGGCACGGCTGTTTCACATCCGTACCGCAAGCATGTCTTACGTCTTCCGTGCAGGGGATTACCTGCAAAACCTGTATTGGGGCAAAGCCCTCGCCGCCGAGGATTTGGCCGACCTTCCGGCGGCTTCGTTCCACAGCTCCTTCGATTACGATACGCTGCTGGAACGCGAAGAGTACGGCTGTTGGACCGGTCGAAGCTACAGCGAGCCTTGTCTGGCCATCGCCTCGGAGCGCGGCCGCCATCTGGCGATGAGATTCGTCGGTCACGACCTATCCCCGGAACGGGAGGGCGTTCAGACGCTCCGCGTCTTTCTGTCCGGAAATGACGGAGCAATGTCGGTCGCATTGGATTATGAGGTTCATGCGTCATATGACATGGTGTCGCGCTCGGCGACCGTCACGAATCACGGCGAGCCGGTGACGCTGGAAAACGCGAAGTCCGCGGCGCTCCATCTGCCCGAACTGCCGCGTTGCACGCTGCGCTATCTTACCGGCAAATGGGCGGGAGAGTTTCAGATGACGGATATGCCCGTCGAAACCGGCGCGTTCACGATGCAATCCAAGCGAGGGATTACGGGGCCGCATTTCAATCCCTGCTTTGCGCTGTCGGAAGGGGCGAACGAGCGGGAAGGCGAAGTTTGGTTCGGCCTGCTCGCGTACAGCGGCAATTGGAAAATCACCGTGGAGAAGACGATTTTCAACAACGTGAAAGTCGTCGGCGGCGTGAACGACTTCGACTTTGCTTACCCGCTGGGGAAAGGCGAGAGCTTTACGACGCCCGCCTTCCTGTTCGGGTATGCGGAAGCGGGATTCGGCGGCATGAGTCGCAAGCTTCATCGCTTTGAACGCGATCGCGTCTTGGCCGCCTCCGCGAAGCCGCGGCGGATACTGTACAATTCATGGGAAGCGACCGCTTTTTCCGTGGACGTACGGGAGCAAAAGAAGCTGGCCGACAAGGCGGCGCAAATGGGCGTCGAGCTGTTCGTGGTCGATGACGGCTGGTTTGGCGAACGGCATAGCGACAAGGCGGGGCTTGGCGATTGGCATGCGAACCGGGAGAAGTTTCCGAACGGGCTCGGGGAGCTCATCGCACACGTCAACGGGCTGGGGATGGACTTCGGCATCTGGGTCGAGCCCGAAGCGGTGAACCCGGATAGCGAGCTGTACCGCAAGCACCCGGATTGGATATACCGTTTCGACGGCAGCGAACCGCTGCAATTGAGGAACCAGTATGTGCTGAATATCACGAAACCGCCCGTGCGCCGCTACATCCTTGAGATGCTGCACAGCCTGCTTCGCTCCGGCAACATCCGCTTCCTGAAGTGGGACATGAACCGCTCGATCAGCGATTTGGGAGAAGGCGGCGGTACGAAGGACCGCCGGCTGTGGGTAGAGCACGTCCATGCCTTGTACGAAATTTGGAGCGAACTGCGGCGGGATCACCCGGACGTCGAGCTGGAAACGTGCGCCGGAGGAGGCGGGCGCATCGATTTGGGCATTCTCCGCTATGCGGCGCAATGCTGGCCCAGCGATAATACGGACCCGTTTGACCGTTTGTTCATCCAGCACGGTTTCACGCAGTTTTACGCTCCTCAGATCATGATGTGCTGGGTAACGGACACGCCGTCCGGCGCGGGCAAGGCGAATCGAAGCATCGCCTACAAGTTTCACAGCGCCATGTGCGGAGGACTCGGCATCGGCGCCGACATCAACCGCCTATCTCCGGAGGAAGCGGCAGAATATAAGCGGCATATCCTTCAGTACAAGGAAATCCGCGAAACGATTTTAGGCGGGGATCTCTTCCGCCTTCGGCCACCGGGCGAGTCCGGTTTGACGGCGGTAGAGTACGTCGGCCCGTCCGGGGACGAGATCGTCGTGTTGGCCTTTTTGCACGCGCAGCAGTACGGGGATTCCTGTCCAAGGCTCAAGCTGCAAGGCCTATCGGAGAACGCCCGGTATGAACTGGCGGGGGACGGCAAGCGGTATCACGGCAGTACGCTGATGCATTACGGATTGCCGATCGAATTGAAGGGCGATTTCGACAGCGCCTTGTTTGTATTGCGGCGTACTGAACGATAGCTTACCCGCGTAAAAGCGGAAGGCCCCCTTTCCGTCAGGGAAGGGAGCCGTACGTCGCAGCTGTTAATGCCTGGCGCTTTTTTAGCTCCGATCGGGAAGGCATATCGCCCGAATTGGAGTTCAGCGGCAGGGGATAACGGGTTGGAGATGGCTACAAAAAGCGCAGGCACAGCATGAGGAACAGATCTGTTCCTGTGCTGTGCCTGCTGTTATTTATGTTTATTATTGTTCCAAAATCCGAACCAATAGGCTTACCGCTTCCGCCCGGGTCGCAGTACCGTTCGGAACGAACTCATTATCGCCGCGGCCGCTCACGATGTCCAGTTTGCGAACCGCCTCAATTGCGCCTTTCGCCCAATTCGGGATGTCCTTATCGTCCGCGAAGCCGGTCGTTGCGCCTGCTTCAGCAGACAATTGAAGCGCCCTAGCGATCATTGCTGCCATTTCCGCCCGGGTAATCCGCCCATTCGGTCGGAAGCTACCGTCCGCGTACCCGCTCACAATGCCTGCTTCAACAGCATTCGCGATCTCTTGCTTCGCCCATCCACCGATTTTGGCCTCGTCCGTAAACGCAGTCGCTGAACCTGCTCCTTCCAGCTTAAGTGCCTTGGCCAGCATAACCGTAAACTCGGCGCGTGTAATAGCGGCATTCGGCTTGAACGTTCCGTCCGGATAGCCGCTGACAAGCTTCATCCCCGCCGCGCTCAGGATGGCGTTCTGTGCCCAATGTCCCACGATGTCTGTGAATGATGGTACCGGCGCGTTCGTTTCGCCGTTTTCATCCTTCTTCTCATCTACAGCCATGACCGCAAACTTGGTGAAGTGATCCACCTCGGCCGTAATTCGATCGCCGTTCACGATGCCGCCTATTTCATTCCATGCTTTCTTTGCTTCGTCATAGTAGAAGACAGCGACCCTCTGATTGTCTCCTACGAGAGACGGATCGAACTTCATCGAGATAGTGATCGGCTTCTTGAAGTTGCCGGTTGTATTTTTGGTCAATTCAAAGATGTTGCTGACAAGTGTCTCCTTATCAAAAACGAGATTTGCCGTACTGATCAGCTTCTCGATCTTGATGCGGATTTCTTGCTCTGCCGCGCCTACGCCTACCGTAAGGATCACTTCTTTATCGAGGCTGACCTCTCCGGCCCGACCGCTCGGAATAAGAATGATGCCGTTCGTCGATTCGATGACGGAGGTAGTATGGCTTCCATTACCTGTGCCGCTGACTGGCGTTTCCGGTTGGGGATCCCTCGGCGTCTCCGGACCCGGAACCTTCGGTGTCGCCGTCACGACATTGGAGAAGTCACTCTCGCCTCGCGCATCTACTGCTTTCACCGCGAACGCATAGCTCTTTCCGTTCGTCAATCCAGTTACCCCATACGTGGCTGCCGTTACGCTGGCTTGAACTAACTGCCAGTTGCCCGGATCGGCCGGCGCCGCCGTGCCTTCATATTGGTACACGGAATAAGTAACGCTTTCCGCTGAAGCATCCCATCTCAAGGTCGCGGATCGATCGCCGGGCGCTGCCGTCAAATTCCTAGGCGAAGCTGGGACAGATACTTCATCCGGCGACGGGATCACCTCATTCGACGGCGCAGACGAGGCCGATTCCAATTTGGCGTTCCTTGCTATCACCGTAAAGGTATACGCCGTACCGTTCGTCAAACCGGTGACGGTGATGGGGCTATCCGAACCTTCTGCCGTCGCAACAGCTTCTCCGTTTGCCCACGCGGTGACCTGAAAGCCTGTAATATCGCTTCCGCCGTTACGGATCGGCTCGGTAAAGCTCACCTCGGCGGACCCGTTATGGCCAACGGCATGCACATCCGCTGGGGCGTCCGGAGCGGTGACAAGGGAAGGATACACCTTGAATTCCCAGAGTGAGTAGCCGTATGTGCTCCCTCTTTTCGTGCCATACATCTGAACGTATCGTGCATTCACCGGATCAAAAGCAATTTTATCGATTCCGCCGGTGCCGGTTGTGGTGCTGTAAACGGGAGTCCAATTCGTTGTGTCGTCGGAAACCCGAATTTGGTACTCCTTGCCGTACGCGCTTTCCCAATGCAGATTGACCTTCTCGATGGTTTGGCTAGAGCCAAGATCGACGTAGATCCATTCCGAGTCGGAATAGTTAGATCCCCAACGGGTATTCAATACGCCATCGACTGCCTTGCCAGGTGCCACGTCAGCGGCTCTGTAAGAACTTGCCACTACCGATTTGCCTTCTGCAAGATTGAGGGGCAAATCTTCGTATACTTTAAATTCATAAAGCGAGTAGCCGTTTCCGGTACCCTGTTGAACGCCCTGCAACCGAACGTACCTGGCACTGACCGGATTGAAAGAAATTTCTTCGATTCCTCCGTTACCCATGGTTGTTGAGTAAATATCCATCCAGGTTTGGGCATCGTTCGATACTTGAATTTTATAGCTTTTTCCGTACGCTTCTTCCCAATTTAGCCTAACTTTGCTGATCAAATATTGATTTTGCAAATCTACATAAATCCATTCATTATCCGAATTGTCTGAGTTCCAATACGATGTTCTGTATATGTCCGTAGCATTTGAGGCAGCTCGATTATTTTTACTGGATGAAGCAAATGCGCCTTTATCGTAAGCGAGATCGAATCCTCTGTCGTCAATGGAGGCTTTCTCATCCAAAGTTATGCTTCGGCCTGTGAACGTATCCTTGCCGAGCTTGTAGCTTGTCGTGGTTTTTTCTCCGTTTCGATCCAGCGTCACGTTCACAGTAATTCCTGGTGTTTCGGGATTGGAGACGGAAATACGGACAGGAGCTGCGGATTCGTCAACGATAACCAATGCGGGTTGATCTACGGTGACGGTCAAGCCGTCTCTCAAATTCACCGTTCCGGGTTTATAAAACAGCAATTCCGCAATTTGCAGAGTGTTATGCCGGACAGCCTGAATAGAAGATGTATTCGAGAGAATCGTTACCGGGATGTTGCTCGCGTAGTTGCTGACCTCGTCCGAATTTTTGTTTGGCAATACAATATACTGGTAGGAGGCGTTTGTGGGTTTTACGCCATGATCTAGCCAAATCGAATAAATCGATTTAGTGATCTGATCCGTCGAACTTCCCGTAACCACGTCACTCCAGCTGCCGGTTTTCGTTTCCCGTTTTATTTGAAAATCCGTCGGATTCGGGAATACATAGCCCATGTTATCGTTATAGGCCCAGCGTCCGGTAGTTTGCATCGTTCCGTCGGCTATCGGATTGCCATCTACGAGAACTTCGCCGATCGTTTGGCTTTGGTTCAACGTCGTGTGGATCGGCGCGGCATTCGTCGAGGCGATTCCTGCACCAAGTGCAACCATTTCATCATCGAAGAAAAAGTAACCTTTCTTTCCGCTTGTACTCAACTTGTTGAAATCAAACGCGGTGGCTCCATAACGCTCATTTGTTACGCCGCCTACAAAGGTTTTCGGATTGTTGAAATTGCCGTCTTTCGTGAGTGCGTACGGAGCCGTCGTGCCGGGAACGTGGGCCCAATCCATCAACGGGTAAACGGGTCTGTATTCGTCGCCGGTTCTTTGAATGGCTGTGGCTCCTTGCGGCGTCCAGTACAACAGGTTATATCCGCTGGGATTAATCGTTCTCCATTCACCGCCCTTGACCGTGCTTGAAGACATTTTGACCGTAATCCCGTAGTCTGATCGCATATGAGAGGAGACAAGAGTCTGCCATTGTGTCATATTGTTGGCGTTCAGTCCATTGCTCGTGCTCGTACCGACCTTGCGAATATTATCAAGGAAACTCGCAAACTCCGCAGCCCTCTCCGGATTGGCCGGTTGCATCCACTGTAACGGATCTTCATAGAAGGTCAAAGCCGCGCTCGAATAATCCGGCCAATCGGGTCCATTCATCCCCATGCCCAAATCCGCAACATCGCCTCTCACGAGATACCTTGTGCCGTCCAACAAATAGGACGATAACGAATCAATCGCCGCTTTGCTGTACGGGAATACGGTACCGGAGGTGATGTACGCCCAGAATGACATGTCTCTGGCAAAGCTTCTTCCGTAGCCTGTCGTATAATTCGTTTTGCCATGCATGAAAAAAGACATGTCCGACTGGATTCCCGTCACCGTCGTCGTCACGTTCGACAGTACGTTAAACGCATTCACGGCGTTCCGAACGATTTGGGCATCCTCCAGCAATAAGCCACGGTACATATAATTTTGATTGTACCAGGAGGAATTGGCTCCATCGACCGTGTGAGGGCTGCTGTCTAACGTGCCGATAATATTGGAGACTTGCGTTGCCGTTAAATAGCCTTCACATAGAAGCGCAATTTTTTCCAGCCTTAATTGTTTGCCGATTCCCGTCTCCCACCAGTTGGTTGAAGTCGGCTTTACCGTGAACCAATAGTCTAGCGCCTTTTGGATACCGTCTAGCAGCGCTGCACTATGATAGTTTGGATCATTCGGGTCAGCGAACGCCTGAGCCATCGATTGCATCCGATCTAAGGCAAGGTAGGGCGACCAACCTCTCCCGTTGGCGGCGGAAGTTGTACTTGCGTAATCGACATCCCCCCAGCTTCCATTCGGATTTTGACTGGATAAGTAAGTGCTAGCCTTTGATTTGAAGGTCCATTCGACCCGACCGTTCGTTCCGTCGTTTATGATGTCTCTAGAGATGTAATAATCAACCATACGCTTTTTCATCAATTTCATATCCGCGATCTCTTGAGGAGTACTGGCTTTGTCAACAATTTGGAAATAGAAGCGGTTAGCATTTTCCGTGTAGCCGTCATTTAGCAAATATGCGATGTAATACTCGCCTGGCGCCAAGTCTTTGAGACTTGGATACTCCTTTCGGCCCTCACTTTTGTCTGTAAGTGTGATCGTGCCATCGGGAAGGCCGTTCACATAACCCCATTTCCAGGCATTCGTCCCTTTTTGGGGCGTTTCGCTTTTGAGGTAAATACCGATCCAATCTTTATTGCCTTGAGCCCCTGTGTAATGGATGGTTAACGGCTGCCCGCGCTCTACAACCGTTTGATCCATACTCAACGTGCTGCTGAATTCGGGCTCGGGGGCCGACGGCAGGCTCAAGTCCGCGTAACTACGCGGCTCCACATTGAACTTGGATACGACAGCGCGGTGGTCGGACAAATAAGTATCCAACTGGATGTCCGCATAAGATGTCGGTCCGCCTTTGACCTCCTTCTCGCCGATTAGTTTGCTTTCTAGCGTTGTCGCAGGACCCCCGACATAGACATAGTCAAGTCGATCATATACTTCCGGATTTCTCCACTCGGTGCCCTCGACCGCCCAAGTGATCCCTGGCGCTGCGGCCGGGTCCGGATGCATGGCCCGATAGGAATCGACCATACCCAATTGGTCCAGCTTCTTCGATACCGGCCATTCTACCGCTTTACCGAAATAGCGGTCTTTTGTCGCCTCCGTCCAATCCAGGTGCGAGGGCACATTGAAATCTCCGGTCAGAAAGACGGGCATTCCTTGCCCGGCGAGCGCAGGAAGCTTGCTGAACGGGTTGCGCATCTCGGCCATATGCTTGAGGCTTTCATCGGCAAGGACACTCTCTACTGTCTTGCCATCTGCTATGCTGTAAGGACCGTAAGGGGTGGATGACAAATGCACATTGCTGATCGCCACAGCTCTGCCAGAGTCTACTTCAATCAGGTAGTAATCTTTTTCCTTATCGACATCGAGTATCGGATATTTGCTCAGGAGACTAACATTTGGGCTTGCCTTCATGCTGACATAGTATCCTAACGATGCAGCCACCTGAGTTACGATGGTATTATTGGATTCTTGGATGCCTATCACATCTGCGTCTGCCGTCCGGATCAGGTTCTCGAGGAAATTGATGACACTATCGATGCCGTTCTTTTTGATTGCATCCCCCGACCAAAGGTTCAAGCTCATCACTGTGAGCACGATTTCCGGTTTCGGGTCGGGGCCCGGCGTTGTCGAAGTTATCGTGACTTCAACCGTTGTCGATTTCCCTTCTAACGTAATGTTTATCTCAGCGGTCCCCTCTGATACGGCCTTGACCAGTCCGGTTGAGGTCACCGTTGCCACTTGTGGCATGCTGCTGACATACTGGATGCCATTGGCCGTTGTTACATCTTGGGTTTCATTCGTACTATACGTGGCTTCAACCTGCAGTTGCACATTGTCCTCTTGTTGATTCAACTTTAGCCCCAAGGATTCGGGAGTCGCCTTCAATTGTGTGATTTCCTTGCTAACAATCTGGAAGTAAAAGCGGTCAGCGTTCTCTGTATAACCGTCATTAAGTAAATACGCGAGATAATATTCGCCGGGTGCCAAATCCTTTAAGCTTGGATATTCTTTTCGACCCTCACTGTTGTCTGTAAGTGTTATCGTACCGTCAGGTAGGTCATTCACATAATCCCATCTCCAAGCGTTAGTTCCTTGTTCGGGCGTTTCGTTTTTGAGGTAAATCCCGATCCAATCTTTATTGCTTTGCGCCCCTGTGTAATGGATAGTTAATGGCTGTCCGAGTTCCACTACCGTTTGATCCATACTCAGCGTGCTGCGTTCCGAAGCACGCACAACATCCGTAGACATACTGCCCCATGTTCCTACCAAGAGGATGAATGCCATCAACGATTTCAACAGTTTACTCATGAGCCGCTACCCCCTTGAGTAGCAAGACAGATTAATCCCTTTAAGCATCTTTGCATTTGGTTAGCCATCCACATGACCTCCTTGGTTTAACTAATCATCCAAAGTTGATGACAGCGCTTTCCGAATTGTTTTATTCTCCTTTCTTCGAGACCGCCATCGTCAGCGGCGGTGTCTCGTTATTTGTGTCGTAACCTTACCAAGCCCCTGCGGCAACGACAATTCCAGTAAGCTCCAATTTTTCCTGCAAGCGCAGATTTACGAACTTCCCGAAAACAACACGATTTCAAAAACGAACGATTAATGTGGATGGACAACCTGTATTTCACGTTTATTTCATGTCCTTCTTATGCGATCTCCGATACTGAGCCGGAGTCATTCCGTACACCTTTTTAAAGACGGAGTAGAAGGTATTCAAGGAGGAAAACCCATAGTTTTGGATGATCGGTTCGATCGGCGAATCGGAAGCCAGTAACTCGCGGCAAATCAAATCCAGCCGTCTTTCCGAAATCGTGTCCGTGATCGATCGGTTCGTTTCGGCTTTGTATAAGCTGCGCAGATAGTTCACGGACAACCCCAACTCATCGGCCAGCATTTTAGAGGAGAGGTTAGGATCGTTAAGCCGTTCTCCGATCAGACGCTCCACCTGCTCGATCAGCACCGCGTTCCTGGACAGGCTGCGAGCAGCCGTGATGTCCTCCAGTGTTTTGTCCAGCAGCTTTTCTATCCAGAGGGCTACGCTTTCAAGCGTCTCTAGCCGAATGATCTGATTTTCGAGCGAGGTCAATCCCCATGAGCTAGGCAACGGCTGATGCAACTGATCCTGCATCAACCGGCGCATATCGTTAAACAAAGCGATCAGCGACATTTTACACTCAAAATAGGGCAACTCCCTCAGCGTTTCTACGGCAAAAGCCACAATCTGCAGTACCGTATCCCGGTTTCCTTTCTGGATCGCTTGCGTCATTTGACGCTCCTTCTCCAGAGGAAGATGAAACAGGAGGCCGGGGGCGCCGGACAATTTGCTCATAAGAATCATCGCGCCGTGGCCAAACCGGAATCTCTCTTGCGTTAATTCGTAGGTTTCCAAATACACCTCGCGCATGTCGGTCAGGCTATGGAGCGTTCTGCCCCAGGCAACGGTCGTTCCGATCGACAAGTACTGTTGCAGCAATTCCTGTGATCCGCGCAGCTTGTCCGCGAAGTCGGGGGACAGTGCTGCTGCAGACAGGACGACGGCGATATGATCGTTCCCCATATCGACCGTTTGCAGCCGGTGATCCGAGGCTTGCAGCGACTCCTGGATAATATTCGCCATCGCGAAGCGGAGCAGCCGGCGGTCTTTCTCCGAATAGATCCCCGTAAATTCCACAAAGCGATCTATCCGAAAAATCGCAATAGACAAATTGGTTTCTGGCAGATCAATCTCCCACTCTTTGAAATGCCTGCGGATTTCAGCAGGGGAGCCGGCCTCGTCGCCTAAAAATTCGCGTAGAAACCGCTCCTTGCCAAGAATCTTGTTATGTCGCCAATGTTCGGTCAATTCATCGATCTGTTCTTTTTGGGCTGTAAAGACACTGGATAAATAATCTAGCTCAGTTCCTGACTTACGATCCTCTAGCCGCTCGGCCCGATACTGGCGCATGACACTGCTGACCAATTCCTGAATGGGAGAGTATACCCGCTTGGAGATCAGGACGATGACGGTCAGCGAAGCAACGAACAGGCCAAGAAACAAGAGCAGACTGATGTTGCGGAGCACGGCAATCCGGCCCAGAATGACCGCCTTCGGAATGCTCTCAATGAAGGTCCAGTCTTGAATGCCTTTAATCGAAGTTGTCGAGTAAACCATAAGCTGCTCTTCCTGATCATGGGGCTTAAACAACTCCCAGCCGGATTTTCTTAATCCCCCCTGATGGCTAAGCTCCACAATTTGCTCGCCGCTAAGGCGGGCCGTGCTGAACACCTCTTCATTCCGGTCATTCAACACCGTCACTTGCCGGTTGGGATAGTTCGAATTGTTCTGAAGCAAGTTCATTAATTTATCGGTATCTATGTTCATGACGAAGGCGGAAATGGAACTGCCCTTTTCGTACAGTCTGACGATGGTGATCACCTTTTTGGTGGCCTTACCGCTAAGGGGAAGCGTCAGTGTTCTGGGTAAGGGGACGGCCCCGTCCGCCAGTCTCGAATCGCGTAACCGCTGCAAAATATCCTGGTCGTAAAAAGTGACTGCGTCATTGATACCCAAACGGGAATCGACCACCGTGTCAGTGTAGTCGTTGATCAAGTAGACCGAATCGATCGCGGGGTTGGCGTTTTTGATCTCCCCCAGCCGGCTCCATACGTTATAAGTCTCAAAATCCGTGTAATGATCGGAGAGCGCGTACACTTTCAAGTCGCTATCATTGCTCGAGGCGTAGCTGTAATCCAAGGACCATTCCATGAGTCCGGCTGTACTTCGGGCGCTATTTAGCAGAAGCGATTCGGAATGATCGCCGATTTCCTTCAGCAGCGTTCTTGACGACTGCCAGTACAGCAGCAGGAAGGAGAGGGCCAAGACGAGTACGTTTGCGCCGACAAAATAGAAAATGATTTTCATGTAGGTCGGATGCTTCCTGAATGAAGCGAGGAGTGGAAAACTTAATTTCGACATGCTGGAACCCCCGTCATATCTCTCTCTTAGTTAAAAAGGTAGTACTAAAGCGCAGACTTATTGTAGCATATTGCGACTTTCGGTCAGCAAAATCGTTCCTTTTTGGAAAAGTGATGCTTTTGGGAAAAGGCGAAATCCGCGCTTGCGGGAAGAATCCGAGTTTGCCGGAATTGTCTTCTCGATCGCGGACTTGTTATGGTGACGACATCGGACCGCAGACAACAAAACGCCGGTATCCGATCTTAGACACACAAGGGAGGACTTGAAACCATGCAGTACGATCGGAACAAAGGGAGAGGATCCAAACTAAAACATATCGCTCGAAATCCTTTCCTATACGTGATGGCTGTGCCCGGCCTGTTGTTTTTCCTCGTATTCAGTTATCTTCCCATCTACGGGATCACGATTGCATTTAAGGATTATGACTTCTCCAAAGGGATAACGGGAAGCGAATGGGTCGGCTTCAAAAATTTCGATTATTTCTTTACCTCGGACGATTTCTGGACTGTCCTGCGCAACACCTTAGTGCTGAACGCGCTGTTTATCTTCTTTACGACAGTGGCCGCCGTACTTATCGCGCTGATGTTCAATGAAATTCGTAACAAGTATTTTAAGAGGATCTCGCAATCTCTCATCTTCCTGCCATATTTCATGTCTTGGATCGTGGTTGGGATGATTGTCCAGTCCATGTTCGGCGGTGAAGAGCCAATGCTTAACACTTGGCTGCAAAATCTCGGCATGGAACCCGTCAACTGGATGTTTGAGTCGAAGTTGTGGCCCGCTATTCTTACCGTGATTCGGGTCTGGCAAGGGGCGGGGTATTTATCGATTATTTTCCTGGCGGCGATTACCGGTATTCCGGAGGATTTATATGAGGCGGCCCGCATCGACGGAGCCTCCAAGCTGCAGATTATGCTCCGCATCACGCTGCCGTTGCTGGTGCCAACCATTATGATCATGACGCTGCTCGCCGTAGGCAAGATCTTCAATGGGGATTTTGCGATGATCTACGCCATTATCGGGGACAACTCCCTGTTGTATCCGACAACCGACGTCATCGATACCTTCGTGTTCCGCTCGATGAGACAACTGCACGATTTCGGAATGTCTTCGGCGGTCGGGCTGTTCCAATCGGTGATGGGCCTGATTTTCGTGCTCGTTGCCAACGGGGTGACTCGCAAGGTATCTAAAGAATCCGCATTATTTTAGAGGTTGTTTAACGCACACTTTTTAGGAGGCAAAATGATGAGACAGAGTGTACCGGACCGAATTTTTTCGGTGACTGCCTATACGATCATTCTATTGTTCACCCTATTCTGTCTGTTTCCCTTTCTGCTGATGGTCATCGGTTCTTTCACCGATGAGGGCGAACTGATCGCGCATGGGTATACCTTATTTCCGCAAAAGTTTTCTTTGGCCGCGTACGAAGCGGTGCTTCAGTCAGATGTCTTGTTCAGCGGCTACCAAGTGACGGTTCTGGTCACCGCCGTCGGGGCGCTAAGCGCGCTTTGCATTTCGGCCATGCTGGCCTACTCTTTGGCGAATAAACGGAATGTCCTACGGACGCCTTTCCTGCTCTTCTGCTATCTGCCGATGTTGTTTTCGGGAGGCATCATTCCATTCTATATCGTAGTCAGTCAATGGCTGCATTTGCAAAATACCGTCTGGGTGCTTATTCTTACACTGTTATGCCAGCCTTTTCTCGTATTTCTGCTGGTCAGCTTCTTCCGCACCGTTCCCGAGGAACTGGAGGAAGCTGCCCGGATCGACGGGGCCAACGAAATGAGGATTTTCTTTCAGATCATCCTGCCGATCTCGAAGCCGATTCTGGCTTCCGTCGGCCTGTTCTATGCCTTGAATTATTGGAATGACTGGTTTATGGGACTCATGTTCGTGGATAATGAAAAGTTGTTTCCGCTGCAGTTAATTCTGCGTCGAATGGTATCCAATATGGAGGCCGCGAAAAACCTGATTCCTTCGGGCGCAGCCATCGCGATCACGCCTCCAACTTACGGTGTGCGCATGGCAACGACTGTTCTGACGATCGGCCCCATTATCCTGCTGTACCCGATGCTGCAGAAATACTTTGTGAAAGGCCTCACTGTCGGGGCTGTGAAAGGGTAACCGAAGATTCCGGCATTAACCGGAATCTTCCGGTTAAGCATAGATGATCTATTAATAATGTTGTTCAAAAGTCATCTTTTGATCACGAAGCGGGTCAGGAAGTGGCGTCGACTTCGAATCTTGAATTCAGCCGGGACCTCCGTTGCTCACGTACCCAAAACGTACGCTCCACTACTCAGTCCCTAGCTTTATCCAACCTTCTCGGTGCTAAAAACCTGACTTTTGAACACGCAATTAACAAGGAGGTCAACAAAATGAAATTCAGAAAAATGTTTGGCACAGCCATGGCTACCGTACTGGCTTCAGCGCTTCTGCTGGCCGGTTGCGAAGGCAACGGCGGGAATACGGAGCCGGGCAATGCAAATGCGGGTGCAGGTGCTGCTACCAATGCTCCGAAAGAAATCGTGGAATTGAAGGCCTATCTTCCGGGGGATAAACCGGTTGGTTTCGATGAGGTGTTGCAGGCTGTCAATGACAAATTAAAAACGGACAACGTCGGCGCCTCGCTGAATATCAACTTTCTCCCGTGGTCGGATTACGGCAATACAGTAGCGGTCAAAATGTCCGCCGGCGAGGATTTCGACATGTACCTGGATGCGCCATGGCTGTCCATGAACCAGATGATCGCCAGCAATTCGCTCCAAACGTTGGACGCTATGGTAGAGGAACGGCCTGAGCTGAAGGCATCCATTCCCGACGAGATGTGGGAATACAACAAGTTCGGCGGCAAAATTATGGGTATCCCGCTCGGAACGACACAAGGATCGGTATACGGTCTGCTGATCCGCAAGGACTTGCGCGAAAAATACGGGTTGCCCGAGCTGAAAACGCTCGCCGATCTGGAGAAGTTTTTGTATGCGGTTAAGGAAAACGAAAAGGATATCAAACCGTTTGTCATCAACGGAATTAAAGCGGACAAATTGCCGTTTATCCTAAGCGATTCCGCCAATATGGCACAGGATGAAGTGCTTGAAATCGGCGTCAACATGTTCGCTTATTCCACCAAAGACAAGAAAGTCGTCGGACAATGGGAGAGCCCGATGATCGCGGACGCTTTTGAACGCGTTACCAAGTTCTATAAAGACGGCATCTTGTCCAAAAACATCGCCCAGGAGCAAAATGCCGAAACCTTGTTCAAACAAGGCAAATACGCGGCTACTTATTATGCGGCTGACGGTGTGGAAGGGCTCAAATATGCGGAAATGCTGAAGGACGGAAGCGATAAGCTGGAGGTTTTCGTGCCGAACGGCGATAAGGCTAAACCGTATACCGCCTTCCAACAATGGAATTTCCTTTGCATACCAGCATCTTCCAAGCATGCCGATCTGGCTATGGATGTTGCCAACTGGCTGTCGATCAAGGAAAACCACGATTTAATGGAATACGGTATCCCAGGGAAGGATTGGGAACCCGTCGGAGATACGAGTTATAAGGTGCTTTCGGGTTATGTTTTCCCAGGCTATACGCTGACCTGGCGTCCGACGCTCAACCGCACACCGGATACTATGATGGCGGATGACAAGAAGTGGTTTGATTTCTCCGCCGACCCGGCTAACTTTACCCTCAGCCCTACGGCGGGATTCACCTTTGATGCTGAAAAAGTGAAAACCGAATACGCCAAAATCACGCCGTTCCACGACTCTTTATTCCTGCCTCTCGCCCAAGGCGTATTGCCTGCGGATAAAGGCAAAGCGATGTTAGAGGAGAAAATCATGGGCGTAGGCGGGCAGAAAGTCATCGATGAGATTCAAACGCAAATCGATGCTGTGGTATCCGGCAAATAACACGCTATTATACAGAATGAAATGAAAAGAGGTACTTCATCTATGAATGTTAAACGCTGCGCGCATAATCCCGTGATCCGAACGGAGGAGGTCAAGCCCTCGCGTCCAGATTTTAAAGTCTTGGGAGCATTCAACGCCGGTGTCGCCCAATACGAAGACGAAACGATTCTACTCCTTCGCGTCGCGGAAGCGCCGGTTTCGGTCCGGGTCGGTGAAGTGCTTGTTCCGCGGTTAAACGAAGCGGGTACCGAGGTGATCGTGGAGCGTTATGAGGATACCGATCCGCGTTACGATTTCTCCGATTCACGCTTTGTGGCGATGGACGGACAAGTGGTCATGCTTACGTCTCTTTCCCACCTCCGCGTCGCAAGAAGCAAGGATGGCGTTCACTTCGACATTGATCCGCAGCCTGCCCTGTTCCCGGAGAATGCCTTGGAGGCTTGGGGGATTGAAGATCCTCGAGTAACCCAAATCGGGGATACGTATTACATCACCTACAGTTCCGCATCCGTTCGCGGCGTTGGCGCAGGTCTGGCGGAAACGAAAGACTTCCGCACGTTCAAACGTCACGGGCTGATGTTGGCTCCCGAGAATAAAGACGTCATGCTGTTTCCAGAAAAAATCGGTGGCAAATACTATGCGCTGCACCGTCCGGTTCCGAAATCGTTCGGGGCCCCCGAGATGTGGATTGCCGAATCGCCGAACCTCTTGCATTGGGGCAACCACCGATTTCTAATGGGCCTAAGCGAGAAGGGCTGGGATTCGGCGAGAATGGGCGGCGGCGCGGTTCCGATCCGTACGGAGCGCGGCTGGCTCGCTCTGTACCACGGGGCGGATGCCAACCATCGTTATTGTATGGGGGCAGTGCTGCTTGATCTGGAAGATCCGGGGAAAGTCATCGGGCGATCGATTCGTCCGATTATCGAGCCGGAAGCGGATTATGAGGTGAACGGATTTTTCGGCGGGGTCGTGTTCTCCTGCGGTGCGTTGCTGGTCGGAGATATCGTCCGCATGTACTATGGTGCGGCCGATGAAGTGATGGCGGTCGCGGATATTCCGCTGGACGACATCTTTAGCACGTTATCATAAAATCATAGGGTTAGAAGAAATTCAGCATCAGATGCAACAAAAAGCCCCTTCCATCCGGAAGGGGCTTCGCTCGCTTAATGGGCCATCCCGGCCATCCCGCCGACGATTTCCGGATTGACCATCCCGAAGATCATGGCGATATGGGCCACGATCAGGAATCCGCTGACGAGGATAAAGTGCAACTTTAGCTTCTCGTCCTCGGATCTCTTGCGGCCAATGACGCCAAGTTCTAGCAGCGCCAACGGCAACAGGAAGAACGCCCCGCTCAAGTAGAACCCGACAGCCACGACGTCTACCCAGGTGTGCCACTCGCCGCTAACGGTCAAAGGAATGAACGCCGTAGGGAACAGGTAGAGGAAAATGCCGGTAAAATAAAGCCCCGCCAGGATGCTGCAAATTTTATTGAAGGTGTTGAGGCCGCCCTGCCGCCCCCGATTAAACAAAATGATAAATTCGGTGACGGTGATCGTCTCTGCAAAAATGACGGGGATGGCCATGAATAAAATCAGGTTCCAAGGCTGATTATCCGCTAGCAAAGACATGTAGTGCGTCATGCTCATGTGTCGTTTCCTCCAAGTAGGTTATTTGGTTCACGACCCATTCTACAGAGCAATTGTGTGGAAAGTATGGAGAACCTGTGTGGATTTTATTGCCCGGATTCGTTGAAAAATTTGGGAAGGTCGACTACACTAGCGGTAGTCTCACATACTTTTTCGGACATCTATGCTATTACGGACATAGAATACTCATATACGTGATTTCACTTTATTTCCGGTAAACGGAGAGGTGGGGCAGCGATGGGAGTTTGGATCGTATTGGCAATCGGGTGGATTGCGGGATGGATACTGTTTCGGAGAGTCGTGCTTCCCAGACAGGAAGCGCCGTATTGCGGCGGTGAAAAGGTGTCGGTCATCATCCCGGCGCGGAACGAAGCCGGGAATTTGCCGCAGTTGCTAGGTTCGTTACAGCAGCAAACCTGCCCACCCTATGAGATTATCGTGGTGGACGATTTTTCTGAGGATGAAACCTATGACATTGCCAAGGGTTACGGAGTACACGTGATCCGGAACGAGGCTCTCCCTCCCGGCTGGACGGGGAAGACCTGGGCGGTTTGGAACGGGTATCGGCAATCGACCGGCGATGTGATCGCCTTCTTGGACGCCGATGTCCGCCTGGCCCCCCGAGCGCTAGAGTCATTGCTGCGAGCACGGGCCGAGGCGGGAGGTGTCATTTCTGCGGTGCCTTTTCATGTGACGGAGAAGTTTTACGAACGCCTGGCGTTAATTACTAATGTCCTGGGCGTATTTGCATTTACTTCGCCGTTTGAACGAAACAGCCCGAACAAAGGTCTGTATGGCTCCTGTATCGTAACGACGCGCCGCGATTACGAGGCGATCCAGGGCCATGACAGCATCCATTCGGAGTTGTTGGACGATTTGAATCTCGGCGCCAAATTCCGGGCGGCAGGGATCCCCGTGTCCAATTATCTCGGCGGCGGCCTCGTCTCTTTCCGCATGTACCCGAACGGGATTCGCAGCGAGTTGGAGGGGTTTGGAAAAGGCGCGGTGCTGAGCACCGCCAAGCTACGGCCCGCTACCACGCTGCTGGTTGCCGCGTGGCTGATCGGGCTGATCGCATCCGAAGGCGCGTTATTCCTATGGAATACGTCATGGCTTTATCCAGTGCTGACCGGATATTTGCTGTATGCGGCGCAGCTATATTTCCTGGTGCGTGATGTCGGGAAATTCGGCAAATTCATGCCATTGATTCATGTGTTGTCCACGTTATTCTTCCTGGTGGTGCTCATCTATTCAGCTTATCAGGTGACGTTTCGCGGATCGGTCACCTGGAAAGGCCGGGACGTGCAGGTCGGAAGCAGGGGAGACCGATGATCCTCTGGCTGGCTGTCGCCGAGTTCTTGTGCGGGGCGTTGATGTTCTCTTATTGGCTAGGCAAGTTGGTCCGGAAGGATTTGAAGCATGTGGGGGACGGCAACCCAGGGGCGTTTAATTTATGGCGAGCCGCCGGTTACCGCTGGGGTTTGGCGGGAATTCTGCTGGATTTCTTAAAGGGGTATGTGCCTCTGGCGTTTCTGGTGGAATCGGGAATGCTGGGGCTGGATTATGGGATGACCATCGTCGCCGCCGCGCCGATTCTGGGCCACGCCTTTTCCCCGTTCCTCAAATTCAAGGGAGGTAAGGCGATCGCGGTGACTTTCGGCGTTTGGAGCGCGCTAACCCGATTCGAGGCGGCGCTGGTCTACGCGGTCATTTTGGCGGTGTTGCTCGCGGCTTTTTCCTTCTATAAAAAAGGCAAATATGCGTCACGGGAAGCCGACGGGCTCCAGGTTGTGGCGGGGATGGCGTTATTATCGATCTATCTCTGGGCTGCGGGCTACTCTCTAGCCATTTGGGGCGTATGGCTGGTGAACCTGTTGGTGATGGCTTACGCCAATCGGCAGTCGATTCGGTCCTTCCTAACCGGAAAAGGCGAAAATCTCCCCCGTTCCGGTAACGGAGTCACGTTGTGATCGGTGGTGGATGCGGCCAACTATGGAAATAAAATAGAAAACAAGGTATATATTGGGTGTTAACTAGAAACCCTATAAACAACTTGATACGGAAGGAGCAAAGCTGTATGGATGCTACTCTAGGAGCGGATGAAGTTGTCCGCCGAATCAAAAGGTTGCAGAGTGATGGGGTTTCGCTAAGCAAAAAGCAGGTCAAGCAAAACGATCCGGAGTTAATGCGCAACGCTTTGTTTTATTTTCCCAGCTGGGAACATGCCGTAAAGAACGCCGAAGTTTTATAAGGAATACCCTATAAACCAATTTGGGTTGGCCAAGAGAAGGCCATCGACCCAGATTGGTTATTTTTTTGCTGTTTATTTTCCGGACAAGGGCCGATATGATGGATATGTGGTTTAGTGTAAGCGATTAAATAGATGAGGAAGCCTGGCGATCCGATGAAAAAATACATTCCCTTCACTTACAAAATGTTGATTCCCTACTTGCTGCTTGTGCTGTTGACGGACGCCATCATCGGCTACGTATCGTACACGATGCTGATCCAGTCCCGGACGGAGATGGCCGAGACGAACATCCGTACCGGCATGGAGCAGGCTCGGAACAACATCCGTTACCAGATGGACGAAATCCAGCGGATGTCGGACACTTTATTCAGCGATTTGGCCTTTCAGCGAGCGCTGCAGGCGAAAGGCGAACCCTATGACATTTATCTGGTGATGCTCGACGAGATTGTTCCGGAAATCACCGCTCCACTTAAGTTGTTTGGGAACGATATCCGGCTGATGCTCTATACGCTGAACAGCGAGCTCAACATTGTGTCGGGTGATAACTTGGAAGAGCCGATCAAGGACAGCGATTATTACATCTTGCCGTTTGAGGATATCAAAGACAGCGCTTGGTATAAAGAGTTCAAGGATTCCGAACGAGACAACATTTGGTTACAGATCGACACCGATCAGCGGCTCGGGAATATCTCCCACATCCGCCGGCTGGTTTCGTACAGCGGTAACATGACCGTGATCGGTTACGTTCGCATCACCGCTTCCCTAGATGACTTATTTGGCGACTTCTCTACCTTCCCCGTCGAGCAGGGGATCACCGTGCGATTGATTGACGTTGCGTCGGACAGCGCCCTGCTCTACCAACGGGGCAACGCCGAAGTGGGGGCCCCGCATGATGATTATTTAAGCCTGCACGAACCGATTCCAGGATCAGATTTTGTCATTGAAGCGCTGGTTCCAAAAGCGTACCTGGCCAAAGATGCCGGCAGGCTGCAGCGCGTTATTTTTACCGTATGCGGGATCAGCTTCATCGGCATGGCGTTTATCGGGTATATTGTGGCCCGGTTGTCCGGCCGGAAGATGAAGCGGATTGTTTGGCTCGTCCGCTCGTTTCAGGAAGGCAATTTTCAGAAGCGGATTCGCTTCTCGGGGAATGACGAATTCGTGCATATCGCCGACGCTTTTAACGTCATGGCCGCCAATATCCAGGGGCTGATCAACAGCGTGTACGTGCAGGGAATCCAGAAGAAACAAGCCGAGTTGGAGGCGCTTCAGGCTCAAATCAATCCGCATTTTTTGTATAATACGCTGTCGACGATCAGCAGTCTAGCCAATCTGGGCGAAACGGCTAAAGTGACGGACATGGTTCAGGGCCTATCGCGGTTTTACCGGCTGACCTTGAATCAAGGAAACGTATTTACGCCGCTGGAGAATGAATTGATGCAGGTGGAGACCTATCTGGACATTCAACGGGTGAAATACGCCGGCGCTTTTTCCGTCCACATGGACGTGGATCCGGAGGTTCTCCAGGTGCAGGTGATGAAGCTAATCCTGCAGCCGTTCGTGGAAAATACGTTTAAACACGCCTGGTTTGGCGAATCCATCGCGATCGTCATTACGGGGAAACGGCAAGGCGATAACTTGGAACTGAAAGTGATCGACAATGGTATCGGCATGAAACCGGAAACGGCGCAGCGACTGCTTATCGGTCCGAGCCAATTCGGCGGATACGGGGTGAAGAACGTCAACGAACGGATCAAACTCCGCTACGGCGACAAGTACGGGATCCGCATCGCCAGCATCTACGGCGGCGGGACGACAGTTCAAATCGTTCTTCCGGCGAACCCTGAGGAACTTCCATCCATGGAATAACTTTGGGGAATCGAGCGATTCCAGACAGGAAATCGGTGAATTTGTATCGTTTTTCATTGCAAACCGCTATGTTCAGGGCAAAGAACGACAAGTATGCTCGAGTTAAGGAGCAAAAATACCAGAAGGAATGACGGCCATGAATATCAACGTATTACTTGTCGACGACGAAGCAGTCGACCTCGAGTGGCTGCGCCGCAGGGTACTGAGCAGCGGATTAAACCTGCAGGTCGCCGCAACGGCCAATAACGGCTTTAATGCGCTCAAGGCGATGGAGCGGGAGCGGATCGATTTGATTCTGTCCGATATCCGCATGCCGATCATGTCGGGAATCGAGTTCGCCCGTAAAGCCAAGGAGATTCACCCGGGAGTCAAAATTGTATTTATCAGCGGCCACGAGGATTTTGAATATGCCAAAGAGGCGATAAAGATCAGCGCATCGGGGTATTTGCTAAAACCCGTGGAAGATCAGGAACTCTACAAAATGCTAGGCGAGCTGTGCGACGCGATCGAAGCTGAACGGGATCAAGACCGAACGTTTACGGAGGCGCTTACACTCGTGAATGAGGAATTGCTTCTCCGCTGGTTAAATGAGATTTCTCCGGAGCAGGTGGAGGGCCATATTCGCGGATTTCTGCAGACCCTTATCCAAACCGGCACGGCGGCGGCTCTCGTGGAAATCGACGATCTGGAGTGGAAGACCGGCGATATGCCGGAGGAGGAACGGCGCAAGCAAATACAGAAGGTCATGGCGTTCATCCAGCATTATACCAAGGAAATTAAGCTGGGCACGTTCATCGTCAGCCAACCGACACGGTTCGTCCTGCTCGCTTCCGTTCCGGAAACGGCGTTTCTGGAGCTGTTGGAGGAGTTGATCCGGGCGATTCGGGGAATTTCCCCGTTCTCCGTGACGGTTGGGGTCGGAGGTTTCGCATGGGACGAAGAGGGACTGCGGGCTTCCTATCGACAGGCACAGGCGGCGCTCAGCGCCAAATGGCTGGTCGGCAAGGACCGACTGATCCGCGAAAGCCGGGTGCACCCGGGCGAAAGCCGCTTTGCCGGGGCTAGGACGGACGAGATCCTTGAACGGATGCTGAAGGCGATTTTGCAATATGACCTTGTTACGATCGACGACTGCTTGCTGGAGCTGTTCTACCAGGGTTCCCCGTTGGCCCAGAAGAACGATGTGTACGATTTGATCATCCGGATCACGACTCAACTGCATGCCGATCTGCGCGAAATTAATGAGAATCTGTATGAGCTCTTGAAATGGGATTCGCACCAGCCGGTGCTGCTGTTCCAATTCGAGACAATCCATGATATCACGTCTTGGCTTCGGAAGCGGTTCTTCGAATTGTCCGAGCTGTTGTACGTGAAGAAGCAGAAGCAAAAACGCAAGTTGATCCAGGAGATCATGGTGCACGTCGAAAATAATCTCGAGCAAAAAATGACGTTAAAAGACGTCGCAGCCCATTTCGATTTCACGCCGAACTACCTGGGATACTTATTTAAGGAAGAAACCGGCCGTCATTTCACCGACTACCTGAACGAGCTCAAAACGAAACGCGTTTGCGAGCTGCTGACCGATCCGACGCTGAAAATCTACGAAATCGCCGAGCGGATGGGCTACAAGAACATCATTTACTTTAACCGGCAGTTTAAGCAGGCGACCGGGATGACGCCCGGGGAGTACCGGAAATCAAACAAAATTTAAGGGTTGTTCAACAAACTTCACCGACCTCGCCATCGCCGGTATTTCGCGGAGGCAGGTCTTTTCTATTTTCGGCAAACTTCGTCATCGTGGAATTTGTATTAGTTTTTGTTGTTTCGCTGAATCCCGGTCGAAAGCGCTCTCCACTATACTGAAGAATATAGAGACAACCAAGAGGGGAGTTCGAAACATGAAGCAAAGCGGATTTTGGAACGACGTAAAGAAATATAAAGTTCTGCTGCTCATGCTGACGCCGGCCGTCCTGTTCTTCCTGCTATTTGCCTATGTGCCGATGGCGGGGATCGTCCTGGCATTCAAACAGTACAACTACACGGGCGGGGTGTTCGGAAGCCCGTGGAACGGGCTCGATAACTTCCGGTTTTTCTTCGATTCCGGAGATGCTTGGCGGGTAACTCGCAACACGGCTTTATACAATATCGCCTTTATTGTGGTCAACAATGGGGTTCAAATTTTTGCGGCGATCCTGCTGTTCGAGGTGGCCGGCAAATGGTTCCGCAAAATTACGCAAACGGTGATGTTCTTGCCTTACTTCATCTCCTGGGTTGTCGTTGGCGCGATCGCTTATAACTTGTTTAACTTCGATTACGGTACGATTAATGTCCTGCTGAATGCGATCGGGCTGGAATCGATAGACATTTACAATACGGCCGCTTATTGGCCGGTGATTCTCGTCGTGGTATCGGCATGGAAAACGCTGGGCTACGGAACGATCATGTACCTGGCAGCCATCACGAGCATCGATACCGAGATGTATGAAGCCGCCGAAATCGACGGCGCCAATGTCTTCCAACGGATTCGCAAAATCACGATTCCGAACCTCTATCCGACGGTCATCATTTTAGTGCTGCTGGCGATCGGGAATATTTTCCGCGGGGATTTCGGAATGTTCTATAACATGGTTGGCAACAACGGCTTATTGTTCTCCTCGACCGATGTCATCGACACCTTCGTGTTTCGAATGCTCACGACCTCGAACGAGATCGGGATGTCCGCCGCGGCGGGATTTTACCAGTCCATTCTGGGCTTCGCGACCATTATGCTCGCGAACTATGCCGTACGCAAATACGACAAGGACCGCGCTTTGTTCTAGGTGTGGAAAGCAACCGGATGAGTCATCAACACGATTGAAACGAGTGGAGGTTAACGCTTATGAGCACGATGGTACCAAACTTGCAACCGGCCGCTAAGCCGGAGGCCCGTAAACGCAAATCGATGGACCGACTGCTGCTGCAGATTATCGGATATATTGCACTCACTTTGCTGGCAGTTTTCTGTCTCTTTCCTTTCATCTTGGTCATTTCCTCTTCCCTGACGGAGGAGAGCAAAATCATCGAGAATGGGTTCCAGCTCATCCCAACCGCGTTCTCGCTGGAAGCTTACGGCATCCTGTTCAAGTATCCGCAGGAAATGCTGAAGGCGTACGGCATCACGATTTCCGTCACCCTGCTGGGTACGCTGTTCGGGTTGTTCCTCACCTCGATGACAGCTTATGTGCTGGCACGTAAGGATTTTAAATGGCGCAGCCACTTCTCGTTTTTCTTCTTCTTCACCACGCTGTTCAGTGGCGGGCTCGTGCCGTGGTACCTGCTGATTGTCAATTATCTCGATCTGAAGGATACGCTGATCGTGCTGATTCTGCCGATGCTGATGAACGTTTTCTACATTATCGTGATGAAATCGTTTATGAGCAGCATCCCGGAGGCGATCATCGAGTCGGCCAAAATCGACGGAGCGGGCGATTTCCAGATCTTCCTGCGATTTGTGATTCCGCTGTCAAAACCGGCGCTGGCCACCATCGGGTTGTTTATCGCCTTGGGTTACTGGAATGACTGGTATAACGCGCTTTTGTTTATCTCCAACTCCGACCTGATGCCGCTGCAGTACTACTTGTACCGCTTGCTTGGCAACATGGATGGAATGCGCAAGGCCATGATGGCGGCGGGAGCTGTCGTCTCGTCGGATATCCCGACAGAGAGCCTGAAGATGGCTATGACGATCGTGGCGACTGGCCCGATCATGATTGTGTATCCGTTCATCCAACGTTACTTCGTACAAGGCTTAACGATTGGTGCTGTGAAAGGATGACCTCGGGGTAACCCGGTTATCACATAAAGGAGGCTCAAAAGCATCATCTTTTTATCACGAAGTAGGTCATGAAGCGAATTCGGCATCGAATCTTGAATTCAGCCGGGCCTAAGCAGATGCTTCCGAAGCATGTTTCCTGAAGAAACATTTCAGCTGCTCACGTAGCCTCCAGCTACGCTGCGCTGCTCAGTCCCTAGCTTCATCCAACCTTCTCGGTGCTAAAAACCTGAACCTTTTGAACTCTCATTAAATCAAAGCTTTCATCTATCATAATTTTAGGGGGAACATCGGTCATGAAACTGAAAAAGAAAGCAACGTTTCTAGTGGCTATGGTACTGGCGTTGACGACCTTGCTGTCCGCTTGCGGCGGCGGGAACAACAATGCGGGTAGCGGCAACACCCCGGACGCAGCGGCTCCGAACAACGCGGCGGCCAATACGGCAACAACGGAAGGCACGGTAGACACGTCTCAGGAAGTCACGCTGAAACTGTTGATGGTAGGCAGTAAGCCGGCGGATTATGACGAAGTTTACGGCGAGCTCAACAAGCTGTTGAAAGAGAAAATCAACGCAACCGTCGAAACCGAGTTTCTCGATTGGGCCGACTGGACCCAGAAATATCCGTTGAAATTCGCAGCTAATGAGGATTTTGACATCGCTTACACCGCGAACTGGGCTTTCTATAACGACCAGGTGCTAAAGGGCGGTTTCCTGGAGTTGACGGACGAGATGCTGCAGAAGTACGCTCCTAAGACTTGGGAAGCGATGCCGCAAGCCTCTTGGGATCAATCCAAGGTGAACGGCAAGCAATATATGGTGCCGAACAACAACCAAGAAGTGACCGACAAAGTCGTATTGGTTCGCGAAGACCTGCGCAAGAAGTACAATCTGGATCCGGTCAATAGCCCGGAATCCTACGCCGCTTACTTGAAAGCGATTGGCGCGGGCGAGAAAGGAATCAGCCCGTTTGGTGCGAAGCCAGCCGACGGATGGAAATGGCATGAGCTGGATCAAATTTTGCTGGAGCAGCAAAATGAATGGAACCTGGTAGACTATAACTTCCCGCTGGCTTACAAATTGGACGATGCAACGGGGAAAGTCTTCAACGTATACGATACGCCGGAATTCACTGAACTGATTAAGTATTATAAGGATTTGGCCGATAACAACGGCTGGTCCAAAAACATCGTGAGCAACAAAAACGACGTCTTCCAAGACATCAAAGCAGGCAAAACTTCCTCTTATGCGCAAAACCTGGGGACCATTTCGAGCAACGTCGGCGAAATCCGTCGCGATAAGCCGGAAATGGAAGTAACCGTAGCGGACTTGACGCCGGACAAGAAGAAAATCGGGGCCATTTCCACGCAAAACGGGATGGCAATTCATGCGACTTCCAAAAATGCAGAACGTTCGCTGATGCTCATCGACTTGCTGCAAAACGATAAGGAAATCCACGATCTGACGATGTACGGCATCGCCGGCAAGCACTACGAGCCGATTGGCGATGACAAGTACAGCCCGGGACCAAGCTTCAACAACTACAACCTGTCGGGCTACTCCGTATGGGGCTGGAACTCGCTGCTAAACCGCACGGACTCTTCCTATCCGGAAGAAGGCAATCAAATGTTGGCCGACTGGCAGTCCAAAGTGTACCACTTCCCGCTGGAAACCTTCGTCTTTGACGATTCCAAAGTGAAGAACGAAGTAGCCAACGTAGGGAATGTCATGCTGCGTTACGCAATCCCGCTGGAATACGGCCTGATCAAAGATCTGGAGAAGGGCCAAGCGGATCTGAACAAACAATTGCAAGCGGCGGGTCTGGATAAAATTCAACAAGAACTGCAAAGCCAAATCGACGCATTCCTTGCGGCTCAAAAATAAGCAAGCCAGGGTGAAAGGAGGGGACGCCCGTCCCCTCCTTTTCTTTTATAGTAACGTCGAATATAGATACGAAACGGAGAGGACAATTCCATGAGCACAAAACCGATGAAATTTCCGCCGATTAGCGACAAATTGCCGGTCTTCATGCACGGCGCCGACTACAACCCTGACCAATGGCAACACGATCCGCAGGTGCTGGCGGAGGATATCCGCTTAATGAAGCTAGCCCATTGCAATGTAATGGCCATCGGGATCTTCTCCTGGGCTTCGCTGGAGCCGGAAGAGGGCGTCTATCAGTTTGAGTGGCTGGATCGCGTACTGGACACGTTTGCCGAGAACGGCATATACGCTTGGTTAGCGACGCCAAGCGGTGCCCGCCCAGCCTGGATGTCCGAGAAGTATCCGGAGGTATTGCGCGTCGAGAAGAATCGGGTACGCAACCTCCACGGCATGCGTCATAACCATTGCTTTACGTCCCCCGTATACAGGGAGAAAGTCACGCAAATGAACATCCGCTTAGCGGAGCGTTACTCCAATCATCCGGCGGTGGTTGGTTGGCATGTGTCCAACGAATACGGCGGGGAGTGCCACTGCGACTTCTGCCAAGATGCCTTCCGCGACTGGCTTAAGCGGAAGTACGGCTCGCTGGATGCGCTCAACCGTGCCTGGTGGACGAATTTTTGGAGTCACACGTATACGTCCTGGTCTCAGGTGGAATCCCCAGCGCCACATGGTGAAATGATGGTGCATGGGCAGAACCTCGACTGGCGCCGGTTCGTATCCGACCAGACGATCGATTTCTACAAGCATGAAATTGAACCGTTAAAGCGGATTAGCCCGGACCTGCCTTGCACGGTGAATATGATGGATCTGTTCTACGGGCTGGATTACCGCGAGTTCGCGAAAGTGGTGGACGTCATTTCCTGGGACGCTTACCCGATGTGGCATGAGGCTGATTCCGACGCCGGTGTGGGTTCCTGGTTTGCTTTTAACCATGATTTGTTCCGTTCGCTAAAACAAAAGCCGTTTATGCTGATGGAGAGCACACCGTCTCTTACGAACTGGCAGCCGGTCAGTAAGCTGAAGCGTCCGGGCATGCATAAGCTGTCCTCCCTTCAGGCGGTGGCACACGGTTCCGATACAGTGCAATACTTCCAATGGCGCAAAAGCCGCGGTTCCAGCGAGAAATTCCACGGCGCCGTGATCGACCATGTCGGCCATGAGCATACGCGCGTATTTGAGGATGTTGCATCGCTGGGCCAAACGCTTGCTGGCTTAACGGAGGTGCTGGGTACCACCGTTCCGGCGGAAGCGGCCATCCTGTTCGATTGGGATAACCGTTGGGCGATTAATGATGCGCAGGGACCTCGTAACAAGGGCCTCCATTATGAAGAGACCGTCATGCAGCAATATCGCGCCTTGTGGGAGCTAGGCGTACCGACGGACATCGTCGGTTCGTTTGACGACTTCAGCGGCTATAAGCTGTTGGTCGTACCGATGGCTTATCTGCTGCGAGAAGAAACCGGAGCCAAGATGGAGCAGTTCGTGAAGGACGGCGGAACCTTGTTTGTCACGTATTGGTCGGGCATCGTTGACGAGAACGACCTCTGTCATCTGACCGGATTCCCGGGGCCGCTGCGCAAGACATTAGGCGTATGGGCAGAGGAAATCGATGGGCTGCATGACCATGACCGCAACGCCATGATTCTGGGAGACGGGAATCCGCTGGGCCTCCGCGGTACGTATGAAATCCATGAGCTTTGCGAGCATATCCACGCGGAAGGCGCCAAGGTACTCGGCGTATACCGTGACGATTTCTACGCAGGGGAACCGGTCTTGACGGTTAACGAGCTGGGCCAAGGCAAAGCGTATTATTTGGCTGCCCGTGTTAGCGACCTGGCCTTCTACGAGGCGCTATATGGCAAGCTCGTTTGGGACGCCGGCGTTCGTCGGGCGCTGGATGCCGAGCTGCCGGCTGGGGTTACCGCAACGCTGCGGACGGACGGGGCGCACGAATACGTCTTCGTGCAGAACTTCTCCGGCCGTGCCGCCTGCGTCGAGCTCGATCGCCGAAGCTATACCGATGCCGAAACCGGCCGGGCGGTAGAGGGTGCAATCGAACTGCCGGTCAATGGTATCGCGATCTTGAAGCGCGAGGTTTAAGCCGATGACGGGGTCCTTTATCAACGGGATGGACGTGTCGTTTCTGGACGAAATCGAAGCAGCCGGAGGGACGTTCACAGAGGACGGATCCCAAGAGGACTTGCTGGTCATTCTGCGGCGCAGCGGAGTCAACTCAATCCGGCTGCGGATCTGGAACGAGCCGCCTGGCGGGTTCTGCAATCTGGAACGGACACTGCTCATGGCAAAACGAATTAAGGCGTTGGGGATGCATTTTCTCCTGGATTTCCACTATTCCGACAGCTGGGCGGACCCGGCCAAGCAGTTCAAGCCGAAGGCGTGGGAGAAGCTTTCGTTTGACGAACTGGCTCATGCGGTGGGCGATTACACTACGCAGGTACTGACTGCACTGCAAGCGCAAGGAACGCTGCCGGACATGGTACAAATCGGCAATGAAATCACCCCCGGGATGCTATGGGATGACGGCAAGGTGGACGGTGAATTCGATACGCCGGAGCAATGGAAGAAGTTCACCCGGCTGGTCAAAGCCGGCACCGCCGCAGCCAAAGCGGTCGACTCTTCGATCAACGTCATGATCCATATCGACCGGGGCGGGGATTTGCCCGCCAGCGTGGCTTTCTATGAACGGTTCCAGGAGTACGGGGTCGAGTTCGATACGATCGGACTGTCGTTTTACCCTTGGTGGCACGGGACACTGGACGATTTGCGCGCCAATCTCGCGAAGCTGGCGACCACGTTTGGCAAGGAAATCAACGTGGTCGAAACGGCGTATCCCTGGACATTAGCGAAAGGGCCGATCCCGGAACCGATCGTCCACAGTTCAGAGCAAACCCATGCCGGTTATCCGGCTACGCCGGAGGGGCAAGCCGCATATTTACGCGATTTTCTTCAAATTATCCGAGATACGTCTGGCGGTTGGGGAGCCGGTTTCTACTGGTGGGAGCCGGCCTGGATTCCAGCCAAATCGGAGTGGTCTGTCGGACATGACAATAACTGGGCCAACCTGACGTTGTTTGATTACGAGGGGCGTAAACTGCCGGCGTTGGATGCGCTAATCCCCGTCTAGTTTGCAGTCCTAAGCATTCCGGACTATAGGAGAGACTCATTCCTACTTGACTTGATGAGTAGAAATGAGTCTCTTTTTGCTATGCCGAAAGGCCTAGTCACTCCTAAAAAATAGCCAAAAGGATAGCAGGAATTATTTATTTTCATAGGGAATCCATTCAAGAATATAAAAATAATAGTAAATATGTAACGTCAAGGCGAAGGAGTTTGCGGTTCATGAAAATCTTCTATATTCTGATGTTTTTATCCCTTTGGTCTTTAGGTCTCGTTTTTTTGTTTCACCGCCGAAGAAGCCAACTTTGGATTGCTTTAACGCTGCTGCTCGGCGGGGCCGCCAGCTACGCCTTCGCGATGCATCTGACCATTATGCCGGTCGTTCATGGAGCCGAATGGCTGCCCGAAACGGTAAGTCGATGGCTCTATCTCACCACGGTGGTCGCTATGAACATTCATTTCTATCTCCTTCCCTTTACGTTCTTCATGGGCGGTTTATGGTTAAACGAGTCGATGGGGCTTCGGTTGAAGCAGGGGCTGTCGGTAATCGGCTTCGTTGGGGCGCTGGCCTTACTCCTTGCTCATTTGCGATTTGAACCCTGGAATACGTTTGAGGTCGAGCGATTTCGTTATTGGGACGGGATCTACGTGGTTCTGGGCTGCTATTTCTATTACCGCGCCTATGCCCGGGAAAAAGATGTGCAACTGCGGCGCGTCCGGAGAAGAATCCTGCTGTTTCCAGTCATTATGATCTGGGCGTATACCAGCGATTATCTTGGCTTCGAATCATTAAAGCTGGGATGGTGGAGCCTTGAGCTGGAAAGCAACGGCATGTGGCATGGCAATGTGATCGTCATCTTAGGTGCCGTATCGCTCATTCTGTTCTACACGGTGCGTTACGGATTTCTGGGCATTAAACTGCGCATCGAACGGGAACGTCTGGATTATTCCATTCGCACGCTGACGATGGGGGTATCGATTCTGAACCATACGATTAAGAACGAGATCCAGAAGATCGACTATTTGGCGGAAAAATGCGGTGTACTCCTCCAATCGGGACAGACCGGCAAAGCCGTCCATACGATCGAGCAGGTTCATGGGTTAACGCGTCATTTGCTACATATGGTGAATCGAATCAAAGATAAAGCCGAGGATGTCGTCCTTGATGAAGGCGAATACGAAGTTGGCTCGTTGATGGATTCCGTGATCCAGTCGGCAGCAACGCTGGTGGAGAATCGTCCGGTATCCTTGTCCGCCGAATATGGAGCCGATGGCCGGCTGGTTTGCGATGCGGTTCATATCAGCGAAACGCTGTCCAACCTGATTCGCAATGCCTTGGATGCCATGCCGTCCGGCGGGACGATCACCCTGCGTTCGGCCGCTTCGCGCCGAGATTTTCGGATCGAGGTCAGCGATACGGGGAACGGCATTCCCCAGGAGTATATGTCCAAGATTTTCGAACCTTTCTTTACGACGAAAAAAAACGCCTTGAACTACGGTCTAGGTTTATCCTATTGCTCAAGCGTTCTCAGCAAGCATGGAGGCAAGTTAACCGTCTCGAGCGAACCTGGAAAGGGAACGACGTTCATCCTGCACTTTCCGGCGATTCGCTTTCGGCCGAGCCATCCTTCCCGCAGGCTGAAGGCAACCGGCAAGTTAAGGGCTTGGGCCGATCGGGCTAATCCATCTTAAAGTGAGTCAGTTTATTCTTTATGCTGCGCAGCTGGGACTTAATCGTGTTGGTCGATTTATGCAATCGTTCGGAAATTTCCCGTTTACTAAGGCCGTTCTGGCGCAGGTCGAACACCTCGCGTTCCGTTGGCGATAACTCCATCAGCTGCATCTCGCTGCGCATAATCCCTGCGGCGTCCGAATGGATGGAGGCGCGTCCGATCTGGGCTTCGCGAATCGCTTGCAGGATATCTTGATAACTTGCCTTATTGATGTAATTAATGGCGCCGAGGCGAAACGATTTCATGATGACTTCCGCATCCGTGATGGAGGTCAACATAATGATTTTTACCGAATCCTGCAAGGGAAGCCGCAATATCCGCTCCGCCGCTTCGAGGCCGTCTAGCTGATTGCCCGTCAAATTGATGTCCATCAGCACGACGTCGATCTTCCGCCGACCTGCGGCTTCAAGCGCTTCTTCCTTCGTGGCCGTCACGGCAACCACCTCTATATCTGGCTCATCGCTTAAATCCGCACTGATATGATCCCTCCAGAAGGGATCGTCTTCCACCAGCATGACACGGATCGGCTCCATTTCCCAGCCTCCTCTTACAGAAGTTTACAAGTAAGTCCAGTATAACAAACGATCGGATCCCCGCAACAGGATGATTTATCTTCACCCCCAGGTGAAGAAATTTCATCCTATTCGGCGTGTCGAGGAACCCCCTATAATCCGTAATGCGGCCGAATGGTCAGCTGAAGTGATCACAATGTGAAGAAACGGGGGATGAGTTTATACAAATACTCAGGAAGCGGCAGAAGGGTTTCGGCCCAAGGGAGGGATCGTGACGTGCTATTGGCCGAGGAGGTTGGCGGTTTAACGGAGTTGATCACGAGAAGGTTCCCTGACTCTACGGTTCATTGGTTCCAAGAGCCTGCCGAACCTGTGGCCGGGGAATTTGTAGTATTGCTGAAGCAGGAAGTCCGCAGGAGCGATTCGAGAAGCCATACGCTGCTCGAACGCCAATATGCGATCGGGTATTATGCGAGCACGGTGGAAACGGCGTTATATGAGATGGAGTCGCTCAGTCGATACGTGATGAACGAAAGTACGGATTCAGACGAAGGAGCAAGTGCCGGGACGATACCGATCCGGGTGGACTCATTTACGATAACCTCCGCCGAACCGCTGGAGAATGGCTTGCGGAAATGCCAGGGTACGCTGCTGGTTCAATCGCGTGAACCCGTTCGTTTCCGGTCGCAAGACAAAATCAAACATATGGAATTTCGCACGACAAACAACTGAAAGGTGGCATGAGGTCATGGGTGGAACATGGGATACAACCAGCTTGCCGGTACGGCCTGGCTTGTACATCAATTTCGTGGAGGCGGCCGCGGCGCAAATCAAAGGGGGCGCCCGGGGAACGGTGGCATTGCCGTTGTTCCAGTATGAGGGAGCTGGCGCAGGTCAATTTTTTACAGTGGAAAAAGAATCCGAAGCCGCCCAATGGTTCGGCGATGCGTTTGTGGAACCGATTCGCCTGGCCCTCTTGGGAGGGGCGAAAGAGGTGCTCGTTTATACGGTGCCTGTACCGAGCGGCGGAGGGGATCCGGCCGCTGCCGATTTCACCGCGATTCGCGACGTATTTAGTACCCGGCATTTTAACGTATTTGTTTTTCCAGGTGAAGTTCCTGCCAGTGAGCAGAAGGCGACGCTGAAATGGTGCGCGGACAGCCGCGAAGATGAAGGCAAACACTTCCTGACGGTATTCGGCGGAAAGGCCGAAGACGACCTGGATTCTGCGAAAGGCAACCAACGCAGCGTGGACCTGGCAGACGATTATGCCGTGAATTTAATCAGCGGCGTCAATATCGAAGGAACGGTATACAGTTCTGCGCGTTACGCCCCTTATATCGCCGGATTAATCGCCGGGACCGGAATCAACAAATCGATTACGTATGCTCCGGTGTATGCAGGCGACGTGGCCAAACGGCTGCGCAATACGGAGATTCATGCCGCCTTGCAGAAAGGGTCGCTTGTCCTGGTTCATGATGGGGAGAAGGTCAAGGTGGAACAAGGCCTGGTCACGAGCCGCAAGAAGGTTCGCGCCATGCGGGCGCGTCAAGCGATCTCCACCGACATTACGAAGGCGGCCGCCGATGCTTATATCGGCAAGCTGGATAATAACGCCGATGGGCAAGCTGCGCTGATCTCGGCCGTGAAAGCTTATTTGGAACGGCTGGAGTTAAACAACGTGCTGACGGATATCGCGGTAACTCTGGATCCGGACCGGCAGTCGGAAGGCGACACCGTGTATTTGCTGATCGCCTTTACGGAGATCGACAGCATGGAGCGGATTTTCTTGACGATCAAGGTATAGGTAGAAGAGGAATTCAATCTCATGAGGAGGGGTATCAGTGCTGGATTCAACCCGAGTGATCAATGGAACTTTCGGATATGTGTATTACGATGGCCGCTGGTTGACCAACGTTAAATCGGCCGAAGCCAACGTGGAAATTACCAAGGAGGAAATCAAACGGTCCGGTACGCGCTGGACGGCGCATAAAGTGACCGGACTCAGCGGATCCGGGACGATTACCGGATATAAAGTAACCTCCGAATTCGTCGAGCTCATCGGACAAATCGCCGATGACAAACAAGGCGCATTTACGACGGAACTGATCTTGAAGCTGGAGGATCCGGAGTCCTACGGGGCTTACCGGGTCCGGTTGAAAGGGGTTACCTTCGACAAGATCCCGTTGATGCACTTCGAAGTCGGCTCCATTGTGGAGGAAGAGCTGCCTTTTAATTTTACCGGCTACGAATTGTTGGATAAACTCGTCGCGGAGTAATGGGCGAGGCAGGTGGGCGGGTACCCGGCGAATGCGAACCAGACCCCGGGTTCTCCGCTTTCCTACTCCGCCGCGAGGCATACACCATTTTAAGGAGATGAAGATCGATGGCGATTACGGATAACCGACAAAACAACGTGCTTCAAGCTTTGCTTGGGGCGGACAGCAAACCGAAAAAAGACGTTCCGATGAAACGGCTGGGCGTGGATTTTCAAATTCAGGCGCTGGACGGCAAAACGATTCATAGAATCCAGGAGCAGTGCACCCACTTTACCGGAAAAGGACCCAAGCGGGAAAAAGTGCTCGACGATGAACAGTTCGGCGCCTTAGTCATCCAGAAAGCGTGCCTGATCCCGGATTGGTCCGCCAAGGAGTTGGTTGAGAAATACGGGACGCCAACCGAAGCGATCCTCGGGTTGCTGCTGGCCGGCGAGATCGCCAAGCTGTCCGCAGAAATTTTGGAAATCAGCGGCTTCGACAGCGATGAAGATGAAATAAAAAACTAATCAAAGCGGGCGGAGAAGCCTTCTTGCTGCATCTGATCTTTCAACGCCATCACCTGCCGCCGGATGAGGTGTACAACAAGGATGAGAACGTGAAACAGTTTATGTACGCCTCGATGATGCTGCAATTGGAAGAGGAGGAGAAGGCGCGCAAGGAGCAGGAGAGAGCCGCCCGCAGGCTGAAGCCGTAAAGGCTGAACAGGGGAGGCGAGGAGGTTGAGCTCATCGGCAGGCGGGAGCATTCCCGACTTTTCGAAAGCAACGTTAAACGACTTGAATAAGCTCAACAAAATGATGAGCCAGCTGCAAAGAACGACGTCCCAGCTTGAGCAGGTCAGCGGGTTTGCCCGCATCGGGAAAGAGTTGGAAGCGACGCAGAGCACCAGTGCCAAGGTGGCTAAACAATTCGTTTCGCTGCAGCTGGCAACGGGCGCTACCGCTGGGGTCATGCGGAAGAAACTGGCTGCGATGAAGCCGGCCGTCGACAACTTTATGCTGGATTTGTCTTGGGCGGTCAAGGCCAAGGCGGAAAGTGTATCCAAGGGGGCGAAGGCGCTTGGCAAGCCGTTTGCCGGGGTGTGGCAGAAGGTTCAGGACAAACGGGCTGCGGCGGCCAAGAAGAAGGCGGACGATGCTTTGGCTGCGCAGCTCGGGTTCCCGGTAGGGCCGAAAGCTCCACCGAAGCTAAAAGGGATGAAGCGGCTGCAAAATATCGCAGGTAACACCGCGATTCAGAACCTGCCGGAAGAGCGGAAGAAAATGCTCTCGTCTGCGGCCAGCACGGCAGGAGGTCTTCTTGGCCAACTGCAGGATCGGTCGCTTGCGGCAGCCAAGGAATTCAGCACGGCGGTTGGCACGCTGCGGGCGGCATCGATGGCCGGTCCTGGCCAAATGAAAGGTATGGTCGCGTCTTTGCGAGAGCTAGGCGGGCAGGTGCCGCAAAATCTGAACGAAATCGCCAGTGTGATGGGAACGCTGAGCGGCAAAGCCAAACTTACGGGGACAACGTTGACCGCAATGTCCAAAACAGTGCTGGACGCCTCACGGTTAAGCGGAGCAAACAGCGCTGAAGCAGCCAACGCGGCTGCTTCGGTCATGAGCGTTTGGGGGAAGAAAGCCGGCGAAGGGACTTTGATGATGGACCAGTTTTTCGCTGCGAGCCGCGTCAGCGGTGCGGGAATGGGCGATTTGCTCAAAAATATGGGCTCGCTCGGCCTACCTTTGCAGCAGATGGGACTTAGTTTCGAGCAGTCGATGGCCTTGATGGCCAAATGGCAGTCCTCCGGATTAACCCCGATTCAGGATGCGCTCCGGAAGGATGTAAAGGGCGAAGGCCTTGCCGCCATTACCGCCAAGATCAAAGCGGCAGCAACCGAGTCGGAGGCTGCGGCTGTGGCTGCCCAATACTTTGGTCACAGCGTCAGCGGCGATCTGGTGGCCGCCCTGAAGAACGGGCAGGTTGAATTCGGCGGGGTGGTCGCGGCGATGAGTACAGCGGGCAACGCGATTCGGAACCAGGCTGGCGAAGTCCAAACCTTCGGCGATAAATGGGATATGCTTCAGAACCGAATTACGGTCGCTTTGGCGCCGTTAGGGGAAGCGATGTTGCCCCTCGGTGAAGCCTTGGCTTCCATCGTAGAAGTATTAACTCGAGACGGGGATATCGTGCTGGCTACGATCGGCTCCATAGCCGCCCTGCTGCTTGGCGTTTTTGCGCCGGCCTTATGGGCTTCCGCGGTGGCAGGATGGGCGGCCGTTGCGCCATTTCTTCCGATTATCGCCGCGGTCCTGCTGGTAGGGGTGGCTGTGGCGGGCTTGGCGTACGCGTTCAAGTATCACATGGATTGGATCGTCGAGCAGGTTAACAAAGTGAAGGATAAAATCAGCTCCTTCCTCAGCGTGTTCGATATTTTCAGCGGTGACGAGAATGGGGGAGCCGGCGGAAATACCGCGACATCGAACGGCGGTCCGCCGACGAGCCGTTATCACGGCATGTCCTATGTGCCTTACGACGGAATGATGGCCCGGCTGCACAAGGGTGAACGTATTATGACAGCCTCCGAGAACCGGGAATTCTCAAACGGGGCGAGTGGGGGAGCTGCCATATCGATCACGGGCAATACGTTTCATGTCCGCCAGGAATCCGATATCGATGCGATCGCTAGAGCGCTGGCCCGCGAAATCAAAGCGGCGGGAGGATTGATGGCGTAATGGCATCGCTGGAATTTTGGCTGAAGACGATCGATGAGAAGGAGTGGCTCTGGCTGCCGGTGAATCCGGAGCAGGTGTCGGTCAAAAGCTCTCACGGCTACGAGGATATCCAAGTAACACAGCTGGGAGAATACACGGTCATCGGGGAAGCGGTCCTGAAGGAATATTCGTTTGCTTCCTTTTTTCCTCGCGACTACCACCCCGGATATTGCGAATATGAGTCCTTGCCCGATCCCTGGGCAACCGTGGAGAAGATCGAGGCCTGGATGAGAAGCCGGCGTCCGGTCCGCCTCGACATTACGGGAACCAAGCTCAAAGGCTTGGTGACCATCCGCTCCTTCCAGTACAGCGAACGCGCGGGGAATCCAGGCGACGTTTTTTTTGAACTGGAGTTGAAGGAGTACAAGGAAGTGCAGTTCCGTCAGGTGGAGACGTCCGGGTCAGGGAAAGCGATGGTGATTACGGGCGAATATCGCCCTGACACGAAGACGCCTCCGGCCTCCTACGTCGTCATCCCTGGGGATACGTTGTGGAAAATCGCGCAGCGTACGCTCGGCAACGGCGACCGGTGGAGGGAAGTTTACGCGGCAAACAAAACCGAGATCGGTAAAGACCCGAACCGGATCGTTCCCGGCCAGAAGCTGGTGATTCCCTCATGAGCTGGAGCGTGACCTACAAGGATGAGGAGCAAGACGTTTTTTTGGATCCCATCGTCAAATCCGTGAATTGGTCCGGCGACATCAAACAGGCCGCTCGCAAGCTGGTGGTTGAATTGTCCAATACCGGAGATCTTCGCGAACTGTACATGAAGCTCCAGAAAGGCGGGGAACTGCGCTTTCTCCTGGACGATCAAGAGCTGTTTCGCGGCGTCCTGTTTGCCGATGAGATCGACTCCAAAGGCCAGATGTCCCTAACGGCTTACGACGAAAACATCTACCTGACCAAGAGCAAGGATACGAAAATCTTTCGCGGTCAAACGGCCTCTGCGGTGGTGAAGCGACTGTGCAACGAGTTCTCCATTCCGATGGGGGAAGTTCAGGATACGGGTTACGTCATCCCGAAGCTGGTCTTACGCGACAAGACGCTGTTTGAAATGATGGTGACAGCCTTGACCGAATCCGCAAAGCAAAACGGGCAGCGATTCTGGATTACGTCGAGGGAAGGGAAGCTGCAGGTATTGGCACGCAAGGAACAGAAGGGGAAGTGGGTGCTGGAAAACGGAGTTAATCTACTGGGAGCTAGTTACTCGCAATCCATCGAAGAAACGCGCACCCAAATCAAGGTCATCGGTGAGGACGGGAAAAAGAAGGAGCTGTCTGCCAGCGCCAAGGATTCGGAACTCATCCGGAAGTTTGGCGTCATGCAGCATTTGGAGAAACCGGATCAAGCGATGACCTCTTCGCAGATGGAGCAGCGCGCCAAACAACTGCTTAAGGATTTGGCGACCATCGAGGATCAGGCACGGATCGATTGCTTAGGAATCGCCGACGTGGTTTCCGGCTCGTGTGTGTACGTTAAGGAATCTGTAACAGGCATTCTTGGGGGCTATTACGTTTCGGCCGACGAACATCGCTTCGAGCATGGCAAACACATGATGTCGTTAACCTTGTCGGCAACAGATGATATTCCCAAATTAGAATACAAGGAAGAGAAGGGGGCGGGTTAATGGAACGCATCGAAGGCTCGGGGGCGAGCCAGCTTGTGCAATTAATCCGAGCCATCGGCTACAATTCGGACATTACCTTGGAATTGGCGACGGTGACGGCGCCGCCGCCTGAGCTGAAGATTAAGGTGGATCATATGAACGTAGAGCTGGAGAAGGATGATCTGATCGTGGCTCAATCCTTAACGAGCTATAAGCGGAAGGTGAACGTGAAGAGTGAGGGAAAGACGGAGGTGTCTTCGACATCCATCACTCAGGCATCCGTTTTGGTCGTATCAAGCGGGAGTGGTGAGATCACGAAATTCACTTCCTTTGGCATGTCCTCCGCAAATTTGACGGTACAAGAAGCCGAACTCGAATTCACGGATGAACTGAAGAAGGATGATCGTGTGATTGTGGCCGGCATTCATCAAGGGCAAACCTATCTTATTTTGGATCGGGCGGTGATGTACTGATGGCGTTGTCTCCGCTGCAAAGAAGGGAGGAGCGTTATGAGGAAGCTAAGCCGACAACGCTCCCTTCCCGGACCTACGCTCTCGATTTTGAAACGGGCCAGGTGATCGAACGGATCATTGACGGAACGGAAGCCGTTCGCCAGTTTATTCGCAAGGCGATTCAAACGGCGCGTTACCGATATTTGATCTACAACAGCCAGTACGGCTGCGAAATCGAAAGCCTGCTGGGCCAGGACATTTCCCAGCAGCTGCTTAAAAGCGAAATCACGAGGGTCATCACCGAAGCGCTGCGGGAGGATGATCGCGTCGCCTCAGTAGACCAATTTCAAATCGTTAGGGAGAACGATAAGCTGTTCGTGACCTTTACGGTTCATACAACAGAAGGGGCCGTTCGGCAGGAGGTGAGGATATAAACGTGTTTGAACATCAGACGAAAGAAGCGATTTTGCATCGGATGCGGGATGCTTCGCCGAAGGAAATCGATACCCGGCAGGGATCCATCACCTTCGATTTGCTGTCCCCTGCGGCCATTGAATTGGCGCATGCCTATATCGAGCTGGACCAGGTATTGAAATTCGGCTTTGTCGGCCCGGATCAGCCTTCCGAGTATTTGGATCTCCGTGCCGGAGAGCTTGGATTAACCCGGCGTCCGAGTGTGAAGGCGGAAGGGAAGCTGGTGTTTACCGGTGATGATGATACGATCATCCCGGAAGGAACCGCCGTATCGACGGATGAAGAGGAAGCGGTCGTTTTTGTCACGGCCGAACCTGGGATCATTCAGCAAAAGAAGGCGACGGTAAAGGCCGTGGCTGCCGCCGGCGGGAAACGGGGCAACGTGGATAAGGGCCGAATCAAGCTGGTGTTGGGAAATTTGTCAGGGATCGTAACGGTGACCAACCCGGAAGAATTCGTAAACGGTGCGGAGACGGAATCGGATGAATCGCTGCTGGTTCGTTATTTCGACCGGGTACGCCGGCCTGCCACTAGCGGCAATGCTTGGCACTACCGCCAATGGGCGCTGGAAGTACGCGGGGTAGGCGACGTTAAGGTGTTCCCTGTCTGGAACGGCGGCGGAACCGTGAAGTTGTGCGTGTTGTCGGAGGATAAAATCGCCCCTAATCCGACCATCGTGCAGGATGTAAGGGAGGCCGTGGATACCCGGCGGCCGGTAGGAGCTTCAGTCACCGTAGTTCCAGCCCAAGAAGTGAAAATCAATGTGACGGCGAATGTGACGTTGGCCTCAGGGGCGGTATTGGCGAACGTCAAGGCGTTGTTCAGCGAGAAATTAAAAGCGTTTCTGGCCGACTTGGCCTTCCAAAGCCCAGTGGTCCCTTATAACCGTATATTTGGCCTGCTTCTCGATATTGAAGCTGTTACGGACTTCAAGAACCTAACCATTAACGGGGCGGCCAATCAGAACTTGAATATCGGCGATGAGCAGGTTGCCGTGGCCGGGACGGTGAATTTTGTTGTCTAGTCCAAGCAAAGCCGCCATGGCACGAAATATCCAAAATGAGATGATGGATGATTTACCTGATTACTATATGCCGAAGGAAGCCGGCGGAAAGTTGGGCATCGTCGGTAATTTGATCACGCGCGAAGCTCGAGAGTTGATTGATTTCAATGCCGAGATTCGGGAGGTGTTGGATCAGTTTTTTATCGATCGGGCGACTTGGGGGTTATCCGCTTGGGAAGCCGTTTGCGGCATTCCAAGCAACGAAGACAAACCTCTGGAGCAGCGGCGCTCGGTGATCAAGTCGAAGATTCGGGGAGCCGGAACTGTAACGCTGGCCGTGATCAAAGAGGTGGCGGATTCGTTTGAGAACGGGGAGATCCAGGTACAAGAAAATTTCAACCATTACGAAGTGGTAATCACGTTTATCGGCAAACGCGGGGTTCCGCCAAATTTGCCGGATATGCAAAACGCGTTGCGTGAGATCGTTCCAGCCCATCTCCAATTGGTGTTCCAATTTACCTATTTGCGTTGGGAGGAGCTGGATTCCGCTGACTTAACCTGGGAGAAGCTCGATGCGCTTGATATGTCTTGGGATGAGTTGGAAGTATGGAAGCCGGGCGCAAAACGATCATGAGGTTACCTAAGAAAGGAGAGTACTTATGCCAAAACTGCCTAGCGGTTTAACTACATTTGAGCCGTCCGATACGGTCAGGAGAACGGCTCAGAACGAAAATATCGAAGCGATCGATGCTTTATTTCGTGCGACGGGAGGCCATCGACATACCGGGAAAGCCGGCGATGCGCCGCAAATCGGCACCGAAGGGATCTCAGTCGGGGCGGTAACGTCGGACCGGATCGCTTTATCCGCCGTAACCGGGGATCGGGTCGCGCGGGAAACGCTATGCCGCAGGCATCTAAAATCCGGGCGACTCAGCGACAACGTAGCGAAATACAAAAAGGTGACTGTGACCGCGGGTTCGGTCAGCGGCAGTCCGACAACGCCATATTATCAATACGGAGATCATTATTGGGCTTTATTCTCGGCTTATTCAACCTTTCCGCAATCGATGACCGTGGAGCTTGGGGCCGAATTTTCGGAAATCGAAGGAATCTGTTTCGACAATAACTGGGGCACTCCTCCCAAAAGCTTCTATGTCGAAATCAGCAGCGACAAAACGACATGGAGAAGAGCCTATGCCTATACCCGGCCTGCTGCCGAAGCATTGCCTAGATACCATCCATTTGATCAGTTGTTCGGCGGCTCGTATGTGCGGCTAACGGTTACGGAACCGGATGAAACATCAGGGAACTCGTTTGTTTCGGGATTTGGCGTGTTAAGCCGAGGGGCTCAGGAAAGCAGTCCGGATTTCCGGATCTATCAAGGATTATTGCAATTTCATAATGGATCGGAGTGGAAAGGCGTGGGGATCAAAAATGTTCAGCGAGGTTCGGCAAGCATTGCTTATTTTTATCCGAACGGAACGGGATCCACAGTGAGAGAGGTGACGATCTCCGCGGTAAATCCGCAGAAGACGTTCGTTAACATCACCACATCCGGGTTGTCTCATTGGTTCCAAACTTCTCCTATGATGGACGGTTCGGTTTGCGCAAGGTTGATCGACAACAACAAATTACGATTTAACTTCTATGAGGGATTTTACGAGGCCTATGCGGAGATTTCCTGGGAGGTGATTGAGTTTGCCTAATTACTATGCGCAGATTGATGAAGACGGCCGGGTGTACGCGGTGAGCGAATTGGCCGGGGAAGTCGAAGCGCCGAACCTGATCTCGGTCAGTGAGCAGCAATACCGGAGTGGAAACCTGCTGTTTACGCGGTACGCCGAAGGCAGCTTCACGGGGAATTTTGCCCGCATGGAGGCGGATAAGACGCAAATTCAGGCGAACGGCGAAGATACGGTGACGGTGAAAATCACCGTCGTCGATTGGCAGGGACAGGTGCAGAAGGAGTTTAACGAGGAGGTGGCCGTTGAACTAAACGGGATACGGCAATCCGTGAAGGCGACGAAAGGCGTTGCGGAGGTCACAATCAGCAGCGATGAACCCGGGGCTTATGCCTTAAAAACAGTGGGTCTCGACCGCAACGGTGACATAAAGGTGGTGGTCGTAGATGGCAACTAAGAAGCCGGCTGCCAGGGCGCATTTTCATATTCCAGCCGATCCGCTACGCGTGAAGGTGGAGGAGCTCCAACATAAATCCACTTATCGCAAGCAACAAAACCTCAAATCAACCGAGATCACCCTGGACTCTTTGTACGAAATGCTAAACGATATCCTGGAACAGCAGGCGCTGCTACTAACGGCAATCCAGCGGTCGCAAAAGTAAAATGAAGCCATCTGCCCCCGCGGGGAGCAGATGGCTTTTTCTGGATTCACAAGATGAACTAGAAATGAAAACGTTGACAATCTCCTAAGATGGGATTATGGTGATGAAAACAAAATAAAATGTTTGTAATAAAGCAAATATTTATTAGTCTTTCAGACGTAGTTCGAACTTAGGAGGGACAACATGGAGCAAAAAACATTTTTAAACCCGATTTTGTCAAACGGTGCCGACCCCTGGATCGTTCGGGATCCCGATGGAAGTTACTATATGTCGGTCACTTTAGGAGACCGCATCGCCCTATGGCACAGCCAAACGCTGAGCGGACTCGGTCAGGTTGAAGCGAAGACGGTATGGGTTCCTGAGCCAAACGGACCTTTTTCCCGCAACCTATGGGCGCCGGAGCTGCACCGCATCGATGGACGCTGGTACATCTACTATACAGCCAACGACGGCGGGGGGGACGACACAAGACGCATCTGCGTGCTTGAGCTTACGGGCGATGATCCGATAAACGGTGAGTGGTGTTTTAAAGGCGCAGTGAATACGGAAGTTCCGGGCCTCGACGGAACCGTGCTCCAACATCAGGGGGAACTGTATTTCTTTTATTCTGGATACGGCCGCTTCCCTGATTACGGTTCAGCGATCTACGCTGCCCGGATGACCAATCCGTGGACCTTAACCGGTCCCAATGTATTGATCACGGCTCCAACCGCGTCGTGGGAGAAGCAAGGCGGAATGGCGATTAACGAAGGGCCTGTCTTTTTGCGGCGCAACGGGTGGATTTTTCTCGTCTTTTCGGCGAGTGCGACGTGGTCGGACGATTACTGCCTTGGGATGACGAGGATTCCGGAATCCGCAGACCTGCTTGACGCAAAGTCTTGGATCAAAGAGGAGGGTCCCGTCTTCGCTAAGCATCCATCCGCCGGAGTCTACGCGCCGGGACACAACAGTTTTACCGTATCCCCGGACGGATCCGAGGATTGGATTGTTTACCACGCTTATGATTATTCCGAGACGAATCAACAACGTTCGGCGGGTGCTCCCCGCAGTACAAGAATTCAAAGCTTTGGTTGGAAATCGAACGGGATGCCCGATTTCGGGATACCAACCGGGGTTGGCATCCTCATTTCCCGGCCTGCTGGCGAATGAAACACATGAATATCGTTACAACTTTTTTGGAACTAATCTTATGTATTGAGATATGAGTTGATTTCTTTAAATAAATCGATAACTATCCGCATGAAAGCGTTGACATAGGATCGTGCGGGGATTATAATCAACGCAAAGATACAAAATTATTGTAATAAAACAATAATATTACTTCATGGTGGTCGATCTGTTTGTGGAGGGGTTTGAGTTCATGCGAAAGGGGCGGTGAGAAGAAGCAGTGGTCGCAGGGGTTCGTTGAGTTTGAGATTAATAAATGGGAGGATCCTATGAATAACAAATCGAAACGTATCTTTGGTTTTCTTTTCGTTCTTATTCTAGCTATCTCTATGGTTACGGCGTGCAGCGGGGGCGGTTCAAACAAAGCTTCCGAGAACAATAACGCCGAGAAAGTCTCTGAAGAACAACCAAACAACGAAACATCTTTTACGGACATTAGTCAGGACATCCGCGGCAATACGGCGCCGACTCAGGATCAAATCAATGAGATCAATACGACGCTTAACGATACCTATCTAGGCGACATCTTTGATGAGAAAATTCCGAACGACTACTCCGCTTATCCTTTCAAAGGGGATGTCACGCTGGATGTCTGGATGCCTGCCAACCGCAACATCCCGGACATGAACAACCACGCCATTCAGAAGCAAGTGGAGAAATTGACGGGGATTAAAGTCAACTTCATCACTCCGCCGGTAGGACAGGAGGCAGATGCGTTTACTTTGATGATCTCTTCCGGTGACTTGCCGGACATCATCATCGAGCCTGGACGGTATCCGGGAGGTTTCGAGGCAGGCGTCAATGATGGAGCGTATTTGGATCTTACCGATTTAATGGAGAAGAACGCGCCGAACTATAGCGCTTGGCGTAACTCCGACGAGACAAGAAGAAAAACGACGGTCACAGATAGCGGGAAACTGCTTGGTTTCTACGGCATTGCTCCTTATTCGGAATGGATGTGGTTCGGCATGCTGATCAAGCAGGAAGCGTTGGATAAAACGGGTCTTCCGGTACCCGAAACGATTGATGAATGGCACGCCTTCCTGACCAAAGCGAAGGAAGTGGGTTACAGCGAGCCGTTGAACTACGGATCCAACTACGGTCAGATCTTTACCGGGATTCTGAATGGCGCTTATGGCGTGTGGGATTGGACCTTCTTGGACAGCAACGGCAAGGTAGCCTGGGGTCCCGCTCAACCTAAAGCGAAAGAATATTTGGCGATGATGCAGCAATGGAACAAAGAAGGGCTGCTGAACAAAGACTGGGCGACGGCCGACTTCAACCAAAGAATGTCCAGCGCCATTTCGGGCAAGACCGCTGTCATGATGGATTCGCCCGATACGATGTGGAGTTATTGGAAAGAACAGAACAATATCGACTTCGTTGGAGCGCTGAACCCGGTACTGAACAAAGGGGATAAAGCCGCAACGACGTACAAGAACTTCAAACGGACGGGGACCGAAGCTGCGATTACGACCCAAGCCGAGAACGTGGAAGCGGCGATGGCCTGGCTGGATTTCGCCTATACGAAGAAGGGCTGGGAGATCTATAACTACGGCGAATACGGCACGGTTCATCTCATCGATGAGAACGGGAAACCATATTACCCGGAAAACAGCTATATGTACAACGACCCGGATGGCCAACCGGTCGCAGTTGCACTGGATAAATATCGTAGACATGTCTGGCCGGACATTCGCGATGAACATAACTCCAACCCACTGATCGTAGCCAAAGGCAGCTACTCCGGGGAGATCCGGAAAGATTGGACTGAGAAGATGGATACGAGCGCGGCCGTGCCTCCGATTTCGTTTACGAAAGAAGAAGCCTCGCGGGAAGCGGAGCTGGGTAACCAATTGTCCACTCTGCGAGGAGAATATTTCGCCAAAATCATCAAAGGTGAGCTTGCGGTAGATGCATACGACAAATTCCTGGACGAAGCCAAAAAGATGGGGCTGGACGAATTCCTGAGCATTCATCAGGCCGCATTGGACCGTTATAACAACAGATAATTGCCGTACAGCCTGAAAGACATGAAAGATAACGAGGGTGACCGAGCGTAAGTGAGCTTGGGCCCCTCGTTATTGTTTCAGAGAATTCGGAAAGAAGAGTAGGTGATTCGTTCATGGAGATCGTCCGTAAATCAAGAAAAATCGCCCCCGCAGGGGCTCCGAAGCTCAATAACACAAGAAAGACGATCAAAAAGGATCTAAGGAAGAACTGGTTTGTCTACGTGCTGGCCATTCCGGTGGTCGCTTGGTTCCTTGTTTTCTGTTACGGTCCGATGTGGGGCGTTCTCATCGCCTTTAAGGATTATAAGCCGCTGCTTGGATTTGCCGAAAGCGACTGGGTCGGTTTCAAGCATTTCATTGATTTCTTTCAGGGGCCTTACTTTTGGAGGGTCATCAAAAATACGCTTCTCCTGAATGTGTGGGGAATCGTGTTTGGCTTTACGGCCCCGATCATTTTGGCGCTGATGCTTAATGAAATCCGCGACGGAAAATTCAAGAAATCCGTACAAACGATCACGTATATGCCGCACTTCATTTCCTTGGTGGTCGTTTGCGGGATTATTCATATCTTCACGGCAGATGAAGGTGTCGTGACGCAAGTTCTGCAGTGGATTACGGGTAAGGATTACACTTCGCTACTCGGGTACTCTTCTTTCTTTAGGCCGATTTACACGTTCTCCGGCATCTGGCAGAACATCGGCTGGGACAGCATCATTTATCTGGCCGCGATGAGTTCGATCGATCCTGCCTTGTACGAGGCGGCGGAGATCGACGGCATCGGTAGAATCAAAAAGATGTGGTACATTACGCTGCCGCAAATCACTCCGATTATCGTCATCCTGTTTATTTTTGCGATTGGCGGACTGATGGCTTCCGGATACGAGAAAATTATTTTGCTCTACAACCCTCTCACTTACGATACGGCGGACGTGATTGCCTCCTACGTCTATCGCAGGGGCTTGCGAGAGGCCAGTCTCAGCTTCTCAACCGCAGTCGGCTTGTTTAGTGCCATAATCAACTTTGCGCTGTTGTGGGCGACGAACCGAATCGCCAGACGCACTTCGGAGGTGAGCTTATGGTAGAGAAGGGGATGGCCTTGTCCGGTCGCAAAAAGCTGAAGTCCCGGCATTGGAAGCCGAGGTCGACCGGGGATCGCGTCTTTGACGCCATGAACTATACCTTACTGACGGCCATAACGTTGATTTGCTTCTATCCATTACTGCATATATTGCTCGCCTCCGTCAGCAACCCAACGGCGCTTATGGCGCATAGCGGAATCTTATTAAAGCCGCTTGGATTCACGCTGGACGGGTATAAGCTGGTTTTTAAAGATAACAGCCTGCTGGTCGGATACAAAAATACGATCATTTACGTAGGGCTAGGCACGCTGGTCAACATGGTCATGACGATTATGGGCGCTTTCGTCCTATCGAGAAAAGATCTCTACTTCAAAAATTTCATCATGATTCTGATCACGATCACGATGTTTTTTGGCGGCGGGTTAATTCCTTGGTTTCTATTAATGAAAGATATCCATTTGTATAACAATCTGTGGGCCATGATATTACCGACGGCGCTAAGCACATGGAATATCATTATTTTAAGAACGAGCTTCCAGGCGCTGCCGGCTGAGCTGGAGGAAGCGGCAACCATCGACGGCGCGAGCCAGGCAGCCATTTTGATTCGCGTGATTCTGCCGCTGTCCAAGGCTACTTTAGCGGTTATTTTCCTGTACTATTTGGTGGGGAACTGGAACTCCTGGTTTAATGCGATGGTGCTGCTTAAAGATCGGGAGTTGTTCCCGTTGCAATTATTGATGAAGGAAATTTTAGTCGCCAACGACTCCACGGCAACAACGATCGGCAGCGCGGGCGGCGTTGTCATCGACAGTGCCCAAAGCTCGACCGCTTTCCGTGAACTGGTGAAATACTGTGCGATCGTCGTATCCACGGTGCCGATTCTAGTCGTGTATCCCTTCTTGCAGAAATATTTTGTCAAAGGCGTCTACGTCGGGTCGATTAAAGGATGAGCATAAGAATGGAAAAAAGAAGATTCGGAAAAGCGCTACTGCCTGCCATTTGTTTATTTCTCATTTCGCAGGTAGGGTGTACGGTTTCCGGCACCGGTGGTGCGAAACAGGGCGATTTCTATAATGTCTTGATGCAGGACGGGGCAGACCCATGGGTTTATAAGCATTCAGACGGTTATTATTACTTCACGAAAACGACCGGCAGCGATGTCACGGTTTGGAAAAGCGCCAGCTTGACCGGCGTGGACGCAGCTCCCCGGAGGGTGATCCCGACGGGCGGCCACGGCATCTGGGCTCCCGAGCTTCATTATATCGATGGAGCCTGGTATATCTACTACGCGATGGATGATGGGGACAACGTGAACCACCGCATGTACGTGATGGAGAATACCTCGGCCGATCCCACCCAAGGCGTGTGGAAGCAAAAAGGGCAAATTACCGACTCGACCAACCGTTGGGCGATCGACGGTACGGTGCTGCAGTTGGACGGACAGTTGTATTTGATTTGGTCCGGCTGGGAAGGGGACGTCAATGTCAGTCAAAATCTATACATCGCCCATATGAGCAACCCCTGGACGATCGATTCCGAACGTGTGGAAATCGCTCGTCCGACCTACGCTTGGGAAACGAACCATTCCCCTCTGGTAAATGAAGGTCCGCAAGTAGCGGTTCGGAACGGAACCCTTAATCTTGTCTATTCGGCGAGCGGAAGCTGGACAAACGATTATTGCTTAGGGTTGATCACGGCTGAGGTTGGCAGTGATTTGCTGAATCCAGACTCATGGCACAAGAGGGATGAGCCGATTTTCGTCTCCGGCAATGGGCTGTACGGCCCGGGTCACCATTCCTTCACCACGTCGCCTGACGGTACGGAGGATTGGATCGTTTATCATGTAGCCAAATATAAGGATGCCGGCTGGAATCGGGAAGTGCGGGCGCAGTCTTTTACCTGGAATGAGGATAACACGCCGGATCTCGGCGTTCCCGTTGATCCGAACGTTCCGTTGACCTTGCCTTCCGGCGAGGTGGATCGTACTCGCTATGAAGCGGAGACGGGGATGTTTGGAGCTGGCGTGTCCGCGCTGACGAGCCCTTCGAGCTCCGGCAGGAAAGCCGTGGGGCGGTTCGAGTCGGAGGATGGCTATGCCGAGTACTCTGTTCAAGCAACGGCGGGAGAATATATCCTGTTGGCAAGAACGGCCAACGGGAGCGCTGCCGGAGAAGTATCTTACGTAGAATTAACCGTCAATTCGGAATCGCCCGTCACGCTTGCCGTCCTGCCGAAAGGCTGGGAAAATTGGGGGTTGTCTACCGCGAGAATTCAGCTGAAGGACGGGGTGAACAAACTGCGGTTCATCAAGGATCGAGGGGAGTTTGAGCTGGACTCCTTCGACATTATGCCGTTGATGGTTCCGAAACAATGATAAAATTTATGAATATTGATTTATTACAGCTTTTTGTAGTAAAGTCAAGAAAGTAAGATCATTTATTGGGAATACGGATACGGAGGTTCCTATGCTGGAAGTCGGTATACACGAACCGGATAAGCTGGTTCAGGTGGCTCACGCTCTTTCCACGCGTTCCCGCGTGGACATTCTTCGCTTGCTCAACACGCGGAGCATGAATATCATTGAACTTGCCGAGACGTTAGAGCTGCCTGTGTCAACGGTAGCGAATAACGTCAAGGTGCTTGAAGCGGCCAAGCTGATCAATACGGAATTGCTTCCAGCTGTACGCGGAGCGATGAAGGTGTGCAGCCGAAATTATGATGATATTCTCATCTCCTTGAATACGAGCATCCGGACGTCGAAAGACGGGATGAAGTTTTATGAGGTCGAAATGCCGATTGGTCATTACAGCGATTGCGAGGTTCATCCAACATGCGGCATGGCGTCCAGCGAAGGGATGTTGGTTCGGGAAGATGAACCGGCCAGCTTCTACCACCCGAAGCATGTAGCGGCGCAGATTTTGTGGTTTCGCAAAGGGTATGTGGAGTACCAATTTCCGCTGGAGGTTCCGCAAAATGCACGAATACAATCGCTGGAACTGTCGATGGAAATGTGCTCGGAAGCGCCGAACTACGACAATGACTGGCCTTCGGATATCTCCGTTTGGATCAATGGCGTCGAGATCGGCATGTGGACGAGTCCAGGCGACTTTGGGGATCGGCGGGGCACATTAAATCCGTCTTGGTGGGAAGACTGGACGACCCAATACGGCTTGTTGAAAACATGGCGAGTGGACCACGAGCGTACGACATTGGACATGCAAAAGATCTCCGATGTCGCTATTCATGATTTACAGCTCAATCAACGGCCGAGTTTGCGGGTGCGAATCGGCGTCAAGCCAGATGCGATCCATAAAGGCGGCGTTAATCTATTTGGGAAGCAGTTCGGCGATTACGATCAGGATTTAGTTCTTCAGGTCGCTTACACCCTTGATGATGAAACGTAAATCCATTTCCTGATATCATTCAAACCATCGTTTCTTTCTGGAACGATGGTTTTTTATGTTTGCTAAACGATTAGTTACAAAAATACGGTAAAATAAAAATGCCTAATTTTACTGATAAAATGCGTTGTAAGCGTTGACAAGAGTGAGTTTCGGGGATATATTTAGCTTAAATAATACAAGAAATATGTATTAAAACAAAAATTAATAAATATAGTTAGAGGGAGTGGGAAAATAATGAATCCAAATTTGCGCAATGAATACCCCCGTCCTCAGTTTGTCCGCGACACATGGATGAGCTTAAACGGAGAATGGGAGTTTGATTTTGACGATCAAGGAATCGGTGAGCGGGAAGCCTGGTACGAGGGGCATGATTATAGCCGAAAAATCAACGTTCCGTTCTGTTATCAGAGCAAGCTTAGCGGCATCGGCGATCCAGCCGTACATGACCAGGTTTGGTACCGGAGAACGTTTGCTGTCCCGGAGGCTTACAAGGCCGGGCGCCTGTTGCTGCATTTTGGAGCCGTTGATTACGAGGCCAAAGTTTGGGTGAACGGCCAGTTGGTAGCGCTGCATGAAGGCGGACATACGCCGTTTACGGCCGACATCACCGATGTGCTCACCGAAGGGGAGAATATCCTTGTCGTGAAGGCGACGGACTACAGCCGCGATGTTTCTCTTCCGCGAGGCAAGCAATACTGGGAGGACCAGTCGGCGAGCATCTTCTATACGCGGACAACCGGGATCTGGCAAAGCGTGTGGCTCGAGCCGGTTCCGGAGACGCGAATTGAGCGGATTCGGCTGATCCCCGATATCGACAAGAACGACATCGGTCTCGAGGTATTCTTGTCGGGTTACAGCGCGCTGGTCAAGCTGAGTATGAAAGCCGTCATCACTTTTAACGGGGAATTCGTTGCCGAGGATTGCTTCTCCTTGAGTCACGAGTCGGGACGACGGGATATTCACTTGGACGATTTTAATGACCATGGCCTCGGGCGTTGGTGGACGCCGGAACGGCCGAATTTATACGATTTGGAACTCACACTGCTGGTTGACGGAACGGCGGTGGATACGGTTCAAAGTTACTTCGGAATGCGCAAAATTTCCGTGGAAGCGGGCAAACTGCACTTAAATAATCGTTCTTATTATATGAAGCTGGTGCTGGATCAAGGATATTTTCCGGACGGCCTGCTTACCGCGCCAAGCGACGATGATTTACGCAAGGATGTGGAGCTGGTGAAGGAAATGGGGCTCAACGGGGTCCGAAAGCACCAAAAAATCGAAGATCCCCGTTATCTATACTGGGCCGACAAGCTGGGGCTGCTGGTATGGGGGGAGATGGCCAATGCCTACCGATTTACAGAACCCTATGTTGCCCGGGTAACGCGCGAGTGGATGCAGGCCGTCGAGCGGGATTTCAACCATCCCTGCATCGTGGCTTGGGTTCCCCTTAATGAGAGCTGGGGCGTGACTAACATCCTGATCGATAAGCAGCAGCAAAACCACGCATTATCGCTGTACCACCTGACCAAATCGCTGGATCCGACCCGGCCGGTCATTTCCAATGACGGATGGGAACTGGTCGCCACTGATCTCGTGACGATCCACGATTATGAATGGCGCAAGGAGGTACTTGCCGAGCGGTATGCTGACGTCGAGACGGCTTTGGCCGCGCAGCCCGGTAACCGGATGATCCTGGTCCCCGGATTTCCTTACGAGGGGCAGCCGATTCTGGTCACGGAGTTCGGCGGGATTTCCTTTAAGGTAAATGAATGGGAAGGTTGGGGGTACTCGGGAGCGGCAAATGAGGAGGATTTTGCGCTGCGGCTGCAGAATGTTATCGTACCGATGCTGCAATCTCCGGTGGTTCAAGGCTTTTGCTATACCCAGTTTACGGACGTAGAGCAGGAAATCAACGGCCTGCTGACCTACGACCGCAAGCCAAAGCTGCCGCTCGAAACCATTCGTTCGATTGTAGCGGGATCCTAAAGATCAAGGAGTAGCTTAACGAAATGATGGAACAGAAGCGAAAAGGAGCCGCATTGATCCGCGAGATTGCCCGGACTGAACCCCCTCACGGAGTTTTGGCCATTTGGTATCTCGGTCAGGAGAGCGTGATCGTAAAAGGGGACGGGATCACCATTTATGTAGATCCCTATTTCTCGGGCGATCTGGATGGCGGCGATTGGCGGCGCACATTTCCCGCACCGATAACGCCGGAAGAGATTCAAGGCGTTGATCTTTGCTTGATTACGCATGAACATGATGATCATATGGATGCCAAGACGTTGCCTTGGCTGCATCGGAGTAGCCCGAAAGCGCCGATTGTAGCTCCGGCGTGCTGTAAGCCGGCATTGCTGGAGATGGGCATTTCCGCCCCCGGGCTCTTGACCGCGGACGACCGACAGCCGATGGAGCTGTTTTCCAAGCTGCGATTGACGCCGATTGCAGCGGCGCACGAGCAATTGGAACGGGATACGGACGGCGGCCCCCGGTATGTCGGGTACGTCCTGGAGTTAAACGGCGTGACGCTCTTCCATGCGGGGGATACGCTGGTTTATCCTGAATTGATCGAGCGTGTCGGCGCCCTGAAGCCGGACATCGCCCTGCTGCCGATCAACGGGCGGGACTACTTCCGACGGCAGCGCGGGATCGTCGGCAATATGGATTACCGGGAGGCGGCACATTTCGCCCGGGAAATCGGGGCGGACACGGTCATCCCGCTTCATTACGACCTGTTTGCGGTGAATGCGGAGAAACCGGGGCACTTCGTAGATTATATGTATGAGCAGTTTCCCGAGCAGAAATGTCATGTCATGGCCCGGGGCGAGCGATTCGTATACGTTACGCCGCGCGCATTCCTACAGCCGTAAACGTTTGAAATGAAATAGCCGACCAGGAGTTTTAGAGTTTTCATCCTGGCGGCTGTTTTATTTTAGCAGGTTGATATGCTGGGGCTCTGGATGGCCGCTTTACACCATTACGGATAATCATGTAAAGCTTCCGGACAGCGAGCGTTGACCTAACGCCCCTCATATCAACCGTCAGCGCACCTTTCATACAAGGCGACAATCGCCTGGGCCTCGGCCCTCACTCGCTCTCGCAGTTCCGGCGGGTCCAGCACCTCGATGTCCGGGCCGCCTGCCAGGACCACGCCGCAAGCCCAGTCCAGCGTCTGGAAATCGACTTCCGTCTGCAACCAACCTTGATCGTTTGGCCCTTCTGTATGGTTCACCTTGATAAATCGTTCTCTGCGCAGTCGGTTCAGCCCGGACTCGGTCGTCCGTACCCGGGCGAGATATCGGGGCAGCTCCGATTTGAAGCGAGTGGTCGATTGCTCCCAGTACGCTGCGAGATCAAATCCGTCCGGGCGAATGAACGTTTCCTCGAGGATACGGGCTTCCTCCAGCCGGGAGATGCGGAATGTCCGAAGCTCGCCGTCCGGGTCCTGTTCGGCTGCCAAGTACCATACGTTTCGCTTGGCGATGAGCCCCAAGGGGAGCACGATACGCTGGACGACGTCCTCCTCTTTGCGGTAGCGAATCTGCAGCTTCCGCTGGGTCCATACCGCCTCCTGCACGGCGGACAACCAGGGGAAAGCCTCCTTCGAGGCGTGCCAACCGGCCCCATCGATATGGATGCGTTCGCGGATGAGCTCGGCATCCTGTCGAATCGGTGCGGGGGCAGCAGCCAGCAGCTTTTGGTAAGCGGCCTGAAAATCCCCCTGAATCCCGAGATCCTTCAACAGTTCGTTATGGTTCGTCAACAGCAGAGAGATGATTTCCTCCGGCCGCATGCCGGTCAGGTTCGTTCGGTAACTTTCCGCTAGCACCCAGCCGCCGCGGGAGCCACGCTCTGCGTAGACGGGGATGCCCGCCGCGCTCAAGGCCTCGATGTCCCGGGCGATTGTCCGCTCCGATACCTCCAGGCGCTCCGCTAGCTGGCGAGAGCTCATCTTTCCACGGTTCTGGAGTAGCAGCAGTAGATTTATCAAGCGATCCGCGCGCATGAAACTTCCTCCTTTGGCTGTAACATGGAATTTGGAATGATTATATCACAGATATAGGACAATAGATGTCATATATACTTTGTTATCCTACAAAGGCACGTGTGAATTTCAAGCTGGAAAGGGAGCGAATGTGACCATGGACAAGAAACCATTAGAAGGAAAAGTGGCCGTTGTTGCCGGGGCAACGCGAGGAGCAGGCCGAGGGATTGCGGTTATGTTGGGAGCGGCCGGAGCGACCGTTTATTGCACTGGACGGAGCGTGCGGGGAGCGGCATCAGACATCGGTCGGACGGAGACCATCGACGAAACGGCGGATATGGTGACCGCACGTGGCGGCGTCGGGATTGCCGTACGCACGGACCATACGTCGCCGGAGCAGGTTAAGGCTTTGTTCGAGCGAGTGGAGAAGGAGCAGGACGGACGCTTAGATCTTCTGGTCAACGATATTTGGGGCGGCGAAAGCCTCACCCATTGGAACACGCCGTTCTGGGAGCAGCCGCTGGCCGACGGGTTGTTGATGCAGGAGCGGGCCGTCCGAACCCATCTTATTACGAGCTACTACGGGGTGCCGATGATGATCAAGCGGAAGGAAGGGCTGGTCATCGAAATCACCGACGGCTCAACCTACAATTATCGTGGCAACGTGTACTACAGTTTGGCAAAAATCTCACCCATCCACCTAGCCGCTGCCATGGCCGAGGAATTAAAGCCGCATAACGTGACCGCATTGGCGGTGACCCCCGGATTTCTGCGCTCAGAGCAGATGCTGGATTACTTTGGCGTCCAGGAAGCCAACTGGCGGGACGCCATTGAGAAAGAACCGCTATACGCCGAATCCGAAACGCCTTATTTCGTCGGGCAAGCGGTGGCTGCTCTAGCCGGAGATCCGAACGTGCGCGACAAAGCCGGTCGAGCGCTGACCAGTTGGGACCTGTCCGACGAATACGGTTTCAGCGACATCGACGGACGGAAGCCGCATTGGGGTAATTTTGCACGCGAGCGGGGATTGCCGGTGAACTGAGGACACACGAAATGCGCGGGTGCAAGAGAGATTTCTCCTGCACCCGCGCTTGTTGTGTTTCACACTACTCGACCCGCGGCCAGAGACGTGCGGAATAATGGGGAATGATCTGGATATCGTGGATTTTAGCAATTTCGATCCCTTCGAACCGTTCCACATAGGCTTGATTCACGAAGCTGTGCACTGTGCCTTGGCGCAGCGGCGTAACCGAAAGATGCAGCGGATGGTTCTCCAACTCGTGACAGGCCTGCTTCAGTCCAATCTCCCAAGGTTGTCCGTAATGGATATGATCCGTCAGCATCCGGTCACCGAGGTAGGCGGCCGCCACGTCGCCGTCGTAATCCACCTTCAGCCATACGTCAGCAACGTCGTCCGGCCATTCGGCGGGAATCTCCAGCAGCACTGATCGGTCCGACAGGGAGGTGAGCTTCATCTCAGGCCGATACGCCGGGAACTTCAAGGTGTACGACCGGAACAGCCCTACTTCACTCTCGATTTCCTGCAACTCCCCCGTGCTGCTCCATAATCCGGCTGATGGGTCAGGAGCGGGAAAAAGGGATAAGGTCACGTTGTTATGTCCTGGGGAGGTGCAAATGAGCTGCCCATCCTTCATCGCTAGATGGCTCGTGCTGAGGACGAGCGTATCTTGGCCCCACAGCCCGTCGAACCGATAAGTTTGCAATGCTTCTTCTCGGGTTAAGGTCACTAGTCGTACCGCTCTGCCCTCTGCCGTCTTAACGAGGATTTGGTGCTGTTGACCGGGCGTTGGGCGAACCATCCAATGGGCGTCATCTTCACTTACAACGCCGCTGCCGTTGCCGGCTTCGACTGAAGATACTGAGGTTTTGCGAAGCACAATCTCGGGTTCCATCCCGTCATGGGCATAGAACACCAGCACCGTTTCGTTCCCTGCTTCAAGCCGGGTCAGCAGCTGCGCGGTTGCGCTCGCAATGAACAATCCATCCAGCTTCAGGTTGAACGGCAGGATGACGCCAAGTCCGCTCCGAAGTGTGAGCTCGCCGGTATGAGGGAACAACGCCTTCCCCTGAGGCGTATCCAATTCAATTCGCAGCCGGCGATCCGGCAGCTCGACATGATCCTGGAAATTGTTCAGGAACACAAATCCAGAACTGTCCTTTTGCCGAACGCACCAACGAACGCGCTCGGTATCCTCAGGGGTGATTGGCTCTTGACCATCGGGCAGCAGGGTGCCCATCGGAGCTAACCATCGTCCGAAGGATTGCAGAAACAGCGAGATCGCACGGATACGATCATACGATTCGCCAACCCGACCGAACTCGCCTAAAGGCGATTGATAATCGTAGGTGATTTTCGGTAAACCGGATTCGTTCAGGAACGTCTTTTGACCCACGGGATTAGAGCCGCCATGGTACATGTAATACCCCAGCAAATTGCTGCCGCTTGCCAGCTTCACCAGTGTCATCGCTTCGACGCTGTCAGCCGGCACGTAAGGCCGGGCCTTGTAGCTGACCTGCATACCGCCTGCCATTTCGCAATAGGCCACCGGGTACTCCATGCTGTCGTAATTCACTGGCTCGGCGGGTGTAACATGCAGATCCTGGAACAGATACTCCCGGCTCGGCGGTTGGTTTGGGATCCACGGCGTATAGGCGTACCCGGCGAGCATCGGTAACGTGCCCTCCTCTGGGACCGCTGCCCCGCCCCAAGCGGTTGCAGTGAAGAATAACGGACGGATTCCCACTTCCTCCGCAATCCGGCGTAATTCCGCCAAATGCTCGTTGCCTCCGGTTCCTGCGGTGACGTATTTGTCGCCGCTGTATCCCCAAGCGTCTAACGGCGCGCCGGCGTGCATATACTCGTTCTCCAGCTGCACGGCGATCACCGGGCCGCCTTCCTGATAATAGGTGCCTTGAACTTGCCGTGAAATTTCGCGGTACAAACGTCTGGAAAGCGTTAAATATCGTTCATCATTGGAACGAACCTCCAACGGATAGCGGAATACCCAATCAGGGATGCCGCCATTACGGACTTCGCCGTGGCAGAACGGTCCGATCCGTAAAATCAGCGGCAGCTCATGTTTGGCGCAGAGGTCAATGAAATGCCGCAAATTGCGGTTACCGCTCCAATCGAACACGCCTTCTTCTTCCTCGTGGTAATTCCAGAAAACGTAGGTTGCGACGAGATGAACGCCGCCGGCTTTCATTTTCAGCAACTCTTCCTCCCAATGCAAATAAGAGAAACGGGAAAAATGAAACTCCCCGACGACGGGAATAAAAGGCTCTCCGTTGCGGGTCATATAGAAGTTCGTAAATCCAAACGATTCTCCTTTGGGGTTGCTTCCCGCCTGCAGGGCAAGCTTGCCGGGACGGATCGTTTTGTTGGCTTGTCCGATATCGAGTTTTAAGACCGTGTTTGCGTTTTTCATTGGGAAAACTGCCTCCTGAAGGATATAAGATCCGATGGATCATGTTGTATCTGGAAGTGGGCGTCCACATCGGTTATATTCATTTTAGATGTTTATTGCCGGATGAAGGAAGAGAGGATATGGCTAAAAAACCGACGAATTATGCTATTAACGAGGAGCGCCCCTATGGAATCCTGATTTCCGGGCATTATGCGGAAACCGCGGATTATTCGATTCACCGCCCACCCGATCCTGTTGGTTGGTTGCTGATGTATACGCTAACCGGAGAGGGTCAAGTTCATGTCGCCGGGGAAGTAGTTGCGCCATGCTGTCCAGGAGACGCGGTCATCCTGCTGCCCGGTTTGCCTCATCACTACAGCACGGCGGGAGCGAGGTGGGAGTTTATTTGGGTTCATTTTATCCCGGACCCCTCCTTTCGCCCATGGTTGAACCTTCCGCAACAAACCGAGGGCATCGTCCGTTTACAGGTTGACGGCAGTCCTGGGCGTAACGGCTTCGCCGAAGCCCTTCAGCGGATGGTTCGGTACAGCAGCTCGGGCGGAAACTCCGAGCTCCATCACCGATTGGCGGAGCTGGCGTTAGAGGAAGCGTTGTTGTTACTCCGCGCGGAGGTTGCCAAGGACAGCAACGAAGCCGCTATTGATCCAAGAATAGCCGATGTCGTCGGATATTTGCGGGAGTCTTATCGCGAGCGAGTAAGCATTCCGGACCTGGCCAAGCGCAGCTGCATGTCGCCTTCCCGGCTGTCGCATCTGTTCAAAGAGCAGGTAGGGGATACGATCATCGGCACCGTCAACAAGATCCGCCTGGAAAAAGCATCCCAGCTGCTGGCCTTTACCACGCGACAAGTGGCGGAGATTGCCGGAGATGTCGGCATCGACAGTCCAGACCATTTCGCTCGAATGTTCTGCCAGGTTTACGGGGAGACCCCGTCAGGATATCGCAAACGCAAGCGGGCCGGTCTTCAGACTGAAACTTATGGGAAAGGTTGAAATAGCGTTAAGCCTTTACCTTATTGGGCCTAATTGAGCATCAACCACGTGAAATAGAGTGAATCATTCACCTTATTTCATAGGTGGAGCACGGAGAAGTGGTGTTTCGGAGTAAATAGCGTGATGAAATGTTCTTATAGCTCGATTTTAGCTGTAATTCTGCGAAATAAGATGATTTTATAACGCTATCTTAGAAGGCAAAGGAGGTGCCCCAAAATCACACTTGGGACACCTCTTTTTGCTTCCAATTAGTACGTGCCGCTACTTGGACGTTGCGCCGTATCGCGCTCGAACGCCACAATCCAATCGCCCTGGACGGCGGCATAACCGACATCGCCTTCGGCGACGAGGCCGTACAAATTCTTCACGTCTAAATATTCCTGGCGGCTGCCGTTATCAAACTCCAACGTGATGTAATAGTACGTCCGGGAAGAGGAGCTATGCATCGCGTTGTTATCATTCATGTGACTGGAGCTGTGCTTCACGTCCATTCGTTTAGAGACAATTCGCGCATATCTCGTATCCCGCGGGGAGCGGGCGTTTTTGGCGTAACGGACCCCATTGGAAACCAATAGCACAATGAAGATAACAAAGAATATGACCATAAATACGGGAACGATCGTAAACATAATATCGCCCCCGCCCCCGAAACCGCCTCCGCCAAACGGAGAGGGATCGAATCCGCCCATAGGTTCCGCCTCCTTTTCTTCCTTATATACGCGAAAAAGGAAATATTGTTTCAGGCTACCCCAAAACCTGGGTGGACGGACTTTCCTGGATTGTGAACGAATACGAATTGTGATAAACTGGAATCACTATGAAAAGAACGGAGGGTTCCCCGTGTTGTACATTAAATTCCGTTTTACCACTTTGCGCGGCTAATTGAATACTGCCAAAGGCTCTGCACCTGTGCAGGGTGAACGGGATAGGTGTGCTATGATAAAGGGAACCGTATGGAACCTTAGAATAGAATATGCCTGATTTGGCCGGGAACGCGAACGGGGATCGATATCCTCAGTTTGTGGGTTTCGGGCTGTTTTGGGAACCGTTTGCGTAAACACAGGTGCCGTGCCTGTGTTTATTTTTTTCCTAAAGGGAGGAACTCAGATATGACGGAACAACAAACATTGGACCAAAAAGCCATTTTGGTTGGCGTGAATTTGAATCATCAGGCGGATTTCGACTATTCCATGGAAGAGTTGGCTAATTTGACGGAGGCTTGCGACATTGAAGTCGTTGGCGTGCTTACGCAAAATCTGCCTAAGGTTACCCCGTCGCATTATATCGGGACGGGCAAAATCGAAGAGGTGCGGGCGCTCATGGAAGCGCACGAAGGGAATCTCGTCATCTTCAACGACGAGTTGTCCCCGTCGCAGCTCCGCAACCTGGAGTCCGATCTGCAGTGCAAGGTCATTGACCGAACGCTGCTGATCCTGGATATTTTTGCGGAGCGGGCCAAAACCCGCGAGGCTCAGCTTCAGGTCGAGGTGGCCCGGCTGAAGTACATGCTGCCGCGGCTGATCGGGCTGCGGGAATCGCTAGGACGTCAGAGCGGCGGGGTCGGCACAAAGAACCGCGGTGCGGGGGAAACGAAGCTGGAACTCGACCGTCGGCGAATCGAGGAGAAGATCACCGCGCTCAGCCGCGAACTGGAGACGCTGGTTGCCCACCGCCAAACGCAGCGCAAGCAACGCAAGAAGAACGACGTGCCCGTCGTATCGCTTGTCGGGTATACTAACGCCGGCAAATCGACGATCATGAATGCGCTGCTGGAGACGTACAGTCCCGGTCAGGAGAAGCAGGTGCTCGAGAAGGATATGCTGTTCGCCACGCTGGAGACGTCCGTCCGCAATATCCCGCTGGAGGATAACAAGGCGTTTCTCCTGACGGATACGGTTGGATTTGTGAGCAAGCTGCCGCATCATCTGGTCAAGGCGTTCCGATCTACGCTGGAGGAGGTCTCCGAAGCCGATCTGCTGATTCACGTCGTCGATTATTCCAACCCGGAATTTGCAAGGATGATCGAAATCACCCATCAGACGTTAAAAGAAATCGGCATCACCGATATCCCGGCGATCTATGCCTATAACAAGTCCGATCGGACGGATCAGGCGATCCCTGACGTACAGGGAGACATCATCTATCTCGCGGCCAAACCCCGCATCGGGATCGCCGAGCTGGTGAATGAAATTCGCGGCCGGATTTTCAAAGACTACATCAAATGTACGATGCTGATTCCTTTCGATAAAGGATCGCTGGTGTCTTATCTGAACGAGCACGCCAATGTGCTGGATACGAGTTATGAAGCCGAAGGGACGAAGCTGGCTTTGGAGTGCCGGCAAAGTGACTACGGAAGATACCAGGAGTATGTGATCGAAGCGTCAGAATGACGGGAGATAGATAGGTGCCTGGGTCCGGGGCGATGCGCGGCGATCGTTTCGAAAACGGTTGTCGGATGAGTGGGGAAGACGTATAATAGCCCTCAAAACACGTCTTTCTAACAAAGGAGATCAACAAACATGTCCGATATGTTAGTAAAGTTATACGATCTGCCCCCGTTCGAATCGGTGGAGCAGTACGAGGCGCGTACCGGGATCACCATCCGCCGGGCCCTTGCCCCGGAGAAGCACGTGGTCTCGAAATGGGTGGGCGAGCACTTCGATATGCGCTGGGTCAGCGAATGCGAAGTGGGGTTCGCCCGCGCGCCGATTACCTGCATCATCGCCACGGAGAACGGCAAGCTGCTTGGGTTCGCCTGCTACGATACCACGATGAAAGGGTTCTTCGGACCGACCGGTGTCGATGAGCAAGAGCGAGGCCGGGGCATTGGCAAACAACTGCTGCTCTATACGCTCTATCTGATGCGAATGGACGGATACGGTTATGCCGCGATCGGCGGAGCGGGCCCGAAGGATTTCTACGCCAAGGCGACCGGCGCGGTCGTCATCGAGGGCTCGGAGCCCGGAATATACAAAGGGATGCTGCGATAATGCAGCATCCTTTTTATTGTAGCCATTGTAACGGACTTCAGAGACGTTATTAGCAGCAACGGCATGTTTTCTTAAATCTAACGGATTGAGATAACGTTATTCTGCTCCAATGGGTTACCAATCCACTAACTGGAGCTGAATAACGGCATTGGGGTCCGTTACACCGGGAAATGTCCGGGAAATAGGCCAATAACGTCATCACGGTCTGTTAGCCGTTAACCTGCATAGCTCTCGCATAGCTTCCGCATAGCTTCCGCTCCCGCTAGACTGCCGGCAGCGTCACCTTGAAGGCCGTGCCCTGGCCCGGCGCGCTGTCGACTTCGATGGCGCCGCCGTGGGCTTCGACGATCGATTGCGAGATCGACAGCCCAAGTCCGGCCCCGCCTTGACTGCGCGTGCGGGAGGCGTCGATGCGGTAAAACCGCTCGAACACATGCGGCAGATGCTCGGCAGCGATCCCGGGGCCGTTGTCCCGCACCTCCAGCTGGGCCCAGCTCGGCAAGCCTGATAGACGTACGGTGATCGTCCCTTGCCGTGGGTCGGTGTGCTGCACCGCGTTATGGAACAGGTTCAGAACCACCTGTTTGATCTTGTCGCAATCGCACATCGCGGTCAGCCCCGGCTGGAGTTCGAACTGCACCTCGCGCTCCCCGGCCAGCATCCGTAGATGCGGTTCCATCTCCGCGATCACCTCGTCCAGCCGCACTTGTGTCCGCTGGACGACCGGGGTTCGGTCAAGCTTGGCAAGCGTCAACAGGTCCTCGACCAGCTTCTTCATTCGCTGCGATTCGCCCAGCATGCTGTTCAACGCAGTGTGCAGCTGCTCCGGCCGGTTTGCGGCTCCTCGCAGCAACACCTCCAAGAAGCCGTGTATGGAAGTGAGCGGCGTCCGCAGCTCATGGGAAGCGTCGGCCACGAACCGGCGCATCTGTTCCTTGGCTTCGCGCTCGGCTTCGAACGATTCCTCCAGCCGTTCCATCATCCCGTTAAAGGAGACGCCTAGTCGATCGATTTCCGATTGGCCGGATGCGGCCGTGAATCGGTTGCCGAGATTGCCGGCATTCGTATCTTCCACGGTGTGCACCATTTGGTTCAGCGGCGTTAAGGCCCGGCGTAAGATCGGCAGATATAGCGCTAGTCCGCCGGCTAGCGCCAGAAGAGAGAGTCCTACGAACGTCAGCAGTTGGCGCATCACGACTTCGCGCAGTGGCGCAGTATAGGTGCCCATTTGTACGAGCCAGGATTTCTCGCCTTGTTCACCCGGCAAACCGACAGAACGAAAGACAACCAACTGTTCCTTTCCGTCCTCATCCTCGATGACATGGTAACCCGTCGGACCCGGTCGCCCGAGCGTGTCTCCTTCGAACAAGGCGGCATATTCGGCATCGGTAAGACGGGGTGCAGCTACGCCGGATTCGGCGTTTAAGTCGATGAACCCGCTGTCGCTGTTGATGATTGCCAGCGAGGTGTCAGGGATAAACAATTGCGGAGGACGCCCGTCATTTTCTTCTCCGCCTCCTTCTCCGATACTGGGTTTATCGCCACTCGTCCCGATCCCGCCGGCATCCGCCTCCGGCTTCGGCGCGCCCCAATGCTCGGCGGGTTGCCCCGCCCGCGTGAATACGTCCCGGAGCGGGCCGCGCATCTGCGAGACCATCGTTTCGGCTTGGTTCTTATATAAGAAGTCTTTCATGATCACGTATTGAAATACACCGATCAGGATCAGGAGCGCGGCTAGCAACAGCAGGGATCGGGATAGCAGCTGAAAGCGAAGCGAGCTCGGGGAGAAGCGGCTTCGCAGCCCTCTGATCAACCGCTTTCCGCCAGTCTTTGTCCGGCTTCCGCCGGCAAGGGGCTTCATGGCAGATCGACGCGGTAGCCCGCGCCCCGCAGCGTTCGGATCAGCCGATGCTCCTGATCATTCAATTTTTCGCGGAGAGAGCGAATGTATACCTCTACGATATTCTCCTCGCCGCCGAAGTCGTAACCCCAGACTTTATCCAAAATCGTCGTTTTGCTCAAGACGATCCCATGGTTAAGCACCAAATATTTCAACAGCTCGTATTCGGTAGGGGATAATTCCAGCACTCGCTCCGAATAGGAAATTTCCTTGCGGCGATCGTTCAGGCGGAACGGGCCGATAGCCACTTCGCCGAACAGCGCCGGAAACTGATTGCGCAAACGCGCACCGATCCGGGCCAGCAGCTCCTCGAAGCTGAACGGTTTAACGACGTAATCGTCCGCGCCAAGGGTCAGCCCCTTGACTCGATCCTCCACCTCATCCTTCGCCGTCAGCATGATGATAGCCACGTTCTCGCCGTTCTTCCGCAGGAGCCGGCAAACTTCCCAGCCGTCCATCCCCGGCATCATCACGTCCAGCACGATGACGTGCGGTTGAAACTCGGCTGCGATCGCGACCGCGTTCATGCCGTCGCCGGCAGTACGCACCTCAAAACCTTCGTTTTGCAGCCCCAACTCGAGGAACTGTACAATATGAGGTTCATCGTCAACTAGCAGCACTTTTGCCCCTTTGACTTGGTTCATTGAAATCATCCCCCTTGCGCCTATCCATTCGTTGTCAATCCAACGCTGATGTCTCCATTATGCGAGATGATGCTGAGCGTTTGCTGAATGCCGACTGAAGGTCGACTGAGCACCAAAGGAAAAAGTTCAGCTCTCAAAAGAGCCATGTGTTGATCGTACCCGGTTTGTCCGGGGATGTAAATCGCAGAAGTCGCGCGGGGCTGCGCTCTTGATTGCTCCTCCGTTAATAAGCTATACTTTTGACATGAAATCATGTTAAAGGGGAGTAATGAGATGGAAAAAGTATTGATTTTCGGTCATAAAAATCCCGATACGGATACGATTTGTTCAGCGATCGCATATGCGGATCTGAAGTCCAAGCTGGACTGGAACGTGGAGCCCGTACGACTGGGCAACGTCAATGGGGAAACGGCGTTTGCGCTGGAACGTTTCGGTTTTGAAGCACCTCGTCTGGTTGAAGCGGTAGCCGGTGAAGTCAAGGCTGTGATTCTGGTCGACCATAACGAGCGTCAACAAAGCGTCTCCGATATCGATCAGGTACGTGTGGCCGAGGTCATTGACCATCACCGGATTGCCAACTTCGAAACGAGCGGTCCGCTGTACTATCGGGCTGAACCGGTGGGCTGCACCGCAACGATTTTGAATAAAATGTACAAAGAAAACGGCGTAGCCGTGCCTGCTAACATCGCCGGCCTTATGCTATCGGCTATCATTTCCGATTCCCTGTTGTTCAAATCGCCGACCTGCACCGAGCAGGATGTCGCCGCTGCGCGTGAGTTGGCCGAAATCGCTGGCGTCAACGCCGAGGAGTACGGACTGGACATGCTGAAAGCCGGAGCAGACCTCAGTGATAAGACGATCGAACAGCTCATTTCTCTGGATGCCAAAGAGTTCGAAATGGGCGGAGCCAAAGTGGAAATCGCTCAGGTGAACGCAGTGGATGTGAACGATGTCTTGTCCCGCCAAAGCGAAGTTGAGGCGGCTCTGAACGGCATCATCGCCAGCAAAGGTCTGGATCTGTTCTTGTTTGTCGTGACCGACATCCTGAACAATGATTCCGTTGGTTTGGCTCTGGGGAAGGCAGCCGATGCAGTGGAACAAGCTTATAATGTGAAGCTTACCGACAACAAAGCGGTGCTGAAGGGCGTCGTATCCCGCAAATCGCAAATCGTGCCGGTGCTGACGGACATCTTCAATAAACGATAATATTCTCTGAATGACCGAGAGCCTTGCCTGACGGCAGGGTTCTTTTTGTTATGTAACTAGTCAAATTTTAAAGTATTCCGGGGCTGCAGGTAGGAAAGCCGAGCAATTCCCACACTTAAGCGCTTAAATGCAGGGTTGGAGGTTTGAGCGGCGATTCGATCTTTACTATAATCTAGGACGTTGCGCGTTGCACCGGTCCTGTTTGTGATTTAAGAAAGAGGGGGATTTTTACTTGCTTCATCATTTGAATATAAAACGGGTTTGGTTTTCCAACTCCCGAAGTGATGTGTTGTCCGGTCTGACGGTAGCTTTTGCCTTGATCCCTGAGGCGATTGCGTTCTCGATTCTGGCCGGCGTGAGCCCCATGGTTGGGTTGTACGCTTCCTTTAGTATCGCTGTCGTGATTGCGTTCGCCGGCGGGCGGCCGGGCATGATCTCTGCGGCTACCGGCGCGATGGCGCTGCTGATGGGCGGACTCGTTCGCGAACATGGAATCGAGTATTTGTTTGCGGCCACGGTTTTGGCTGGGGTTTTGCAAATCATCATGGGTTATCTGAAATTGGGCCGATTCATCAGCTTCTTGCCGCATCCGGTGATGACCGGGTTTGTGAATGCATTAGCTATTTTGATTTTTATGGCGCAACTCACCCATTTCGAGAAACAAGGTTGGCTGATGTACGGGTTAGTGGCGTTAACGCTCGCGATCATCTATCTATTTCCGCGATTGACCAAAGCGGTTCCTTCCGCCCTGGTTGCGATCATCGCGGTCTCCGTATTAACCATCTCACTGCATCTGGATGTGAGAACGGTCGGCGACATGGGCGCAATAACGTCAGCGTTGCCGGCGTTCCATCTTCCCGAAGTTGGAATCACCTGGGACATGCTGAAGACTATCTTCCCGGTGTCGTTGTCGCTAGCATTCGTAGGGCTGTTAGAATCGCTCATGACCGCAACGCTGATCGATGAGATCACGGATACATCAAGTGACAAGAACCGTGAAATGAAGGGCCAAGGGTTGGCGAATATCGTGACTGGATTTTTCGGGGGGATGGCGGGCTGTGCTATGATCGGGCAGTCGATGATCAACATGAAATCCGGCGGTCGGACGAGGCTGTCGACGTTGGTCTCTGGTTCGGGCCTTCTGTTCTTGGTCATCGTCTTAGGGGACGTAGTTCAACAGATTCCGATGGCGGCGCTTGTTGGCGTCATGTTTATGGTATCGATCGGCACCTTTGATTGGAATTCCCTGACATCGCTTCGCAAGGTTCCCGTGTCGGACGCCCTTGTCATGGTGGTGACGGTGGTGGCCGTGGTTGCGACGGATAACCTGTCCATCGGCGTGGGGATGGGCGTCTTGCTCAGCGCGTTATCCTTCGCCTGGAAAATGGCCCGAATCCGGACTTCCGTCCGTGAGGAGCAAGGAGCCAAAACTTATGTCGTCGCCGGACAGCTCTTCTTCGGAACGGTGAGTCATTTTCTGCAGGAGTTTGATGCAGCCGGCGATCCGCAGCGGGTGGCGGTGGACTTTTCGAAGTCGCATGTATGGGATCAGTCGGCCGTGAACGCGATTTCGAAACTGATTCTCAAATATCATCAACTGGGCAAGGAAATCCGCATCATCGGATTAAACGAGGAGAGCACGAGACTGATCGAACGGGTAGGGTTATCTGCTCCTTCAGGGCATTAATGAACGACAAAAAAGGCTGTTCGCAGGGGATGAACCCTACGAGCAGCCTTTATCTATATCTATTAGAGGCGAAATCGCTCCAGTTGATCCCAAAGCCCCTCCTCCCGCAGCACTTCCCGTTGTTTCGGCCCAATCAGGTCGAAATGGGGGAATGGCGAACGGTGATGAATATATCGAGTGGGAAGGTCGTGGGCCTCACACCAGGCTTTGAGCCGCTCCAGATCGGAACAGCCGACCTTGGTGACCGTCTTGGCTTCGGGAAAACGTGGATCCAGCCAAAAATGAGTCAAGAATCCGATCTCTCCGCGGGCCACCGTCTGTTTCCATGCCTCCAATTCCTCTCGCGACACGCCGAATGCCACAGCCCTTCCTCCTCCTTTGCTGTTTTAGTTATGAATCCCTCTCCACAAAAAGGCAACGATCGCTTCAGCCGCCTGTTCCGCCGAAGGAAACAGCTTATTCTTGTCGGCATATTGGCGTTCTCCCACCCGCAGCATAGAAACATACAGATGGGCGACCAGGTTCGGGTCGCTGCAGACGATTTCGCCTGACTCGGCAGCTTGGGCAAACCCTTCGCGTAGCGTCTCGTACAGATCGTTTTCATGGCGGATTAAAGTCTCCTGCTGCTCTCCGGACAAATGATGCTGAATGTTACGGAACATCTCGTCCATGTGAACCCGAGGGATTCTTAAATAGTTCATTGTAATTTGAAGTAGTCTTTCCCGAAACGTGCCGGGCTCTATCAGCAGCTTCCGGATCCGTCCGTTTACCCGCGCAAGCGTCGTTGCCACGGAGGCAACAAACAAATCTTGTTTGGTCGGATAATAATAATAGACGCTAGCTTTCGTGATCCCGCACTGCTCTGCGACCTCGTTCATGGATACGGATTTATACCCCTTCTCCATGAACAAGAGGGACGCGGTACGCAGGATCTGCTCGGACGTCGCCAAGGCGTCCGGCTGCTGGACGGGCCGTCCCAAGGAACGTTTATGCGGCTGAGTCAACCTTCATCACCTCGAGCAACTTGTACTGAGCAAACATTATATCATATTTTTTGTTTGATAATTAACCTTCCGGTATATATAATTAATATTCAGAGTGATGTAAATCACGTGAGCCTACGATAAAGAAAGGGAGATGGAATCATAAATGGATAAAATACTTGGTCGACTGTCCCAACTTGTGGCTGGCCGAAGATCCAAGTGGATTACGCTGGCCGTTTGGATTTTGCTTGCCGGCGGATTAAGCGCCGTATGGCCCAGCGTAAACTCGATGGAGCGGAACAATGCGGCCAATTTGGACGCGAACCAGCCCTCCGTGATAGCCGAACAGCTGGCGGAGCAGGAGTTCCCCAGCGACAGCGGCATTCCAGCCTTAACAGTCTGGACGCGGGAAGGCGGGTTGACGGATGAGGATTACACCCGCTTGCAGGAACTGACGTCGTATTTCACGGCTAATCCGTTGGAAGGGATGGAGCTCGTGCTCCCGCTCGAACAAATGCCGCTGCCGGCGCTCAAGCAACAGGCTTCCGAAGACGGCACGACGTGGGTGCTTCCGTTCTTCTTCGCCAAGGGGGCGGAAACCGATGTGATGAAGACCGGCATGGAAGAGATCCGCAGCCAAGCGGAGACGATCTTTGAGAAAGATCCGTTTGACGCTAAGCTCGGAGACCAGGGGCTTGTTGCCCGAGTGTCCGGACCGGCCGGAATTTCGATCGATGCGGTGGGGTTGTTCTCGAGCGCCGACGTTTCGCTGATGATCGCCACCGTCTTGATCGTGCTGATTTTGCTGCTGCTTATTTACCGTTCGCCGATCTTGGCCATCATTCCGTTGATCGCCGTTGGTTTTGCTTACGGCGTAGCCGGACCGATCCTTGGCAAAATGGCGGAGCAGGGTTGGATTACCGTTGACTCGCAGGCCATTTCAATTATGACCGTGCTGCTGTTCGGGGCGGGAACCGACTACTGTTTGTTCTTGATCTCCCATTTCCGGCAGCTGTTGACGGAAGAAAAGGAGAAGTCGAAAGCACTGGCCGCTGCGGTCAAAGGCTCTTCGGGCGCGATTGCCATGAGCGGATTTACCGTCGTGATTGCTCTGCTGGTGCTGCTGTTAGCCCAATACGGTTCGGTGCAGCGTTTTGGCGTCCCGTTTAGCTTGTCAATCCTGATCATGGGGATTGCCAGCTTAACCCTTGTACCGGCGCTATTGGCTATTTTGGGCCGCGCCTCGTTCTTCCCGTTTATTCCACGCACGCCGGAAATGCAAACGGAACGGGCCAAACGCCGGGGGAAACCCAATCGCCATCCCAAGTCCAAAGCTTCGGCCGGTTGGATCGGCCGAACGGTAACGAAGCGGCCATGGACGATTTTTATCGTGACGACGCTGCTTCTGGGAGTATTGGCTTCTCAGGCGACCCGAATCGAATACACGGTCGACCTGCTCTCCTCCTTCCCGGATGATACGCCTTCTCGGGAAGGATTTGCAGTGATCGCCGATAAATTTACGCCGGGGGAATTGGCTCCGGTTAAGCTGATGGTGGAAACGGAAGGGAAGGACATCGATCTGCAAGGCACGTTCAGCAGCTTGCCTTATGTCAGTCAGGTATCTACACCGGCCGATGGCAAGACCAACCCCGATATCCGGGCCGTTGAGCTGCAATTGAACGTCAATCCGTATTCCAACGAAGCGATGAAGCATATTCCAGAGCTTCGGCAGACGGCGGAAAGCCTGCTGGCGGACGAAGGTATCGGCGAACCGGAGAATAAGGTATGGATCAGCGGGCAAACCGCTACACAATACGATACTGAGAACACCAATGCTCGCGATACGAAGGTCATTATTCCGATCGTTATCGGTCTGATCGCGTTGCTGCTGCTCGTCTATCTCCGCTCGATCGTCGCCATGGTTTACTTGATCCTAACTGTCGTATTATCTTATTTCGCCGCGCTCGGCATCGGTTGGGTTGTCCTCCACGACCTAATGGGTAACGCTGCGATCCAAGGGCTGATCCCGCTGTATGCGTTCGTGTTCCTGGTCGCGCTTGGCGAAGACTATAACATCTTCTTGATCTCGAGCATTTGGAAGAAACGTAAGGTGATGCCGCTGAAGGATGCGATCCGTGAAGGCGTCAATGAAACTGGGAATGTCATTACCTCGGCCGGTCTGATCCTGGCCGGAACGTTTGCGGTATTGGCCACGCTGCCGATTCAAGTGCTGGTACAGTTCGGTATCATCGCGGCAGTGGGGGTCTTGCTCGACACGTTCCTCGTGCGTCCGTTCCTTGTGCCTGCCATCACGATGCTGCTCGGCAAAGCGGCCTTCTGGCCGTCTAAAGAAGGGCGTCTTGGGCAGGAGTCGGTCGAAGACACAGCCAAATGACATACCGATTCGTGCGATAAAGTAAGAGCATAGCACTTGGGGTTTCGCTGCTGTTGGCGAGGCCTCAGGTGCTTTTTTTACTAAAACGAGGGTTACATATTTCCTGTTCCCCGTCGCACAATAGGGGGATGGCAGGAACGAAGAAATTCGATGAAACGGGGGAAAGAGAATGGCGAAGGTGGAAAACGCAGAGGGGAAAAAAGGAGATTTACGCTGGTGGCAACTCTCCTTGCTGGGAGTGGCTTCGACGATAGGCACCGGCTATTTTCTTGGGTCAGGCATCGGAATCCGTATGGCGGGTCCATCCATCCTGATCGCGTTCCTGTTGGCTGCGGTTGGCACCTACACAGTATTTGAGGTGTTGGCTCGCATGACTGCGGATCGACCGGAGCAGGGATCCTTCCGTTCCTATGCGAAACGAGCCTTTGGACGCTGGGCGGGCTTTGGCAGCGGCTGGGTCTATTGGAGCTCGGAACTCCTCATCATGGGCAGCCAACTCACCGCGTTATCCCTGTTCTCGCGTTTCTGGTTCCCCGGTGTGCCGATGTGGATCTTTGCGATCGGATATGCCGTGCTGGGGCTGGGTGTCATTTTACTCGGCAACAAGGTGTTCGATTCGATGGAAAATATCCTGTCGGTCATCAAAATTGCCGCGATCCTGATGTTCCTGGTCGTTGCGGGAGCCGCGTTAATGGGCTGGATTCCCGGAGGGGGCGGCAAAGCGCCGGAATTCCCGCATACCGCGAAGACTTTTTTTCCAGCCGGGGGAATGGGCTTATGGTCGGGTTTCATCTTTGCGTTTTACGCTTTCGGTGGCATCGAGGTGATGGGGATGATGGCCATTCGGTTACGGGATCCGAAAGAAGCCCCGAAGTCCGGAACGATCATGTTGCTGTTGCTCTCGGTGGTCTATTTGCTCTCGGTGGGGCTTGCAGTCACCATGGTTGCATGGAACGCTATCGACCCCAAGCGCAGCCCATTCGTTACGGCCCTAGGCAAATACCCGTTGCCCTTTATCCCTCATGTGTTTAACGGCGTGTTGATTGTCGCTGGTTTCTCCACGATGGTGGCCTCGTTGTATGCAGTGACAACCATGCTAGTCACACTTGCGAAAGACAAGGATGCACCGCCGCTATTTGCCGGTAAGGCTTGGCGGGGGCGGCCGCTTTACGCCATCGGCTTAACCGCAGTTGGACTTGCGGCTTCCGTGGTGCTGTCTTTCGTGATGCCGGGGCGCATTTATGAGTACATTACGACCTCAGCCGGATTACTGCTGCTTTATAACTGGTTTTTTATCTTGGTTACTTCAGGTAAGCTCCTCAAACTCAGTGCGTTTGGACAGATCAAACGATGGGGCGGTATGATCTTGATCGTATTGGCGGTGACAGGAACGTTATTTCATGATACGAGCCGGCCGGGCTTTTGGGGGAGTTTGGCGTTTGTCGGCGTGATCGGGATCGTGACGCTAATTATGCAGTTTGTCGTGTGGAAGCCGAAGAAGCAAGCCAAGCGGAGAGGGAGACAGGCCAAATCGCTGGTCCTGCGTCCCAAGCGGACGACGTAAACTTATAGTCGCTCTGCAAGCAGCAAGGCGGCTTTATAGCCGAAATAAAGTCCGAAGCCGATCAAGGACACGCCCGACATTACCGAAACGAGGACCAAAATCCGGTTCGTGAGCAACTTGCGGAACACACTAGCAAACCCGGCCATGGTAAAATCCCAGAGCAGCAGTCCAACGATAATGGCGCCGCTGTTCATGATCAGATCCTGGGTTTGCATATTTGCTGACGCTTGAGCCAATACCGAACCGTAAATCCCTAGCCAGAATAAGATGGACAGCGGGTTGCTGACGGACATGAGAAATCCGGATAAAAACGATTTCCGCAGCGGCTCGCTGCCTCTCATTTCGCCCGCTGGGATTTTGCCGGCTTGCTTCAGGCTATCGATCCCAATATAGGTGAGCACGAAGAAACCAAACAACCAAAGGAAAGTTTTCATGAACGGGGTATTCAGGAAGTGAACCACGCCAAAGTAAACGAGCAGCATGTACACCAAATCGGCAGAAAGGGCGCCAAGCCCAACGAACCAGGCGTGCAGGAACCCGCCGCGAATGCCTTTGTCCAATTGAGCTGCATTCACCGGCCCGATGGGGGCGGATAAAGATAAACCAAGCAGTACATAGCTAAGAAAGCTGTTCATTGCGAAACCTCCAACTGTTGAAATAAAATGAAGCTGCTTGTACAGCATATTCGGCCAGGCACGCTTGTACGACTTCAAAATAGGTGAAAACCTGCTTGCAAAACTAATGGCATTAGTTTAAACTAAAACTAAAGGTATTAGTTAATGGGAAAGAGGCGATTATCTTATGAAAATAACGAAGGTTGGACAGCTTCTGCAACTGTCGTTTATGCCCCGGTTGTTTCCGGTGAATTGTTATTTGGTGGAGGAAGAGGATGGCGTTACGCTGATCGACGCGGCTTTGCCGTATAGTTCCAAAGGGATCCTTCAGGCCGTGCAAGAAATCGGCAAACCGCTGACACGCATCATCCTCACGCATGTGCATGACGATCACGTCGGGGCGCTGGATGCCTTGAAGGCGAAGCTTCCCGAGGTAGCGGTGCATGTATCTGCTCGCGATGCGCGTTTGATGGACGGCGACGTTTCGCTAGATCCGGGCGAACCGACCTCCCCGATCCGCGGCGGGGTACCGAAGAAGCTGATCACCCGAGCGGATGTCACGTTTACGGATGGGGATCGGATCGGTTCGTTGCTGGCCGTGGCGGCTCCGGGCCATACGCCGGGATCGTTTGCCTTGCTCGACACGCGCAGCGGCGCGCTTGTCGCGGGCGACGCCTTCCAAACCCGGGCGGGTATCGCGGTGAGTGGCACTGTTCGCCCGATGTTCCCGTTTCCGGCGCTCGCCACCTGGCATAAGGAAACCGCGTTAGCGAGCGCCCGCAAGCTGGCCGGCCTAAAGCCATCGCTATTGGCGGTCGGACACGGGCCGGTGTTGGAGCAGCCGGCCGCCGCCATAGCCAAGGCGATCGCGGCGGCCGAACGTGCACAAGGAACGGTGCAGCCAACAACTACACCGGCTGAGACCGGCCGGAAGGGGGATTGAGCATGTCGCCAAGAATCGGGATTGACAGCACGGCGGTGCTGATGGCTGCCGTAGATGTGGCAAATGCGGAGGGGTTGGAGGCCGTGACGATCACCTCGGTCGCCAAGAAATTGGGAATTCGGCCGCCTTCTCTCTATAACCATGTGAGTGGCCTGGAACAAATTCGCACGGAATTGGCCATATACGCTCTAAATCGGCTTTATGAGCATATTTCGACTTCCACCGGTGAAGCAACGGGGAGAGCGGCGATCCACCGGTTTGCCAAGACGTATCTTAATTTTGCTTATGCCTATCCCGGGTTGTACGATGCGGCGCAGGCCGCACCTGGTCCGGATCCGGCGTTGCAGGCAGCTGGAGGGCGCATCGTAGATCTGATCCTGCGTTATCTCGGCAGCTACTCATTAAGAGAGGATCAAGCCTTGCACACCGTGCGCGGGCTGCGAAGTCTGATTCACGGCTTCGCCTCCCTGGAACGTCGCGGCGCGTTTGGCTTGCCGCTCGAGTTAGGGGAGAGTCTGGAGTTCAATCTCAGCTTGTTCCTCAGCGGTTTGGACCAAATCACGTCGTATTGACAACGTTTTTTCGACTATGATACTTTAGGCTTGAACTACAGAGGATCGTCGGAACCGAGGTGAAGCATCCATGGGCAAGAAGAAGGGACGTTCCGGGCCAGGCACGCCGGCCAATCCGGCGGCGGATAAACCGGCTACGCTGAAGGATCTGCTTGGCGAGGATACGCTGGCCAAGCTGAAGGCGCAGGCTAATGAATTGAAGAAAGATGAGGAACGACGTCAGGAGGAGGCGCGCGTACGCAAAGAGGAAGCGCGTCGTGCCGAGCAGAAACGGCTCGACAATGATTTCGAACACCTGTTAAATACGAGCGAACTGGACTGGCACAAATATAAATAAAACGATGATACGACAATGGCGATGAAGCTATAGCAAAGAACGAAGGTATGGCGGCTCCTGGCAGCGGGAGCTTTTATTTTTGCTTAAAAAGCGAAGGGAGCAACGGCGAATGGAGCATATCGGGGCGTGGATCGTTTTTTTTCTATTCATCGTGGTATTGGGTTTGTTTAACCAAAAGTTCAAATATTCGGCCAAGCTTCGGGAATCTTATGAAGAGTTAACCTCGCTTTCGGAGCGGACTCGGAAAGGCCGGACGACGAAGGCGGATCTGGCACGCTGGGATGCCGCATTGGCGCGGCTGGAGAAGCATCCGAGCGAATATAACAAGTTGGATCAGGAAATCCGCCTGCGCGAGGCTTACGTCCGGTATTTGGAACAGCATTATCCGGAGGATGAGCGGCTTCCGGCGTTGCGTGAAGCGGCTGGATTCCAGAAGGACTCGGTCTGGGGAATCAAGATGAGATCTTGATTTTGACAGGTCAATAGGGTCGTGATACCATGGTGAAGTCCAAAACTTTTGACATTCTGGTGGTGCCGATGAACAATAAGATCAAGCAGCTCCGAAAGCGACTGGGTTTAACCCAGAACGAGCTGGCCGCAGAATGCGGCGTGACGCGCCAAACGATCAATAGCGTGGAGAATAACCGGTACGACCCGACGCTTGAGCTTGCATTCAGGCTTGCGCATATTTTGCAGACGAAGGTGGATGAACTGTTTATTTATGAGTAAATTCAACCGCGATTACATCATTACGATGGATGACATTGTTAGAGAAGGGGAACCTATTCTTAGAGTGGTGACGGAACCCGTCAGTGTTCCCCCAACCGAGGAAGACCGCGAGGAAATGGCGGCGATGTTGCAGTTCCTGAAGAACAGCCAGGATCCGGAGATGGCGAAGAAATACAAGCTGCGCGCAGGAGTGGGATTATCGGCGAACCAGATTGGGCTGAATAAGCGGATGTTTGCCGCTTTACTGACGGACGAGAACGGTCAGGATCGGCCGATCGCCATGTATAATCCGAAGATCATCAGCCATTCCCAGGCAATGACGTATTTACCGGAGAGCGAAGGCTGCTTGTCGGTGGATCGGCCGGTGCAGGGATTCGTACCGCGTTATGAGAAGGTTCAGATCAAAGCCTGCGATGAGGCGGGCAACGAGGTTAAGCTGCGTTTCAAAGGTTTTGACGCCATCGTGATGCAACATGAAATCGACCATTTGAACGGTATCATGTTTTATGATCATATCAATACGGAGCATCCGTTTAAGCTGCCAAGCGGCGTGACGATCTCCAGTTTATATTGAGGATCCGCACAGTCAGAAATATAGATTCGAAAAAACGAACGGAGGAATTCCCTTGTCCACTCATTCCCAATCCATTACTGCCATGATTGATCATACCCTTCTGAAAGCGGACGCCGGACGCGCCGCCATCATCAAGCTGGCTGAAGAAGCTAAGCAATACGGCTTCGCTTCCGTCTGCGTTAACCCGACTTGGGTGAAGACCGCTGCGGAGGTCTTGAAAGACACTCCAGTGAAAGTCTGCACCGTGATCGGCTTCCCCCTGGGTGCTTCGGCTCCGGAAGTAAAGGCGTTTGAAGCCAGCCATGCCATTTCCGAGGGGGCCGGCGAGGTCGATATGGTCATCAACATCGGTGCGCTTAAAGACGGTGACGACGAATTCGTCCGCCGCGATATCGCCGGGGTTGTCCAAGCTGCTGCCGGGAAAGCGCTGGTGAAGGTTATTATTGAAACCTGTCTGCTTTCCGACGAGGAGATTGTCCGGGCCAGCAAGTTATCCGTCGAAGCCGGAGCCGATTTCGTCAAAACATCAACCGGATTTTCGACCGGCGGGGCGACGGTGGAAGCGGTCGAGCTCATGCGCAAAACGGTGGGTCCAAACGTCGGCGTGAAGGCGTCTGGCGGCGTGCGTTCGCTGGCTGATGCCGAAGCGATGATTAAGGCGGGGGCAACGCGCCTGGGCACGAGTGCCGGTGTGGCTATCGCCCAAGGGCAAACCAGCCAAAACAGCTATTAAGACAAGGTCCGGCCTTGGCCGGCTCAAGAAGGCTACATGAGGGAGAAACAGGGTGCTATTCCAGAGCGGGTGTGGAAATAGCACCCTTTTTTCGTTGATCCAAACTTTTTATGGACGCTTTCCGTTACAGCTACAGATGCCTCCCGCGGAAGGCGTCACTTGATAAAACGCTTGGAAAAGAGGAACAGTATGATACAAATTGATCATTTATCCAAAAAATATACGCGCGGCGGTCTAGCGCTAGATGATGTCACCTTAACGCTAAACGAAGGTATGGTGGGGCTTCTGGGCCCCAATGGTGCCGGGAAATCGTCGCTGATGCGCATATTGGCCACGCTCACGCCACCTACTTCGGGAGAGGCGACGCTGTTTGGCGTCTCGCTGCGCCAGGCGGAGGAGATCCGCCGCATGATCGGTTATCTCCCGCAGCAATTTCAGGTTTACCCGCAACTGACGGGGGTAGAATACCTCGACTATGTTGCGGTGATGAAAGGAATGACGGACAAGAAGAAACGCAAAGCGGAGATTGAGGCTCTTCTGGAGCAAGTAAATTTGCAGGATAAGGCGCGAAAAAGAGTGCAGACCTATTCCGGCGGCATGAAACGCCGACTCGGCATTGCCCAAGCGCTGCTGGGTTCGCCGCAGGTCCTGATCGTGGATGAGCCCACGGCTGGACTGGATCCCGAGGAGCGCGTCCGCTTCCGCAATCTGTTGACCCGCTTCAGTCTGGGACGGATCGTGCTGCTGTCGACGCATATCGTTGCCGACATCGAAAGCAACTGTCGCCAAATCGCCGTCCTCGATAAAGGGAGAGTCAAGCTGTCCGGGGAGTTATCCGAGCTGCAAGAGTTCGGACGCGGCAAGGTGTGGGAGGTTCGCCTAAGCGAGAGCCAGTTTGCCCGGCTTGATCCGATGTCCGTCGTGTCCACGCGTCCGACGGGAGGCGGCCTGTTGTGCCGCATGATCGGCGAAGCGCCGCTGGAGGTAGCCCAAGAGGCCGCGCTCGTTCCACCAACCCTGGAGGACGGGTATTTGGCCCTGCTGCGAACGGGCTTGATGGAAGGGGCGGCTCGGTAATGGACAAATGGAGACGTCTGTTTCAATTCGAGCTTCGCATGCTGTTCGGAAACCGGTGGCTGCTGGGTTTGCCGCTCGTGTTCGGCCTGCTCGTGTTCTGGAATCTTGAACGGCTGCCAGGACGTGAAATTTTGTTTTTTCAACGTTCGTACACCAGCCTGACGCTGCTGCACACGATGAGCCTGGGGCTGACGATGCTCCTTGGCGTGCTGACGATCCGTCGAGACATTCGCCGTACCTCCTATGAATGGAATGGGGCGCTGCCGGTGTCCTATATGTCCAGGATTTCAGCGAAATATATGGCAGGGGTACTGTATTTCACGATATTTTCGGTGCTGGCCGGCGCCGCGTTCGTCTGGAACTCCGCGAGGATGGACGTAGCGTTTACAATCACCCGGGAATTTGCGGTTTATTATCTGCTAACCTTCGAGGTTTCCTATCTGGTGACCTTGGCGCTGGCGATGCTGCTCGCCATTTGTATCGCCAATCGGGCCGTCTATTTGATCGCTTTTTGCGCCTGGATGTTTGGAACGTTCTTTCTGGATATGTTCCTGTTGGACCGTAACAAATGGTACGTGCTGCGTACGTTCCATCTCAATCAGCTGTTCGTGACCGGGGATTCCGATGCCGAAACGTGGGGCATTCGCCTGATCGCAGACGAACTGGCGGCCTCCCGCTGGTTTGTACTGGCGTTTACGCTACTGCTGTTGACGGCGGGCGTGCTCCTGCTCAACCGGTTGCGCCCGACTGCCTTTCGCCGAAGCAATTGGGTGGCTGGAGGTTTAGCCCTGCTGCTGGCGGCCGGAGCCTTTATACCCTACCTCTCCATTTGGGGCGAACGTTATGCCGGATTGCATGAGAAACTCAGAGATCCTGCCGTTAAGACGGTGGAAGCGATCCAAGACCAGAAAGTCGAAACGTTTCAGATCGAGCGGTACGATATCCACTTGCAACGGGAGTCAGATGATCGGTTGAAAATCAAAGCGGCGCTGCAAATTCCGGCAGGCCAGTTAACAGGGCGCGGCGAGTTGCTGTTCACGCTCAATCGTACGTTCCATATAGAACGGTTGGCGGTGTCGGGTTCTCCCGTTCCGTTCACGCATGAGGGAGAGAAGCTTACGGTCCAATTATCCGCTCCTTTGACCGCAGACGAGACCGTCCAAGTCGAGATGGAATATACCGGAAAGGTTATGGATTACGTGGCGCAGAATTATACCGAGGGATCCTACTTGGCTTTTGTTAAGGGGGAGAACGTTTTCCTTCCCGGCTATGTCGCATGGTATCCACTGCCGGGGGATTTTCCGGTTTATATGAAGAACAGTTACGAGGATTCTTTGCAGGTGGCGGCCGATTATGGCGGCTGGCGCCTTCCGCCCGCCATTTTCCGTATCTCCACGTCCGGGTTTGCATCCAAGCTGTACGGAAATCTGGAACAAAAGGAACAGACTCGCGAAGGCCAAGTGTTCGAAGGCAAATCGACGGCGTTCGTCCGCTTTTACAGTGGGGAGTTTGAAGAAGTGAGCAACCCGAAGCTGCCGGTTCGCCTCGTGACTACGCCCTACGACGTCAAGACGGCCGAAAAGCTGTTGGAAGAATGGGCCGGGGAGTATGTTTATTTTGCCGGATGGGTCAACCATTTGGATCCTAAACTGGATCAAGTGCTGATGCTGTCGATGAACAATAATCACTCCCTTGAAATGGAGAATAAAACCTATTATTTGATCTGGCTGGTGAGCGAAGTGGAATACTTCGCAGACCAACTGATGAACTCGATGCTGCTCGGCACGAGCGAAGGGCAAATGGACATTCTGAAGGCTTCCGAAGATGTGCGTCCGCAGCTTCGCGCCTTGATGTGGTATATGTATTACCGAGAGTATAAAGGGTATACCGCCGATGATTTGAAGCAAGGTTCTGGGGGCGGCCTGTTGTACAACTTGTTTGATCCTTCGGAAGATGCCGATCCGGATCACGTGGGATTGCGGATGGCGGCACAAGTAGCCGGGGCGCTGGATGAAGGGAAGAACAAGCAGGTGAAAGAGGTGTTAAACCATTTCTACGCGCTTGGATTGGAAATCCCTAATCAAGCCGACGCAGAGGGTGGACCTAGACCGATTCCGTATGACGAATGGGAACGGGAATGGAAGCGGGTGATGCATGATGCAGTTGCGAACTGACGCTCGAAGCTGGTTCCGCGGAGTGACCTTGGAGCTAAAAGTACAGAAACAACCGATGGCTTGGCTGGCGCTGCTGCTGTTCGCCGTCTATATCCTCAGCATCGTACTTAGTGACCCCGGTCGCCCAAGAAATGTGTATTATTTCTCGGAAATGGCCCTGTTTTCCCTGGCGATCATCATTCCCCTGCTGCTATTTCAGCGGGAAATCGGAGGAGGCGGCATGGAGGTCATCGCCACGTATCCCATTTCGTTAAGGATGCTGGCGTTCCGAAGATGGCTGATGTCCATCCTATTAACAGCGGGGTTAGGGATGGTCCTGATGTCGGTCTATGCTTGGCATTTCGGGGGGATTTGGACGCTTCGGTATCCTTGGAATGGCGCCGAGGTGATTCCTCAAGCTGAGATGACTGCCGGTTCCTTGATTCTTCAGAACCTCCCGGCTTACGTGCTGTTGATCTCCTTAAGTACCGCCGGAATCATTGCGTTTCGCCGGATCTACGGAGGATTAGTGTTGGGCTTTGCCGTTTGGGTACTCGATACGATGAGCTCGGGAGAATGGTTGGGGCGATGGACGTTATACGCAAGTTATTTGAAAAAAACCTATTCCTTTCCGCACAATCGGATCGGTTTGTTGATTGCATCGTTGATCTTGCTTGCCTTTGCCGTCTGGTTGATTGGGAAGAGGGAACGTTGGATCAGTGTGGAAGAGGAATAAGAGAAATGCAAAGGGGGAGGAAACATCATGATATCGGACTCGTTGCTGGCCGAGCGAATGGCCGCCGGCGACCAGGAAGCGTTCGAGTTGCTGGTTACGAGGTACCATGGACCGCTGCTGTCCTATGTCGCGAGCCAATTGAAAGATCGAGGCAAAGCGGAGGACATCGTCCAGGAGACGTTTATCCGGTTGATCCGCCATCTCAAGCGGCATGGCGGGATGGAACAGCTTCGCCCCTGGCTCTATAAAGTAGCGCTCAATTTATGCCGGGATTATTGGCGCAGCGCCTCTTACCGTTCGGAATACGCCGGCACGGATACGATGCCGGAGGATGCCGATCCGGCGCCAAGGGCGGAGGAATTGATCGAACGGCAGGAAACGGTGCAGCAGTTGGCCGAATCGATGACTCAGCTGCCGGAGGTGCAGCAAGAGGTGGTGCGCATGCGCTTCTTCCATGACTTGAAGCTGCAAGAGATCGCCGAGCTACTGGAGCTGCCGCTGAGCTCGGTCAAATCGCATCTGTACGGGGGGTTGCGCAAGCTGAAGCGGGCGTTATCTCGCACGGCCGACCCTTCTTTTTCGGACTGGGAAGTCAAAAAAATACGCGAAGAGGAAAGTGAGGTGCCGACGCATGGAACCATCCATTGATAAAGAACTAGAGCGATTGGAGCGGGAGCTTCGCGAGCCGTTGCGACAGGCGCTACAACCGAGTCCAACACCGCTGGATACCGCGGCGTTAATCGAGGCGTTGCAGCCGGAATTCGCCGTCCTTCAAGCGCAAAACGCCGCCGCATCCCTTGATTTTAACGCGCGGGTCGAACCGCCGTCCCTGGGCCGATTGCTGCGTAGTCAATTTCAAATGAACCGCCTTTCGTTGATGCTGACCGGGGCAGCCGTGTTTTTGATGCTGGTATTTTTGGTTGATCCGAAGCAGCCTCTGTCCAATTGGCTGTTGGGAGACGGTATGCCCAGCATGTTCTCGCTGATCACGCCGCTTATGCTGATCGCGTCGATGCTGTATAGCTACCGCACCTGGGACCGGGGGATGCGCGCCATCGAGAGCGTTACGCCCTACCCGCCGGCATTGGTCATTTACAGCCGGATGCTGATGGTCATGGCGCTGGTCGTCGGCTGGGCATTGGTAAGCTCCGTGGCGGTGAGCATCCGCGTGGCTTCCGCGGGGGAAGCTGCGTTGCCGTTTATCCCCTTTTTGCTGGAATGGTTAGGAATATCCCTGCTTACCGGAGGGGTAGCGATGTACGCTTTATTTCGTTACGGCCATAAGGCGGGGGTTATGTCCGCGGGAGGCGTATACGCTCTCTGGCTGCTCCTCATCGACCAGACCTCGGTTATCCATTTGAATGCCGGGACGGGAGCAGGAGCAGGAGTAGGGATCGCGATGAACATCGCTTTCCTGCTGGTCGGCACCCTTCTGCTGTTCCGCTCGTATATCCGCAGTCGGAACTTGCAGACTGGCGCGGCACAGGGCGGTACGCGGCCATGATTCGCATTGAGGGGCTGCGGGAACGCCCTGTCGGCGGGTTTGTTCTTCAAATTGACCGGCTGCAATTGAAGCCGGGATTAACCCTGCTCGTTGGGGTCAACGGAGCAGGGAAAACCACTTTGCTGGAGTTGTTGGCAACGGTGAGCCTGCCTCACAAGGGGGAAATCCTGTACCAGGAGCGGTCCGCTTTGTCCGATTTACCGCTAGTGCGCAGCCAGATCGGTTATGTGCCGTCGGAAATCGAACTGTACGAAAATATGACTCCCACTAAGCTGCTTCTGTACTTGTCAGAGATGAAGGGGGTATTCCATTCCGAGCGGACCGGCGAGCTGCTCCGTGATTTTCGACTGGAGTCTTATCGGAACATCAAGATCAAGCGGTTGTCCGGAGGCGTGCAGAGGCGGGTGACTTTGGCTCAGTCGCTGCTGGCCGCCCCGAGATTCCTATTCTTGGACGAGCCGTTGAACGGCATGGATACCGGAGAGCGGAAGCTGGCGATCACCTACTTGAACCGATATGCGGAAGGGCGAACGGTGATAGCGGCAGTACACGAGCTGAGCGAATGGGAGGAGGCGGCCGATCACGTGCTTTGGCTGGATCGGGGAAAAGTACGCTTTTACGGAGGCAGAACGTCCTGGTTGGCGGATCTTCCCTACCCACTTTGGGAGGGGAACCTAACGCGTGAGCAATTCGACCGTTGTCCGGAGGCGGGCTTGATCGAGTTTCGGGAAACGTTGGGAGGAATCTATGTCAAGTTGGTAGGGCAGGATCCCCCTTTCCCGGGACTAAGGGAATGCGCGCCAACGTTCGAGGATGCGTATTTTATCCGCAAATATCAACTGGATAGCTCAATCTGAGTAATTCATATAAAAATTATCGGATTTCCTATTTTCAAATTCCATGAGATGTGAGAGAATATGAAAAAACTCTGCACGATAAAGTGCCAATTCAAAATTTCATCATGGATAGATGATTTTTTGAACAACATCTTAAAGGAGGAATTATCAATGTCTGAAGAGCGTCAATATGCCCCGGAAACACTGGCGATCCACGCGGGTCAGGAGATCGACCCCACTACATACTCCCGGGCGGTTCCACTGTATCAAACGACGTCCTACGGTTTTCGGGACACCGAGCATGCGGCTAACCTGTTTGGTTTGAAGGAATTCGGCAACATTTATTCCCGGATTATGAACCCGACCAACGACGTGTTCGAGAAACGCGTGGCTGCGCTTGAAGGCGGCGTTGGGGCGCTCGCAACGGCCTCTGGCCAGGCAGCGATCACTTTCTCCATCTTGAACATCGCCGGAGCGGGCGATGAAATCGTTTCTTCCACGACGCTGTACGGAGGCACGTTTAACCTGTTTTCGACAACGCTGCCCAAGCTGGGCATTAACGTAAAGTTCGTGGATTCCTCGAATCCGGAAAACTTCCGCGCCGCGATCACGGACAAGACGAAGGCGTTATACGCCGAAACGCTGGGCAACCCGAAGGGCGATGTGCTGGACATCGAGGCGGTAGCCGCGATTGCCCATGAGCATGGCATTCCGCTGATCGTCGACAATACGTTCCCAAGCCCATACTTGCTGCGTCCGATCGACTTCGGTGCGGACATTGTCGTGCATTCGGCAACCAAATTCATCGGTGGACACGGCACCTCGATCGGCGGCATCATCGTGGACAGCGGTAAGTTCGATTGGGCTGCCAGCGGCAAATTCCCGGGCCTGACCGAACCCGATCCAAGCTATCACGGCGTCGTTTACACACAAGCGGTTGGTCCGCTGGCATACATCATTAAAGCTCGCGTTCAGCTGCAGCGTGATATGGGCGCTTCGTTATCTCCGTTTAATGCTTGGCTGCTGCTGCAAGGGCTTGAAACTTTGCATCTGCGCGTGGAACGCCACAGCCAAAACGCTTTGAAAGTGGCGCAGTACCTGGAAGCGCATGAACAGGTTGAGTGGGTCAGCTACGCCGGGCTGCCGAGTCACGAATCTTACGAACTTGCGCAGAAATATTTGCCGAAAGGCCAAGGCGCCATCCTTACGTTTGAAATCCGCGGCGGCGTGGATGCCGGGCGCAAGCTGATCGAAAACGTGAAGTTGTTCTCGCATTTGGCCAACGTCGGCGATTCCAAGTCGCTGATCATCCATCCGGCCAGCACCACGCACCAACAGTTGGGAGAAGCGGAGCAACAAGCCGCCGGCGTCTCACCGGGCTTGATTCGCTTATCCGTGGGGACGGAGTCGATCGACGACATCCTTTATGATTTGGAGCAGGCGATCGCCGCCAGCCAGGCCTAATCCGCTATTATACTGAAGCCGCTGAATCGGGAATACGGTGATATCCGTCCCGGTCAGCGGCTTTTTTTGCGTTTGGATGGGGCAAGGTGGGGTGTTTACAAGACGGGAGAATTGGCATAAAATAAAAGTAAAGTTTCACTAAGCCAAAATTATTGTCCTGATACAAAAATGATTATCGTTCTCATTTGTGAGCTGCTCCGGGAAGATCCCGGGGCAGCTTGTGCCATTTTTAGGGGGTTAACAATAATTTTCATTCTCAACGCAAGTGACTTAAAAGGAGGAGTTCGTCATGGAAGCTGTGCATAGAAGAACGTTAAGCGAGATCCAAAAGTCAGCGAATCAGCCCAACCCGGGCAGGAAACGTCGGTTCGATTGGTTGCGTCTGTTACGTCATCAGGAGATGCTCCTCGCGTTAGGCAGCGGCGGGTTGATGCTTGCAGCCTGGGCCTGGGGGATGCAAGAGGCGATGCCATGGGTGTCGATGGCGCTTTATATTGCCGCGTATGCGGTTGGGGGATACGTAAAAGCTCGGGAAGGCTTGATCACGTTAGTGAAAGAGCGGGATTTGGACGTCAATCTGTTAATGATCGCTGCAGCGCTTGGTGCGGCCTCAATCGGCTACTGGAACGAAGGCGCGATGCTGATCTTTATCTTTGCTTTGAGCGGTGCTTTGGAATCGTTCGCCAGCGACCGGAGCCGCAAGGATATCTCTGCGCTAATCGCGATGAAGCCGGAAACCGCATTACGTGTCGGCGGAGATGGGGTGGAGGAGGTAGCGGTGGAAGCGCTGGCCGTTGGCGATCTGCTACTGGTCAAACCAGGTGAGGTAATTCCTGCGGACGGAACGATCCGAACCGGGAGCTCTGCAGTGAACCAATCGGCGATCACCGGCGAATCGATCCCGGTGGATAAACAACCGGGTGACGGTGTGTATGCCGGGACGCTAAACGGAGAAGGCGCGATATACGTCGAGGTATCCAGCCCGGCGGAAGGCACCTTGTTCTCGAAGATCATCACCCTCGTGGAGCAAGCTCAACAGGAGGTTCCGGGGACCCAGCGATTCATCAAACGACTCGAAGGGATTTATGCCAAAACGATCGTGGCCGCCACGCTGGCGTTAATCTTGCTCACGCCGTTGCTGGTCGGCTGGAGTTGGTCCTTTGCCTTCTATAAGGCGATGGTGTTTCTCGTCGTCGCATCACCTTGCGCCATCGTCTCGTCGGTGATGCCGGCGATGCTATCAGCGATGTCGAAGAGCGCCCGCAAAGGCGTGTTGTTTAAAGGCGGGGCTCATATGGACCATCTCGGCAGCATCCGGGTTGTCGCCTTTGACAAAACCGGAACGTTGACGGAGGGTTCGCCGGTAGTGACAGGGCTCTATACCGCAGTGGGCTTTGACCCGCGGGAGGTGCTTGCGGCCTGTGCTGCGGCGGAGAGCCTGTCGGAGCATCCGCTGGCCAAGGCAATCGTACGCAAGGCGGAGGCCGAAGGGGTCCCGCTCCGCGGGGCGGAGGAGCTGCGAGCGCTGCCCGGTTGGGGCATCGAAGCGGAGGTGTTCGGCGCCACGTGGCGGGTAGGCAAGGTAGACGAGGGTGATTCGATGTTGCCTCAGCCGATGGCAGATCAGCTTCACGCCTGGATCGCCGAAGGTCATACCGTGTCCGCCATTCAGCGGAACGGTGAATACGCCAGCTTGATCGCGCTCCGCGACGAGGTTCGCTCGCAAGCCAAGGCGGCCATCGCCCAGTTGCACGAACTGGGGCTCACCGTCGCCATGTTGACGGGTGATCGCGGCGTGACCGCGAACGCGCTGGCCGGGGAGATCGGCGTCGACCTCGTGTACGGAGACTTGCTCCCGCAGGAGAAGGTTGAGCACGTGAAAGCGCTGCGGGAGCGTTACGGCAGCGTCGCGATGGTCGGCGACGGAGTAAACGACGCGCCGGCGCTGGCTGCGGCGACCGTGGGCATCGCTATGGGCGGCGGCGGCAGCGGTGCAGCGCTGGAGGTGGCGGATGTTGTGCTGATGAACGACAGCATTGAGCGGATCGCAGAGACGATCTCGCTTGCTCGCCGAGCCCGGCGGATCGTGAAGCAGAACCTAACCTTTGCCGGAGCGGTCATCCTGATGCTAATCGTAAGCAACTTTGCTGCAGGCATTCCGCTGCCGCTGGGCGTGGTCGGTCACGAGGGCAGTACGCTGCTGGTTATTCTGAACGGGTTGCGACTGCTAAGGTAATGATGTTCATCCTTGGACAGTGAAGCGTCCCTTCATCATTCCTTCATTTAACCTTCACCGAACCCTTCGGATACACAGATTGACAGGATGCCGTCGTCTTCACATAATTAGAATCAAGCAATCATGATTCTTAATTTTTGAGATGAATCCATTTGAAGGGGTTTGAGGATATGTACAAATCTATTATTATCGGCACAGGCCCGGCAGGGTTGACCGCCGCAATTTATCTGGCCCGCGCCAACATGAATCCGCTGATTATCGAGGGTCCGCAGCCTGGCGGTCAATTGACGACGACGACTGAAGTGGAAAATTTCCCGGGGTTCCCGGAAGGGATCATGGGCCCGGAATTGATGGATAATATGCGTAAACAAGCTGAACGTTTTGGCGCCGAATTTCGCACGGGTTGGGTGAACAGCGTGGACTTGAGTCAGCGCCCGTTCAAGCTTCAAGTGGAAGGGCTAGGCGAGCTCGTCGCGGAGACGCTGGTATTGTCTACGGGGGCTACGGCCAAATACCTGGGCATCCCGGGCGAAGAGACGAACGTTGGGCGTGGCGTAAGCACATGCGCAACTTGTGACGGATTCTTCTTCCGCGGCAAGGAGATCATCGTGGTAGGTGGCGGCGACTCTGCGTTGGAGGAAGCCGGTTTCTTGACCCGTTTTGCTTCGAAAGTCACGCTGGTGCACCGTCGCGACGAGCTGCGTGCTTCGAAAATCATGCAGGATCGTGTGCGCACGAATGAGAAGATCGAGATGGCGCTGAATCGTACGCCGCTTGAAGTCATCGCCGGCGAGAACGGAGTTACCGGACTGAAGGTGCGTAACAACGAGACAGGTAAAGAGGAAGTGATTCCGGCCAGCGGCGTATTCGTGGCGATCGGCCATCATCCGAACACCTCGTTTCTGGGTGGGCAAATCGATCTTGACGCGAACGGTTATATCGTGGTGAAGCCCGGCTCTTCCGAGACGAACGTCCCTGGCGTTTTCGCTTGCGGCGACGTGCAGGACACCCGCTACCGCCAAGCGATCACCGCTGCGGGAAGCGGTTGTATGGCCGCAATCGACTGTGAGAAGTTTATCGAGAGCATGGAGCATGAAACCGCCGCAGCCGTCAAATAATTACACAGCAAAACGGCGATACAGGTCAGGACCTGTATCGCCGTTTTTTACGTTTATATCGTACGGAGTCTTAACTAAACAGCCCGGCAACCAGCTGAAAGACGAAATATCCCAACACGCCGCTGCCGATCAAAGTAAAGCCGGATCGCTTGCGTCCTTGAAACAATCTCAGCACACCAAGGCTGACCAAAGGGGCAACAATAAGCAAAAAAAACATAACGGCAATAAACAATTCCACGGATATATCCGAAATATTCACGATAGTCATCCGATCTATTCTCCATTCCTATGGACGTCTGTATTATGGCGCAATGATATAAGTCACAAGTCGATATTTTTTATTATACATAAGACGGGCTTCTATTTGTAGAAGCTGAATGTGAAATTTAGGCGTCAGAATGACGTCTTTTTTGCGAATAATCGCCGTTTTGGGATTTGTCCGAAGCTCTCCTTTCGTTCGACAAAACTAGAAAGCCTTTGCGGGATCGGCTGTGTTACAATGGGCTTGAAAGGCCGGCTAAAGAACTCTTTATGCAGCTTGACCGGAAGGTGAGGGAAGCCAGATGGGAAAGAAAATCGGGAAACTTTCAAAGGGGTGGCTCATCACCGGGGTGATCGGTGGATTATTGCTGGGATCTGAACCGATCGGATGGGTTGCTGTCCCGGTACATGCAGCAACAGAGCCAGCTACGGTCACTACCTCCAAACAACTTCAAACGAAGTTAGCGGAAGGGATGGAGGCGCGGAGTACAACCATAACATTGAAATATAAAGGTTCAACCAAAAATCTGGAGAAGCAGCTGAAGCAGGCGGTTTACAACGCGCTTGATGCCGATCCTTATACAAAATATATCGTGGATCGTTACGTCTACTCCTGGCGGGGCACCACGGGTTCGGCCAAAATTACGTTGCAGGTCCATTACCGCGAAACGGCTCAGCAGACTGCTTACGTGCGCCAAAGGGTGAAGGAGATTCTGAAGCAGCTGATCGAACCGGGCATGAATGCGCATCAGAAAATCCAAGCCATTCACGATTATGTCGTGGTGAACTTAAAATATGACACCGATTTGCAGAAATATACAGCCTATGAAGGGCTCAAAACCGGCGAAGCGGTATGTCAAGGTTACGCCTTGCTGACTTACGAGCTGTTGAAAGAAGCCGGTATCGAGAACCGCTTGGTTGAAGGAACGGCTGGAGATCAGCTGCATGCGTGGAATCTTGTACGTCTCGACAACCGCTGGTACCATCTGGACACGACCTGGGACGACCCGGTCCCTGATGTACCCAAGCGGGTCAACTATACGTATTATTTGCGAACGGATGAACAGATGGGAAAGGATCATATCTGGGTTGCAGCGGATTATCCCTTAGCGTCCGTGCCTTATTTAACGACACTCCAAGCGTTGATCGAGGCGGGCGGGGTGAAGAAAGAAGCTTATCTTGCTCTGAAAACGACGCTTGGATACGACCTGTATGATGCCGACGCGGCAGTATCCAATGCCAAAGGGCTGGCGGACCGGGTCAAGAATGGATTGAAAGCCGGGAAAAGCGCGATAACCGTGCGTTATGCCGGCTCAGATCAGCAGCTCTTAGAGGACTTAGCAGGGTTATACGACCTTGGCATCCAGAATATCCGTTATTTAATGCAACCCTTAGAAGGAACCGAGGATTTGCGAGTTGAGATCCACTGGGAGTAAACATCAAAAACGAGCACGAGTCGATGACATGGGTCAGGACTCGTGCTCGTTTTTTAGTGTTTATGACCGGGTATGCACGGGGTGTACCTCGAGATCGCATTCCTGTAGCGGAATGACCTTCGTTTTCTTGTTCCATTTATAGCCGAGCCAGACCAACAGGAACAGCGGGATACTGATGTAGGATACGGCGACGCCATACCAGTCAATGGTTTCGCCGGTAAAAGCGGCTACATTCTGCCCCAGAATAACCACGAAGCAAAGGGCAAAAGCAAAGAGTGGGCCAAACGGAAACCAACGCGCTTTGTAAGGCAGGTCGTTCAGGTTCCGTCCCTGGGCCACATAGGCTCTGCGGAAACGGTAATGGCTGATGGCGATACCCAGCCAAGTGATGAAGCCGCACATGCCGGAAGCGTTAAGCAGCCAGTTATAAACCACGCCGTCGCCGAACAACGAGGCGAAGAAAGCGACCATGCCGACGAGCGTTGTCATGAAGAGCGCGTTCATCGGAATACCGCGGGAGTTCAGTCTCGCCAGGAACTTTGGAGCTTTCCCGCGCAGGGCCAGGGAATACAGCACCCGCGAGGAGGCATACATCCCGGAGTTGCCGGCCGACAGCACGGATGACAGAATGACGGCATTCATGACGGAGGCGGCGAAGGCCAATCCCGCTTTTTCGAATACCAACGTAAACGGGCTGACGCCGATGTTTTCGATTCCGCCTTGCAGCAGGTTCGGATTGGTGTAAGGAATCAGCAGGCCGATTACGAGAATCGCCAAAATATAAAAGACCAGGATCCGCCAGAACACTTGCCGAATTGCGCGAGGCACATGCTCTCTCGGGTTATGGCTTTCTCCGGCGGCAACACCAACCATTTCCGTTCCTTGGAACGAGAAGCCGGCGGCCATAAATACGCCGAGGATTGTGAAGAAGCCGCCGTGGAACGGAGCATCGCCTAACGTAAAGTTGGAAAAGCCAACCGCTTCGCCGCCCATGATTCCGAAGATCATGAGTACGCCTATGATGAGGAACACGATGACGACGATGATTTTGATCATGGCAAACCAATATTCCGATTCACCGTAGCCCTTTACGGAAAGGACGTTCAACAGGAAGATCAAGGCCAGGAATAACACGCTCCAGAGAAGCGAGGGGCTGTCGGGGAACCAGTATTTTATAATCAGCGTTGCGGCGGACAGCTCAGCCGCGATGGTGATCGCCCAGTTGTACCAGAAGTTCCAACCCATCGCAAAGCCCAGGGAGGGATCGACAAAGCGGGAAGCATACGTTTCGAACGAGCCGGAATCCGGCATATAGGTAGCTAACTCGCCCAAGCTAGTCATCAAGAAATAGACCATGATGCCGACGGCGGCATAAGCGAGTAACGCGCCGCCGGGTCCAGCCGAGGCAATCGCGCCGCCGCTTGCGAGAAACAGACCGGTTCCGATCGAGCCGCCCAAGGCGATCATCGTCATATGGCGAGCCTTCAGTCCCGGCTGAAGCCGTTCGTCCGTCGTTTGATGTTGTTTACTCATGGGTGTAACACTCCTTCTAAGCTCATAGTTTTCCCCGTAACCCGTCTCCGATGCACCGACGGTTCTGCTTGAGCTCCATAGAAAAAGGCCGCGGAAAGGACTCCGCGGCCATATTTATACCGTAAATCCGCACCATTCCATGAAGATAGCTCAACACGATATCCCTCGGGTGACGGGAATAACCGTGACAGTTCTGTCCCTTTCGGAAACAGCCCCAGCCCGAGTGCTTACAGAAGCGAGCAGCCAAGCTTCGGCGACGGTGCCTTTCGACCGGTATCGCGGGCGGCTTCTCACGCCTCCTCCGGTGTACTCTTCACAATCGCGACCTCTACCTCACCTTGAAATGATGAGGTTCATATGAAATTTTACATTTTCAAAGTATAGCGCATGGGGGATGGCCAGGCAATGTCAAATTAATGACAAGTGGTCAAAATAAATCCAGCGAAACGACTAGCTGAGTTATTTGCCTTCTCCTCGATCGCGGCCGGCCATTTGCTGCCAGACGGTTCCGGCGGCTTGCTCGCCGGATTCAATTCGCTCGACGGCCATGCGCGCTTGTAGACCAACCTCGAACTCGGGGTCATCCACCGCTGCGCGCAGGGATTCTAAGGCATCGTCAGTGCCGACCTCGTACAGGAAGCGGGCCGCACGCCAGCGGACCAGCTTGCTGCTGTCCGACAGCGCCGCGATCATCGGCCCGGTGGCCGCGGGATCGCCAATGTCGGACAGCGTGTCGCCGGCGGTGCGGCGCACGGCGGCGGAGGCATCGCGCAGCGCCTCGTACAGCAGCTCCATCGCCTCCGGCGTCCGCAGATCGCCGAGGTACACGACGGCGAGCCGGCGGAGCTGCATTTGCGGGTCGCGTAGCGCCTCCCCTAGCAGCGGCAGCGCCTCAGCGCCCGGCTGCTGCAACGCCTCCAGCGCGGCGTAACGCACGCGCCAATCCGGGTCCTGCATCCGCGCGCGGATTTCGTCCAGAGTCAGCTCGCGCCGTTGCTCGACGAACTCCGTCTCACTGCGGCCGTGGGCGATCGCTTGCGCAATGATCCCCTTGAGCCGCTCCGGCGGATACGCCGCTTCCAGCTCCTGCTCGATCTCGCGGGCAATGTCAGGCAACTCGCCGTAGCGCACGCCGTAATCGGTGAGCTTGCGCTCCTTGATCAGCGTGGCGCTGGCTACCTCCGTTACGGCGTTCACAAACCGCTCGGACAGCGAAATCCGCTCTTCGCGGTTTCCCGCCTTCACCCGAATTTGCATCGGGATACCGCGGAAGAACTGCACAAACACCTGTGCCTCCCCGTATCCCGACGTTTCCCCGCCTTCGGGGTTCCAAGCCGATTCGACCCCTTCCTGACCGAACTGCTTCTGAACATCAGACAGAATGGCCGCCCAATCAGCGTTTCCCTTACGGTCCAGGGCAACAAAGTCAGCGGTATGGAACACGCTTTTTACTCCGGGAATATGCAGCAACCCGTGGATCCAGGCCGGGGCAGAGCGTTCGTTTTCCAGTGTATATGTTTTCCGAATCCCCGGCTCCAGACGTTCATCGAGATGCAGCTTCATGGAATTTGGACTAGGGGTCGGTTCGATAAATACAATTTTCATAAAATGTCCACATCTCCTTTCCACTTTATTGTACCTCAATGCACCGCTTTGCCCAAGCGTCAGAAGGAATAAAAAGGAACATCCGCGACACACTAGATTGGCAAGGAGGCTGTGGCATGTTCCAGAAACAAGAGCGAACCCTGGCGATCGTATGTCTCATCGTGGCCGTGATTATGATGTACGCCTTTGTTAAAAGCGTTATCCGTTTTCTCCATTACTTTTCTTGAAGGAGCTTCGTCATGACAAATCTTGATCCGGTCACGTTAAGCCGGATGCTTACCGGACTGACCTTGTTTGTACATATCGTATTTGCATCGATCGGCGTCGGTGTCCCGCTGATGATCGCGCTAGCAGAATGGCGAGGAATTCGCACCTCCGATCCGCACTATACTTTGCTGGCCCGCCGTTGGGCTCGCGGCTTTGTCATTTCCGTGGCAATAGGGGTCGTAACCGGAACGTCAATCGGATTGCAGCTGAGCTTGTTATGGCCGACCTTTATGCGGGTCGCCGGGCAAGCGATCGCGTTGCCGTTGTTTATGGAGACCTTCGCTTTTTTTGTGGAGGCGATCTTCCTTGGTATCTACCTGTATACTTGGGATCGGTTCAACAACAAGCTGTTGCATCTTCTCCTGCTGATTCCGGTGGCCATCGGCTCCTCCGCGTCGGCGTTTTTCATCACGACGCTAAACGCCTTTATGAACACGCCGCAGGGGTTTACTCTCAAGAACGGTGTCATTGCTGACTTCCAGCCGCTCGTAGCGATGTTCAATCCGGCAACGCCGACTAAAGTTGCGCACGTGCTGGCTTCCTCATATACCGTCAGTGCCGGCCTTCTAGCCGGCATCGCCGCTTTCAGCCTGCTGCGCGGACGGGACCACGCCTACTTCAAGAAGGCGCTTAAACTGACGGTGGTATCCTCCTTCGTGTTTGCCCTAGCTACGGCTATGATCGGTGACTTCTCGGGTAAATTTCTGGCCAAGTACCAGCCGGAGAAGCTAGCCGCCGCGGAATGGCATTTTGAAACGATGGAGCGGGCTCCATTGATTTACGGCGGCGTGCTGGATGAGGCGGGGAACGTCAGATACGCACTGGAAATCCCGTATGCGCTCAGCATTCTCGCTGGAAACTCGCCGAACACCCGGGTGATCGGGCTGGAGGAATTTCCGGAGGATGTCCGCCCGCCTTTGTTGATCCATTATATGTTTGATCTCAAAGTTACGATTGGGGCGCTGCTCGTCCTGATTCCATTCCTGTATCTGCTGCGGCGCTACCTGCCCGGCGGCCAAAAAGGTTATCCGGTGTGGCTTCTGATCGGTATTTTGGCGCTAGGCCCGTTAGCGATGGTGGCGATTGAGCTAGGATGGATGTTTGCCGAGTTCGGCCGTCAGCCTTGGATTATCCGCGGATATATGAAGGTAGGTGAGGCGGCTACCACTTCGGAAAGCGTCGGCCCAATGCTGCTGTTGTTTGCCGTTCTGTATCTGGTCTTGTGCCTATCCTGCGTTCTCGTATTGTCCCGGATGTTCCGGAACAAGGACGCGTTAACGGAGTTGCGACAAGCCGGGCTCGAGGGAGGGAACGGACAATGAGCTACGAACTAGTAGGCATCACGGTGCTGTGGACGTTCCTTTTCGGATATTTAATCGTTGCTTCCGTCGATTTCGGGGCAGGATTCTTCAGCTACTACAGCGTGCTTACAGGGCATGAGAATAAAATTCACGATATCATTCAGCGCTATCTGTCCCCGGTGTGGGAAGTGACCAACGTGTTTTTGATTTTTTTTGTTGTAGGTCTGGTCGGTTTTTTCCCGGATTCCGCCTATTATTACGGCACCGCATTGCTGATTCCCGGCAGTCTGGTCACTGTACTTCTCGCTTTGCGGGGGGCCTATTACGCTTACAACACTTACGGCAGCAGCAAGGCAAACAACAAAACCTATATGGGGATCTACGGGGCGACGGGCCTATTGATTCCGGCTGCCCTTTCGACGATTCTGGCGATTTCGGAGGGCGGAATCATCGGTGAAGTCGAGGGGAAGGTGGTTTTGGACTGGACAGCTTTTTTTGGTAATCCATATACCTGGTCGGTTATTGTGCTGGCGCTTGTATCTGTGTTGTACATTTCGGCGATGTTTCTTGCGTTTTACGCAGATAAAGCAGGGGATCTACGGGCATTCGAAGTGCTGCGCGGCTATGCGCTGCTGTGGAGTGGGCCGACGATTTTGGCCTGTGTATTCGCCTTTTTTCAGATCAATCGGCAAAATCCGGAGCATTACTCTCATATGCTGGAGGTAGCGTGGATGTTTATCGCCTCGTTCGTTTGTTTCCTGGTAGCCGTTGCGTTGGTATGGAAAAAGCGACGGTTAGGCTGGTCGTTCCTGCTGGTCATGCTGCAGTTTGCGTTTGCTTGGTACGGATATGGCCGTAGCCACCTACCCTATATTCTCTATAAGCAGGTCAGCATCTATGAAAGCTTCACGAACGAGACGATGGCCGTCGCCTTGATTACTGCTTTTGTTGCAGGACTGTGCATCCTAATCCCTTCTTTGTTTTTGCTGATGCGACTATTTTTGTTTGATGCCAAATACGTACGCGGTAGCTCACCGGGGAAAGGGTGAAGGCGATGGAGTGGTTTATGGTGATGGTGGCGCCGGAACTCGTTGTTATCGGGGCAGTAGCATTCCTGTTTATTTATGCCTGGAAATATAAGGACCGTGCCGATTAATAAATGAAGTTTGGTTTGCCGCCGAAATTACTCTAAAATAGGAAAAAAGCGAAAGAAATGCGGAGAGGAGCAACCGGAGCGATGCCAAGAAGAACGCGCTACAACAACATCGATAACGTAAGTACTGACAAAACGTTGAAGCAGTTCAGACAATGGCGGGAAGAACGCCGCAGAAAAAGGAAGGATTATTCCTACGTCATTCCTAATAAGCCACCGCAGCTCGATTACTTGCATCAAAACCGCGTGGAGACGACGATGACCTGGATTGGCCACTCCACGTTTCTCATTCAGTATCAAGGACTTAATTTCGTGACGGATCCGGTTTGGGCAATGCGCATGGGGTTCCAGCGTCGGTTATGTGAACCGGGCGTTCCGATCGACAAATTGCCGCGGATTGACGTCATCCTGATTTCCCATTCCCATTACGATCATATGCACATGGCTTCGATCCGTCGCTTATACGGCAGCGATACCACCATTTTGGTGCCAGTCGGTCTCGGGAGAAAACTGCGGCGCAAAGGATTCCAACGCGTCCAGGAGATGAGTTGGTGGGAGCGGGTGCGGATTGGGGAAGTCGACATCTCGTTCGTGCCAACCCAACACTGGACGCGTCGTACGCCGTTCGATACAAATACGTCGCATTGGGGCGGGTATGTTTTGGAGTCGGCGCAGAGCCCGGCCGACTCGAAGCCGCCGGTCATCTATTTCGCCGGGGACAGCGGGTATTTTCGCGGTTTCGCCGAGATCGGGAGCCGCTATGAAATTGATGTGGCGCTGCTGCCAATCGGCGCATATGAGCCGGAGTGGTTTATGACAAGCCAGCATACAACGCCGGAGGAGGCGCTGCAGGCGTTTGTGGATGTAAGGGCAAAACTGATGATTCCGATGCACTACGGCACGTTCCGACTGGCCGATGATACGGCTCGGGAGGCGCTTGACCGCTTAGAGGCGGACCGGAAGCGGCGAGACATTTCCGAAGACAAGATACGGCTTCTGCATCATGGGGAAACCTTGCGGTTGCCTCATCTAACGACGCATCCGATGGCTTCGACCCCACTAGTTGATACGGAGAGAATTCCGCAGTTGAGCGGACGATTCAAATAATTATGATTGGCAGGGGGGCTGCACGCTTCTGTATGGTGCTATCTGAAGCAGTACCTAGCTATTTGGGGCTGTATGTAGCTGTATGTAGCTGTATGTAGCTGTATGTAGCTACCTGAAGCTGTCTTTAGCTATCTGGCGCCCCCTTTGCAAGATTATCCCGTTTGATCAGGTAGTAGTTGCAGTAGCAGTTACAGTTACTCAACCCTTTCCGTATGGCTGGTTCGCTTGGCGCCCGATTAGGCCGCAATCGGAAAAGGAGGATTCGATTGGCGTGCGATCAACTTAGGGTAAGGAATCGCTGGAATCGCCATACACAGGCACAGCAACTTCTGCAGCCTCGTTTCTTCTTCCGCACCGGACCGGCGCAGCTGGCGGCGTCCGGTGTACTCGTTCAAGTACGCCTGCAGATATTTCGGTCCCAAGGCAACATATGTACTTTTAAGTGAATCCCACGCTTCTCTTACCACTCTCCGCAAGGGTATATACAGCTTAAATGCCAGCGTCGGCGACTGAACAATCGACGTAGGAATATGTACCTGTCGATTGATAAATTCAACGAGTTCGTGACGATGGACAATTCTTTCTCCTCTTTTTTGCGAGATCAGATGGATTTTCACCTGCTCCGGTTCTCCCGCCTCCGTTACCGTACATCCAGCCACGACCGCTAAGCCATTGGGATGAGGAAACTGGTTGCACCGGGACGGATCCCCACCATATCGGTCACAGTTCACCTTCACGTCTCCACTCAATAGCTCTAAGGCATCGGATTCTCCGAGGGTATGGCGGATTTTGTGCAGCATGAACCAGGCGGTCTTGTAGGTGACCCGAATCACCTGGCTCAACCGCATTGCCGAGATCCCATCTGGAAGCAGGAATAACTCCAGGGCGTGGAACCATTTTAAGAGAGGAAGATGTGTTCTTTCAAAAATCGTGTCGACCAAAGGTGATGCTTGATGCCCGCATCTGCCACACTCGAACAAGGGGATTCGACGGGAGTTCAAGCGGGTACACTGGGTGTAACCGCAACGTGGGCAGACGAAACCGTTTCGCCACTTCATCGCGATTAACGCCTCCATGCAGGCTTCCTCACTGTCATAACAGCAGCTAATTGGATGTAGACCCGTTCCCGCATTAACTTTCATGTTCGCTCTCCTCCAAATCCTGAAATACGTACGTATGTTCCTTTTATTTTATTATACCAAACGCATGTTCTTATATCAAGAAAAAATTACCACTTATTTGCATTCAAAACCAAGCCTGCTGAACGAAAGGGATAATCGTGCAAAGAGGGAGTAGGGATGGTCTTAGGGGGCTTAGATAGGTGACTCAGGTAGGCAACCCTAGCAGGTGACCCGGGCGGATCCCCGAGGCTGAAGACGAGCATAACGGGGGTTGATTTAAGGCTTTCTGCGCTGTAGGTTCAATTTCACAGGTATTCTATGATATAATACGCCAGTAGTATCGACTATTTGAGATAGTCCGCACTCACTATGATAAAAGGATGGTAATGCCTAACATGATCAGCACTAACGGTGTAACGCTCCGGTACGGAAAACGGGCACTTTTCGAAGACGTAAATATAAAATTCACCCCCGGCAATTGCTACGGTTTGATCGGGGCGAACGGGGCGGGCAAGTCGACGTTCTTGAAAATTCTCTCCGGTGAAATTGAGGCGAATCAAGGCGAAGTATTTATGACGCCAGGCGAGCGCATGGCAGTCCTGAAGCAGAACCATTATGAATACGACGAATATCCAGTGCTGGAAACGGTCATTATGGGCCACAGCCGACTGTATTCGATTATGAAAGAGAAGGACGCGTTGTACGCCAAAGCCGATTTCTCCGAAGAGGACGGTATGCGTGCCGGGGAGCTGGAGGGCGAATTCGCTGAGTTGAACGGCTGGGACGCCGAACCGGATGCGGCCGCACTCCTGATTGGTCTAGGGATCCCACGCGAACTGCACGATAAGAAGATGGCCGAGCTCAGCGGCAATGAGAAGGTCCGCGTCTTGCTGGCTCAGGCGTTGTTTGGACGTCCGAACAACCTGCTGTTGGACGAACCGACGAACCACTTGGATCTTGAATCGATCCAGTGGCTTGAGAACTTCCTGATGGATTACGAGGGGACCGTCATCGTCGTATCCCATGACCGCCACTTCCTGAACAAGGTATGTACGCACATTGCGGATATCGATTTCGGCAAAATCCAGATGTATGTCGGTAACTACGACTTCTGGTACGAATCCAGCCAGCTCGCGCTGCAATTGCAGCGGGACGCCAACAAGAAGAAGGAAGAGAAGATCAAGGAGCTCCAGGCGTTCATTCAGCGTTTCTCCGCGAACGCTTCGAAATCGAAGCAAGCGACTTCCCGGAAAAAGCAGCTCGATAAAATTACTCTGGATGATCTGAGACCTTCGAACCGGAAATATCCGTTCCTTAACTTTAAAGCGGAGCGCGAGGCCGGCAAGCAGTTGCTGACGGTCGACGGGCTGACCAAAACCGTTGAGGGCGATAAGGTGCTGGATAATGCCAGCTTCGTCGTGAACAAAGGCGACAAAATCGCGTTTGTCGGACCAAACAGCCTGCCGAAAACAACGTTGTTCCAAGTCGTGATGGGCGAGCTGGAAGCGGATGGCGGAGAATACAGCTGGGGCGTTACTACGTCACAGGCCTATTTTCCTAAGGATAACTCCAGTTATTTCGATGGTGTCGATTTAAATCTGGTTGAATGGCTGCGTCAATATTCGAACGACCAGGACGAAACGTTCCTGCGCGGCTTCCTTGGACGGATGCTGTTCTCCGGGGAAGAGGCGCTGAAGAAAGCGAGCGTGTTGTCCGGGGGCGAGAAGGTCCGCTGCATGCTGGCCAAAATGATGCTGAACGGGGCCAACGTGCTGCTGTTTGACGAACCGACCAACCACTTGGACCTCGAATCGATTACGGCGCTCAACAATGGGCTGATCGACTTTGACGGAACGATTCTGTTTACATCGCATGACCATCAGTTCATTCAAACCATCGCTAACCGTATTATTGAGATTACGCCAAACGGGATCATCGATCGCGTCATGACCTACGATGAGTACCTGGAAAGCGAAGAAATCCAAAACCTGCGGAAATCGATGTATCCGGAAGAAGTTTAACGGAGCCGCGATAAGCCGAATAATAAAAGCCGCGCGGGCGGGTCTCATAGGACCTGCTCCGTGCGGCTTCTTTGCGCTGCCGGGATTTTTACGAACCACCCGTCCGGCGGCGCTGATTGTTCGGTTTTTTATTATTTTGGCTCTTCAGTGCCTTGGTTTGAAGATTGTCCTTCATCCCTGGTTTATTTGCCGCTTGCTGCAGTTGTTTTTTCTGCTGAAGCTTTTGACGCATCGCCTCGGCTAAATCGATTTTGCGTGGTTCTTTATCTTCCGTCACCGATATCATCTCCTCGTAAGTAAAAAGGGGCTGTCCTTATTTTATACGTTTTTAAAAGCGCGTACAACGGGAATAATGGTGAAGGCTGCTTTTCCCGGAGGCAACACTGTTTCTCTAGACTTACTCGGGGTTTATTTGCTACGATGATTAAACGCTTTTCATGGAAAGCCACTTTAGGTTTGAACAAGTTGTTGAATGGCTTCGGGGAGAAGTCTGGAGGTGCGGGACTTGGATATTTACGACGATATACGAAAAGGGGAGCGCGGGGCTTGGGTAAGCATTACCGCTTATTTGCTGCTGTCCGCCTTTAAATTGCTTAGCGGTTTTTATTTTGATTCCAACGCGCTGTTGGCCGACGGTTTTAATAACCTCACGGATATCGTGGCTTCCGTTGCGGTGCTAATCGGCCTCAAAATCTCGCAAAAACCGCCGGATTCGGATCATGCTTACGGTCATTTTCGTGCGGAAACGATCGCCGCGTTGGTTGCCTCTTTTATTATGGCGATGGTCGGCATTCAAGTGATCCTTGACGCGATCCGATCGTTAGCGGCAGGTGTGCATAGCCAACCTGACATTCTCTCGGCCGCTGTAGCCGCAGTTTGTGCTCTGGCGATGGGCGGGGTCTATATCTACAACCGGAGATTGGCCAATCAGATCAACAATCAGGCGCTGATGGCGGCAGCCAAAGATAACTTGTCGGACGCTATGGTGAGCGTAGGGGCGGCCATCGGGATCATCGGGGCACAATTCGGGCTGCCATGGCTGGATGTAGTGGCTGCGATTGCCGTGGGTCTGCTCATTTGCAAGACCGCCTGGGACATCTTCCGCCAATCGACACATAATTTGACTGACGGGTTCGATGAGAAAGAATTGGGTGACCTGCGCAGTACCATTGCCAGAACTCAAGGGGTTGAAGGCATCAGGGACTTGAAAGCCCGCGTTCACGGTAATCATGTGCTGGTTGACGTTGTCATTGAAGTCGATCCACAACTGACGGTGATCGAGAGCCATAAAATCAGCGACCGAGTAGAGGAACGGATGAGAAGCAAGCAAAACGTGATGCACGTTCACGTTCATGTTGAGCCAAAAGAGGGTTAAAGCGACCCGTTTGGCCCGTATACGTTTTACGGGTTACATAAGGTAGAACAGAAGAAGACAAGCCATTGTCGTAATACATGACCCAAGCGGGTAGACCGAGGAAATAGTTACCAGGTCTGATGCTTGGGCTTTTTTGCGTTAAAAACCGGGTGTTTATCCCTAGAAAATAGTCCAATTGGATAAATTGGAATAATCATGAAAATCGTTAGGTGTCTTGCGTAATCAGGTACTTTTGTTACAAAAATCAAGCCTTTAAACGCGAGAATGCGTTTTCATCGGCGTGTTTTAGGTCGAAATTTATAGGTCGCATGCCTCTATTTTTGATAAATGGAAACTAGGCCCAATGTCTTTGAATACGCTTTCGGACAATGTGATCTTCGACCGATTTAGACTGTTTTCGACAAGGGATATAATGGGGACAAGACCAAAGAAAGGAGAACGTTGGAACGAAGGATAACAACTAGATTTTACATTAGGAGGCAGGACATCACCTATGAAACGAAGCGTAGCGATCACATTGTTGAGTGCCATTCTTCTCTCTACTTATACAGCTGTTCCTCACCAGGCCGCCGCCGCAACCGCAACCGCTCAAACGATAACCAAAGGTCATATTGTTGGCGGGGTCAATTTTCGTGACCAACCTTCCCTTTCGGGCAAAGTAATCGGATTCCTTAACGAAGGTTCCGAAGTAACTGTATTGGATCAGAGTAACCGATATTTCTATCAAGTAAAAACGGCGGATGGAACGGTTGGTTACGTCAGCGCTAACGACAAGTACATTCAGGTAGAAACGGTAGTTATCGCTCCATCGCAACCTTATTTGGGATGGCCCGCTACGGTAGTTTACGGCGTCAATATGCGAAACGAACCCTCCACTGCGGGCGATGTCCTCGATATGCTGAGCAAAGGCACCCAACTGACCGTTCTCGAACAAAGCAACGAATATTTCTATAAAGTGCAGACAAGTGCCGGCCAGACCGGTTACGTCAGCACGAATGAAAAGTACCTTCAGATCGACAAGGTTGCCCCTACGCCTTCCCAGCCTACGCTTGGTTGGCCGGCTACGGTATCGTACGGCGTGAATATGCGCGATCAGCCGTCCACCTCGGGGAATGTGATCACGATGTTGCGTACGGGTACTTCGCTGACGATCCTCGAACAAAGCAACGAGTATTTCTATAAAGTACAGACGGCCGATGGAACGATAGGTTACGTTAGCACGAATGAGAAATATTTGGAAGTCAACGGTCAAGCCGAAATACCGACTCCGGTACCTACGCCTCCCCCTGCCCCGGAACCCGTGCCAACGCCAGCTCCGGCACCGTCTAATGGAATTAACCAACAGATCGAACAAGTTATTGAGGCGGGCATGAAATACCTAGGTACGCCGTATGAATTCGGCTCAAGCCGCAGTAACACTTCAACGTTTGACTGCTCTGATTTCGTAAGACAAGCCTATAAGGATGCGCTAGGCCTTACACTTCCTGCAGATTCCCGTCAACAAGGGGATTACATTAAGGATAACGGCACCGCGGTGTACAGCATCGACAACTTGAAACGTGGCGATCTGGTCTTCTTCATGAGCTATAAGGGCTCTTCGGCCAAGTCTTATGCCGGGATCGACAAACTCAGCCAGCGGATTACCCACGTGGCGATTTACCTTGGCAACGGACAACTTCTGCACACCTACTCAACGGAGTCTGGAGGAGTGATCGTCGATCAACTCGACGGCTCCTGGGTATACCGCTTCATGTATGGCGGTAGCGTCTTGAAATAAAGAAAATCCATGCCGCTTTGATTCGTTCTCTGTCTACAGAGGACGGACAAAGCGGTTTTTCGTCTTGGTACAACGCCTAAAGAAACAACTGTTCTTCCGCACATTTTCGTGTATAGTTAAGGAAAGAAGGCTTAATGCAAACGGACGGAAAGCGAGGAACGATACATGATTTGGGAGATCAGCGTGGCGGTTGCCGCGGCGGCTTTTGTGGTACTTGTCGTATACCTGGTCAAAACGCTGAAGGCAGCAGAGCGCTCGCTTCAGACAACAACGGAGACGCTGCGAGAGGTGCAAAAAACGGTTGACGAGCTAGGAACTGAGGTCCGGCAAGTCGTCCGGCAAGCGAACGATTTGACCGGCGATATCCAGCATAAAATGAAACAAATCGATCCGCTTATGGAATCGGTCCAACATGCCGGCGAGGTATTAAACGAAGTGACTTTGGCGACGAAGCAGGTTTCGGCTGCCTTGGCCAGCCGAATCGCAAGCCGTCCTCGGATGGCGAAGCGAAAGGCTCAGGCTGCAGTTACGACAGCTCCGGATGGACCGGTTCGGCAGAATCAAGCGGATGCCGAACTACCGTCTCAGGATGCAAACCGCAAACCGGCGGGCTGGGTTAAGTGGGTGGATGTTGCCGCAGACGTCTGGCAGAAGTACCGGAGTTAAAGCGATCACGGGATGGCTACACCGGTCCGCCGTTTCAATTTTGATTAGGCAGGGTAATGTTTATAGAATTGAGTCTAAAGGAACGGGGAAAGCGCCCCGTTCTTTCTTTTATCGCTGCATTATACATAACTCATTGTCCAAGCTCATACTAAGGAGATTAACATGAGAATATTGATCGTTGACGACAATCCGACAAACACCATAATCATTCGTGAAATCTTGAAGAAGGAAAATTACCGGAATACCGTTGCGGTCACTTCAGCACGGGACATGTTTGAGAGGCTTGGGGTAAAGGATTTCGATACGGTTGAGGAAAGCGGTCCGTCTGATGTTGATTTGATTCTGCTTGATATCATGATGCCGGAGATGGACGGAATCCAAGCTTGCCGGATCTTGCAGCGCTCTGAACATTTGAGGGAGATCCCGATCATTGTAGTCACGGCGGTAGGGGACTCCAACAAGCTGGCGGAAGCGCTGGATGCCGGAGCCGTCGATTATGTGACGAAACCGATTAACAAGGTCGAGCTGATGGCGCGAATCCGGCTGGCTCTGAGACTTAAGCTGGAGAAGGATTGGCACCGTAACCGGGATCAACGAATCCAGGAAGAATTAAAGCTGGCATCGCTTGTCCAAAATGCGGTTCTTAGTTCTCCAATCCGCGATCCGGAAGTCGAAATCGATGCCATTTACAAGCCTTCCTATGAGCTGGCAGGAGACTTATATTCCTGGTATTCTCTAGGCGAGGGTAAATATGCGGTTATTTTGCTTGATATGATGGGTCACGGCATTTCCTCGGCCTTATTCTGCATGTTCATCTCCTCCGTTCTGAAAGACACCGTTCATACTTATGTGGAGCCCGAGAAAGTGATCCAGGAGCTGAATCGCCGGTTCATCCAGCTGCACATCGAGAGCAAGCTGATTCAATATTATTTCACCGCCATATATCTCATCGTGGATACCCGGCGTAAAAAAATCGATTACGTGAACGCCGGACACCCTCCAGCCATGTTGTTCACGGGGAACGGACAAGCTGTTCGCCTCGATAAGATAGGACCTCCTGTAGGCTTGTTTGACGGCATTGAAACCGATCCGCAGACGCTGCATTATGAAGGTCCGGGCCATTTGGTCCTCTACACCGATGGACTGATTGACGTGCAGGAGGAATCGGCGGAAGCGAGGCAGGCATGGCTGGAGGAACAGCTAAATACCGGCATTCATGACTTCGACCGCGAGGCAATGAGCCGGTTGTTCCTTGATGAAACCGTACCGCGGAAAAGGGAAGACGATAAATGCATGGTATGGATATCGTTGAAATGAAGGATGCAAGTGGCAGCGAACAAGCTAAACGGGATTTTCTGGCGATGGTGGGCCATGAAATTCGTACACCGCTGAACGGAGTGTTCGTGCTGAGCGAGTTGCTGCTAGAGACAGAGTTGACCGACGAGCAGAAGAAGTACGTTGGTTTGATCTACCATAATGCGCACGCCTTATTGTCGATGTTTGATGATATCCTTGATTTTAGTCAGCTGGGACAAGAGAAGGTGGGTCTGGAGATAACGCCGTTTGCGCTACGGGAATCGATGCGGGATATCCTTGCCTTGTTCCAACCAGAGATCGTCGCCAAGCGGTTGGAGCTGTACTTCGCAGTTGATGAGCAGATTCCGGATCTTCTCTATGGCGATATTCGGCGTCTGCGCAAAGTGATGATTCATTTGCTGGCCAATGCCGTCAAATTTACCGATCAAGGAAGAATCGGTCTCATCGTAAGCTCAAAGCATGCCGAAAGTGGAATGATCCGTTTGAGTTTTACGATCAGCGATACAGGGATCGGTATTCCCGCGGACAAGATGTCCCTTTTGTTTGAACCATTCACACAGCTTGACTCCACGATGACGAGGAGATATGGCGGTCTCGGTCTGGGACTGGCTATTTGCCAGAAGTTAGTAAGTCAGTTGGGCGGCGAACTTCAGACGAAGCCGTTGGTAGAGAGCGGTACGATATTCACTTTTTCGGTTACACTTTGGAGCCGTGCCCCCGGCGAGGGCAAATCACTTTGATTCAGCGGCGGACAAGCTGGGTTATGTTGTTATAAGAAAACCTATTCCAGGGAGAGTATTTCATGAATACGAGAAAAAGCTTGAAATTTTCCACCACGACACAACTGGAGAATGGAATTTGTACCGTATCCTTGCGCGGCGAGCTGGACTTGTCCGTAGCTCCCGACTTTCGTAAGGTGATGGACCCGCTAGTAGGCAAAGATGACGCGGATTTAGTCTTGAATCTGAAAGAATTGAAGTACATCGATAGCACCGGGATTGGAATTTTTCTGTCCATCTTAAAAGCGAGACAAGGGATGAGCTCAAGGTTTTACGTGCGGGAAGTACCGGATCATATCCGGAAGTTATTTGAAATGACCGGGATAGCTAAGTTTTTCGCGGAGCAGGAGAACTCCCAATAAGGAAAGGATCGAGAATTAATGATAGAGGAAGTAGAGAGAATCGTCATCAGCCTTCCGGCTACAGCGGAATATGTGGATATAGTTAGGTTGAACCTATACGGCGTAGCCTCGAAAATGGGATTTTCGTACGAGGAAATTGAAGATATGAAGGTAGCGGTGTCGGAAGCCTGCAACAATTCCGTGTTGTATGCGTACCGGAAGGAAGTTGGAAAAATGGAGATCACGTTCGAGGTATTGACGGATGCTTTGTCGATTACGGTCAGAGATGAAGGGGAGAGCTTTGAACCGTGGGGGCAGGCGGGTCACGTTACGCTGCACGAGAAAGAGTTGAGCGAGGCTCCAATCGGAGGACTAGGCTTCTATCTGATGCAGGCGTTAATGGATGACGTCAGCGTCGAGACGCAAGCCGGAAAAGGAACGAAGGTCATGTTGGTCCGCCGGCTTCAGAAGAGCGAGGAGAAGGTATGACCGACCGAACGGCTCCCCAAGAGTCATTCCACGAATCGACTCGATTGATTCGGCTGTACCAGCAAACCAAAGATAATGAAATCGCCACCCGGTTAATCCGCAAATACGATCCGATGGTGAAAATGGCCGCCGGCAAAATTGCCCGCAATCGGCCGGATTTGTATGAGGACTTGTACCAGGTGGGCGAAATGGCGCTGGTTCGTTTGCTTCAACAGTACGACAGTGGGTTAGGCATTCCGTTTGAGCCCTATGCGATGAAAAGCATGATCGGGCATATGAAAAATTATCTGCGCGACAAATCCTGGTATATTCAAGTACCGCGAAGAATTAAGGAAAAGGGAGCGCTGGTCCAGCAGGCGATCGATGAGCTTACCGTCAAACTGGAGCGGTCCCCTGACATCAAGGAGATCGCGGAATATCTGGAGCTCTCGGTCGAAGAAACCGTCGAGGTGCTGGCTGGACGAGAATGTTATCACTACGTGTCCTTGGACTCGCCGCTATCACCGGACGAAAGCGCAGCAACGCTAGGTGAGATGATCAGCACGGATGCCGACGATTACGATGCGGTGGAGAATCGGATGGATTTGCAGCAAGCGCTGAGTCAATTGAAAACGCAGGAACAGCAGGTTCTCCTGATGGCTTTTCAAGATGGACAATCCCAACGGACGATCGCTCAGAAGCTGGGAATGTCTCAAATGAGCGTATCCCGGATCCAGAAACGGGCAACCGAGAAGCTTAAGCAGATTATGGATCATATGAACACGACTTAGAAGCGTTGCCTATGGAAGTTGAGGCAACGCTTTTTTGTAAACGGCCTATTGCTCCGGATCGGACAACAAGCCACTTTGCTTTAGATCCTCTTGGCTCGTTTTCATAGCCTCCATGTCATCACCTAGTTGAATCAAGTCCTCCATGTCATTCACCATGGATCCGTTTTCGGCTTCGTCAATGTCTTTATGCTCGGGATATTCACCGGCTTGGGCAGCCCGGATTTGTTTGGAGACATACTGCTCCTGCTGGTCTTCGGATTGGGTCATAAAGGGTTTTGCCTCCTTTTCGTTCGCTTCTGAACCACAGATAGTTTGCGCAGATAGCCTCGCTTCGTATACCGGCGATACGCCAAGAAGACGTGCGGGAGGGTCTATAGCCAGCGGGCTTTCACTGTACTATACTGTGTAGGAATGGAACCGGATTAAGGAGAGAACGATGAGATGAACAACAATGAAGCGTTACTGGTGAATGAATATCGCGGGGGGTTGCTGGAATGCGCCCACTATGGTCATATCTGTATCATTGATGAACAAGCAAGGATTGCCGGGCGGGCTGGGAATCCCCATGCTACTGTATTTACCCGCTCTTCGGCTAAACCGATTCAGGCGCTTCCGGGCATCCGCGCAGGGATCATAGGGGCTTATGGATTAACGGACGAGGAGATCGCCATCATGACCGCTTCTCACCGGGCCGAGGAGGTGCATGTCGGTACGCTGGAGAGCCTGTTGAGTAAGACGGGACTCGCCGAGGAGAGGCTGGTATGCGCCCCAAGCCTTCCGCTGGACGAGACGGCCAAGGAGCGGCTGCTGCGTCAGGGTGGAGCATATCGCCGGATTTATCATAATTGCTCGGGTAAACATTTAGGCGTTCTGGCCTACTGCAAAATGATGGGATATCCGCTGGACAGCTATAATCACCCCGATCACCCGGTCCAACGTGAAATTTTGGCGACACTGGCCGGCTTGGCTGGGATTCCCGAGGCCCAGATCTCGCTGGGAACGGATGGCTGCGGCTTCCCTGTTTTTGCGCTGCCATTATCCGCTTTGGCGACCGCCTATTTGAAGCTGGCTTGTCCGGATCTAATTGGGGATACGGCTACAGCCGAGGCGGCCAAGGTCATTACCGGAGCGATGAATCGCCATCCCCTGCTTGTAGCTGGCACCGGACGTATCGACTCCATCTTGCTGAGCGACCCGAATATCGTCGCCAAAGGCGGGTTCAAAGGGGTTTACGCGTTTGCTTTGCGTCGCGAGCGCGTAGGTGTGACGTTTAAGATTCAGGATGGTTCCGAAGAGGAGTGGGGAATGATCGCGTTGTCCGTGCTGGAGCAGTTAGGGTACGAAAACGAGGAAACGCTGCGAAAGTTGCGCGAAGCGTTCCCGTCTTCGATCTTGAACGATGAGGGCTGGCAGGTAGGTCAAGCTGAAACGGTCTTTCGGTTGGAACCTTAACCGACGCTGAGGCAGCATCGGCCTTAGGCTTTGCCGCGTAGTCTCCCGAGCTCTTGGGCAAGGGCTTCGACTTCAGAGATGCTTAACCGCTCTTTGCTCATGACAATGTCATAAACATCGCGGATATCGTCATATTGGTTAACGTGGAACGCGGACGCCGACATCGCCGCTCCTGAGGCCATTTTCAGCTTACTCTTGATTGCTTCGATCATGTATTCAATATTTTCTTGGTTTTTCGTGGATAGATCCATGCCTTATTCATCCTTCCGGTTTATGGGTTATTAACTATTGTATCATGAGGGATGCAGGTTCATGAAGTTTTGCGATCGGCCGTCCGGATGCGTTACAATCAGGGTACGGAATACCGGGAGGGAGCGTGTCAAGGTCATGCAGGAACAGGAAGAATGGCCGGCGGCGGGCTTGAACCGAAGGAAGCTGAGCGGCGTAGAACTGGAAGCTTTTTTTGCAGGCATTCGCGCCCGGCATATCCGTGATGTCGTTACTTTTCTATGTATCGGTACGGATCGGTCTACGGGAGACGCGTTAGGTCCACTTGTAGGAACCAAGTTGACAGACTTGGGGTTTGGACAAGTGATCGGGACGCTTCGCGAGCCTTGTGACGCGACGAATCTGGAGCGGCGCATGGCCGAGATTCCCGAAGGTCGCGTAATCATCGCCATCGATGCCTGCCTAGGCATGTCGGATTCAGTTGGGTATTATCTGGTATCCGGCCAGCCGCTGCAACCGGCCCAATCCGTCGGGGCGAGCCTGCCGGAGGTAGGGCACTACAGCATCGCGGCCGTCGTCAACGTCAAAGGCCTAAAACCTTATTGGACGTTGCAGATGACCTCACTTTACAAGGTCATGCAGATGGCCGATGAAATCGCGGGCGCCGCGGCTTCAGCGTTTGGGTGATTCGATGCCGATTTCCTTCAATGAGCTGCTTCGTGATCCGAAGATGATTTTTTGAACAACCGGTTCAAATGAAGGTTCAAAAAATTAGGTTTGGAGCACCGAGAAGGTTGGATGAAGCTAGGGAGTGAGTAGCGGAGCGTAGATAGATCTACGTGAGCAACGGAAGTCCCGGGTGAATTCAAGATTCGAAGTCGATTTCCTTCAATGAGCTGCTTCGTGATCCGAAGATGATTTTTTGAACAACCTCTAAATTATGGATGAAAGTGGGTAGCGTAATGGACAAAATAACGGTCAACGGAACAACGATCGCCTATGAACAACAAGGACAGGGCGAAACGGTAGTTTTGCTGCACGGCTTCTGCGGCAGCTCCGCTTACTGGGAAAAAGTTCAACCGCTGCTTGCCGAACAATATCAGGTCATTGCCCCTGACCTTCGGGGCCACGGGGCCACTGCTGCGCCAATGGGCGCGTATACGATCGATCAAATGGCGGACGATGTCGCCGGTCTCATGGAAGCCTTAGGCGTTTCCCAATATACGCTCTTGGGCCATTCAATGGGCGGTTATGCCGCTTTGTCATTGGCTCAGCGTTATACATCGCGCTTGAACGCTTTCGGATTGATCCATTCTACGGGATTCCCGGACAGCGAGGAAGCGAAGGAGAAACGGCTTCAGGCCGTTTCACAGATACGATCCGAAGGGATCACCCACTTTGTGGATGGTCTGGTACCTGGGCTGTTCTCTCCGGAAAATGTCACCAAGCTGGTACCTGAAGTGGATCGCGTGAAAGAAATTGGTTACAAAACGCCGCCTCAAGGAGCTACGGGGGCTGCGCTGGCGATGCGCGAGCGGCCCGATCGCCGGGACGTGATGGCGGATACGCCGCTGCCGCTGCTGCTAGTTGCCGGCGAAAGCGACGCCGTCGTACCAATGGCGCGGCTGTTTACCACCGAAGGCCCGAACGTCACGAAGGCCGTCATTAAGGGTGCAGGACACATGAGCATGTATGAAGCGCCTGAGCAGCTGGCTGCTGTCATCGCCGATTTTTTGCGCAGCGTGACGGAAGAGAAGCGAGAAGCGTGAAAAATAGCGTGATTGCACAACGTTTCGCCTCTTCAACGAAGTCGAATTGATGCCAAAGAACCGGAGCTTCCATCTGAACTCCGGTTTTCGGCTTTTATTTTGACCGATGGGGAGAGGGAGGGGCAAGGTCACGTGATGAAAGGGGGAGAACCATGCTGCGAAGGGATTACCTGGTCAGGATGATCGAGGAAATGACCGAAGTATTGGGGAAAGTGTTTATGCTGAAGCAGCAGAAAAAGAAGGTTGAGGCGTTATGGGCCCTCGACGAGCTGTTTAAAGGGCAGTTTCGCTTGAGTTCTCAGCTGCTGGAGAACCTGTCCGCTAAAGACATTGTGCGTCTGTTTCAGACCGGCGGCGAGGTGGAGGCGGACAAGCTGCAGAGCTTGGCCCGGCTGCTCAAAGAAGAGGGCGATGTGTACGAGACCTCCGGCGAATCGGATGAAGGAGCTTCGCGATGGCTAAAATCACTGCATCTGTACTTGACTGCCGCGCTGCATGGCGCGGAGCGCTCCCTCTGGGACATCTCCGCCGCCATTTCCGAGCTGCAATCTCTACTTAAATCCTATCGGCTGCCGCCAGATACCGAATGGCTTGTGCTGCAGTGGGAGGAAACCGAAGGCAGGTTCGACCAGGCCGAGAATGCCCTCTATCGTTTGTTGGAGGAGGGCCATGCGACTAAAGAGGAAGCGGCTGGATTCTATGAGAGGCTGCTGACGCTTTCGCCCGACACCCTTTCGGCCGGCGGTTTGCCGATCGAGGAAGTCGAGGAGGGGCTTGCGGAAGTGAAGGTTCGTTTTTAAATCATAACTACTCCTACGCAGAAAGGCAGCTGTTAAACGAAATGGAATCACTGCACAAACTCGCGAACGAACTGGCGCAACAGGGTAACCTCATCACGGCAACGATCAGTGGCCGCCGCAAAACGGGAGAAACGGACTACAGCAAGGTGCAGATCAAACCGGTCGAAATCAAAAAAAGCCTGCACTATCAATTTGCTTACCATTATTCGAACAAGGTGCTGCATCAGAATATTCCGTCCACTGCATTAGCGGACGAGTTAACGAAGCTGTTTGAGGAGACGTTCCGACAAGGGCTGTTATGTACGGCGGACGCCGATTATCAGGTGTTGATCAGCAAGAAGTTCAAAGTGACGATCCTGAAAAAAGCGCCGTCTCGCAAACCGCTGGGGACGTTGACCCATAACCGGAAGAAGCAGTACGTGCTGGAGGAAGGAACCGCAGTTCCGTTTCTGGTGGAACTTGGCATTATGAATGCGGAAGGCAAGGTACTCGCCAAGAAATACGATAAATTCAAGCAGATCAATCGTTTTCTCGAAATGGTTCAGGACATTCTTCCTCATTTGCCGGAGGGCCGCCCGCTGACCATTGTCGATTTTGGCTGCGGCAAGTCCTATTTGACGTTTGCGTTGTATCATTACTTGGCGGTGCAACAGCAAAGAAAACTGAATGTGGTCGGACTTGACTTGAAGGCGGACGTCATCGAGCATTGCAGCGGGTTAGCTCGCAAGCTAAAGTATGACGATTTACGGTTCCTCGTCGGCGATATTGCCGATTACGACGAACTAAGCGCAGTCGACATGGTAGTTACGCTTCATGCCTGCGACACGGCAACCGATGCCGCGCTGGAGAAAGCAGTCCGCTGGGGAGCTTCGGTCATTTTATCCGTTCCGTGCTGTCAGCATGAGCTGTTTAACCAGGTGCAAAACGAGGTATTGCAGCCGCTGCTGGGACATGGCATCCTGAAGGAGCGTTTTTCCGCGCTTGCAACCGATGCGATTCGGGCCAAGCTGCTGGATGTGATGGGCTACAAAACTCAGCTGCTGGAGTTCATCGATATGGAGCATACGCCGAAAAACATCCTGATCCGTGCCGTCAAATCGGCCGGCGGGAATAGGGCGGAGCTCTGGCGGGAGTATACGGGGTTCCGCGATTTTTTACGCGTCGATCCGTACCTGGAGCGGGCCTGCCGCGACCTGCTGCCGTTGGCGACAGGGGAGGAAAAATGATATAGAGTAAACCGGTCGGGGGGATGCCTGACCGGTTTTTTTTGGCGTTAGCCGGTGGGGATCGCCGACGTGGAGCTCTAGAGGGGGATGAACTGCAAAAATGCAGTTATTATCGGGCGATGGAGCTTGAAACGAGGCTTGAACTGCAAAAATACAGTTTATTTTGCGCGATCACAAAGAAATCGCTCTTTTTATCGGAAATAGACTGCACTTTTGCAGTTGTTTTCGAAAAACGACCCCCAAAACCGAGAAATAACTGTACTTTTACATTTGCTTAAGCGTGCTGCTCGTAACCTCAGAGAATACCCTGCCTTAAACTTGCCAATGAATGGAGTAAAGTGGCTTGTTCGAAGAGGAAAGGTGGAGTGGAGGTGGTGAAGCAGCAGTGGACTTGGGGAGTAACGGTGGCGGTTTGGCTGAGCGCCGTATGGGTTTGCTTGAATCAGGGTCTGTATTGGACGGATCGTCCGGGAGCCCAGCTGCTGGTCTCCGGCTCGCTGGCCGCCGGAGCGGTGGCTGCTGGAGGATGGGCGATCACGCGAGGGGGAGGCTGCAGCGCAAAGGCAAGCCTTAAACTTCAGTCAGTTGCCGGCTCATTAGGGGCGGAGCCGGCGGCTCGATATGCCCTGGCATTGTCCGTCGGCCCTATGGTCATCGCGGCGTCATACGGAGTGCGGCTCGCCGCAGGTCCGCTGTCTGTTCAGTCCACGCTGGAGGCGATACGGCTGTGGACGTTTCTGGGTGGATTTGGTGCGGTGTCAGCTTCGTTGGCGGCGATCTCCCTGCGCGGCCGCCGCGCTCTGGAGGCGGGCTGGCTGCTGATCGGCAGCCTGTTAACCCTCACCGCGCTAGCCGCCGTTTACGGCGTGCTGCCGTTGCCGGGAGCGATTTTACGCACCGCAGATCCGGCCGTTTCGGCGACCGGTGCCCGGCTCGGCGGGCTGCTCCAGTACCCGAACGCCTTCGGCGCGGTGATGGCGGCGTTCCTGCTGGAGCGGCTGATGCGGCTTGCGAGGATGGAGCGGGCCGCTTTTACACGCGAAGGCGGCTGGCGAGGCCAGCGGGCGGGGGCCCTCGCCCTGCTGTTTGCCCTTGGCCTGCTGCTGAGCGAGTCGCGCGGGGCGCTCGCCGCCGCGTTGGCCGGCTGGGCCGCAGGCCTCGCGCTGCTGCGCGGCCCCGAGCGGCGGCGCTACGCCCGGCACAGCGCCGTCTTCGCCGGCGCGGCCGCCGTGCTGGCTCGCGGGCTCGCGGCCGCGCAGCTCGCCCCGGCGCCGGGGCCCGGCGCGCTCGCGCTCGCCGCGGTGCTGGCCGCGGCGCTGCTCGCGTCCGCGCTCGCCGCCGGCGCCCTGCCGCGCTCGCGCCCGCCCGCCGCGGGTCTGCGCCGCGCGGCCTGCGCCTGCGGCGGAGCGGCGCTGCTGCTCGCGGCGCCGCTGGCCGCGCTGCCGGCGTCCGCCGGTTTCCTCGGGCGGGGGTTCCGCCCGGAAACGGCGTCCGCCCGCACGGCGATGTACGCCGATGCCGCCGCGCTGCTCCGGCGATCGCCGTGGCTCGGCCAAGGCGGAGATACGTGGCGCCACGCGTTCCGCAGCATCCAAAGCCTGCCTTACGTCGGCAGCGAGGTGCATAGCGGATACCTAGACCTGGCGCTCGATCTGGGCCTGGTTGGCCTCGCCTTCGCCTTGCTCTGGCTGGGGGCGCTGGCCATCCCCCTGCTGCGGGCACGCAGCGCGCTGCTCCCGCCTTACCTCGCGCTGCTGCTGCATAGCGCCGTTGACTTCGACCTCAGCTACGGTCTTGTCTGGCTGCTGCTGCTTTCGGCGGCGGCCATAGGGATCGCCGAGGCTCGCGAAGTTCGCCCTCGCTGTCCACCTGGGCCAACCTTGGCAAGCGGGGGACCGCTGCCCGACGCTGCTTGGTTCCTCCCCTGGCTTGTCCGCGGCGCATTTGCCGTGGTCGCCGCCATGCTTCTCCTGCTTAGCGTGTCCGGATACCGCGAAGCCGAGAGCCAGCGGCTACACCGCCAAGCATTAGCCTTACCGCCCCAGGCGAACCGGGAGGCGGCCGAGCTGCTTCAGCGCTCGCTGGCCCTCTCCCCGTACCGTACCGCGGCCCGGTTGGCATTGGCGGAGCGCTCCGCACCACAGGAGGTTGCCTCGCTCCTGCGGGCCGGCCTCCGTTACGAACCGGAGCGTTCCGAGCTGTGGCTGGCTCTGGGCCGGGCACTTGCCCGGGAAGGTGACCCCGCAGCCGCAGAGGCGCTGCGGCGAAGCGTGGAGCTGGACCGGTTCGACTGGGTCAAGCAAACGACGGCCTTGCGCGAGCTATCGCAGCTTGCGCAAAGCCTGCGCACAAGCGGCCATCTGCGGCTGGCTGAAGCCGCCGCATCGACTGGCGCCGACCTGTACGCGGACTACTCGCGTCTGGCTGAAGCCATTGCCGGCGCTCCTGCTCTGCGGAACGACCGAGCGTTCTTGTTGACGGCGGAAGCGATGGAGTTAGGCCGGCAACTGCAGCAGCAATCTCATCCTTTAACGAGAAACGCCTTGAAGTAGGTATCCGCGCCTTTTTTACATCCAAGCTCGCTGAGCAGCATTCCCGCCAGCCAAGTCCGTTCGCATTGCAGCTTATCCTCCGAACGCCGCGCGGAAGGCTGAGGACAACGTTTCTTGATCGACCTCCCACAGCTCGGCGAGCTCGGCGCTGACGGCCTCATCCCACCAGTCCGCCAACAGCTTGCGGTTGCTGATGTTTTCGCCGATCCATAACAGGTTGCCGATCACTTTCTTGTAATACAAGGCTTCGCCTTGCTTAATTCGCTCCTCGGGAATATAAATGCCGAGCCGCTTCACTGTCCGGTACAGCTCTTTGCTGCAACTGCGGCGGATCTTGCGCGGGGTCGGGAGGGAAGTCCGATGTTTTGCCGGGAAGTTGGACATGGCTTAAAGTCGCCTCCTTTTTGCTCCAGCATATGCGGGCGGATTCCCCGGAGTCACCAGGGGAGCAGGGTGAAGTAGAACGCATGTCCCCGGCTATGATAGAATAGACTGAGATTAGTGGGAGATTTTGCAGTCCCTCGGGACGGAAAGCTAACGGGAAAGAGGACGAAGCTGTGGATTGGATATCGAATTTAGTAGGCGTATTATTAGATTGGGTGCAGCAATTGGGCTATTTCGGCATTATGCTGGGACTGATGATCGAGATCATCCCCAGCGAAATCGTGCTGGCTTACGGCGGTTATCTCGTGCATATGGGAGAGATCAACTTTATCGGGGCCGTCTTCTTCGGTACGGTTGGCGGCGTGATCGCCCAGTTGTTTATCTACTGGATCGGGCGCTATGGCGGCAGGCCGATTTTGGAGAAGTACGGGAAGTATATTTTGATTCAGAAGAAGCATATCGACGTGTCCGAAGCCTGGTTTCTGAAATACGGGCCCGGGGTGATTTTTACCGCACGGTTTATTCCGGTGGCGCGGCATGCGATATCCATTCCTGCAGGGATGGCCAAAATGCCGGTCGGCAAGTTCCTGCTATTGACGACCTTGGCGGTGATTCCGTGGTCGGTGTTGTTCGTATACTTGGGGATGCTGCTCGGCGAGCAGTGGCAACACATTGATGAGAAGGCCGGGCCTTATGTCATGCCGATTCTGTTAGGCGCTTTGGCGCTATTGATCGTGTACCTTATCGTCAAAACTTTCGGGAGCCGGAAGAAAGGCGACGCTTAAACTGGGCCGCTTCCGCCTGCTGACAAACTGGACGGGCTAGCTGTTGATAGAACTTACGAGGGAGGATACGGAGTAGGCGAAGCTGCCGTCATCGGACGGTGTGCGCTTATTTCGAGCGATAAACATGATGCTGAATATCGAAAGCTTTACATTGGGACCCTTGCAAACGAATGCCTATTTGTTGCGGGGAGAAGACGAAGGCCGGGCGGTGATTATCGATCCCGGTACGAACCCGGGACCCTTGCTGCGCAGAATCGAGGGCTTGGAGATCGAAGCCATTTTGCTCACGCATGCCCATTTTGACCACATCGGAGGCGTGGATCAGATCCGTAAAGCCAAGAATTGTCCGGTCTATGTGCATCCGCTGGAAAGCGATTGGCTCACGACACCCAAACTGAACGGCTCACTGATGTGGCCGGAGGTCGGACCGCCTATCACAACGGACCCGGCGGAATACGATCTAGCCGAAGGTCAGAAGCTCCGATTGATTGGGCACGAGTTCACCGTATATCATACGCCGGGCCATTCCCCCGGCAGCGTCAGCTTTCTGTGCGGTGACCACCTATTCTCCGGAGACGTGCTGTTCCGACTTGGCGTCGGGCGCACGGACTTGCCGGGAGGCCGCGAGGCGGACCTGTACAATTCGATTCGCGGGAAGCTGTACCGGATGAAGGATGAAGTGAAGGTCTATCCCGGCCACGGGCCTAGAACGACGATCGGCTTTGAACGGGCGAATAATCCGTATGTTTCCTAGGAACGGATGGCCATTCTTCGACTTGTCGTTAAACGAAATAAAATCGACGAAAAAGTACAAAAATAGTGGACAAAAGTGCAACCCTTTGATAGGATGTACTTATTAAAACATTGTAACTTCTGCGAAGCACGCAAGCTGAGGAATTTTCCCGGTTTGCGTTCTTTTTTGTCTTGTCCTGCGGGACGACGCTGAAGCGGGCGTCTCCGCGAAACGGGATGTACACCTCCCAGCCGAAGTGCATACGCTATTTCACAACCAGGATTCCGGTCAAGAACTTGACCTGACTCCGACTCTTTTAGTAGGATGATATAAAGCAATACAAGTTTATGAGAGTTAGGCAACCAAAATAAATAACTCAGGGAGGTAGACGATGCTTCAGTTGGGAGAAAAAATCGTTATCGTCGGTGATGCTTTTGAGCAGAATCTTCCTGTTGGGGAATATGGCTACGTGATTGCTTACGACCGCAATCCGGACAATGCTTTCGATTATGTCATTCGGTCTCCGAAGACGGGGCGGAATTACTTCGTTCCGCAGAGCGATATAGAATCCGAAAATCAGCTGATCGAGCAAGAGGCGGAGCGCGCGACACAGGAAGCTTTGATCGACTACGCGCTGGCGACGCATAATGAGAAGCTGTTTCGGCAAATCATGAACGGCGAAGACAGCGAAGCAGACGAGCAGCAGGAACCAACAAAGGAAGTAATGTCCCAAGCGGAGTTCATTAAACAAGTGAACCTGCGGGCATGGATATAAGAAGGGGAGGGAGTCGGCATGCGGCCGGCTCTTTTTCTTTCCCTCCTTTCCGCTTTAACGGATTGAATTGAACCGGATTCTACAATATAATTTTATTCAATTGTACAAGCATGGTAGAATGTACGAATAGTGTGGGAACGCATCACTAAAGGAGGCATCAAGCATGAGTATCCAGACGAAGGATGTTGAACATGTGGCGAAGCTGGCCCGCTTGCACCTGACTGATGAAGAGCGGGAGATGTTCACGGAGCAATTAAATGCGATTTTACAATACGCCGAGAAATTAAATGAATTAAATACGGACGATATCGCGCCAACGACACATGTACTCCATTTAAGCAACGTCATGCGCGCGGACGAAGTGAAGGAAAGCCTGCCGCCGGAGAAGGTGTTCCGCAATGCGCCGGACGAAGAGGACGGGCAGTTTAAGGTTCCGGCTGTACTGGAATAGGATTTTCGTCTCTAGGACCAACTGATTGATTAGAAATCACTAGGATTCATAAAGGAGGAAGCTTAGATTGGCGCTTTTTGATATGCGTTTGCAGGAGATACATAATCGGCTTCACAGCAAGGAGTTGTCCGTATCCGATTTGGTTAGCGAAGCCTTCGCCAACATTCGGGAATACGACGGGAAGATCGGCGCCTATTTGACGTTAAATGAAGAGGGAGCCCGTGCAGAGGCATCCCGTCTGGACGCGAAGCTGGCGAAGGGTGAAGCTCGCGGTTTATTGTTTGGACTGCCCGTTGGCGTGAAGGACAATATGGTGACCGAGGGGTTGCTGACGACGTGCGGAAGCCAATTTTTGAAAAACTATGATCCGATTTATGACGCTACGGTCGTCACGAAGCTGAAGGAAGCGGAAGCGGTCACGATCGGCAAGCTGAATATGGACGAGTTCGCCATGGGTGGCTCCAACGAGAATTCCAGCTTCCATCCCGTACGTAACCCTTGGGATGTAAGCCGCGTTCCGGGCGGTTCCAGCGGCGGTTCGGCAGCAGCGGTCGCTGCGGGCGAGGCCTTCTTCACGCTCGGTTCCGATACCGGCGGTTCGATTCGCCAGCCCGCGTCGTATTGCGGCGTGGTGGGTCTTAAGCCAACCTACGGCCGGGTATCGCGCTACGGGCTCGTGGCGTTTGCTTCTTCTCTGGACCAGATCGGGCCGATTACCAAGAACGTCGAGGATGCCGCTTACGTCCTGCAGGCGATCGCCGGCCACGATCCGAAGGATTCTACCTCCGCTGACGTGGGGGTGCCGGATTATTTGAGCGCCCTCACCGGCGACATTTCCGGACTGCGCATTGCCGTACCCAAGGAATATTTAGATGGCGTTGACCCTCAGGTCAAGGCTTCCGTGATGGAGGCTTTGCGAATGCTTGAAAGCCTAGGCGCGGTATGGGAAGAAGTGTCATTGCCGCATACGGAATACGCGGTGGCTGCCTACTATTTGCTGGCATCTTCGGAGGCTTCGTCCAACCTGTCGCGTTTCGACGGCGTTCGTTACGGCGTTCGCGCCGACCATGCCGGCAGCCTGCTGGACCTGTACTACGATTCGCGCAGCCAGGGATTCGGCCCGGAAGTGAAACGCCGGATCATGCTCGGTACTTACGCCCTCAGCTCGGGTTATTACGATGCCTACTATTTAAAGGCGCAAAAGGTCAGAACGCTGATCAAACAGGATTTCGATCAAACTTTTGCCAACTATGACGTGATTATCGGACCAACAGCGCCAACCACCGCGTTCCCACTGGGATCGCAGGTTGACGATCCGCTCACGATGTATTTAAACGATATTTTGACGATTCCGGTGAGCTTGGCCGGGGTTCCAGCCGTCAGCGTGCCTTGCGGATTTGCCGAAGGTCTGCCGGTTGGGCTGCAAATCATCGGCAAGCCGTTTGATGAAAGCACGATTTTACGCGTAGCTCACGCCTTTGAAGCGTCAACGGATCATCACAAGCAACGTCCCGCCTTGTAGGTTCCATATCAATGTTTTGCAGGAGGATAGGCCATGTCAACATCCAAATATGAAACGGTGATCGGGCTGGAGGTGCATGTGGAGCTGCATACGAAAACGAAAATTTTCTGCGGCTGCTCCACCGAGTTCGGCGCTCCGCCCAACACGCATACCTGCCCGGTTTGCCTAGGGCATCCCGGCGTATTACCGGTGCTGAATCGCCAAGCCGTCGACTACGCGATGAAAGCGGCGATGGCGCTGAATTGCGAAATCGGCGATATTAGCAAATTTGACCGGAAGAATTATTTTTACCCCGATTCGCCGAAAGCGTATCAAATTTCCCAATACGATCAGCCGATTGGCTTGAACGGATACATTGACATTGAAGTGGATGGGAAAACGAAACGGATCGGGATCACTCGTCTTCACCTGGAGGAGGACGCTGGCAAGCTGACGCACGTGGATGGCGGCTATGCTTCGCTGGTGGACTTTAACCGTGTCGGTACGCCATTGGTTGAAATCGTCTCTGAACCGGATATTTCCTCGCCGGAAGAAGCGCGGGCCTATCTGGAGAAGCTCCGGGCGATCATGTTGTATTGCGACGTTTCCGACGTCAAAATGGAAGAAGGCTCAATGCGCTGCGACGCCAACATCAGCTTGCGGCCGCAGGGGCAGAAGGAGTTCGGTACACGGGCCGAGCTCAAGAATATGAACTCGTTCCGCGGCGTGGTTCGCGGATTGGAGTATGAACAACTTCGCCAGGGCGAGATTTTGGACGAGGGCGGAGAAGTTGTGCAGGAGACGCGGCGCTGGGACGAAACCCAAGGCAAGACTTTCTCCATGCGCGGCAAAGAAGAAGCGCATGATTATCGCTACTTCCCGGATCCTGATCTAGTTACTCTGCATATCGACCAGGCGTGGAAAGATCGGATCCGCGCGTCGATTCCGGAGCTCCCGGATGCCCGGAAGGCCCGCTACACATCGGAATACGGCTTGCCGGAGTACGATGCCGGCGTCATTACGTCGTCCAAAGCGCTGGCGGATCTATTCGAAAGCAGCCTTGCGTATACGAAAGACGCCAAAGCGGTATCGAACTGGATCATGGGCGATCTGCTGGGTTACCTGAACAGCAATTCGCTGGAACTGTCCGACGTGAAGCTCACCGGTCAAGGTCTCGGCGAGATGATTGGCCTGCTGGAGAAAGGCACGATCAGCTCCAAGATCGCCAAAACGGTGTTCAAAGAGATGCTGCAAAGCGGCAAGCTCCCTCAGCAGATCGTTGAAGAGCAAGGGCTTGTGCAAATCAGTGACGAAGGCGCGATTTTGGCAATTGTCCAAGAAGTCGTGGCGAACAACCCTGCTTCCGTAGAAGATTACAAAGCCGGCAAGGAGAAGGCGATCGGCTTCCTCGTTGGTCAAGTTATGAAGCAAAGCAAAGGGAAAGCCAACCCGGGGTTGGTCAACAAGCTGTTGGTGGAAGTATTGAAGGGCTAGGACGCCTGCTGCTTTCGGGGCGAGCCGAAGATAGGTTGATAGCCATTCCGAGGGGGAAGAGCGTGTGATCAAGCCGTTGTCGCTGAAGGACACCGATCTCGTGGAACAGCTGTGGGGTTTGCAGCATGCGGCTTACCGGCTGGAGGCTAAGGCCGTAGGTCTGACGGAAACGCCGCCCCTGCCGGATACGTTTGATTCCATCCGCACGAGCAGCGATCATTTTATCGGAGAACTGTCAGAGGACGGCGAGCTGCTGGGCGCTATTGCGGTTCGCGATGAATCGCCCGGAATTCTCGAGATCACCCGCTTGATGGTTCACCCTAATCATTTGCGCCAGGGAATCGGGGGCAAATTGCTGGAGTACGTCCTTGCAAACCACTCTGACAAGCAAGGATTTACCGTTACAGCCAGCACGCTGAACGCCCCTGCGGTAGCGTTATATCGTAAGTTCGGCTTTAGATCAATCCGTCAAATAGGCTCCGCCGCAGGCGTTGAGCTGACCCTATTTCGGTTGGATCTGTCTAAGTGATCATGCACGCTTTCGAACCCTGGTTTCCGGGTTTGAGGGCGTGCTTTTTTTTGAAAAAGCGGGGGGATTCGTCAGGTCCAGTTCATTCCACGTTACAGATGAAGTTTATTTCGGTTATGATGAAGAGAACGGGATATCCGTGCAGATGAAGCCTAACGATAGAAAGGGGTGGGGAGATGACGCCGGATATGCTGCCATTAGGCGAGCCGTCAAACCAGGTGCGAACCAAAGGGTACCAGCCCCGGCGACGCAAGCGCAAGCTGGTAGCCTGCCTGCTATCCGCCCTGCTACCGGGTTTGGGGCATTTGTATTTGCGTCTTTATTTACGCGGCCTTTGCTTCATGTATTTCGTATTGATTGATGCCTCGGCGCTGATATATTTCTCTTCGGTTCGCACGGCCATTAACGTACCGCTGCTGATTTGGCTGGGCTTGCTGATTCCCGCAGCGTACTTCTTCAGCATTTATGATGTTCTTCAATCAACCGATGCACATAATGCCCGTCTGCGAAAGGAGCTCGAGGTGAGCTCAGCCCCCTTTACGGATACGCCGTCCAGCCGAAACGTCAAGCAGGGCCTCGGAGCCGGCGTACTGCTGATCGGCGGCGGCGCCGTCTTGTTTATGTTTCGGGTGAAGCCCTTTTGGCTTCAGCTTCTAGTGCAAAATGCCGGGGCTTACCTGGTCTCATTCGCGTTGGCGCTGGCGGCGCTTTTGCTGATCTTGCGTGAATTGAAGCGCGCGTTTTTACGGTCGGGACGCTTTACGGCAGCCGCGCTGTTAATGGCAATAGCAGTCATTCTTCTGCGCGATGCGATGACAGGACGGGATGAGATGCTGTTGCTCATCAAATGGTGGCCATTGGTGTTCGTTTTATGGGGAATCGAGCATATTTTGATATTAGCTTGGAACCCTATGAAAAAAACGCTAGCCAAACGCCGGCCGCATGTAGACGTCAAAGGACTGCTGTTATCTATGTTTATGGCCTTCTCCGTATTTGCGATTACGCAGCAGGATCAATATATGCATGTATGGAACCGGGTCAGCCTGGATCTGACGGCGGCGGGGGCGGAGTACAGTGCAGAGGAGGGTTATCGAGTCGAAAAACCTCAACTGGACATCCCCATTGATCTGGATACCGAGCGGATTGTCGTTGACGGGATGAACGGGGATATCGAGGTCCGTAAAGCGGAGATCGATCACATTATCGTTCGCTATACGGTTTGGATCGACCAGTTAGGTACGGAAGATGCCCGTAAAATCGCGGCCGTGACATCCGTCGAAGCCAAGGAAGGCAAAACGCTGGGCTTATCCGTTAAGGACAAGGCTTATGGCGAGACCGGCCGCCGCCACCCGCGCGTGAATCTAACTCTAATCGTACCGGAGAACCGGTTTCTGGATCTGGACATCACCACCTCAAGCGGTGGGATCACCCTGACCGGAGTTCAGACGATGAAGCAGGCGAAATTGCAAACCGGAAATGGGGATTTGCGGTTATGGGACGTGATTGGGGACGTATCGGCCAAGACGCTGAACGGGGACGTGGAGCTGTACCGAATCTTTGGCGAGGCTCAAGTCGATACGCAAGGCGGCAACATTAAAGGACGGGGGATCACCGGTAAGGCTTCCCTGTCCACCTTGGTAGGTGATATTACGCTGACGGAAGCTCAGGACGGAATTCAAGCGCGCACGAAAAACGGTAATATCCGACTGGATGGCGTTCCCCTGGGGCTGCATGCGGAATCGCTAAACGGCAAGATCTATATTACCTCCCGCCTGATCGGCGGCGATTGGGATGTGTATAGCGCGGTCGGCGAACTCCGGCTGGAGCTTCCGGAGGAAGGGAATTACGAACTGGAAGGTTCCAGCGGGTATGGCGATATTTTCACCGAGCTGCCTTTTGCGGTTGAGAACAAGGAAATTCATGGTACGGTCGGAAACGGCGATTACAAGCTCAAGATAGACGGCAACAGCGATCTATATGTGAATAAAAGCTGAACACCAGTAAAATCAGGCGATGACCCGGCTCTTTGCCGTTGATCTTGCGTTGACAAAAGTTTTGACCTAAACGTACAATAATCTTGCGAGCTATTTTAGCATAACTATTAATTAGGAATGAGCATTTAGAAGGCGGTGGACGAGATGACAACGCGCGTACAGCACGCCCTGGACCAACTGAAGAACAATGGTGTCCGCATTACGCCGCAGCGTCACGCCATACTTACGTATCTGATGGAATCGATGAGCCATCCGACCGCAGACGAGATTTACCGGTCCTTGGAGCCCCGCTTCCCGAACATGAGCGTAGCTACGGTATACAACAATTTGAAGATGCTGATTGAAGCCGGCATGGTCCGGGAGTTGACATACGGGGACAATTCGAGCCGATTTGATGCTGACGTGTCCAATCATTATCATGTAATTTGCGAGAAATGCGGAAAAATTGAGGACTTCATGTACCCGTCCTTGGAGGACGTGGAGCGTAAAGCGGCAGAGGCAACCGGTTTTGAAATTCACGGACACCGGCTGGAGTTGCATGGGGTATGCAGCGAGTGCCGCATCGAACATTAAACGTAACGATCCTGCGAGAATATTAGAAGACGTGCGGAATTCCTTCGGAGTTCTACACGTTTTTATTTTTATGGTAACTTTCTGCACGATTCATAAGTTATTATTAGTAGACAGAGATTTAGATACGGAGGGTTGTCCTTGAGAAGCAGAAAAGACATGTATCGCAAAAAAAGGCGCGGCGGGGGCAAAACCAAATGGTTTTTCGGACTGATCCTTATTATAGCGGGATTGTATTGGGCTCAATCGGTATGGCTGCCGAATCGCGAGCATGTCGACCCTGAATGGTTGGGCCGTGTGGAGAAGCCGATATTTTCTGGCGGGCAATGGCTGGACGGAACCGGGATTGGATCGGGAGATAGCCTGAAGCTCCCGCTTCCGATCATTCAACAGGTGATTGAGCCAACGATCCGTTATGAGGAAGATACGAAATCGGTTATTTTGACGACGCCGCGGAAATTGGTCTTGCTCAAAGCGGACGAGAAGATCGCCAAAATTAACAATAAGCCGACTGAGCTACGATTTGCTCCTGAGGAAAAAGACGGCATTCTCTATCTACCTGCTCATCTGCTTCAGGAATTGTACGGGGCCGAGGTTCAAGAGGATGCCTCCACTGGTGCCGTGCTGTTGTACCGGGCAGGAGAGAGTCTCATGCCGGCTGCAGTAAATACCGGCTCTGGCAAGAAGGATGGCACCATTCCGCTGCGGACCGGGCCAAGCATTCATGAACCCATCCTGGCCGATATGAAGGATGAAACCAAACTGCGGATTCTACAGGCTCCGGATGATGAATGGTATTATGTTCAGCTGGATAATGGGTATACCGGATACGTCCGACAGAAAAATGTGGTGACAGGGGAGAAACGTTTCGTCCCCGAGTTAAAGCAGGAGTTGTCCGCGGCCAAACAGAAATGGCAGTCCAAAACGGTCAACATGACCTGGGAGGCGGTGTACCAGGTGGCTCCGAAACCGTCATCCATTGGTAAGTTGCCGGGTGTGAACGTCGTCAGCCCCACCTGGTTTTCGCTGGTGGACGGCGCTGGCAATGTACGGAGTAAGGCGGACAGCGTTTATGTAAAATGGGCTCATGGCCAAGGGAAGCAGGTCTGGGGATTGTTCAGCAACAGTTTTGAGCCGGATTTGACTTCCAAGGCATTGTCTAGTTTCGAGAATCGTCTGACGACCATAATGCAAATGCTTCATTACGCGAAAATTTACGATTTGGACGGCATTAACATCGACTATGAAAATGTTTATACCAAAGATGGGGACAATCTAACCCAATTCATGCGCGAGCTTCGCCCTTTGGCGGAGGAGCAGGGGTTGATCGTTTCGATCGACGTGACTCCGAAGTCGAACAGCGAGATGTGGTCGGCGTTTTTGGACCGCCGAGCCTTGGGAGAAGTGGTGGATTACCTCGTTGTGATGGCTTACGATGAGCATTGGGCGGCCAGTCCGGTAGCCGGCTCCGTCGCTTCATTGCCGTGGGTACGTTCGTCGATAACCCGAATTCTGGAAGAGGACGGCGTGCCGCCAAGCAAACTGATCCTGGGCATCCCGCTCTACACGCGGATTTGGACGGAAACCCAGAAGGAAGGCAAAACCGAAGTCGACTCCAAAGCGATTGGGATGGATAAAGCCCAGCAAATCATTGCCGAGAAGAAATTGAAGCCGCGCTTTTCCGAAGAGACCGGTCAGAATTATGTGGAATACGAAGATAAGGAAGGACGGCACCGGATCTGGCTGGAGGATGCGGAATCGTTGCAACGTCGTGTGGAATTGGCTAAATCGCTGAAGCTGGCAGGCATTGCCACCTGGACTCGCAGTTTTGCTTCCGATAACGCATGGGAGACGCTGCGGCAAATTGAGAAGTAGATAAACAAAGCGGACCGCTGCTTCATGAGCAGGGTCCGCTTTTTTACGCATTTGGGATCCGATAAGGGCGTGTTTGATCGGGTTAGCCTTGGCTTGTAACGTCGGCAGATTGTTGTTGTTCCAACTGATCGGCGGTGATCGTCGCTTCCGTCGGGTCTAGGGTTAAGATGGTTCTGCAGAACATGCAACGATCCGTTTTTCCTAACATTTTGGTTAGTTTGTGACATTCCGGGCACTCCAACTGCACCGCAGAGGTGGACAGCATACCCGCCCAAAAATAGATGGCCAAGCTCGCCAGCATGGCGATCAAGCCGATAACTAGTCCGATAGCAGCTACCACTTTGCCCGATTGCCCCCAGAACACGATACCGGCGGTTCCCAGAACCATTAGGCCCATCCCAAGCATGGTCAGCAGTAAGCCCCACAAACGAAATTCATTAATTTTGCTCGACTTAAAGAACATTGGTCCACCTCGATTCTTTAACTATTCAGGGGGAAGCATCCCCCGACTTTTTCCAAGCGCTCCAAAAAACAAGAAGGAAACTTAGACTAGGCGTAGAACTATATTATAACGAATCGGCAGGAATACGCCAAGCTGGGAGGGTATCCGTGGAAACAACCATTTTTTCGATCTTGGGCGAGGGGAAAGCAGGGCATGGGGCCATTGGAGCGGTCGGGTATCGCCTGGATCAAGCTGGTTCCCACGATTCGCTGCTTCATGATTTCGAGTTTCTCATTATGGTTGTGCACCATGGCTTGGAGGAGACGGAACAGCGCATCGAACACGGCATGAGCGGTGATTCGGCTTACCAGTTACTGCATGTCAGCAGTCGCGAGATTGAACGAGGAATATTGATTGGGGATCAGAGGGATTCCGTTAAATATTTTTTACATGGAGAAATCATTTGGGACATCGAGGGGAAGTTAATGGCATTCCGTTCTTATATCAATGAATTCGGAGAACCGATGAAGGAGCGTCGGAAGCTGAAGGAATTCGCCAAGTTTCTCAAAGTGTACGGAGAAGCCAAACGTTATACCGCTGAGAAGGATTTGCTGGATGCTTATTATTGCGTCCTGCAGGCGCTTAAGCACTATGCCCGCCTCGAATTGATTGAGCAAGGGATCCTGCCGGAAAGCAGTGTGTGGGAGCAGGTTCGCCCCTTGAATTCGGTCGTATATAAGCTGTTCGATGAGCTGACGGAAAATTCCGAAACGTTGGAGCAGCGGATTCAGCTTGTTTTGCTGGCATGTGAGTTTACTTTGGCCAGTAAGATGGCGGATTGCTGCGCTTTACTTTTAAGGATATTAGGCAGTCGCAAGGAAGCGTGGGGCATTCAGGAATTGGCGCAGGTGCAAGAGCTGGAGCATGTAAAGGACGAGCTGCCGCTACTACTGCGCAAGTTAGTTACCCGTTCCTTGGCGCAGGAGATCACGAAAGCGCATAAGGAAGGCGCCGGCGATAGCCGGGAACTGCGTTACAGAGCATAGCGTACCGCATGTCCCTAGCTTCCAGATTATACCTGGGACAAACGGGTTGACGCCCACCTTGGATCTGTGATAAATTATAACTCGCCCCTAAAAAGGCAGAGAAGTTCTGAAGTTCGAAACGGCTTAAGCTGAAAGGCTTCGAAAAAAACTTCTTGACTTAAAAGAGGCGAACGTGATATATTATAAAGGTCGCTGCTGAAACAAAATTCAGCAACGAAATGAAAAGTTTGATCTTTGAAAACTGAACAACGAGTGAGTAATACAATGAGATTTTAAATCTCGTCAGTTTGTTTCAATGAGCAAGTCAAACACTTTATTGGAGAGTTTGATCCTGGCTCAGGACGAACGCTGGCG
>NZ_BOSK01000010.1:0-151950 GCF_018403305.1 Paenibacillus sp. J53TS2
CCCCTCAAGATGAGATTTCCCAATTAGTAAGACCCCTTGAAGACGACGAGGTTGATAGGCCTGAGGTGGAAGTGCAGCAATGTATGGAGCTGACAGGTACTAATCGGTCGAGGGCTTATCCAAAAAACACCCCAAAAAGTGAAGCGAGGCTTCGAAGGTAATTCCGATTACTTTTCGGGGACCCCGATAAACCAAGTAAGGGCTAACACGCAAATACGTTTCGTATCCAGTTTTCAAGGATTAAACCTTGAATCGTTTGGTGGCGATGGCGGAGGGGTTCCACACGTACCCATCCCGAACACGACCGTTAAGCCCTCCAGCGCCGATGGTACTTGGACCGAAGGGTCCTGGGAGAGTAGGACGCCGCCAAGCAAGAGGAAAGAGCACTACCGTTCATTCGGTAGTGCTTTTTTTGTTGTTGGGCAAATCGAGGCGAATTCCGTCACGCATATTCCCATCTATTTCATGTACAATAAGAAATGAAATTTTTAAATGGAACTTGCACGAGGTTTTACAAGAATGAGATAGATGGAGGTCGCTGAGGGGAATGAAGCCGATACTGGAAGTGGCTGCAACATTCGGCATAGCCGAGGAGTTTGTAGAGTTGTACGGACGTTACAAAAGCAAATTGGATCCTAGTTTACGGGAGAAGCTAGGTGACCGGCCCGACGGAAAATTGGTGCTGGTGACCGCGATGAATCCGACGCCGGCCGGCGAAGGAAAAACGCTAACCACGATTGGCCTGGCGCAATCGCTGAACGCCATCGGAGCGCCGACAATCGCAGCGCTGCGAGAACCGTCGCTTGGACCCTGCTTTGGAATGAAGGGCGGTGCTACGGGCAGCAATAAAGCACAGCTGCTACCTTCCGAAGATATCAACCTGCATTTTACCGGTGATTTGCATGCCATTACATCGGCGCATAATTTACTTGCGGCGATGCTGGATAATCATATTTTTCATGGGAATGTGCTGCAAATCGATACGAATCGAATCTTGTGGAAACGTGCTATGGACATGAACGACCGGAGCTTGCGACAAATCGTTGTTGGACTTGGTGAAGGAAACGGGAGCGTGCACGAATCCGGGTTTATGATCACGACCGCCTCTGAAGTCATGGCGGTGCTGTGCCTCAGCGAGGATGCACTAGATCTCAAGCAGCGTTTGGGCCGGATCGTCGTAGCCTACAATATGACCGGGGAAGCGATCACCGCGGCGCAAATCGGCGCCGTGGATGCGATGACCGTTCTTTTGAAAGAGGCGATCAAGCCGAACCTTGTGCAAACAGCCGAAGGAACCCCAGCGATCGTTCACGGCGGACCGTTTGCCAATATCGCCCACGGCTGCAGCAGCGTCATCGGAACGAAAACTGCGCTCAAACTGGCAGAGATCGTCGTAACCGAAGCGGGCTTCGGAGCCGACCTGGGCGCGGAGAAATTCTTTGACATTAAATGCCGACAAGCGGGTTTAAAGCCGGATGCGGCGGTGTTAGTCGTCACGATAAAGGCGTTGAAATATAACGGCGGAGCGGCCAAGACGGAGTTGGATCAGCCGAATTTGGAGGCGCTGCGGGCCGGACTTCCCAACATGAAACGGCATGTGGAGAATCTCCGGAAATTTGGGGTACCGGTGATGGTTGCGTTAAATCATTTTACCAGTGATACGGAAGAAGAGATCTCGATCGTGAAAGAGGCATGTGCCCGCTGGGGAGTAAAGGCAGAGCTATCCGATGTTTGGGCCAAAGGCAGTGAAGGCGGCAAAGAATTGGCGACAACCCTGCTCGGCATCCTGCAACAGGAAACCGCACGGTATACGCCGCTCTATGCGGACGATCTGGACCTTAAGACCAAAATGGAGACGGTCGTAGGAGAGATTTACCGTGGAGTTGGTATCAAGTTGAGCGCCAAAGCCGCGGCCCGACTGGAGGAACTTGAACGCCAAGGCTTCGGCCGGCTGCCGGTGTGCATGGCGAAGACGCCGTATTCGTTCTCCGACCAGGCGAATCTGCTGGGAGCTCCCGAAGGGTTCACGGTACAAATCAAGGATATCACCTTATCCGCAGGAGCCGGCTTCGTCGTCGTTCATACCGGCAATATCGTTACGATGCCCGGACTGCCGAAAGTGCCGGCGGCGGAGCGGATCCATCTGGACGAGCACGGAGAAGTTGCAGGTTTGTTGTAGCCAAGTAATCATGGGCAATTGACACTTCAGGTATCTTCTGACAGACTCTACATAAAGATTAGAATTTGAGAGTGGTCAATCGATGAAATGAGGTGGATTTGTGGAAATCAGGCCATTGCGAGCGGTTGAATTTGATGCCAGCCTGAGCTTGTCCGAATATGCTTTTCAATATAAGGTGAAGCCGGAGGACAGAGAAGAACGGAGAAAATCCTTTATTCCCGAACGTTCCTGGGGAGCGTTTGAGGGCGGCGAGCTGCTCGCCAAGCTCATGCTGCTACCCTTGCATCTGTACGTACAGGGACGCCCCGTCCCTATGGGAGGCATCGCCGGCGTGGCCACCTGGCCGGAGCATCGGCGGAGCGGACTCGTGAGGGAGCTGCTGGCTACCGCGCTCCGCCGTATGAATGAGCAAGGGCAAATTCTTTCTTGCCTTCATCCTTTCTCGATCCCCTTTTACCGGAAATTCGGCTGGGAGGTCTACACAGATTACAAGAAGTATACCGTTAACATCGATAGTTTCCCCTCCAAAACGCTGGTTACGGGGAATGTTAAGCGGGGCGTAAAGGATATTGAGCTGTTGAACGGGATCTATCATTCCTTTGCCCGGCGATACAACGGAATGCTTGTCCGGGACGAAGAGTGGTGGAAGCGTATGGTATTAGGCGAGGAGGACCATACCGCCGTTTATTATGCTGAATCGGGGCAACCGGAAGGGTACGTGCTCTACCAGGTGAAGAACAAGGAGCTTATTATTGACGAATTCGTATTCCTGAACGAGACGGCCCGTCAAGGCTTGTGGACATATCTGGCCAACCACGACTCCATGGTAACCCAGGTGATCTTTGATCGCGTGCCGGCGGATGACCTGTTGCCGTTTCTGATGCGCGACCCGCGCTGCAAGCAGGAAACCGTGCCGTATTTTATGGCTCGGATTGTCAATGCGGCGGCGTTCGTTGGCGACTATTCGTTTATTCCACCGGCTTCCACCAGCCCGATTCGCCTTGGACTGCGAATTGAAGACGAGGCTGCACCCTGGAACGAAGGGGATTGGCTGCTGGAGGTGTCCTCGGAAGGGAAGGGGAGCCTGACGCCGGCGAATCCGGCGAATCCTGCAGATTCTGGGCTGGTTTGTGACATCCAAACGCTGACAGCCCTACTGCTCGGCTATAAGCGGCCGCGGGAGATGTTCGCCTGCGGTAAATTAAGCGGCCCGGGAACCGATGCGGAAACGCTTGAACGGTTGATTCCCTTGAGCCAAACGGCATTACTGGACTTCTTTTAAATCACATGATTGGCATTTTCGGTCGATTCCCCACTTCTTCGAGTGGGGGATTGGCTTTTTTTGTTTTCGATCAGAAAAATTCCAACCTGAAATCGCAATTTTGCCTCCTCAAAAACCGAGTCCGTTTTAGCTAGACTAATAGTATAAATTCGGATGCAGGAAAGGATTTAACCGCAATGAAGAGAAGACAATGGTTGGCTGTTCTACCGCTTGCCGCCATGATGATTTCTTTGCTAGGCGCTTATGGCGTAATCAATGCGGCGAATAACGAGGAGAATCAAGTTCCGGGCATGTCCGAAGGCAGTCAAGGTTATCCCATTGAGCTGACTTTCTGGGCGTTGGGGAATACCCATTACGTGACCCTGGCTCAAGAGTATATGGCGGAGCATCCAAATATTAAGATCAACATCAGTGTCCAAACCGATACATTCGCGCACCATGACCGCATGGAGTCAGCCTTGTCTTCTGGATCGGGCGCACCGGATATCTTCATGCTGGATCGGGAGTTTATGGAACGGTTCGTGAACGCACAGGACCAATTTTATAACCTATATGATTTCGGAGCAAAAGGCATCGAAGTGGACTATCTGTATTGGGCCTGGAAACAGGCGACTTTGGTGGATGGCTCTTTTCAATTGGGCTTGCCGGCCGGTATCAGTCCGACCGTTGTATATTACCGCGCAGATTTCATGGAGCGGGCGGGTCTTCCGGCCGATCCAGAGGAATTTAGCGCAGCGATTAACAAATGGGACAAATTTGCCGCAGTGGCGAAGCGGTTCACGGAAGAAACCGGACTCCCGTTTGCGGATTCGGCAGATTTGGTGTACAACGGACTTAGGGATCAATCGACAGACCGGATTTATTTCAATAAAGTCGACGGGTCCTTTATCGGAGATACGAATCCGCAGGTGAAAAAGGCGTATGACTATACGGTAAAAGGCATTCGGGAAGGGTGGATCGGCAACTGGACATTGGGGTCTCCGGAATGGGAAAATGCGATCCGCGAGGGTGACCTTGGCGTCATCCTCGGCCCGACCTGGATGGAAGAAACGATCCGCAGCGCGAAGGAGACTGCAGGGAAGTGGCGGATTGCCCAAATTCCGGAGGGCTCCGGCAGTTGGGGAGGCACCTTTTTGACGCTGCCGAAGCAAGGAAAACATCCGAAGGAAGCTTACGATTTCATCACCTGGCTGACAAACAAGGACAATCAGTTGAAGTCGTTTCAAGCAAGCGGTCAGTTGCCATCGATCCCGGCGGTGTATAACGAACCGGCATTCCAAGCGGATCAAGACGAATTTTTTGGTGGCCAGGTCATTTCGGAAGCCTACGCACGATCGGCACAACGCGTAAAGCCGGTTTATTACGGGCCACGTTTTGAACAAGTTGATACGTTGATTAAGAATGCGCTCCGAAATGGATTTGAGAACAAGGTCGACCCGCAAAGTGAATGGGATGACGCCATGAAACGGGTCGCAGACGCGGCTTAATCATAGATCTTGAATGGATACGATAAACCTGATTCGCAAGAGGGCTAGCCCTCTTGCGATTTTCTCTTTGTTAAGAAGCAAAGGAATCTGTCGTGCCATGAAGAATAATAGAGTAGGAGATGCATAGGAGGAACGAAATGAAGCTTCGAAGAAAAATCTTGCTGGCTATTATTCTTCTCGTCTTTATTCCCGTCATTCTGATGGGTTCGATATCGTACTACAGCTTCTCACGCGCCATGGAGAACAAATCCAACAATTTCTATTGGGTCTCCTTGCTCGAAACCGACCGTAAGCTGAAGTTCGCGCTGAACGAAGTGACGACCGTATCCAACTCGGCGATCGCGCAGCCGGTGATTCAGAAGCTGGTGAAGCAGCCGAATTTCACGGTGACCTATGAGCAGAAACAAGATATCAACAATCTGATTAACCACCCGATGATCACCTCCTTCGGGTTGTATTCCAAGGACAAGCTGCAGTACCAATATAATGAGGCGATGTCTTTCAGGGAATTGAAGCAGCAAAGCTGGTATGGTGCCATGGAAGCCGCCGAAGGCCGCTCGGTATGGGTAGGTCCAGGCGAGAACGGCTCCGCGGCGACGGGGAAGCCGGTTCTGATCCAAGCCCGCCTGATTAAGGATTACTATTCGCTAGAGGATATCGGTGCTTTAATTATTTATGTGAAACCCGATATTCTGGACCAGGTTTTTTGGGATGCCGCGACCTTAAAGCAAGGGGATATTTTACTCGTCAACAAGCTGGGGAATATCGTGTTCGACAAGTCCGGCACACATATCGGAGAACGCACGGAATTTCCTTTCCTGACCCATGACGAGCCGGAAGGAAAGGGCTACTATACGGCCAAATATCAAGGCGAAAAGTCGCTGATCACCTACTTGCCTTCGCATAACAAGGATTGGTACCTGGTGGCCATTACGCCAAGCAAGCTGATCGCTTCGGAATCGAACTCCATCCGCAACATCGCGATCGTGTTGGTTCTGGTATCGTTGATCTCGGCTTTCCTGTTCGACCGCTTTTTCGTCCGCCGCCTGGTGCGCAGCATTATCGGTGCGGTGAACGGGATGAAACGAGTGCAGCAAGGGATATTCGTACCGATCACGTCCGCGGTCCGCAGCGAAGACGAGACGGATTTGCTGGTCGATGGCTTCAACCGGATGAGTACGCAAATTTCCGAATTGATCGAGCAGGTGCAGACCGAGCAGGCGCGTAAGAAAGAATTTGAGCTTCAGGCGCTGGTCGCCCAAATCAATCCTCATTTTATTTACAATTCGCTGGAGTCGATCAATTCGCTGGCCGTCTTGCAGGGAAATAAGGATATCAGTAAAATGGTGGTCTCGCTTGGCAAGCTGCTGCGAATCAGCATTAGTGAAAATCAGCAATTGATCACGCTTTCGATGGAAATGGAGCATGTGCGGCACTATCTGGACATTCAGAAATTTCGCTTTGAGGATCAATTCGACTATCATATTGAAATCCCCGAATCGCTTAAATACTTCTTGACCCAGAAGCTCATTGTACAACCGATCGTAGAAAACGCGCTGTACCACGCGATTGAACCCATGGAGGAGAAAGGGTTGATCTCAATCACGGCCAAGGAGGACGATCGGGACATTATGATCGACGTGACGGATAACGGGCCGGGCTTCAGCTCGGATACGCTGATGAACCTGTGGAGCAAAGACGGGAGCCCGAAGAATTACCGGGGGACCGGCGTCGGGCTCAAAAATGTGCACGAACGGCTGCGCATCCGATTTGGCGCCCGCTACGGCATCTTGATTTGCTCTTCTCCCGGACACGGCTCCATCATTCGCATCCGTATTCCGAAAATTCTCCACGAACCGGGAGCGGCCAAACGATAAGGCGGACAAAGGAGGCGGACAACATGAAAAAATGGTTCTTAAACTGGGGTTGGATCGCCGTTTATGCTGTTGTGCTGGCGATTTCCGTACTGATCATCGCTGCCGACGGGCACGAGCCGATTGAGGAGAAACAGGCGGAGAAGGTCACGTTAACCTTTCGCCACTTCTGGATCAAGGAGCATGACCGGCAGATGCTAGATATCGTTGAGGATGTCGTCGCCAAATTTCAAGAGACGCATCCCAACGTGAAGGTGAATTTTGAGGGAATGGACCAGACTGTCCATCGTGAGCAAAAGCTGAAGAGCGAGATGGTGACCGGGACACCTCCCGACATGTTCGTGTTGTTTGGGGGCGCTGAAATCGAGCCGTATGTCCGTTCCAACCGGTTGATGGATCTGACCGATTTCGTGGAGAAAAACGGGCTGGAGCAGGAATTCCAGGACTTGCACTTATGGACCTTCGACAACCATATTTACGGTTTGCCGATTGAGGGGAATGCCGAACCTTTATTTTATAACAAGGAAATATTCCGTGAACTAGGGATAGAACCGCCGCAAACGCTGGAGAATTTAAACGAAGCCATTCGCGTTTTGACCGCCCACCAGATCACGCCGTTTGCGCTCGGAAATGAGGAACGTTGGCCGGCGGCCATCTTCGCGCATTATTTAATGGACCGCTATGCAGGTCCGGGGCTGATCGAAGAACTGGTGCAAGGCGACGAGTCGTTAAGCTTCCAAAATCCTTATTATTGGAAAGCGTTTAAGCAATTGAAAACCTGGATTGACGAGGGCGCTTTCTATGAGCCGGCCAACGACCTGTCGACTGAGGAGGCTATCGAGCGGTTCACCAGCGGCGAAGCCGCGATGTACCTGAACGGGAGCTGGGATATCAACCTGTTCCACAACGAGAAGGCACCGACCGGGTTTCAGAATCAGGTCGGCGTCCTCCCGTTTCCTTCGCTGACGAAGGGAGGCAATCAATCGATTGCCGGAGGTTACACGATCGGGATCGGCTTGTCCTCTAATTTGGAGGAAACGAAATGGGAAGCGGCACAGGAGCTGCTGAAGGCTTTTTATACTGAGGAGGTACAGCGGCGTATCGTTTACGAGGCCTTGCGTATACCTTCGATGAAGATTACGTACGATTCGGAAAAAACGGGACCGGTCTTTGCTCAGGTCGTGGAAATGATGGAGCGAAGCAGCCAAAGCTTTGTGCCGTATGACAACGTACTTCCGCCTGAGGTCAACAAGACTTTCTTGAAGGTGTTGGAGGAAATGATCGGCAAGCAGGCGACGCCCGATGAGGCGTTGGAACAAATCCAGCAAACCTCGAAAGAGTACTGGCAGCTGCGGAGGAGCTCACTGCCTGACGGAACGACGGGAGGTGCAACATGGTAGCAAAGGGGGAAAAATACCGGGTTATTCTAGTGGATGATGAACCGGTTATTCTGCGAAGCTTGAGAGTAGCCGTGCCTTGGGAAGAGCTGGACTTGGAGATCGTCGGAGAGGCGCGGGGCGGCGAAGCGGCGCTTCAGCTCGTGCACGAGCTGTCGCCGCATATGATCATCAGCGACATCCGCATGCCGGGGATGGATGGGATCACGTTGATGAAGGAAGTGCTGGCGGAGAATTCGAATCGGCTGTTTATTTTTATCAGCGGTTATGGGGAGTTTGAATACGCACGCGAGGCGTTGCGGGAAGGCGCATTTGACTACCTGTTGAAACCGATCGATCACGACGAGTTGATCGAGATGATCCGTCGGGCCAAGAAAACGTTAGAGAAACAGATGGAGAACGACAAGCTGCTGCATTCGGTGCAGGTGTTGTCGGTTCTAGCAAGGGAGCGCATGTTTGCCGAATTTATCGAAGGCAACCAGAGTCAAAGCCATCTGCAGCATATGCGTTGGCTGGAGAACAGCGAGCTGATGCAGGACTATTTCATGGCCGTGATCCAACTGGATCACTTCATGAAGCTGAATGAGCAGTGGTCCCCGGAGGAGCGGCGGCTGTGGTTGTTTGCGGTTCGCAATATTTTGGGAGAATGGTCCATGGCGCGGGGGGCGCTGACGATGTTTCCTTTTCATGGCGGGGAGTGGGTTCTGCTGTTTCCGAGCACGCTTACGAGCCAAAAGGAGGAGCTCGGCAGCGATGTGATCCGGCAAATTCAGCTTTACACCAAGTTGTCCTGCTCGATTGGGTTTAGTCAAACGGTTGCTGGAATGGAGCGGTTGAGCGAGGCGTACCAAAGTGCTGCCAGGGCGTTATATCAGCGGTTTTACAGCGACAGGGCAGGCGTATTCGTCGATCAGCCAAGCCGGGAGTCTGGGGTTGACCGGGAGGCGAAATATCCGAAGCATCTGGAAGCGGTGCTCCTGGACAGCATCCGGACGTTAAACCGGGAACGTTTGTTGTCGGCATTGGATGAAACAAAGCAGTATATTGAGGAGCAGGGCTTCTCGAAGGAAGCCGCCGAGCGAATCATCGTGGAACTGACGGTAGTGATGTTCCGGCAATATGAGCAGATGAACCTGCTGTCGGAGTGGTCGTTGGAGGGCTTGCTCCAGGAGCTGCAGTCCTTGGAAACGCTGCATGAAATGATCGGACTGCTCAAAACGAATTTTGGACGGTGGATAAGCGAAAGCCGAGACAGCCAATTCAAGGACAACGTGCAGACGGTGATCGCCAAGACGCAGGAGTACATCCTCAGCAACTACCATAAGGACCTCAGCATGGAGGAGGTCGCGGAGCGGGCCGACTTGAGCATCAGTCACTTTTGCTTGCTGTTTAAGCAGGTGACCGGCTACACGTTCCTTGAGTATTTGACGGAATGCCGCATCGAAAAAGCCAAATACATCCTGAAGAACAGCCACGTCAAAGTGTTCCAGGTGGCCCCGATGGTCGGCTACCAGGATCCTCGCTACTTTACCCAGGTGTTCAAAAAGGTGACTGGCATGACGCCAACGGAGTTCCGGGAGGTAGGGGCGTAGGTGCTCGGCTGGGGGACAAAAAAACCTGCATTGGATGCAGGTTTTTTTGTGGTTACGGGGATCACGCGACTCACCATCTCCGTTGCTAGGAAGTAATGTATGCGAAAAATCGAATAGAATTCAGCATCATCCACGATTGCAAAGGAATGTATTCGAAATTTCATACACATTTGCGCTATAGGAGGACGTAGACAAGGATTCTGTATGAAAAACCGAATAGAATTCGGACTTTTCGCCGTTCCCACCATTTTATATGCGAAAAATCGAATACATTTCATAGCTAGAGTCGCTTGCGGCGGAAGAAGGCAACGAACCCGGCGGTGCCCAGCAGCACCAGCAAGGAGATGCCGGTGAACAGGGCCACGTCGGCGCCGCTGCCTGCGGCCGTGGCGGCAGCCCCGAACTCGGGGCCGCCACCAGGGATGCCGCCGCCTTGGGTACGGTCACCGCCCATCGGGCGGGCTTGACCTGCGCCTCCGGCGGCATCGCCTGGCGCACCGGCGTCGCCCGGGAACCCTTCCGGGGGCTGGAAGCCCTCCGGAAGGGCCGGGGGCCCGCCGGCTTCGACGCCCGCGGCGTCCGCGCCAGCGCCGGCCTGCGCGCCGCGCTCGGCCCCGGCAGCCGGCACGCTCTGCTCGGCGGCATCGCCTTGGCCGCCGCCATCCGCCGCCGCGCGGGCGTTCCGCCACTCGCCCATGCCGCCGCCCATGCCGCCACCGCTGCCCGAGCCATCGCCCGACGAGGCGATCGTGCCGTCGAGCTGCTGTCGGATGCTCTCCACCTGGCCGGCGTTGGTGGAGAGCAGCTGCGGCAAGGCCTGCTCGTACTCGTCATAGGTGTAAAAGGCCGTTGGATCGGCCTCCACATAAGACGAGATGAGCTCCGACAGCTCCGCCACGCGAGCGGAGAAACTGCCATCGGCCAGATAGCCGTCGATTGCCTGCTGCAGCATTTCATGATACTGCGCCTTGTAGTCCTCGACCGCCAGCAGCTTCGCTACCAGCGGCCGTTCGGACAGCGCGCCTTGCGTCGGCTCGTCGATTAGCAGGCTGGCCTGGCCGATGGATGCGGCTGGAGCCGCGCCGCCTTCAGCCGCATCGCTTGGAGCCGCACCCCCTGGGGCTGCAGCATTCGGAAGCGCGATACCGCCAACTGCGCCTCCAGCCGCACCTCCAGCCTCATCGCCGCCGCCAGCAGGAGCCGCGTCTGCACGGCCCGAGTCCGCCGCCGCATCAGCGCCGTCCGCACCGGCACCGCCGTTCGCTCCGCCCCGGCCAAACCCGCCGCGGCCCATCCCCATGCCGCCGCCCATCCCGCCAAAGGCCATGTTGTAATCCCACGGAAGGATGGAGAAGACTCCGTCGTCTTCATACAAATAGTAGTTTTGCTTGTTGCTGCCCAGGTAGCTGTCCATATTGTTCGTCAGCACGTTTAGCGCAATGTAGCCCAGCGCGTCCGGCACATCGATATATTTTTCAACATCGTTGCCGTTGTTCAGCTCATCCAGCATATGGATCAAAATATCCTCATTCGTCGTTTCCGACTTCAACGCCAATCCGGTATAAGCAGCCGGATCTTCGCCCAACCAAGTCAGGTCGCTGCCGCTGCCGGTCATTTCTCCTTTGTACAAGGCCCCGTAGGCGTTGCCGAAATGCCGCTCCAGATAGGCGTCGCCGATCTGCTCCACCGCCAGGTAGAACCCCCGAAGCTCGCCATTGACGTACACATTCACGTACGAATATTTGGGCGTAGGCAGCCCCATCTGCTCCGCCAGCTCATAGGTCAGAAACTCGCGCATGTAGGAAGCGTCGCTGTAGTTGTTGTTCAGGTTGATCTTCTGAATGCCGTCCAAGGTTTGATTCACATATTCGTCAAAAGACAGCTTAAAACTGTACCGATCGGAATCGGTCATCTGTACCACGCTTCGTAGACTTAAGTTACCCTTGGTGCGAATTCCGACGTTGTCGAAATGCTGTCCGTTGTAATCGACCGACGCCGTCTTGTATTCCTCGGCGCTGGCATTGTCCAGCATGTCCTGGAAATCCGCCTCGTCGATCGTGATCTTCACGTCGACCACCCGGTCCTGGGGAAACACCTCTTCATCCAACCTCTTCTCTTCCGCAGAGACCATTCGCTCCTCGGCGGTGTCCGTCTGACCGTCCGAACGGGGTCCCCCAGATGGAATCGCCTCACAGGTGATCAAGCCCGCAAACAACAGCCCAACGCATGTCCAAAGCAACAGCCGGGTCCCTTTGCGTATCATTCTCCTTCACCCCCGGATAATCGTTAGGATACGTAGTCGCCGTTATAGCTGATCAATACGGCGTTTTTGACGCCGCCCAGCCCGGTTATTTGGTTGACGAATTTCCCTTCCTGGTCACGCAAGCGCACTTCCAGCGTCATCTCGATATTACCGGAGGTCACGGTTTTTTGCTTCACGTTGTAACGTTTGACCATCTGCCCGATGTGCGAATGAACCAGCTGTTCGCTTTCGTCACTTTCACAGTTGACGACAAGCAAGTAAGGCGTTTCGAGCGAGCTGCTCTTGATAAACAGGAAAAGAATCAGGCCAATCACCGCAGAGCCAATGGCAGCGAGTGCATAAAATCCCGCGCCGGCAACAATCCCGGCCGCAGCTGCCCAGAACAGGAAGATCAGGTCGGTGGGGTCTTTGATCGGTGTACGGAAGCGGACGATCGACAAGGCGCCGACCATACCAAGTGACAACACCAGGTTGGAATTGACGGCGATGATAACCATGGCGGTGACCATCGTCATGCCGATGAGCGAGACGTTAAAGCTTTTCGAGTACAGTACCCCGCTGAACACTCGTTTATATAAAACGTAGATGAACAATCCGATGAGAAAAGAAACTCCCAGCGTGATCATCATTTTGCTTATGCTGATGTCTGAAGCGAAATTGTCTAGAAACGAATTTTTGACGATATCACTAAAATTGGTTGGGTTTGCAGTTTCCGTTGCATTCATAAATCAATAATCCTCCCATGCGTTAGTTTTCAGAAATTTACGGCAAATGACGTATTTGGACGCCGATTGTTGCTTCAGCCCTTCCATTTGCAAGGCGGCCCGGAGAATTTCGGGAATGTACTCGTCGTACTTGACCTCGAGAATGATGAGCTGATCGTCGATGGCCGAGACGGGCCGTAAATCCGGATCGAACAAGTCGACGGCGTGAAGACCGGTTCGCAGCTCTTTGTCGAAGGTGATCCGCACGTTGCCGTTCGGACAGATAAACGGTTCGCGCACATAGTCGACGATCACTCGCGGGGCGAGCAGCTGTTGCTTCATTTCACGGTACAGTTCAAGGAGCAACGGCTTCTCCGGCACGTTCAGCCCTTCGATCTGTCCGGCCAGAATGGCGTCCACCGTCTCCCGGGTTAATCGCTCTTTTACTTTGGCGATCCTATCGCCGGTTTTGATTTTTTTCTCAAAATGGATGAGGTCGTCCCGCTGGTTATAAATCCGGATCCGGTACTTGCGGCGGTCGCGGAGTCCTCCCAATTTATTGTGCAGCGCGGAATTGTTGATGTCGTCGAAGTAAAGGCTGCGAATATGGTATTCTCCGCTCGTGCCCGCATGCTCGTCATAACGGGCCAATCCCCGGAGCCGCTGGCGAAGGACGTAATACTGGTGGCGATTGATCAGAAATTTTAGTTCATGGCGGTACTTCAGGTTTGGGTTCAAGTTGCACCTCTTTTCTCGGGGGCCGGATGAATTACGCTACCTATCCTATCAAGGCTCGCTGATTGTCCACTTAACGCAAACTGAAAATAAACTGAAAGTTTTAACGTAGGGTTAACAAATGTAAAATGGTGTAAGCGGCTTATTTGACAGAGGGCACCTCAGACTTTATGTTAAGGGGAACTGGAAGGAGTTTATCGCATGAAAGGTCGGAGAGAGATGATTTGGCTTGGAATTCTGATCATCGCTTTGCTGCTCGGGGGTGTGATCTTCGGCTGGCAAAAAATGCAGCAGGCCAACGAACCCGCTGCCGCATCGAAACCCCACTCGATCGTCATGACGATCGGCGGGGATGCGCGGACGACGCGGGCGTTCACCTGGCAGACGGAAGGGAAGGCTGGGGAAGCAGGGATTCTTCAGTTAACGGAGGGGGCGGGGCCCATCTCCTCCTGGAACGATTCTAAGGTACTCACCATCGAGGCGGAATCGGCCGAGATCAAGTTGGCCCGTGAAAGCGGCAGTGGCGGACGGTATACCGTGCACAAGGCACTTGCCAGCGGCCTTCGCCCGGGAACGGCATACGTCTACCGCGTGGGCAATGGGCAGGAGAGTGGCTGGAGTGAACCGGCGGAGTTCGTGACGGAACCAGCGGAGTCCTTGGCGTATACATTCATCAACGTATCGGATTCCCAAGGAGAGAAGAAGGCGGATTTTAAGCTGTGGGCACAGACACTGGACAAAGCGTTTGAAACGTTTCCGGACGCCCGGTTTATCGTGCATAACGGGGACCTGACGGAGAATCCGGACGAGGAGAAGGGCTGGAAGTGGCTTCTCGGAACGGCATCGAAATGGCTGACCCGGGTGCCGCTCCAGCCGGTAGTTGGTAATCATGATGAGATTTCCGGGAACGCGGAGGTGTTTGCGTCCCATTTTCGGTTGCCGGACAACGGGGCGGATGGAGCAACGCCCGGAACTACGTATGCCTTCGACTATGGATTCGCCCATTTCATCGTGCTGAATACGGAATCCAACCTCAAGTCGCAGACGGTTTGGCTCAAGGAGGACTTGCGCGAGAATACCAAGCCTTGGACGATCGTAGCGATGCATCGCCCGGCTTACGGCGGCAATCAGTATGACAAAATCAGCGACTGGATCGAGGGATTTGATGAATATAGCGTAGACCTGGTGCTGCAAGGCCACAACCATGAGTATTCCCGGTCTTACCCCCTGCGGGACGGGGAAATCGCCCCAGACGGTAAAGGGACCGTCTATGTTGTCACCAACACCTCCGGTCCCAAATTTAATGTTTTGAAAAAAGATAAGATTTATCATGCCGTGCATACCCAGCCAAATCAACAGATGTTTGCTGGAATCGCGGTTAGCGAACGGACGTTAACTTACGCGGCTTATGCCGTGGACGGCAGGAAGCTGGATGAGTTTACGCTGACCCGCTAATGGCTGATGCTTTCTGCGTTGGAAATCGGCCGGACCGCTTCCTGCGGTTCTTCCTTGGCCGGACGATTCCGTCGCAGCAGGAGTCCCAGCACGGCGCCGCCCATCGCGACGAACATCATGATGAAGAACGTATCGTCGAACCCTTTGGCCAGTGCAGTCGCCGCTGCTTGGCGCATGGCCTCGGCCGATCCAGCCGCCGCTTGAGTCAAGTCGCCAGCGGATTGGGCGGCCTGCGCCGCGGCGGCTTTCATTTCATTTCCGCGGAACGTGGCTCTGGAGGTCAAGAGGGTCACCAGCGTAGAAATCGCCAGCGAATTGATGACCTGCTGCATGGAGTTCGTTAGCGACGTAACGCGGTTGATTAGCGGTTTCGGCGCCTTGTTGAGCAAATGGTTATTCATCGGCATCGTCATCATGCCCATCCCCGCACCGCACATGATCAGCGGCAAGATCAGCTGATGGCTTTCGGTCGTCAGGTCGACATGCGAATATTGGAACAGCGCGCCGGAGACCAGGCTCAATCCCAGCACAACCAGCCAACGTACGCCGATCCGGTCGAACAGAATCCCGGCGATCGGCATGATTAGCCCTGAGGCAATCGCTTGCGGCAGTAAGGTTAGGCCGGTGTCGAACGCACCGAATCCACGGGCTTGCTGCAAGAACTGGGGCAGGAGGAACAATGCCCCGTACAAACCAAACTGACCTACCCATTGGACGAAAATCCCGGCGCTGAAATCAACCGAGCGGAATATGCGCAGCTCGAGCAGCGGGGTGCGGGTTCTCAGTTCGGCGATCACAAAGGCGATCAGGGCAACGCCGCCGATGGCGAGACCAAGGATCGTTTTATCGGCGCTCCAGCTTTCCGCCCCTTGGCTGACGCCATAGGACAGAGAAGCAAACACCAGCGGCCCGAGGATCATGCCCCATTTGTCGATGCCGGCGACCGGATTCCGCTTGACCTTCGGCAACTTCAAAATCCCGATGGCCAGGCAAAGGATCCCAACCGGAATGTTAATCAGGAAAATCAAGCGCCACGAATGATACTCTACCAGCCACCCCGATAGGACAGGGCCGATGGCCGGGGCGAACAGCACGGGAATCCCCATGATGCCCATGACGACGCCCACTTTGCTGGCTGGGCTTAATTTATACACGTAAGCCATCGCGACCGGCAGCACGCAACCGCCGCCCAAGCCTTGGATGACCCGGAAGGCGATCAGCCATTCCGCTCGGCTTGGTGTCGCACAGAGCAGGGAGCCGACGGTAAACAATACGACGGCGCTGAGAAATACCGTTTTCGCTCCGAAACGGTCGGATAACCAGCCTGATAGCGGGATGACGGAAGCTTGTGCCAGCATGTAGCCGGTGACGACCCATTGTAAGGTCTTGAGATCGGTGCCGAAGTCGGTGGCAAGCGTCGACAAGGCGACGTTCATCGCCGTATTGTCCAGCACGACCATGAAGACCCCGGCGATGATGGCGAGCAGCGGCACGAGGATACCCGTTAGTTTGAAATTCGCGTGGGATGGAAGCGTCTGCTCCATGATTGTTCTCCTCCTAAGTGGCCGGTCAGGGGGCACTCGCTACGTTACGGAAAAGCGTATCGGATTGTCCGTCGGCCGGTATCTCTGTATAATGGGAATATAAGATTCGGACAATTGTCCGTTCAAATCACGATACCTAGTTTACGGACAATTGTCCGATAAGTCAAATGCGTTTTTGGAATGGCGCAGGCAGGGGGGAAGGAAAGCGATGAATCAGGACAGGCGGGAGACCGACCTTTATCGGGAACGCATCCTGAAGGCGGCTCGGCAGTTGTTTCACGAGCATGGCTTGGACGGTGTCAGCATGTACATGATCGCCCGCACGGCGGAGATCGGACAAGGCTCCCTTTATCGGAGATATGCGGACATCGGCGAAATTGGGTCGGATCTGCTGAGGGACAACACGGAGAAATTGCTGAGCGGTCTGGAAGCATTGACAAATGGACCGAGCCTGCAGACGAAACGGGGGGAGCGTATTGAAGTGGAGGGGCACGCAGGAAGGAAAGACTCTTATCTAGAGTATCTGCGGATCGCGATTTCCCGGGTCGTTGATTTCACCGATGAGCACGCCGAGTTGCTGCTGCGAATCAAATCCGAGTTTACGGGCAAGAAGCAGCTGACCCAATTCGAGCATCCGATTTTTGAGAAACTGAATCGCATCTTGACGGGTCTATTCCGACAAGCCGTCCAGGCCGGGGAGATTCGCGAGGTGGAGCCGCCGTTTATGGGCAGCGCCTTAACCGCCGTATTAAGCCCCGATTTGTATTTGTATCAGCAAAAGGTGCATGGCAGCACCAAAACGGAAATTCGGCAAGGCATCCTCACTCTCGTCGAAGCACTGGCCATAAAATAGCACAAAGCCCTTCGGAACTACGGATGATGCATCTTCCGTGCTCCGAAGGGCTTTTGTAGGTTTGTATGAAGGGCTTAGCTGAGCAGGGCTTACACCGGAACCTGCCCATCCCGTACCCGCGTGCCGGTTAGTTCCGGCAAGGGCTTGCGCTCCGGTTCTGCGCCGCAAAGTCCAGCGCATTCGCGGAAAGCGAAGTGACGGCAGCCCCGGCATTTATCGGCGTTGATGATGCCCAGCGCATGGGTCAGGGCTTCACCGGTGTTCTCGAAGAAGTTCGCTTCGCCGATCGTCTCGTAGCAGCCGGTTTTGTCCATCAGCTTATGCGGCTGTACGCGAAGGCCGGAGACCAGAACCGTGATGCCGGCTTTGTGCAGCCGTTTCACCAGGGCCGTGAAATTGGCTTCGCCGGTCGTATCCATAAACGGTACTTTGCCCATCCGGATCAATACGACCCGCAGCATGCCGTCTTCGATTTGCGAGACGAACTGGTCAAACGCCTGTGAGGCTCCGAAAAATAGCGGGCCGTCGACGGTGAAGATCGAGACTTGCGGACAATCGTGATCTTCGGTTACCATATGCGGCCGGACTTTCTCCTTGCCGGAGGCCAGGTCCGGCAGCACTTTATCGACGGTGAGCAGCTCGCCCATCCGTTTAACGAACAGCACGACGGCTAGCACCAGGCCCACTTCGACAGCGGTCGTGAGCGTAGTGAACACCGTGAGTAGGAAGGTGACAAGCAGCACTAGCGTATCGCCGGTCCGCGTCTTCAGCATATGAGCGAACGCTTTGCGCTCACTCATGTTCCAGGCGACGACCATCAGGATCGGCGCCATGCTGGCGAGCGGAATGTTGGACGCGTAAGGCGCGAACAATGCCACGATCAAGAGCACGACGATGCCGTGGATGATCCCGGAAAAGGGGGAGACCGCCCCGTTCTTGATGTTCGTCGCCGTCCGGGCAATCGCGCCGGTCGCTGGAATGCCGCCGAACAGCGGTGCAGCGATGTTGGCGAGGCCTTGCCCGATCAGCTCGCGGTTGCTGTTGTGGCGGGTGCCGGTCATCCCGTCCGCCACCACGGCCGAGAGCAGCGATTCGATGCTGCCGAGCAAGGCGATGATGAGCGCCGGCTGCAGCATCGGCACGACGCTGCCCCAGGACAACGTCAGCGGGTGGAGGCTGGGCAGGCCGCCGGGAATTGCCCCGTAAGCGGAGCCGATCGTTGTAACCTTGCCTGGGAACAGCCAGGCGGCAGCCAGTGTGGAGACGAGGATGCCAACCAGCGAACCCGGGATTTTCGGCAGGAACTTCGGCGTCAACAACAGGGCTGCCAGGCAGATGGCTGCCGTCAGGAGACTGTAGAAGTTTAAGGTATGAAACTGCAGGGCAATCTCCTTCATATTTTCATGAAAATACTCATGCCGTTTGATGCCCGTCAAGCCAAGGAAGTTGCCGATCTGTCCGCTGAAGATCGTCACCGCGATACCGGCGGTAAACCCGATGGTGACCGGCCGCGGGATGAACTTGATCAACGTTCCGAGCCGGAGCAGCCCCATCAGCACCAGGAAGATCCCGGCTAGGAAGCCGGCGATCAGCAGATTTTCGTATCCGTATTGCAGCACGATGGCGAGGAGAATCGGAATAAAGGCCCCCGTAGGGCCGCCGATTTGGAACCGAGATCCTCCCAACAGCGAAATCAGAATCCCGGCAATAATCGTCGTATACAACCCATATTCCGGCTTGACGCCGGACGCGATCGCAAAGGCCATCCCCAGAGGAATGGCGACGATGCCAACGATACACCCCGAAATCAAATCTTTGCGTAAAGAGGCCGCGTTATAATTACTGAACCTTCCTGTCCACTTCATCCGTTAAACCCTTCTTTTCTTAGAAATCTGCAGTTGCTCATGCAGCATGATCCATCCCGGTAAACAAAAAAGATCCCCCGCAGCCCGGCGGGGAAACTTGGGGTTCCTCATTTTTGTTTGCGGATCCCTTGCAGTAAGGATATCGATTCAACCAAGTGGTTATCGAATATTTGCCGGGCTACTGCGAGCAAATCCTTCAGCAGCGGATCTCGCAGCGAATAAACGACCGTTGTGCCTTCTTTGACCGTATTGACTAGATTTTTGGCGCGAAGAACGGCTAATTGCTGGGATACGGCCGACCCCTCCGATCCGAGAATCGCTTGCAACTCGTTGACATTCCGCTCGCCTTCGCTCAGCACCTCCAGAATACGAATTCGCATCGGATGGGCGAGAGCTTTGAAAAATTCCGCTTTAAACTGTTGTAGGTTCGCGTCCATCGACTAAACTCCTTAAAATCTGAAAATTCATATCTCTGAATCTTTGCATATTTAACACTATAGCATAGCACTTGCGAAAGTGTATAGGGAAAAATGTCACGGCAGCAGTTGGCAGCTATGATCGTGGCTAAGGCGTACAGACTTTTTCCAATTGAGCTTAGGCGACGAAACATGTTATACTTAATAATGATAATCATTATCAGTAGAATAACGGCTCATTTTCAGAGAGTAGGATGAGGCTGTCTTATTTCATAGAAGCGATCCTGATGACGGGATGGGATAGAAAAGAGGATTCGAGATACGATGGAACATCTATTAGAAGTGAAAGATTTGGCCATCTCGTTTAACACCCGCGAGGGAGAGGTGCAGGCCATCCGCGGCGTTAGCTTCCACGTCGACAAGGGCGAAACGCTAGCGATTGTTGGGGAATCCGGTTCGGGCAAAAGCGTTACCTCTCAAGCTGTCATGCAACTGGTTCCCCGGCCGCAAGGCATCTATAAGCGCGGGGAGATTTGGTTTGATGGACAAGAACTGATCGGCAAGACCGAGAAGCAAATGCAGCGGATACGCGGCAAGGAGATCGGGATGATTTTTCAAGACCCGATGACTTCGCTAAATCCGACGATGAAGGTGGGCAAGCAGATCACCGAGGTGCTCCATACCCACGAGCAGATGTCCAAGGACGCTGCGGATCAGCGAGCCGTGGAACTGCTGGGCTTGGTCGGAATCCCATCGCCTGAGCGGCGGTTCCACCAGTATCCGCATGAGTTTAGCGGCGGGATGCGGCAACGGGTGGTCATCGCCATCGCGTTGGCCGCGAATCCGAAGCTGCTGATTGCGGACGAGCCGACGACAGCGCTGGACGTAACCATCCAAGCGCAGATTCTGGAGCTGATGAAGGAGCTGCAGCGGAAGATCGGCACCGCGATTATTTTCATCACGCATGATCTTGGCGTCGTGGCTAAAATGGCTGACCGCGTAGCGGTGATGTATGCCGGGCAAATCGTCGAATCGGGGACGGTGGAGGAAATCTTCTACGATCCCCGGCACCCGTACACCTGGGGGCTGCTGGCCTCGATGCCAAGCCTGGATGGCCGCGGCGGCGGGAAGCTGTCGGCGATCCCCGGCACGCCGCCCGATTTGATCCGTCCGCCGAAGGGCGATGCCTTCGCGCTGCGAAGTTCGTATGCGATGAAGATCGACTTGGAGCAAGAGCCCCCGTTGTACCGGGTATCGGATACGCATGCGGTGAAGTCGTGGCTGCTGCATCCGCAGGCACCGGCCGTTCTGCCGCCGGACGTGGTGAGCGGGAAGCGCCGCCAGTTGCCGGGGGTTTATGAGGTTCCGGTATTGGCGGAGGCGTAAAGGAGTCGAAGTACTATTTTCGTAGGGAGGAACCGGAATGTTTGTGATGACAAGGACGATGGTCATTGAGAAAGGGAACAGCGACAAAGTGATTGCACGGTTCAGCGGAGAGAACCCGCTCGATCAGATGGAGGGTCTGGTGGACATCAGCGTGATGGTTAACCGGAAAAGCCAAGAGCAGGAGGAAGTTGTCGTTGTGATTCGTTGGGAGTCGCAGGAGGCATGGAAGAACTGGGAGAAGAGCGACGCGCATATCCAGGGTCACAAGAACAGCCGGGGGCAGCAGCCGCCCGCGTTCATTCTGAGCACGACGGTTCAGATGTACGATGCGCAGGTTGTGAAGAAGGGAAAAGCTTTTTTGAACGGCGTGTGACGTGATACACTTTAGTTGAATCGCGAGATTTCTAGATTGCTAGACTTTCGGCGGCGATTCGCGATTAATTCAAGGCAAGGAGACCTGAAATGAAGCTGGTTTCATGGAATGTGAACGGACTACGGGCCTGTGTGGGCAAAGGGTTTTTGGACTATTTCAAAGAGACGGATGCGGACATTTTTTGCCTTCAGGAGACGAAGCTCCAGGAAGGGCAGATTGAGCTCGACCTTGGCGGCAATTACGAGCAGTATTGGAATTATGCAGAGAAAAAAGGTTACTCCGGCACCGCGGTCTTCACGCGGATCAAGCCGTTGTCCGTACGTTATGGTATGGAGGAGGACTCCGAGCCGGAGGGGCGGATCATCACGCTGGAATTCGAGGAGTTCTATCTCGTGACGGTATATACGCCTAATGCGAAACGCGATCTTTCCCGTCTGGACTACCGGATGGAGTGGGAAGACCGGTTCCGCGCTTACCTGACGGGGCTGGAAGCGATCAAGCCGGTGGTTGTTTGCGGCGACCTGAACGTCGCTCACATGCCCATCGACATCAAGAACGCAAAGTCGAACGAAGGCAACTCCGGCTACACGCTGGAGGAGCGCGGCAAAATGACGGACCTGCTGGCGTCCGGGTTCACCGATACGTTCCGGTATTTCTATCCGGACCGCGAAGGGGTGTACAGTTGGTGGTCGTACATGCCGAAGATTCGCGAGCGCAACGTCGGTTGGCGGATCGACTATTTTCTCGCCTCCTCCCGGCTGGAGCCGCAGTTGAAGGACGCAGGGATCGACTGCCACATCCTAGGCAGCGACCACTGTCCGGTGTCGTTGACGGTGGAATGGTGAACTAATTCAAGCTAGACGAAGAACGTCCTTATGACCGTATAAGCTGCGGTTTAAGGGCGTTTTTTATTTTTCAGGGAGGGGTGGTTTGAGATATGGACTTTAATCAGGCGCATCAGGCATTTATGGAGAAGCATTTGGCGGGGAGGACGGGAGAGCTAGGGGGAGGGGGTGGCTTAGGGATAGGCGTAAGGTAGAATTTTTGACTTCATTGGTGGTGAATCCGGGGAAATGTTGCATTTTCTGCTGCATTTTCTCGGGATTTTGCAGGGGACGGGTTAAAATGTTGCACTTTTTGCAACATTCCGCTCCCAGGGCTCGCTGCAACGCCGAAATGTTGCAGGTTTTGCAACAATTCATCCGTCGGCTGGGGGAAACTGCGGCATGCAAAGTGTTAGATCGACCCAACACCCAAAAAAATGAGTGATTACTCACTTGACACACCGCCTGCCCCAGGAGTATCTTTATCTCATCAGCAATATGTGAGTAAGTACTCACTTTTAACTATCTCCCCATGGAGGAGTGACTCTAATGAACGATAAAATGGAAGTTTGTGTCCGGACCCGAGAGGTAACTCGAGCCTTCAACGGTAAGGAGGTGCTGCATGGCATCAGCCTCGAAGTCCGACGCAGCGAAATCTTCGGGCTGTTGGGGCCGTCGGGCTCAGGTAAAACGACATTCGTGAAAATGATCGCCGGAATCGACGAAGCGACCCGCGGCGAGGTTGAGGTGCTGGGCACGCCGATGCCGAAGCTGACCATGATGAACCGCATTGGCTACATGGCCCAATCCGATGCGATGTATGCCGAGTTGACGGCCAAGGAAAACTTGGAGTTTTTCGGAGCGTTGTTTGGTCTGCGTGGTGCAAAAATGAAGCGGCGGATCGATGAAGTCATGGCGCTGGTGAATCTGACGGATCACCTCAAACGCCCGGTCGGCGCATATTCCGGTGGGATGAAGCGACGGCTGTCGCTGGCGATCGCACTGATGCACGAACCTGAAGTGCTGATCCTCGACGAACCTACCGTTGGCATCGACCCTGTCCTTCGCAAGTCGATTTGGGACGAATTCGAAAGCCTTAGCCGCCAGGGCACAACGATTCTGGTGACGACCCATGTCATGGACGAAGCCGACAAGTGCCATCGTCTTGGCATGGTGCGTGACGGCAGCCTGATTGCCGTAGGTACGCCGGAAGCACTTAAGCAGGAAACCGGTAGCGTTACGATCGAAGAAGCTTTCCTGTATTACGGAGGTGTTCGCGCATGAGAATCCGGGCTCTGATTGTTCGCATTATTCGCCAATTCATTCACGATAAACGGACAATGGCTTTGTTGATCGTCGCCCCGCTGTTGGTTTTAGCCATGATGTATCTCGTGTTTAACGGCGACGCCTATCAGCCTAAAATCGGTACGGTGCAAGTCCCAGCCGCCCTGGCCGATAAATTGAGCAGTGCGGATGCTGAAGTGACCGCCTTCATGACGGCGGCAGCAGCCGAAGCGGCTCTAGCTGATCAAGAGATCGATGCGATGATCCGCTTCGATCAAGGCGTGCCGAATATCTTACTGGAAGGCAGCGATCCCTCCAAGAACCGGGCAGTTATCATGCTGATCCAAAAAACGCTGCAAGGCCAAGGGGTTCCAGGCGCTTCAAGTATGATGACCCCGGACCAGAACAGCAGTACCGTTGTTGATCCTGGCAGCGCAGCAGCCACGAATCCGGCCACCGGTGCTGCAGCTAATACGGAGGGCGCGGCGCAGCAACGGCCAACGACGCAGACGCCGGTGTTCGAATATTTATACGGAGGGGCAAACATGTCCTCTTTCGACAGCTTAAGCCCCGTGCTCATTGGTTTGTTTGCCTTCTTCTTCGTGTTCTTGATCGCCGGGGTTTCCTTTCTGCGCGAGCGAACGAGCGGCACGTTGGAACGACTGCTCGCCACTCCGTTGCGCCGATGGGAAATCGTCACCGGCTACATGGCCGGCTTCGGTATCTTTACAAGCCTGCAGGCAGTGCTCATCGCCGGATTTACCGTCTATGCGCTCGGCAGCCTCATGGTGGGTTCTTTCGGGTACGTTCTGCTGATTATGCTGCTGCTATCGCTCTCGGCCCTTAGCTTCGGCACGCTGCTTTCGGCTTTCGCAAACTCCGAATTCCAGATGATTCAATTCATTCCGGTCGTCATCGTGCCGCAGGTGTTCTTCTCTGGATTGTTCGACCTGGAGAGCATTTCGCCTTGGCTGCGCTGGATTACACACATTACACCACTGAAGTACGGTGCGGACGCGCTGCGCGGCATCATGATCCGCGGCGAGGGCTGGAGCGGGATCGCACTGGACGTCTATGTGCTGGCCGGGCTATCCCTCGTATTTATGCTGGCCAATGTCCTCGCGTTGCGTAAGCACCGCAAAATATAGTACGCTGGACAAAGAAGCTTACGATACGAAGGGAAAGGGGAGAGGCCTCTATGTCGAATGAGAAAGAGCAGTGGCTGGAGGACTTGATCCGGTTGACGGAAGAAGAGGACACAGAGAAGAAGACGGAGAAGCAGATCAAAATTTTGGAGGCGGCGACGGAGATTTTTGCGGAGAAAGGGTATGCGGCCACCTCCACCAGCGAAATCGCGCAAAAGGCCGGGGTCGCGGAAGGAACGATTTTCCGCCATTACAAGACCAAAAAGGATTTGCTGTTGTCCATCGCCGGGCCGATCGTGATCAAGCTAGTTGCGCCGTTTCTGCTTCGGGATTTTGCCAAAATGCTCGATCTGCCGTACGAGCGGGCGGAGGACTTTTTTCGCGCGTTGGCCAAGGACCGTTTCAAGTTCGTCCGCGAGAATATGCGGATTATCAAAATACTGATTCAGGAGGTCCCGTTTCAGCCAGAGCTGCTGGAGCAGGTGAAAAACCTGGCGTCCGAGATTGTCTTTCAGCGAATCCAGAGAGTTGTTTTACATTTTCAGGAAAAAGGTCAGTTGGTTGAAGCGCCGCCATGGCGGATCGCCAGAACCGGAGCCAGCGTGATGATCGGGATGATTCTGGTGCATGTGCTGATCGTGCCGGATTTCCCTTTTGACGAAGAGGAAGAAATTGAACGCACTTTGGATCTGCTGATGTACGGCATCGCCGGCCGTTCCCAATAAATGTTGTGAATGATAACCCGTTTCAGGCATAGCCTGAGGCGGGTTTTTCCTTGTAAGGCCGTGTTGTAACAATTTCGTAAGGCTTTTCTAAGAATTTCGCAAGCGGTTCGTTCTTGGATGGTTAGCATTGTTCGTTAAGATAAGAGGCGAACGAGTCCAAATGACGAAAGGAAGAGGAACGATGAAGAAAATCGGTGTCATCTTGCTGCTTGGAACTATGCTGACATTAGCGGCTTGCGGGGCCAAGAACAACGACATGAACAAGGAGAACATGAACGATGGGGCCAATGCCTCGACGGAAATGAGCGGTACCGCCGGGAATAGCGAAATGAAGGACGACGGAATGAGCGAGGGCACGATAGGAGAAGAGACGAAGGACGATGGAATGAGCGAGGACATGATGGGTGATGAGATGAAGGACGGCGAGATGAAGGATGGGAATATGACCGATCAGGAGATGACCGACAGCGAGATGGGCAAATAACGGAAGAGGTCGTATCCCAGCTAACAACGCGATATAATGTGATTAATGATACAGGAAGAACTTTCCACAGGCCAGGGGGCAAAATGGGTGAGCGCCAAAATTGTAGTTGCCGACGATGAACAAAATATTACGGATGTCTGCCGCCGTTATCTAGAGCGGGAGGGCTGGACGGTTTGGGTTGCCGCTGACGGGGACGAAGCGCTGCGACATTGGGAGCATCATCATCCCGACTTGTTGGTGCTGGATCTCATGATGCCGAAGCTTGGCGGTCTTGAGGTGTGCGACCGGATTCGGCAGCAGGAGGATACGCCGATCATCATGCTGACGGCCCGCGGCGAGGAAGCCGACCGGCTGTTGGGTCTCACCATGGGAGCGGACGATTATCTGACCAAACCGTTTAGTCCCCGTGAGCTGGTCTTGCGCATCAAGAATATTTTGCGGCGATCCGGCATTCAGGCAGGAGCAACTGCAGCGGCGGAACCCCGGAATATCACCGGCGAAGGGGGAGTAGAGCCAGTAATCGCGTTTGACGGTCTGGAGATTTATCCGCAGGAGCGACGGGTATTGATCAAGGGAGCCGAAGCGGATTTGACGATGAAGGAATTCGATCTGCTGCATCTGCTCGCGAAGTATCCGGGCAAGGTGTTCTCGCGCAGCCAGCTGCTAAACCAGGTGTGGGATGTCGCGTATGACGGCGATACAACGACGGTGACCGTTCATATCCGGCGGCTGCGGGAAAAAATCGAAGCCAACCCTTCTGCCCCGGACTGGATCAAAACGGTGTGGGGCATTGGCTACAAGCTCGAAGCAAGGGGGCAGGAGCGATGAAGCTGCGGTCCTACCTCCTGCTGGCCAACCTGGTCAGCATCGCGATGATCATTCTGCTGCTGCTGGCGTTTTATCGATATATGCTGCTGAATAGGGAGCAATTTGTCTGGCTGACGATCGCTTCGATCGGCGCGGGTTTGGTATCGGCGCTGCTGCACTTCGTGTTGGTACGGCCGCTGGAAGCCTCGGTTAAGCGGATCGGCGAAGGGGCAAGACGTATTGCTGAAGGCGATTTGAAGGCACGGGTCGAGTATACCGGGTTGAAGGAGTTCCGCCAGTTGGCCGATCAGTTCAACCACATGGGGGACAGCCTCGAGGCCAGCTTCAATCGAGTTTCGGCGGCGGAGGCTGCACAACGCGAATTGGTCGCCAACATGGCTCATGACTTGAGAACGCCGCTCGCTTCGGTTCAGTCCTACGTGGAAGCGCTGGAGGACGATGTCATACAGGATGAGGCCGCCTTCCGCCGATACTTGACCACCATTCGGACGGAGACGGTACGGCTTGGGGAGCTGATCCAGGATTTATTGGAGTTGTCGACGCTGGAGTCGGCAAGACTGGAAGCGGAGGAGCTTCAGCTCTCGATCGCGGAGGACGTCCTCGTCGAGCTGCTGCCGCGTTTCGCCAAGCCTAGCGAAGCGAAGTCGCTGCAGTTGGCGGTGCAGTTGCCCGATCGGCCCCTAAAGCTCCGAATGGCGCCCCGGCACCTAGAACGAGTGCTGCAAAACCTGCTGGAAAATGCCGTAAGGCATTCTCCCCAAGGCGGGACGATTACGTGCTCGGCGATGGAGATCTCCGGCAGCCAAGAAGGTAAGAGGGTGCGGTTTACAATTACGGATCAAGGTGCGGGCGTCCCTCCTGAAGAGAGGGTTCGGATCTTCGAACGGTTTTACCGCTCCGATCGTTCCCGCAGCCGGGATAGCGGAGGCGCCGGCCTGGGGCTGTCTATCGCCAAGCGGCTGGTGGAACAATATGGCGGAGAGATCGGCGTGGATGAAGCGGAGTCGGGGGGCAGTGCGTTTTGGTTCACGGTGCTGGAGGCCGGCGATGGCAGGCATGCCGAGGCGGATTCAACGAATTGAGGAGGCGGTGGAGCAATGAAGGGTATCCTGGAAGGCCTGCGTAAGGGTTTTGGCAAAAAACTCGTCGCCCTGCATGCCTGGAACGGCTGGATCGTCGTGATTCTGGCCCTGACAGGGCTGCTGCTGGTCGGCGGGTTTTGGCGCGGTTTGCTGGGCGAGGGTCGGGTTTGGCTGAAATGGCTGCATATCGCGGTAGGCATCGCCTCGATCCTCCCGGTCTTGTATTACCTGCTGTTAGCGGGGAAGCACTGGAAGCAGTTGCGTCAGAAGCCCTGGCAGCGATTTAACGTGATTATGGTCCTCGCATTGCTGTTGGGCTGGTTTGGCTCGGGCGTGCTGCTGTGGCAGTTCAAGGCGGTGGGGCCAAGGGTGTCCAATGCGGCGCTGACCGTGCATGACTTATTGACCTGGATCGGGTTGCCGTATATCATCTACCATTCCTTAACCCGGACAAAATGGCTGAAGGAACCAGCTAGACGGTCGATTCAGCCTGAAGTGCGTTCTGCCGCCGCTGGCAAAGAGGCGGAGACAGGAGCCAAACAACCTCAAGGGCCAACATCTCCCCAACCGGTCTACACCCGCCGAGCTTTTATCCGCGGGGCGATCGGCGTCGGGCTGGCGGTAACGGTCGGACCAACCTTTCTCAAATGGCTGGGCAGCTCTCTCGGCAGCATCGGCGGCACGAGTACCGTCGACCGGCTGCTAGAGGAGAATGCCAATCGGCTAGTTCCGAATCCGGTGCCGCTGCCGGCCTCCGCGCAGGTTGTTGGCGGCGGGGCGCAGGGACATTTTCGCGTCTATACAGTGACGGATATCCCGTCCTTCTCCAATGAGAACTGGTCGTTTACGATCGACGGTTTGGTGAACAATAAGTTCAAGTGGGGGTGGGAGGATTTTCTCAAGCTGGAGCGTACGGTGCAGGTCAGCGACTTTCACTGCGTCACAGGCTGGTCGGTGTACAAGAATACTTGGGAAGGGATCCCGCTGCGTGTTCTGCTCAAGAAAGCCGGCGTGAAACCGGGCGCCCAAACGGTGAAGTTCTATTCGGGGGACGGCGTGTACACCGATACCCTCACTTTGGAACAGGCGGACCTAGAAGATGTCATGGTAGCGGTGATGCACGATGGTAAGCCGATTCCGAGCGACTTGGGGGGGCCCGTAAGGCTGATCGTTCCTAAAATGTACGCCTACAAGTCGGTGAAGTGGCTGACGCGAATCGAGCTGATCGAAGGCGAGCATGTCGGATATTGGGAGCAGCGCGGCTATTCCAATGATGCGTGGGTTGGACTGAGCTGATAGATCGTATAGTAAAAAGAAGCCGGATACTCCTTTCAGGGGGCCGGCTTTAATTGATTTCATTTATCCGTTCCCTTCTTTTGAGGATTATCCCGTTGCATCAGGCAACAGCCTCACTCTCGATCCCCCCAATTCTGAACGAAAGGGATAATCGTGCAAAGGAGGTGTGAGAAGATACTACCCACTCTGTTATTGACCATCATTATCAATGATACGGAGGAAATGGCCGAACTGATAGCCCCGCGATGCGGGGTTGTTTTTGTGTGATTCAACAAATTTTAGACCCGGCGCTTTATGTTCCGGCTACGGACGGCTACAATAACAGAAAAGAGAGCAAGCGATAAGGAGTGCAAGAGCCATGAACATCCAGGAACTAAGGGAGCACCGCCAATACCCGGACAATATCGGACATGAAAATAACCGTGCCACCTTCGAACGCGATTATTCGCGGTTAATCCATTCCCCAACCTTCCGCCGGCTGCAAGGGAAGTCGCAAGTGTTTGGGGCCGGTACGGGCGATTACTATCGGACCCGACTGACCCATTCGCTGGAGGTCGCGCAAATCGCCCGGGAAGCAGCGCGAAGCCTGCTGCGCGCGTATCCGGAGCTAGCGGTCGATCGAGCCCGGCACCCGGGCTTGGTCATCGATCCGGAGGTGGTGGAATGCGCCGCGATTTGCCATGATTTCGGGCACCCTCCGTTTGGGCACAAGGGCGAAGAGGTGCTGGACCAAATTCTGGAGAAGCTGATCGAGGAGAAGGTACGGACGGCCTTGAAAGGCAAACAACCAACTCCGGGGGAAGAGCAGCAGACCCGGGAGGCGCTCCGGCGAAAATACGAGCATTTCGAAGGCAACGCCCACAATTTCCGGCTGATGATGTTCCTGGAGAAGCGGGAAAACATCGACGGTCTGAATTTATCCGATGCGGTGCTGCTCGGAACGAATAAATATCCGTATCCCGGTACGATCAACAAGAAGGGACTTTATCTGCATGAATGGGAGTACATCTCCTCCATCCGCGACCGATGGGGCATTCCGGAGGGCAAGAAGACGTTTGAAGCGCAGTTGATGGACCTTTGCGACGATATCGCCTATTCGGCCCATGATCTTGAAGACGGCATCAAGGCGGGGAAAATCGAGGTGCACGAGCATTTTCTCAAGGATTCGAATATCCAGCGGCTGATCGTCGAGAAGATCATGACTTTGGAAGATTCGTTTTGGGCGGGGTGGATGCCGGACAAGGTTCAGGTCAAGGTGGCCGAGGTTTTGGACGATTTCCTACGTATATGGAAGGCCAAAATGCCGATTTGCGATCAGGACTATTCCCGCACGCGCCGGGAGGTGAAGGCCTATTGGGTCAGCTTGTTCGTCGGCAGTCTAGGCGTGGTCGAAGACGGGGATTGGCAGAAGGTCACGTTCGTCAAGGAGGGGCAAGAGGACAAGGACATGCTGCGGACGGTGAGCGTGCTAAAAAGCTTTGCCTGGGTCACGATGATCCGCGATTTGCGGGTACAGCGGCTGCAAAAGCGCAGCGCTTGGGTGATTAAGCGGCTGTGGGACGCTTTCGTCGATCCGGAGACGAGCAAATCGATCATTCCCGGCGACTGGCTGCGGCGGTTCGACCGAGACCAGGCAAAGGCCAAGCCGATCTGGACTTGGGAGCATATGATCATCGATTATATTGCCGGCATGACCGACGCCTACGCGGAAAAAATCTACAACGAGCTGTACGGGCTGAAGGTCGGCACGATTTACGATATGGATTAAGCGACAAAAAACGGACCGGTATTGACCGGTCCGTTTCACTTTTGAAAGAAGTTACAGCGGCGGGTTGGTGTGGCATTTGCGGCACACCGGGAAATACGACTCGTTGCCGCCGATTTGGATCTGCTCGCCGGTGTAAACGGGTTTTCCGTTCTCCACACGCAAGTTCATCGTTGCCTTGCGCGCGCAGAACCAGCAGATGGTTTTCATTTCCTCGATTTTATCCGCATAAATGAGCAGCAGGCGACTGCCTTCGAACAGCTGGTTCTGGAAGTCGTTCTTCAGCCCGAAGGCCATAACCGGAATGTTAAGTTCGTCAACGATCCGGACCAACTGCTTGATGCTTTCCTCGCCGAGAAATTGACATTCGTCCACCAATACGCAGTACAGGCGCGGCGTATGATTTTTGACGATATCAAACAGGTTCGTATCCGGGAAAATAGGAATGGCCTCCCGGCGCAATCCGATCCGTGAAGACACAAAGCCTACTTCATCGCGATTATCGATCGCCGAAGTAAAGAGCAATACCGGCTTGTTCTGTTCTTCATAATTATGAGCTACTTTCAAAATTTCGATAGACTTGCCGCTGTTCATTGCTCCGTATTTGTAAAATAATTGTGCCAAACGATGACGTCCCCTTCTGTTAGTTCTATCGCAACCATGATGCTCTTTATTCTAGCATATTTCGGTTCGGTTGTTGGATAGGCAAGCGCGAATTTTGGAGGAAATCATCGCTTGGCAAATCTTACAGGGCTGCTTCCGCCGCCCGGCTTTGAGCTCTGCGGATTTGCATCGCCATGACCGCAGCCACGAAGCATACGAATCCGGCGATCACGAACGCTTGGGAGTAGCTTCCCAGCCAATCGCGCAGGACCCCCGCGCCGTACGCGGCCGTGGAGGCACCGATCTGGTGGGCGACGACCACCCATCCGAAGATCATGCCGGATCTCTCTTTCCCGAATGTTTCGCCCGCCAGTTTGGCGGTCGGCGGAACGGTAGCGATCCAGTCGAGGCCGTAGAAGACGGAAAACACGACGAGCATAGCGGGAGAAGCCGAGTTCAGCGCGAACGGCAGGAACAGTAAGGAGAGCCCGCGCAGGCCGTAGTACCAGAATAGCAGCTTACGGCTGTCGAAACGGTCCGACAACCAGCCGGAAATCGTAGTGCCAAACAAATCGAAGACGCCCATCATCGCGAGAAGTCCGGCGGCGGCAACTTCCAGCATGCCGTGATCGCCGCAGGCGGCGATCAAATGCGTGCCGATGAGGCCGTTGGTCGAAAAGCCGCAGAAAAAGAAGGTGCCGGCAAGCAGCCAAAACGTCGGGTGTTTCATCGCCAGTCGCAAATTTTGCAACGGCGCGATCAAGATGTTGCCCCGGAAGGGCTCCGGTTTGATGACCTCGGTCGAACCATAGGGGGCGGCGCCAACCTCGTACGGGTGATTGCGCATCCAGATCGTGACGGCAACCAGGACGACGACAATGCTGGCGACGGCAACATACACGGCGTAGCGCCAGCCGAGGTCCGATGTCAGTTTGGCGAACAAGGGCAGAAACAGCAATTGGCCGGTCGCCGCACTTGCGGTGAGCAGTCCGATAATTAGACCTTTTCGCTTGACGAACCATTGGTTGCTGACCGTGACGCCCAAGACGTTAGCCATCATCCCGGTGGACAAGCCCGACACGACGCCCCAGAGCAGTTCAAATTGCCATAAAGCATGGATGAACGGAGTGACAGCCAGGCTTAACCCAAGCACAGACAATGAGCAGATGATCACTTTGCGGAAGCCAAAGCGCAGCAGCAGGGAAGCCGAGAAGGGACCGACCAGGCCGTACAGAAGGATGCCGATGGAGATGACGCTCGAGATGCTGCCCCGGCTCCAGCCGAATTCATCCTGAAACGGGAGAAGCAGCACGCTCGGCAAGGAGCGAATGCCTGCCGAGACGAGCAAGGTGATAAACGTAAGCAGGACGATAATCCAGCCGTAATAGAAACGTGATTTTGGCCTGATTTCAGGCGAAGCGTTCATTTCATTCATCGTAGGTTTCTCCTCTATTTATAATTTTGTTTGTACACACAAATGTTTTGAGTAAGGAACGGAATTACCGTTCCAATTGCTCGCTAGCCTGTTCTTGCTGCGACGTAAGCAAGTCGGCCAATTCTTCTCCAAGAACGGCCACATAGGAGGCTTTCAGTTTTTTCGAAGCTGCGCGAAGGGAGGGCTCAAGGGAACGGCCTTTATCGGTAGGGTAAACCAGCACGGTTTTCCCTTGGACTTGGCGTTCTACAAGCCCCTTCGCCTGTAGCTTGTCAATAAAACGCGTCAACGTAGACGGCGTGATGTACAGCTTCTCGGACAGCTCCTTTTGCGTAATACCGGGTTTGACGATGACCAGACGGATCAGATAGCCGTAGGCGGGAGCCAAACCCGTCGTCGCAAACGCTTCGTCGGCGATCCGGGTGATCGCTCGGCTCAGACGGTTGGTGGTAAAGTACATGCAGCTATGCAGGAAAGCGTCGTCGGCTTCGGCAGCGGCGGCTGTGTTTTTTGATTCGTTTGCCATTGGTAAAGCCTCCTTTTGAGGATCACTTATCAGAATTTATATTTTGTATGTACAACGAATATATAAAATTGGAGATCTATTGTCAATCCCTTAATAGGCGGACGAATGAGAAAAATTCCACCTTGGGGTTATTCGTTGCAGCAGGGGCCCTAGATGAAGCTGACCAAAGCTTACCGGGCTCCAGCCTATAGGTGTATAATGGGGATGGGGAAAATGCCCAATGAAGGGAGAGGTGGATATGTCCGTCTTTACGGAGAAATCGCTGCCTAGAAAAAGCCTGAAGGAGCTGGGAATCTCAGCTCGGAACGCGAATGACTTTTTAACATACTTGAAAGCGCATTCTATCGAACTGCATAGCTTGATGTTGGTACGGCATGGGCATGTTGCGGCGGAGGGCTGGTGGGCACCTTACGGGCCGGATCTGCCGCATATGTTATTTTCCCTTAGCAAAAGCTTTACCTCCACGGCAATCGGTATGGCCGTACAGGAAGGCAAGCTGAATGTGGAAGATCCGGTCGTCTCTTTCTTCCCGGAGGACGTGCCGAAGGAAATATCGCCGAATCTAGCTGCGATGCAGATCAAGCATCTACTGATGATGGGCACGGGCCACGCCTTCGATACGATGGATCCGCTCGCCAGAGCGAAAGACGGAAACTGGGTGAGGGCATTCTTGGAACAACCCGTTGAGCATCAGCCGGGAACGTTCTTCCTGTATAACACGGGAGCCACCTACATGCTGTCCGCCATCCTGCAGAATGTCACCGGGGAAACGCTGCTTCAATATTTGCAGCCCCGCCTGTTCGAGCCGCTTGGCATCGCCAATCCGACATGGGAGAGCTGTCCACGCGGCATCAATACCGGCGGATTCGGACTCAAGGTAACCACCGAGGATATCGCCAAATTCGGTCAACTTTACTTGCAGAAAGGCCTGTGGGGCGAGCGGAGGCTATTGGAGGAAAGCTGGATTGACGCCGCGACCTCCAAGCAAATCTCTAACGGAGATGGCGGAGACAGCGATTGGGCGCAGGGCTACGGCTACCAATTCTGGCGCTGCCGGCACGGGGTTTATCGGGGGGACGGGGCGTTTGGGCAATATTGTATCGTTCTGCCGGAGCAAGAGGCGGTTCTCGCTATGACGTCCGGCACCAACGATCTGCAAGGTGTATTGAACGGAGTATGGGAGCATCTGCTTAAAGCTTTTGACAAGGGCGAGGGGAGCCTGGCCGACGAGGATGCGGCGGCGGAGAAAGATCTGCAGCATGTACTGGAAGGGCTTTATATAGAGCCGCCTCGAATCGAGCCCGGCTCTGTGCGGGAGGCTGAGCTCGGCAACAGCAATCGTTGCCTGCTGGAACCTAACTCCCTGGACCTGCAAAGCACGCGAATCGAAATTCATGGAGATACGGCCGTGCTGGATATCCAAGACAAACGCGGAGAGCACCGGGTTGAACTCGGTCGGCAGTCTTGGCGACTAGGGCGGACGACGTTGTTCGAGGAGGAGGAGCAGATTGCGGCTTCCTTCACCTGGAAGTCGTCGGACACGCTGCTGCTTAGCATCCAGCGGATTGAGACGCCGTTTCGCTTAAGTATCGAAATCGAATTCCTGGAGGAAGGCATTGAAATTCGCAGCCAGTTCAACGTTTCCTTCGGGGAACCGACCTCGGCACCGATTCGGGGGCATCTAGAGTAAAGGCCGGGTCTCTTTATCTTGCGCTACGCTCGGCTAACAGGCGGTTCACCAAATCACTCATGCCTTCCCATGAGTCCCTCATGAGGAATTGCTCCTGGATTGGCGCATTCCACGGACGGGGGATGCCGATGGTTAATCTTCCGGCTTCTTTGGCAGGGAGCAGATTATGTGGACCGTCATCGATCAGCAGGTCGAAGTCCAGCAGCGTTTTCCGCTTGGCAACGAAGAAATTCTCGAACGGAATAAACGGCATCCAGCGCTGCAGCCAGTTCCATTTCTCCGGAACCGATGACGGTCTGGCGGCCGTAACGATGATTACATCGTGGTCCTTTGCGATCTTGCGCATCTCCTCTACGGTATGCTCATCAAAGATCTCCAGCTCTTCATATAAGCCGGGGCGCCCAAAGAAGAGGTCTTCATTGCATTCGGGATGCCAAATCCCCGTCATGTCGAAGCTGATCATTTGGTCCATGGTCAACTGGCGGTCAGGGAACTGCAAATTGTGATAGTGGATCGCCTTTGGCACGAGGTGGCAGATGGTATCATCCATGTCGATGGCTACGATGTGTTTGCGCATAAATGGGTAATCTCCTGATTGAAGTTGGATTGAAATTCATGACTTCTTCTAAGATATCAGAAAAGTGCGGCTTTGGGGTATAGGAGACTCCATGAAAAAAGACCCGGCTCCGTTGATCGCGGTGCCGGGTCTTTGGCGTATATAGTCGCAGGAGCGGGCTAACCCTTGACTTCATCCCGCCAGAAATGGACGGGCTGCCATCCGAGCAGCTGTTTCGCCTTCTCGTTGCTGAGCAGCGTTTCGTGAGCCTCGAGCGGTGCTCGGAAGTCGCCCACGCCTGGATAACGGGCAGCCATCAGATCCCGGCTGCGAATCGCCATGCTGGAGTCGTCCGCGGCGATGTTCAGCGCTACTGCGCCAAGGCCCTCCGCTTCGACGGCTAGCCGGCAGGCGGTCGCCGCATCGCGCGTGTCGATATAACTCCACAAGATGCGTTCCCGTTCGGCCGGGTCGTGGATGAAGGACGGAAACGACGCATAACGTTCCGGCGGAATCACATTGCCCAGCCGTAGGGATACGATCTGCATATCCGATCGGCGGTGGAACATGTCCGCCGTTAGCTCGTTCACCACCTTGGACAAGCCATAGCTGTCCTCGGGGAGCTGCGGGTGCGCTTCGTCCACCGGTACATACTTAGGGGCGGGCGGATGAATCGCAAAGACGATGCCGTAAGAGGATTCGCTTGATGCGATCACTGCTTTTCGGATGCCAAGCCCCTCTGCAGCTTGCAAAATGTTATACGTGGACATGACATTATTGCGGAAGGTGATCTCCGGCGTGCGGATATGCGCGGCCGGAATCGCAGCCAGATGTACGACCGCGTCCGCGCCGGTAAGTGCACTGTAACATTCGCCAAGTTGCTCCAGATCGACGATCAACGTCGGACAAACCGGATCTTCCGAAGGCCGAACGTCCACATTCAGCACCTCGTAACCGCGCTCGACGAATTCACGTACGACGTAGCGCCCCAGCATGCCGCTCCCGCCGGTAACGACGACTTTAGCCATAGTTGCCTCGTCTCCTTAGTTCAAAATTTCTTCGATTCGTGTCAGCACATCTTCGCTAAGCTTGATACCGGAAGCTTTGGCGTTTTCGGTTACTTGCTCCGGACGGCTAGCCCCAACAAGCGCGCTTGCGACGTTGCTTTGACGCAGGATCCAAGCCAGGGCGAGGTTCCCCACGCTGATGCCAAGCTCGGCGGCAATGCCTTCCAACTGCTTCACCTTTGCGATGTTTTCTTCCGTAATCCCCTTGCGAACCCAATCCAGCTTGGCCGCGCGGCTGTCCTGCGGAATGTTGTTGGCCGACGTGTATTTGCCGGTTAACAAGCCTTGAGCCAGCGGGGAGAAGACGACTTGCCCGATGCCGGAGCGTTCGCTGACCGGGATCACTTCCTTCTCGATATAACGGTTAAACATGTTATAAACCGGTTGATTGACCACGATGCGATCCAACAGATAACGATCCGCTAAACCAACCGCTTCCGCAATCTGCGAAGCTTGCCATTCGCTGACGCCGGCATACAGGATTTTGCCTTGGCGGATCAGGTCATCGATGGTGCGCAGCGTTTCGTAAAGCGGTGTCTCCGGGTCGTGGCGGTGGCAGTAAAAGATATCGATATAGTCATGGCCCAGCCGCTTCAAGCTCGCGTGTACCTGCTCCATGACATGCTTTCGCGACAAGCCGCGGTCGTTGGGACCTTCTCCCATTGGCCAGAACGCTTTCGTCGCCAGCACGTAGGATTCCCGTGGATAAGCTTTCAGCGCTTTGCCCACCAGCTCCTCTGCTGCCCCTTTTTCATATACATTGGCCGTATCGAAGAAGTTAATCCCCAGATCGTAGGCCGTTTTGATGGATTTCTCGGCATTTTCACGTTCGACGTACCCGCCGTAGGTTAGCCAACTACCCAAGCTGATTTCGCTTACCTTAAGGCCGCTTCCACCTAGTCTTCTATATTCCATGATTTATCATCCTCCTGATCATTTGTGTTGTAACCATTTTCATTCTATTAAAGTTCATATACAATTTAAAGAAGTGAAAACTCTTTCACTTAATTATATCCATGATACTTGCTATACATAATATAGCTATATCCAAGAGGAGGTTTGCCGGATGACTACAGTCCGCAAAGCAAGCAATTATATTCCGAAAACGCCGGTGCATATCGAATGCAATATCGAAAAAACCCTGGATGTGCTCGGAGGGAAATGGGCGTTTCTTGTCATACGTGAGCTATTTGGCGGTACCCTTCGCTTCGGAGAACTGCAACGCCGAATTCCTCAGGTTAGTCCGCGCGCATTAACGAGTACATTGCGCCATTTGGAGGAGAAGGGAGTGTTGGAGCGGACGGTTTTCCCGACCGTTCCCGTGACGGTTGAATACTCGCTCACGCCGAAGGGCATGGATCTTCACGTCATTTGCCATGAAATGAAGGTTTGGGCCGCGCGGTGGACCTAACGAGTCTGGGGCGGGGAGCCATGCTTAGACTGATCGGCAAAAGCATCCGCGATTTTCGCAAGTACTCCGCCAAGCTCTTGCTTTTTCAATTGCTCTATATGCTTGTTACGAGCATCGTTGTCCTCCCAGTCACCACGCTGCTGTTCAACCGTATTCTTCGGGTGGTTGGATCCGGATCCTTGCTCAACGGGGAAGTGTACCGGATCGGGCTAAGTTATAAAGGATTAACTGGATTGATTCTCATAGGGCTTGTCGCTTCCTTTACGCTGCTGATCGAATTGCTAGTGCTGATCGTTCTCATTCAGCAGCGCTTTTTCGGAAAGGAGATTGCCCTATCGGATGCGGTGCTGACCGTGTTGCGCAAGACGCCTAAGCTGCTCGGGTTCGGGGTGTTCCAACTGCTGCTGCTCTTGCTGCTTCTGATTCCGTTCATTGATTCACCGCTGACGGCCTCGTTTTACGCGTTGTTTAACGTTCCGATCTTCTTGAACAATCAGGTGCTGGACGCCTCTTTTACCATGACCGCCGCTTATATCGTGCTGCTTGCAGGGCTGTTGTATACCTTGCTCCGGTGGATCTTCGTCCTGCATTGCATCGTGCTGGAGGATATGAATCTGCGGCAGGCGGTTCGCCAGAGCCATGCCCTGACGCAAGGCCGGCGTTGGCGGTTGTTTGGTTCGCTCCTTCTGTTTAATGGTTCGATCCTCGCGGTCACCTATACGGTGGTGTCCGCTCTTGGACACATCCCTTCTTGGTTGGATCTCGATGTGCTCGCGCTCGTGTCCCAGCACTATTCGCTGACGATCTCAACCGTGCTGGCTTACTTGTTGGAGCTTCTGCTGTTGCCGATCAACCTTTTCGTGCTGACGAGACTTTATTACGCATTCGGCCGTTTAAATTGGATTCGGGCAAGAGACCAGCTTCAGGTCAGCCATAGCAGGATAGGCCGCGTAGAAATGCGGATCATCGCTTGGTGGAGAGCGTTGAAGTGGAAGAGGACGGTTTATGTCTTGGGTGCTGCCGTCTATATCACCCTGGCTGTGGTCATCGGTTCGCGGGCGAATGATAGTCTGGTGTACGCCAAATGGAACGTTCAGATTGCGGTGCATCGCGGAGATACGTCGTATGCCCCGGAGAATTCGCTGCCCGCTCTACTCTCTGCGATGGATAAAGGCATCCAGGTCGCCGAGTTGGATGTGCAGATGACCAAGGACGGAGTGGCCGTGTTAAACCATGATTCCGATTTGAGAAGGATGGCTGGGGTACGGAAGCGGATCGCCGATATGACCTCCGCGGAGGTGAGTCAGTTATCTATCGGTAGGGACGAGAATGGATACCCGGTACAAATCCCTTTGCTGTCCAGCGTGCTCGCCGAGACGCAGGGCAAGATCAAGTTGCTGCTGGATCTGAAGCCGAATGGCTCTTCCAGCGAAGCACTGGCGGAAGAGGTCGTTCACCTTATCAAGGAAGCCGGAATGGAGGAAGAGGTGAGGGTGCAGTCGTTCGATGGGGTCGCGCTCGGCCGAATTCGAGAGCTGGCCCCGGAGATCAAGATCGGGAGAATTCTCTTCTTTGCACTTGGAGACCTATCGGTGCTCGACGTCGATTTCTATACGATCGAGCAGGTCATGCTGACGGACTTCCTGCTCAATAAAGCCCACGCCGATGGTCGCGAGGTATGGGTCTGGACCGTTAATACCCGACGGGATATGAAGGAAGTCCTCAAGTACCCCATCGATGGCATGATCACCGATGCTCCCGAGACGGCGCAGTCTTTGGTGGAGGTAGATTTGTAAAACGCCATCGGTGAAACCTAAAAAGCGTCATCCCTTGTATGGGATGACGCTTTCGTATTTCTAGAGCGCTTGGGAAGCTTGTGCCAGCAAAGTGGAAAGCAAGGCGTAGTCCGGTGCGGCCCCTTCCTTGAATTTGATCCACTTGCGCTCCGGCGGTCCCTCGAAGCCTTTTGGAACCTCTAATCCTTCGGCGTTCATGATCATGAACGCAATCGCGTCCTTCGATGGGGAAATCACCGCTGCGTAATGGCCGTTCTTCAGGAAATGGGGCTTCTTGTACTGAATCCGCTCTTCCACCGACGGAATGGTTTGGTGCACCATCTCTCTCAGTCGTTGGGAGAGCTCGATTTGCCATGCCGCCCCTAATTGATCAATAAAGGCGGTAACCTCTTCGTTCATGGTCTTAATCATCTCCTGCCGTAAAATTTTTCCATAACGGGAATATACCACGGCAGGAATATACTTGTAAAGGTACTTAAAATTTTACTTATTCTTCGTTCGTCGCGATCGGATTCTCGGGATAAGAGATCCAATCGCTCCAGCTACCGGCGTACAGCTTGACCTGCGGGTAGCCGAGCCGATGGAGGGCGAGCACGTTCGGGCAAGCGCTCACGCCGGAGCCGCAGTAGACGATAGCCTCGCGGCCTTCGTCCATTGCGGCGATGACGGGCGCCAGTTGCTCGCGCAGCTCGCCGTCGCTCTTCCAGGAGCCGTTGTCGCCTTGCACCTGCTTCCAAAAACGGTTGATCGCCCCCGGGATATGGCCGGCCTTGACGTCAAGCGGCTCCTGCAGTCCGGCGTAGCGATCCGCGGCGCGCGAGTCCACTAGCAGGACGCCGGGATCGCCCAGCGCCCGGCGGACGTCCTCCACTCCGGCCAGCATGTGCGGCCGGAGCGACGGGGTGAAAGCGGCGGGGACGACGGTCCGCCGCTCAGCGGTCACGGGATAGCCGCCGGCTTGCCAGGCGGCGAATCCCTCATCCATGACGTAGACGTCGTCATGGCCCAGCCAGCGCAGTAGCCACCATAGGCGGGAGGCGTTCATGCCTCCCTGGTCGTCGTAGGCGACCACCCTGGTGGCGTTGCCGATGCCGGCGCGAGCGAAGCACGCGGCCAACGTGTCCGGGGCGGGCAACGGGTGACGCCCGCCGTGCTCGGTTACCGGGGCCGACAGATCCTCCTCAAGATCGAGATAAACGGCACCCGGAATGTGCGCGGCGTCGTAGGCCGCGCTTCCGGCTTCCGGCCGGCCGAGCTCGAAGCGGCAATCGACGATCACGAGATTTGGCTCATACATGCGGGCTAACAGCCAGCGTTTGGATACGATCGGTTCCATATGGGGGACACATCCTCTGCACTCATCGTTATCATATGGAACCATTATAAGCCTAAAGCTTAAATCAGGCGATATCCGCTTGGCAACGTACCGCTGGTGCGGATTTGACGAACTTGCGCTGCCGTCAAACGTTGGTTTGTCGCGATGATCGATTCGACGTCGTTGCCGTTGATGAGATCATCTAGATCATTAATGCGCCGGCTGCCGCGGAGGATGCGAAAGCTGCCTCTGAACCGGGTCCGCGTAAACAACACGAGCGTAGCATTGCTGCTGGATGAAACGAACCGTAGGCTCTCGATTCCATCCAGAATTGCGTCGGTGTCGCGGATGCCGAGGTTCCCGGTGTAGACACGGCTTCTTCCCGTCAGATTCTCCTCGGAATATACCGTGAGACGGGGAGAAGTTTGAGAAATGTGAACTAGCTTTTTCATTGAAAGTTCCTCCTCAAACGAATGGGTCTGAACGATCGTTCGAAACACTCTATTCTTTCATTTTCTATCCGGTTTGGATGATATGACCTTGGCGCGCCTAGATTACGAGAAAACAGGCGGAAACCATTAGGGTAAATGATAGGGGATGGGAGAAATAGAGACGCTTTTTTTGATTGAGGAACCTTTCTAACTCCGCTATAATGAAGTGGTTTGCACCAAGAATGTGCCGATAAAATTAACGGAAAGCTGGGACCCTGACCTTTATGCATACCAACACCAAGTCCATGGGCAAATATGAAATTTTGTACATGATCGGCATTATTGCCATCTCGTTTTCATCTATTTTCATCCGCTGGTCCAATGCCGAGGTTTCGGTAATCGCGATGTACCGGATGTATCTGACGAACTTATTGATGCTGCCGCTGCTGTGGAGTTATCGGGGGGAGATTGCGCGCCTGACACGCAAGCAATGGGGGCGCCTTTTGTTTTCCGGGCTCATGCTGGGGCTTCATTTCCTGCTCTGGATGGGGTCGCTTCGCTTGACGACGGTAGCGAGCTCCACCGTTATTCTGACGCTGGAGCCGATCATCGTGATGTTCGGGTCGTTCTTCCTATTCGGGGCCAAAATCAATAAAGCGATGATTCTCGGCGTATCGTTGGCTCTAATCGGTTCGATCGCCATCGGCTCCGGGGATTTTGCCTTGTCCGGCGCTGCCGTTACGGGAGACTTGCTCTCTCTGTTCGGGACGGTGGCGGTCGCGGTTCATATTCTGGTCGGCAAGCAACTGCTGCAAACGATCAGTGCGTTTGTTTATAATTTCCTCGTGTTCGCGGTGGCTGGAACGTCGATGGCCATATATAACGTGGCTGCGGGCATCCGTTTTACCGGATATGAGCCGCGCGAATGGGGGATTTTCCTGCTGCTCGCGATCGTCCCGACGCTGTTTGGGCATTACCTGTTCAACTGGCTGATGAAATACCTCAGCGCTTCAGCCGTATCGATGGCCGTTCTCGGCGAGCCGGTGTTTGCTTCGCTGTTGGCTTGGATGCTGCTTAAGGAGAGCCTGACCCCGCTGCAATTGTCAGCGGGCGCACTCATCTTGTGCGGCGTGTGGATCTTCATTCGTTACGGCAAAGAGGCGTCAGCCGTGACGCAGGAAAACGCGAAGGTACTGGCGACGGGGCAAGAGGAAAAGGCGAGTTAAGGGGAAGTAAGAAGGGCGGGTTTGGTTTTATTTTCTCAGCTCGAAAAATTGGCATTCCCGGCGTGGATGGTAGGAAAGCTCGCTTACTCCAGCCTGGGTGATAATGGTGTCGTCCGTGAAACGGATAATGATACTGCCGTTGTCGATCATATGATCGTCACGGAATACGCGGATGCGAAATTTGCGGTCCAGCGCCTCCTGGAAATCGAAATCGGTAAACAGTTCTCTGAGGGTAGGCATATCACTAAACTCCTTATTGGCTTAAGTTGGGGACAACTTGCGTAAATTTGGCTCTTGTTATTGTACCCGGAACCTTGCCGGTTGAAAAGAGAGCGCTTGGGCCTGAGATCAACCCTCTTGTTCGGCATCTTGCACCATTATCCCGTTTGATCAGATCATGGGGAATCCGGGACGGACATGCTCGGGAGAAGCGAATACGAGTGAAGGTGACCTCCCTTAATCAAAGGGATAATCGTGTAAAGAGCCAATTTGACAAGGGTATCATAAAAAGGTCGATCAGGATTCCGCCCCCTGATCGACCTTTTTTCATATGGTGTCCGGCACGCCCCAGCGCATAATTAAGCCGGCATGGGTCAAGCCGCCGCCAAATCCGTACAGCAGAACACGGTCACCGAATTTCAGCCGGCCCGTGTCGACGCCGGCTTGCAAAGCCAGCGGGATGGACGCGGAGGACGTATTGCCCTTATCCTGCACGCTTTGCAGCGTTTTGGAGAGCGGAAGGTCCGATTTTTCGCAAATGGACTCGATCATACGCAGATTGGCGCTATGCGGCACGAACCAATCGATATCCTCCCGGGTGAGCTCAGCCTGCTCTAGCAGCTGTTCAATTCCGGCGGTGACGGTGCGGACGGCCCATTTAAATACCTCGCGTCCGTTTTGTACAATTTTGCCCTTCCCTTCGAGGGGCTGGCCATCCATCTGATCCGCCAGTCCTGAACGGTAGACGTGGATGCCGCCTGCCCCATTCGTCCCGAGGATAAACGATTCGAACCCGGGCTGCTCGGGATCCGCTTCGACAAGCACCGCCCCGGCCCCATCCCCGAACAGGATGCAGGTACTGCGGTCGGTGTAGTCGGTGATTTTGGACATCGTTTCGCCGGCAACGACCAGGATTTTGCGATGCAGGCCGGAGCTAATCATGCCGTTCGCCAAATGCAAGGCATAAGCGAAGCCGGCACAGGTCGCGTTAAGATCGATAGCCCCGGCCTGTTCCATGCCGAAGTGTTCCTGAACCCGGCAGGATACGGTCGGGAATGAGAAATCCGGCGTTGTCGTCGCTGCGATAATGAAGTCGACATCGTCCAGCGTGGCCCGATACGTATCGCGGAGTCGCTCTGCCGCCCGGATGCATAGATGCGAGGTGAATTCGTCCTCTGCGGCGATATGCCGCTCCTTGATGCCCGTACGCTGAACAATCCACTCGTCGTTCGTATCCACGAGCCGCTCCAAATCCGCATTGGTCAGAATTTGTTCGGGGACATAGGTGCCTAGAGCGGTAATGCGAGCCTTGGAATAGGGTTTCTGTAGGGTCAACCGTATCAGCTCCTTTAATATGTTTGATTTACTTATGATCAGGTTTTAGTACCAGGTGCTAACCCGAGTATATCATTTTTTAAATAATTATCAATGGTTTCAAAAACGATATAGATTCCGTTTATGGACTTTTAGCTGTATACATGGTATTCTTGGTTCAAATTTACGAATGGAGGCTTGCGTGTGCTAATTTAGTCCCGATCGAGACCGCATTGCATGGATTGCAACTGCTCTTTCTGCTCTTTAGTTTGTGCAGGGTCATCGGGATAAGTTTGCCTATTTGCGCAGGTCCGCCAAGAAGAATCGCTCCTTCCGGAACGAGGCTTTTTTTGCCTACGATTGCGAGCGGACAACGGGCAATTCCTATTTCGATTGCGGCTGCACAGACCTTGGTCTGTGTTTTTATTTTGCCCATAAGGAGAATGCCTTTATGAATATGGAAAAGTCGAACGATTATCAAGAGGTGAAAAGGGAGCTTTACGCCTGCGCCGCTCAGCACGGTTTGCATTTGAATACGGAAGCGTTTGAGGTTAATGAATCCGGCTTGGATTTCTTCGTTGCGTTTGTGCGGGATAACAACGGTCAAGCGTGGGTTCTTCGCAAGCCTAGACGTTCAGACGTTTGGGAGCGGGCCCTTAATGAACGGAATGTGTTGAAAGCAGTAGCGCCCCGTATCTCCGTTGCCGTACCCGATTGGCGCATCTGTTCTCCAGATTTGATCGCTTACCCGCTCCTTGCGGGAAACCCGGTTGCCACAGTTGATCCGGCCGGGAGCGGATATGTCTGGAGGTTCCCACAGGAGGCGCTGGGGGATACCTTCTATGATTCCTTGGCCGAAACATTGGCAGCGCTGCATTGCGTCGACCATGACGAGGCGATGCGATCCGGCGTTCGCCGCAAAACCCCCGCGGAGACACGGGAAGCTTTCGCCGCAAATATCGAGGAAGTTCGGCAGAACTTTGACATCCCTGCCAAGCTACTTGACCGATGGATGAGCTGGTTGACCACGGACAGCTATTGGCCGGAATTTTCGGTACTGCATCATGGCGATTTGCATCCTCCCCACATCCTTGTGGATGACAATCAGCGCATGACGGGCCTCATCGATTGGACCGAAGCGGAAATTGCCGATCCGGGCAAGGATTTTGTGATCTTGTATGCTCTCTTTGGCGAAAAAGGCCTGCAGGATATACTGAACCGTTATGAACGGATGGGAGGCAGAACATGGTACCGTATGAAGGAGCATATCGCCGAGCAATGGGCCGCGTATCCGGCGCTAGTCGCCAAATTTGCCCTCACGACGAGGAAAGAGGACGATATGAATATGGCACGAGGGATGATAAATAGCTGGAACATTGATTAAGAGGCAGGAAGGATCTCGTCAGACGGAGTGCCCTCTAGCTTCGCGTAAAGGAAATGGTCAGTGCTATAATAGTTCAGAGGAAAGGAGTGTTCGAAACCATTTATGAAGACGTTGGTATTAGCGGAGAAGCCGTCTGTCGCCAGAGAAATCGCGCGAGTGATGGGCAGCCGAGATAAGCATAAAAGTCATTTTGAAGGGCCAAAGTACGTGGTGACCTGGGCGCTGGGCCATCTGGTCGGTTTGGCCGAACCGGAGGATTATGACGCGAAGTTCGCGACGTGGGCGTTGGAGGATTTACCGATCCTGCCGGATAAAATGAAACTGAAGGTGCTGCGCGAAAGCAGCCATCAGTTCAAGGCGGTGCAGCAGCTCATGCGGCGTCAGGATATCGGCGAACTGATCGTGGCAACCGATGCCGCACGCGAGGGTGAACTGCTCGCCCGCTGGATTATGGATATGGTCAAATGGAACAAACCGTTTCAGCGGCTGTGGATTTCGTCGCAAACGGATAAAGCGATCAAGGAAGGATTCGCGGCATTGAAGCCGGGCAGCCAATATGAACGCTTGTACCACTCGGCGCGTTGCCGGGCGGAGGCCGATTGGATGGTGGGCCTCAATGTCACTCGGGCGCTCACGACCAAATTTGGCGCGCCGCTCTCGGCCGGAAGGGTACAGACGCCGACGCTGGGCATGATCATGCAACGCGAGAACGAAATCCTCCGTTTCCGTTCGGAGGAATTCAACATGCTGCGCGCCGACTTCGGTAAGTTCGAAGCGGTATGGCGCGGCGGGAACGGAGATGCACGTATTTTTGATGCGGAGCGGTTGAACGCTCTGAAGCAGAAGCTCGAAGGGGCTTCCGGCCACATCGTCAAGCTGGTCAAGCACGAAAAAACGGTACCCCATCCGCTCGCTTACGATTTGACCGAGCTGCAGCGGGACGCGAACCGGCTGCTAGGGTTTTCGGCCAAGCAGACTTCGAACGTGCTGCAGCGACTCTACGAGCAACATAAGCTGGTGACTTATCCGCGGACGGATTCGCGTTACCTGACGTCGGACATGACGGAGACCCTCAAGGAACGGCTGACCAGCGTAGCGATCGGCCCTTACGCGCCTCTGGCCCGGCCATTGCTTCGGGCCTCGCTGCAACTGAGTAAACGGGTTGTTGATGATAGTAAGGTGACCGACCACCATGCGATTATCCCGACGGAGCAAACGGTGCTGCTGAACGCGCTGAGCGCGGACGAACGCAAGCTGTACGATTTGATTGTGCGGCGGTTTATCAGTTTGTTTTATCCACCAGCAAGGTTCGATCAGGTCAGCGTGACGGTGGAAATCGCCGGCGAGACGCTGCACGCCAAAGGCACGACCATCAAGGACGCCGGATGGCGCGCCGTTTATGACGGGCAGGCGATGGAGGACGAAGAAGGCGGCGAGGACGATGCCGAGAGCGGTTCGGCATTGCCTGAGCTGAGCCAAGGCGAGGCGGTGAAAGTGCAGCGCTGCCGTGTGACGCCGGGGCGGACCCAACCGCCGAAGCGTTACACGGAAGCCGCCCTGCTGACCCAAATGGAGAAGCATGGGCTGGGCACGCCGGCAACGCGGGCGGACATCATTGAAAAGCTGGTCAGCTCGGATACGATCGAGCGGCAGGGGAACTCCCTGCATCCGACCGGCAAAGGCAAGCAACTGATCGAGCTGGCGCCGGCCGATTTGCGCACGCCGGAACTGACAGCCCGCTGGGAGGCGGAGCTGGAGCGGATCGCGCGCGGCCAAGGCCAGCCAGGGCCGTTTCTTAGCGGCATCCGTGAAATGGCGGTCAGCCTCGTGCAAGGTGTTAAACGCAGTGATGCGACCTATAAACCGCATAATGTCTCAAGTAGCCATTGCCCGGAATGCGGAACGCGGATGCTCGAGAAGAAAACCGGACGCGGGCTGATGCTGCTCTGTCCAAACGAAGATTGCGGGTATCGCCGTTCTGGCGAGAAGCGCCTGTCCAACCGTCGCTGTCCGCAATGCCACAAGAAGATGGAACTCAAGGAAGGCAAGGCGGGGATGTACGTGCAGTGCATCTCCTGCGGCATTACCGAGGTGCTTGAGAAAGACAAGGATAAGCACATGAACAAACGCGAGCAACAGCGGCTCGTCAAGCAATACTCTCAACCGCAGGAGTCTGGCGGGGTGAACCTCGGCGAGTTGCTGAAGGCAGCTCTGGAGAAGAAGGGCGATGATTAACCGGCTTAGCAAGCGGTTCTAGGTCCGCATAAATCGGCAGCCTTTACGGGACGCTAAGTACCGGAGGTGATAAGGGTGCCGCATCACAAAGCGCGGAAGACCGAGAACCAGCAGAACAAGTCGAGGCTGATGGAACCAACCGTGGCGGCCAAGCCGAAGAAGCAGGCCGATTACCCGCCCAGTTTGAACGAGATTCCGAAGAACGAAACCTGATGATATTTACAAGTGCGGCTCCCCAAGCGGGGAGCTTTTTACATAGAAGCGAATTTGGTGAAAAGATGCTGTTGCTCCGCGGTTGAGTTATAATGGAGTTAGGAACGTCGACATTCGAACGTAAAGATCGAAAGGGGGCGGCGAAGACGAAAACGGGTTTGCTGGTATGGTTTCTATTTATCAACGCGGTTGCTTATCTAGTCATGTCCGACGACAAAAGGCGAGCCAGGCAGAGGCGCGAACGGACTCCCGAGAAGACGTTGTTTTTGCTGGCTGCGCTCGGCGGCGCGTTGGGCGTATTGGTGGCCATGAACACAAAGCGCCACAAAACAAAGCATTTCAGCTTCCGGGTGGGCATTCCACTGCTGCTTCTTTTCAACGCCGTGCTTTATGGGTATTTTTTAATATAAACTCTTGGGACAAGTGAGGTGCTTTCCATGCTTTTTAACAAAATTCTTGCTGCGTATGACGGTTCGAAAGCGGCGAACAAAGCGCTGGACAAAGCGATCGAGTTGTGCAAATCGACGCCGGGAGCCAAGCTGGAGGTCCTGCACGTGTACGACTTCCCGCGTTTTTATGTGGCCGAGGGCTTCGCTCCGGTACCCACTTCGATGAACAAGGATTTTTATGAGCTGGCGGAAAGAACGGCAGAGGAAGCAAAAAACCGGCTGGCGGCCGCAGGGCTGGAGCCCAAAGTCGAAATGGATCAAGGGGCGCCGGCGGAGACGATTTTGGAGTACGCTCAGAAATACGGAGCGGATCTCATCGTTATTGGCAGCCGAGGATTGGGTGGTATCCGCGAATTCGTGCTCGGCAGCGTCAGTCACAACGTCGTCCAGCATGCCCATATTCCGGTGCTCGTCGTGAAATAAGAATAGAGCTTGTTTGGTAGAAGCCTGACCGAAGCGATTCGGTCAGGCTTTTTTTGCGTGCGCATGGGTTGTCTTGCGTGATCCGGATTTAGGGCTAACGCTTGCCAGAATGCTTATTTAGGCGTGAATAGCGTCTTATACAAGCGTTAGAGTTTCAATAGCGGTTTTTCGAAATAGCTTCAAGGAAGATTCTTGTGAGGAAAACTGACGCTTGTCCGACCGAATCGGCGAGGAAAGAATTAAATTTTGGGCTATTTTCGAGATCGCGCGTAGGATGATGTAGTTTTTTATAGTCGCCAAAGTAAGGTTATGTTCAAATGTTACGATTACTCACATTGGCATGATGCAAGTACGGTCGAAAGGAACATCCGAACGCTGAAAGGAGGGGTGCCGTTGATTCGCTTTCACCAGGTCGATAAGCACTTTGGCCAATTTCACGTGCTGAAGAGGATTGAGCTGCAGGTCAAAGAAGGGGAAGTCGTGGTGGTCGTCGGTCCGTCCGGTTCGGGAAAAAGCACGATGCTGCGCTGCATCAACCGGCTGGAAACGATCACGAACGGCGAACTGACGGTAGGCGGCCTTCCGGTCCATGACCGTAAGACGGATATCAACAAGTTGCGGCGGGATATCGGAATGGTCTTTCAGCATTTTAATTTGTATCCGCACAAGAAGGTGATCGACAATATCACGTTGGCACCGATGAAGGTGCTGGGCATTTCTAAGGCGGAGGCGGAGCAAACGGCGCTGTTTTATCTGGAGAAGGTGGGCATCGCCGATAAAGCATCGGCGTATCCGTCCCAGCTGTCGGGCGGCCAGCAGCAGCGGGTGGCGATCGCCCGTGGGCTTGCGATGAAGCCGAAGATTATGCTGTTTGACGAACCTACCTCGGCGCTGGATCCGGAGATGGTCGGCGAAGTGCTGGACGTCATGCGGACGCTCGCTAGAGAAGGCATGACGATGGTGGTAGTTACGCACGAAATGGGGTTTGCTCGGGAGGTGGCGGACCGGGTTATTTTTATGGACCAAGGGCAGATCGTTGAGGAGGCCGGGCCGGAGGAATTCTTCGCCAATCCGCGGGAGGAGCGAACGCGTACCTTTCTCAGCCGTCTGCTAAGCCATTAAACCATGATGATCCTAAAAGGGAGGAAGAGAAGATGAAGAAACGTTGGAGGTTGATCAGTATTGCGGCGGTTTGCGCATTGGCGGTGCTGGCGGGCTGTGCGAATAATGGGGCGGGGGGGAATACAGCCGGCGATGGCGGCAATGCTACCCCGACGGCCGGGGAGAGCGGATCCGGGGCTCTGGGCAAAATCAAGGAACGCGGCAAGCTGCTGGTTGGCGTGAAATACGACACGAAGCTGTTCGGTCTAAAGGACCCCGCCAGCGGCAACGTCGAAGGTTTCGACATCGATATCTCCAAGGCGATCGCGAAGCATATTTTCGGGGATGAAAACGCCTTGGAGTTAAAGGAGGTTACCTCCAAAACGCGAATTCCGATGCTGAATAACGGCGAAATCGATATGATCGTGGCTACGATGACGATTACGGAGGAGCGCAAGAAGGAAGTCGACTTCTCCGACGTTTATTTCCAGGCGGGGCAATCGCTGCTGGTGAAGAAAGGCAGCCCGATCACGGGCATTGAGAACCTGACCTCCGATTCGACGGTATTGGGCAGTAAAGGCTCGACTTCGGTGAAAAATATCCGCGATAAAGTAAATGGCATCAAGGTGCTGGAGTTCGATAACTATCAGGATGCGTTTAACGCCCTGAAGGCGGGGCAAGGCGATGCGCTGACGACGGACGATGCGATCCTATACGGCATGTCCGCTCAGGATCCGAATTACGAGGTGGTTGGCAAGCCGTTTACCGACGAACCTTACGGCATCGCGGTGCAAAAAGGCAACTCAGATATCGTACAGGCGATTAACGATACGCTGAAGGAGCTCCACGATAGTGGGGAGTACGATAAGATCTACGAGAAATGGATCGGCAAGAAGCCGAGCGAATAATCGTTATGGACTTTACGATATTGACCGATTACTTCGATGTTTATCTGGAAGGGTTCCGAGGGACGATTCTATCCAGCTTGCTGGCGTTGGTCGGCAGCTTTCTGCTGGGGGCGTTGATCGCCGTATTCCGCATCGCCCCAGTCCGCGCCCTGCGCTGGTTCGGAACGGGGTACGTTGAATTTATCCGCAATATTCCGCTGCTGCTTGTCGTATATATTTTTTATTACGGGCCGTCGGCACTGGGCTTGCCGCTTGATGGTTTTACGGCCGGGACGATAGGGCTGGCCGTGTACACATCATCGTTCATCGCCGAGGCGATACGCGCCGGAATCTTGGCGATCCCGAAGGGGCAAACGGAAGCCGCCCGTTCTTCCGGGTTAAGCTACGCGCAAACGATGATGCATATCATCCTGCCGCAGGCGATCAAGCTGGTTATTCCGCCGCTCGGAAACCAGTTCATCAATTTGATCAAGAACTCGTCCGTATTGACGATTGTCGCCGGGCTGGACCTGATGTATTTCGCCGACATCGTGAATACGGAGACGTATCGGACGTTTGATACTTATATTTTTGTGGCGTTGTTTTATTTGGCGCTGACCTTGCCTTTGAGTTACGGGGTTAGGGTGTGGGAGCGGAGACTCGAGAGAAGGTATTGAGGGTGGGGTAAAACGGAAAACGGGTGGATCTAAATTAAGCCCGCTGCGGTACGGTTTGGGCTTACGATCGCTGTTATCCTCGGATTTCTTGAATTTGTAGAACCTTAATCTGTAGAAATCCGAGGATAAAGGCGACCACTCCGTTTCTTCAGCTCCAAACCTTCCCTCCGGGGCTCTGCGATCCACCGGCTCTATCTCTCCCCTCCGCTGTGCTGGGGGAGTAGTAGCAGCGTGCGTGCGGTATAACCCGCATGCACGGCTGCGCAAAAGCAAAAGCAAAAGCATTGCTAGGAAGGAGGGATCCGATGGACTTTGCGGGAGCGTACAGTGCGGAGAATTTGAGCTTTCTGGCGGATGGGTTAGTTGTGACTTTGATTGTCGCCGGGGCGTCGATCGTGCTTAGCTTCCTGATCGGCTGCTTCGTTGGCGTCATTCGCTATACCCAGCTGCCCGTGTTGTCGCCGATCCTGCTGGTGGGCGTCGAGCTGATCCGCAATTTGCCGCTGCTCTTGATCATTTTCTTCATGCGCTTCGCCTTGCCGGAGATTGGCATCAAGCTGGGCCTGGTGGCCGCGACGGTTACAGGGTTAACCATCTTCGAGGCGGCGATGATCGCTGAAATCGTGCGCGGCGGACTCGCCTCCATCGACAAGGGGCAAATTGAAGCGGCTCGATCGTCGGGCCTCGGCTCCTTGCAGACGCTATGGCATATCGTGCTGCCACAAGGATTGCGGCGGATGGTGCCGCCGCTGGTCAGCCAGTTCATCTCGCTGCTCAAGGACACTTCGCTGGCGGTCGTGATCTCCTTGCCGGAGCTGATGCATCATGCCGGCATCGTCATCGGTCACGGCTACACCTACACGATACCTATCCTGTTGCTCGTGGTGTTGATCTATTTCTCCGTCAACTTTGTGCTTTCGGTGATCTCCAGGCGCTTGGAAGCCCGGCACGTGTAGGCATCAGCTGACACGGCTCTTACATATAATGGGATGTATGATATAGGCATCTTTCCCTGGATATGGTACGATAAGGGGCAAAATAACCCACGGGAGCCGGGTGAGCGGAGATGGGAAACTTTCCTCTGAAGTCCTATTTTAGATCCGCCTACGTACAGATCGGAGTCGTGGCCATCGGAACGGCATTGGCCGGGGAGCTGAAGATCAACCCGTTTGATGGTGATATTTTTCGGATCGGATTGGGGAGCAGTGCGTTCTTGCTATTCTTGCTGCTGCTGAGGCGATTGCCGTATCTCATCACCGGCGTCATCTCAGGCTTGGTGGTGCTGCTGTTTCGCACCGGGTTAGATCAGGCGTTTGGCCACGGCTTAACCTTGGCCGACAGCGTGACGAGGCATTGCTCGGCGGCGGTGTATTACATCGTGTTTGCGTTAGGGATGAGCGTGATCAAACGGCGGTTGGACCGCTTCTATCCCTTGGCTCTGGGAGCGGTGACGGCAGTAATCGATCTGCTGTCCAACGAGGCGGAGCTGCTGACTCGGCTGTTGGTGACCGGCACCGCCACGTTTAAGCTCAACGAATGGACATTTTTGATGGCGATTGCGATGCTGCGCACGTATTTCGTGACCGGCATTTACAGCAGCATTTCCGTCAGCCGGATGCGGATCGTGCAAAAGGAGCAGAACCGCCGAATTGAGCAGATGCTTAGCTTTAGTTCCGGATTGTACGGGGAAGTCTTTTACCTGAAGAAATCAATCGGTACGCTGGAGAACCTGACCCTGCAAACCTATGAGCTGTACCGTCGGTTGTCTGACGAAGGGCAAGAGAAGCACAAACACTACGTTTTGGGGATTACGCAGCAAATCCATGAGGTAAAGAAGGATTCGCAGCGGATTTTAGGCGGGCTGATCAAGCTCACGGAACGCGAAGTTCCGGGGGATATGCCTTTGTCGGGTTTAGTCCAATATACCGTCCATAGCAGCCAGAAGTACGCCGAAATGTTGGGAAAAAGAATTGTCTTTACGCAGAAGATCACCTTGGACTACGCCACCGCCAACTACATTCCCTTACTTACGCTGCTGGGCAACCTGACGGCGAATGCGGTAGAAGCGATCCAGGGCCAGGGGCAGGTTCATCTCGAGGTCCGCGAGCAAGCGGGATGGACCTTATTGACGGTGAACGACAGCGGGGGCGGCTTTCCTCAGGACGAGCGGGAGCTCGTGTTCGAACCGGGTTTTACGACCAAGTTCGATGAGGAAGGCGTTGCTGCGACAGGGATCGGTCTATCTCATGTGAGAGACATCGTGGCCCGGTTTGAAGGGGAGATCTCGCTTGATACCGCGCCGGGACTTGGTGGGGCGAGGGCCCAAATTCGGATACCGACGCGGATGTTGCGGAAGCCGACAAGTCCGACGTAAACGCGACTTACCAAACGTTGAGGAGGGTGTACCGATGCCGCTCTCTTTTTGTATCGTGGACGATGATGCCAGTGCCCGGAAAATGCTGCAGTACATTATCGAGGACAGCGGCCTAGGCGAGGTAACGGGGACGGCCGGCGGCGGGGCGGAGGGCGTGCGGCAAATTTTAAGCGAGTCGCCGGACATCGTGCTGATGGATCTGTTGATGCCGGATCAGGACGGAATCGAGGCAATCGACTCCCTGCGTGCCCAAGGCTGCCGCTCTCGGTTCGTGATGATCTCCCAAATCGAAAATCAGGATATGGTCGGACGGGCGTACCGGAGCGGGATTGAGTTCTTCATCCGCAAGCCGATCAATCGGATCGAAGTGGAGACGGTACTGCAGAAGGTCAATGAACGGTATGCGATGAGTCACTATCTGGATGAAATTAAAACCAGCCTAAAGAAGCTGGAGGGCTTGCGCAGCACGCCGTTGGCTGGTCCAGGCAAGCGAACGGCTCGTGAAGCGATTCAACCGATCCTGATGAATCTCGGTCTGATTGGCGAGAGCGGCAGCCGGGATATCATCGCGATGATGGAGCTGTTGCTTGGACAGGGTGACGAAGTTGGCGGCAACCTGCCACCCTTGAAGGAGCTGTATCGTCGAACCGCAGCCTTATACAAGGAGGAGCCGGAGGACATCGCCAAGGAGGTCAAGGCGATCGAGCAACGGCTGCGGCGCGCGTTGACCGCGGGGCTGACGAACCTGGCATCGCTGGGCCTGACCGATTACGGCAATCCTCGGTTTGAGTATTACGCCCCTCTTTATTTTGACTTTGAGGATGTGCGGCTGAAGATGAAGGAGATCGAGGAAGGTCGGGAACCCGGCAATGGAAAGGGGAAAGTGAACATCAAGAAGTTCCTGCAGGTGCTGTACATCGAATTGCAGGAACAGTTGGGCGGATAAATGAAAAAGGTGAATCTTTCATCTAACCTAGCCGGTTTTTAGGGGCTAGGTTTTTTGGTTCTTGTTCAAAAACGAACATTCGGATTTTACAATCATTTAATGTTCGGATTTGAGTTGACATGTCGTGTCCGCCATTGGTAAACTAGGAGAGAAAAGGCGGCTCGCCGCCGAACATCATAATCTCGTATAATGCCGGGGATAGGGCCCGGAAGTTTCTACCCGAGAACCGTAAATTTTCGGACTACGAGCGAATACGTGATGAAGGTAGGGCTACTCCGCACGGAAGGCCTTCTTTATTATGAGCCTGGGCTTGCAAGCGCCGGGCTTTGCGTTGCCGTCGGCGCGGCCCTTAGCTGCCCGTATGCAGGTTTCGTATTCCTCAGGGTCCGCGAATTTCGGGAAATCTTCGTTATTTTCCAGGAAGTTCGGGGCCCTTTTCCGTATTCGGCCATCTATAGATCGTAGGCAGAGTTTTTGACTTCTACTAAAGAAAGTGGGTTGAAGCATGACAGCACAAGTCGCCGTCATCATGGGCAGCAAGTCGGACTGGGAAACGATGTCCCATGCCTGTTCCGTTTTGGAAGAACTGCAGATTCCTTATGAAAAAAATGTCGTATCCGCGCACCGCACCCCGGATTTGATGTTCGAATTCGCGGAGCAGGCTGCGGGTCGCGGGCTGAAGGTCATCATCGCGGGAGCAGGCGGCGCGGCTCATCTGCCAGGCATGGTGGCGGCCAAGACGACGCTGCCGGTCATCGGCGTGCCGGTGAAATCGGCCGCGCTGAACGGCCTCGACTCGCTGTTGTCGATCGTGCAAATGCCGGGCGGTATTCCGGTAGCGACGGTGGCGATCGGCAAAGCCGGGGCGATCAACGCCGGATTGCTCGCGGCGCAAATGCTGGGCGCGTTCGACCCCGAGGTGATGCGCCGGGTGCAGGAGCGTCGCGACCGGATTCAAGCCGAGGTGCTGGAAAGCGGCTCGGAGTTAGGAGCGGCTGAATGAGCGGCAGACCGTCGGGCAAAATGAGCGGTGTTCAAGGTGCTCCGGTCATCGAGCCGGGCGCAACGATCGGGGTGCTTGGCGGCGGGCAACTTGGGCGGATGATGGCGCTGGTGGGGAGCAACCTCGGGTACCGGTTCGTGGCGATGGACCCGACGCCGGATGCGCCTTGCGGACAAGTTGCGGGGCAGATCGTGGCCCGCTACGACGACCAGGCGGCCGCGCGTGAATTGGCGGCGCGGGCCGATGTGATCACGTACGAGTTCGAAAATGTAGACGCGGGCGTCGCCGCGCTGTTGGAGCAAGCATCGTACGTGCCTCAAGGCAGCCGACTGCTGTACACCACGCAGCATCGGCTGCGCGAGAAGCGAGCCATCGAAGCGGCGGGCGTCAAGGTAGCGCCGTACGCGGAGATCGGCAGCGAGGAGGAACTGCGTGCGGCCGTGGCCCGGCTGGGCCTCCCGGCCGTGTTGAAGACGGCCACCGGCGGCTATGACGGCAAAGGCCAATGGGTGATCCGCAGCGAAGACGAGATTACAGCGGCTTACGCCGAGTTGAGTCGGGCCGGAACGGCGCTTGTGTTGGAGCAATTCGTCCCGTTCGTCAAGGAGCTGTCCGTCATCGCGGCGCGCAGTCCGCGCGGGGAGATTCAAACGTTCCCGGTAGCGGAAAATATCCATGTCGATAATATTTTGCATGTGTCGATCGTGCCGGCCCGCGTGGAGGAGCAGGTGCAGCGAGAGGCCGAACGATTGGCGGCCCGGATCGCCGAAGGTTTGGAAGCGGTTGGCCTGCTGGCGGTGGAGATGTTCCTGACCGCGGAGGGCGAGCTGTTCGTCAATGAACTGGCGCCGAGACCACATAATTCCGGCCATTACACAATGGAGGCCTGCACGACTTCGCAATTTGAGCAGCATGTGCGGGCGATCTGCAATTTGCCGCTGGGTCCCGTGGAACTGCTGACGCCCGTCGTGATGGTGAACGTGTTGGGCGAGCATTTGGAGGACGTCCGCAAGGCGGTTGTGACCGGCACTTGGTATGGCGATGGCGAGGACGAGGGGTCAACTGGATTCCCGGCGATCCCCAAAGTACACTTATATGGAAAGCACGGAGCCGCTCCGAAACGGAAAATGGGGCATATCAACCTGATCTGCCGCGACGTAGAGGACGGGCTTCGTTGGATAGAGCAAACCAACATTTGGAGGAATGAACGTAAATGATCGAACGCTACAGCAGACCGGAAATGAGAGCGATCTGGACGGAGGAGAACAAATTCAAGGCCTGGTTGGAAGTGGAGCTCTGCGCCTGTGAAGCTTGGGCTGAGCTCGGCGTGATTCCGAAGGAAGACGCAGCGACGCTGCGCGAGAAGGCCTCGTTCGATATCGATCGGATCTATGAAATCGAGCAGGAAACTCGCCATGACGTCATCGCGTTTACCCGTGCCGTATCGGAAAGCCTGGGCTCCGAGCGCAAATGGGTGCACTACGGCCTGACTTCCACGGACGTGGTGGACACGGCGCTGGGGTATTTACTGAAGCAGGCAAATGAAATTTTGGAACGGGATATCGTGAATTTCATCGAGATTTTGAAGGATAAGGCCTTGGCCTATAAAGATACCCCGATGATGGGCCGCACGCACGGCGTGCATGCTGAACCGACGACCTTCGGCCTGAAGATGGCGCTCTGGCACGAGGAAATGAAGCGGAATCTGGAGCGTTTCCGCCGGGCAGCAGACAATGTCCAGTTCGGTAAAATCTCCGGCGCAGTCGGCACTTACGCGAACATCGATCCATTTGTGGAAGAATTCGTTTGCCGTAAACTGGGCACGAGCCCCGCGCCGATTTCGACGCAAACGCTGCAGCGCGATCGTCATGCCGAGTACATGTCGACATTGGCTTTGGTCGCAACGTCGCTCGACAAGTTCGCTACCGAAATTCGCGCCCTGCAAAAGAGCGAGTTCCGCGAGGTAGAGGAAGCCTTCGCCAAAGGACAAAAAGGTTCGTCGGCGATGCCGCACAAGCGCAACCCGATCGGCTGCGAGAACATCTCCGGCTTATCCCGCGTGATCCGCGGGCATATGATTTCGGCTTACGAAAATGTTACGCTGTGGCATGAACGCGACATCTCCCACTCCTCGGTGGAACGGGTGATTCTGCCAGACGCCACGATGCTGCTCAACTATATGCTGAACCGTTTCGGCAATATCGTGAAGAACCTGACGGTATTCCCGGAAAATATGAAGCGCAACATGGGCCGCACGTACGGCGTACCGTTCTCCGGTCGCGTGTTGACAAAACTCATCGACAAAGGTTTCAGTCGCGAGCAAGCGTACGATACGGTGCAGCCGCGGGCAATGCAAGCGTGGGAAACGCAACGCCAGTTCCGCGACATTATCGAGGAGACGCCGGAAATTACCGCGGTCTTGAGCAAGGAAGAGATCGACGATGCGTTTGATCCGTCTTGGCATTTGAAGCATGTGGATACGATTTTCCGGAAGCTGGGCTTGATTTAATCGAATAGAGTTTGGGATAGGGGAGGAGAACTTTCATGGCGGTACCGGCAATTTCCACGGCGGCGGATTTGGTGAATGCCCCGTTGCTGTACAAAGGTAAGGTCCGGGAGTTGTACGATCTTGGCGAGTTTTTCTTGATCGTGGTCACCGACCGCATCTCCGCGTTTGACTACATTCTGGCACCGGCGGTGCCGGACAAGGGGAACGTGCTGAACCGGCTGAGCGCGTTTTGGTTCGACAAGACGCGGCATGTGCTGGATAACCACGTGATTCATACGGACGTTGACCGGCTCGGGGACGTGATTCCGGCGGAGCATCGCGAGGTACTGCGGAACCGGATCATGGTGACCCGCAAGGCGGAGCGTATCGACATCGAATGCGTGGTACGCGGTTACGTGACCGGCGGAGGCTGGCGGCAGTATGAGCAGACCGGTGCGATTAACGGCATTCAGTTGCCGGAAGGGCTGCGCAAGAACGCAAAGCTGGCGGCGCCGATCTTCACCCCGGCGGCCAAGAACGACATCGGCCACGACGAGGACATCTCGTTTGCCGAGATGGCGGACAAAGTCGGCCGCGATCTGGCCGAGCAACTGCGGGACCGTAGCCTGGAGATGTACGCCTTCGCCCGTGACTACTGCGAGGAACGCGGGATTCTCCTCGCCGACTGCAAGCTGGAATTCGGACTGGTGGACGGCAAACTGATTTTGATCGACGAGATGTTTACGCCGGACGCTTCGCGGTTTTGGGCCAAAGAGAACTACGCGCTGGACATCGAGATCGACAGCATGGATAAAGAGCCGGTGCGGGCTTATCTGGCCGGTTCGGACTGGGATAAGAACAGCGAGCCGGACCCGCTCCCGGCGCATGTCGTCGAAGAAACGACGCGGCGCTACCGCGAGATCTACCAACGACTGACCGGAGCGGAGTTGGCGTAGGCGCAGGTTGCCGTCTCGCGCTAACGGACCCAACGGCCTTTATTAGGCTAGGTACCCGGGTTTGGCTCACATAACGGACCGAGGAGACCCTATTTGGGCCTGACAGTCTGATATGGAGTTGATCTAGGCAAAATAACGTCTGTGGAGTCCGTTAGCCCGGGAAATACCCGGGAAATGAGCAAATAACGTCGCTACGGTCCGTTAGGAGTTCGAGGGCTGGGAAAGAGGCCGTTTGCCAACGCGCCCAGTGCCCCAAGGTCTCCTTTAGCAGCCTTTTGAGGATTATCCCTTTTGTTCAGGAGGGGTAGGAGACAGGGAGCAAGAAGACAGGCGATCAAGCAAGCAAGAAAGAGAGCAAGCAAGAAAACCGGCGAGTTGAAAGCTAAGTAAGCAAGCAGGTAAGCAAGTAAGTAAGTAAGTAAGTAAGTAAGTAAGTAAGTAAGTAAGTAAGTAAGTAAGTAAGTAAGTAAGTAAGTAAGTAAGTAAGTAAGTAAGTAAGTAAGTAAGTAAGTAAGTAAGTAAGTAAGTAAGTATCCTTGCAGATCCATACGCAATGATGAGAACCATCCAGAACCAAGCGGCCGTGCCGCACAAGTCCAAACTTAGGAGGAACACGAGGAACATGATGAAAGCGAGCGTTTATGTCACGATCAAGCAAAGCGTACTTGACCCACAGGGGGTAGCCGTTCAGGGAGCGCTCCATTCCATGGGGTTCAGAGAGGTGGACAGTGTCCGCATCGGTAAATATATGGAGCTGACGCTCGACACGAACGATCGCTTCGAGGCGGAAGCCCGAGTCAAAGCGATGTGCGAGAAGCTGTTGGCCAATACGGTGGTAGAAGATTACCGCTTCGAATTGGAGGCCTAAACCATGAAATTCGCGGTACTCGTATTCCCCGGTTCCAACTGTGATATCGACTGTTACAAAGCGGTGGAAGAGTCGCTGGGTGAACCGGTCGACTATGTGTGGCACACGGCCACCGATTTGTCCGCTTACGACTGCATTCTGGTACCCGGAGGGTTCTCTTACGGCGACTATTTGCGGTGCGGGGCGATTTCTCGCTTTGCGCCGGTGATGGCGGAAGTGGCCAAGGCCGCGGAGGAAGGTAAGTATGTGCTGGGCATCTGCAACGGATTCCAGATCCTGACGGAAGCCGGTCTGCTTCCGGGTACGTTGCGCCGCAATGAGTCTTTGAAATTCCGTTGTCATGACACGGAGCTGCGCGTGGAGAACAACGATAATCCGTTTACATCGCTGTATGCGCCGGGCGATGTGATCACGATTCCGATCGCGCACGGCGAAGGCAACTATTATTGCGATGAAGCAACGCTAGAGCAGTTGAAACGGAACAATCAGATTATTTTCCGATACGTTCAAAATCCGAACGGCTCGGTGGACGATATCGCTGGCATCTCCAACGAACGCGGAAACGTCGTCGGCATGATGCCGCATCCGGAGCGGGCGGTAAGCTCCTTGCTTGGTTCTGAGGACGGCAAGAAGATGTTTACATCCATTTTGAAAGCTTGGAGGGATCGGCATGAGTCAGCAAGTGTCCGCTAAGGAACCAAATGCAGAACAAATTGCGGAGCAGAAAATTTACAAACAGATGGGCGTTTCCGACAGCGAATACGAACTGATTTGCGGGTTCCTCGGGCGCAAGCCGAATTATACGGAAATCGGCGTGTTTAGCGTCATGTGGTCCGAACACTGTGCCTACAAAAATTCGAAGCCGCTGCTGCGGCGGTTTCCCACCAGCGGTCCACGCGTGCTGATGGGGCCGGGCGAAGGCGCTGGGATCGTCGATATCGGCGACAACCAAGCGGTTGTATTCAAGATCGAAAGCCATAATCACCCCTCGGCGGTGGAGCCGTACCAAGGCGCGGCGACGGGCGTGGGCGGGATTATTCGCGATATTTTTTCCATGGGATCCAGACCGATTGCCCTGCTGAACTCACTCCGATTCGGCAAGCTGGAAAGCGACCGGGTGAAGTATTTGTTTGAGCATGTGGTGTCCGGGATCGCGGGGTACGGGAACTGCATCGGGATTCCGACGGTCGGCGGAGAAGTCGTGTTTGATGAGAGCTATGACGGCAATCCGCTGGTCAACGCAATGTGCGTGGGACTGATTGATCATGACAAAATCCAACGCGGTGTCGCTAAGGGCGTAGGTAACCCGGTGTTTTACGTGGGTCCTCCAACCGGCCGCGATGGCATTCATGGCGCTACGTTCGCCTCGGAGGAGTTGACGGAGGAATCCGAAGCGAAGCGGACGGCGGTGCAGGTCGGCGATCCATTCATGGAGAAGCTCGTGATGGAAGCCTGCCTCGAATTGATAGACACGGGCATCGTACTGGGCATCCAGGACATGGGTGCGGCGGGGTTGACCTGTTCCAGCGCGGAAATGGCCAGCAAAGCCGGGAATGGTCTCGAACTGTATCTCGATCAGGTCCCGCAGCGTGAGCAAGGCATGACTGCCTACGAAATGATGTTATCGGAATCGCAGGAGCGGATGTTGTTCGTCGTTGAGCCGAAGGATGAGACGCAGGCGCGGGAGATTTTTGAGCGTTGGGGAGTCATCTGTGCAAAAGTCGGCAAAGTCACGGACGATGGACGTCTGAAGCTGTTCCATCACGGAGATTTGGTTGGCGACATGCCGGTTACGGCGCTCGTGGATGAATGTCCGATCTACAACAAGCCGTCGGAAGTGCCGGCTTATTATGAACAAAACGCATCGGTAGATACAACCCGCTACGAAGAGGTGCGCGATTTGGGAGCGGCGCTGGAGCAAGTGCTGGCATCGCCTTCCGTCGCGAGCAAAGCGTGGGTATACAACCAATACGATTACATGGTGCGTACGAGTACGGCTGTTCGTCCGGGTTCGGATGCTGCGGTGGTGACGGTTCATGGCACGCGTAAGGCGCTGGCTATGACGACCGACTGCAACGGACGGTTCGTGTACTTGGATCCGGAAGTTGGCGGGCGGATCGCGGTCAGCGAAGCAGCGCGCAACATCGTCTGCTCCGGGGCGGAGCCGCTGGCGATTACCGACAACCTGAATTTCGGCAGCCCGGAGAAGCCGGATATTTTCTGGCAGATGGAACGGTCGGTTGACGGAATGGCGGAAGCTTGCCGCGTGCTCGATACGCCGGTCATCGGCGGGAACGTCAGCTTGTACAACGAGAACGCCAAAGGCGCGATTTACCCGACGCCGGTCGTGGGGATGGTCGGCCTGGTGCATGATACGGATCATATTACGACGCAAGGATTCAAAGCGGCTGGGGATGTCGTGTTCCTCTTGGGCGAGACGAAAGCGGAGCTGGGCGGCAGCGAGCTGCAAGCCATCGTGCATGGTGTCGTGGAAGGACGACCGCCGCAACTTGATTTGGATGTGGAGAAAAAACTGCTTGGCGCAGTGCTTGCGGCGATCCAAGGCGGGCTCGTGCGTTCGGCTCACGACTTGTCCGAAGGCGGCCTCGCCGTTGCCTTGGCTGAATCGTGCATGAGCGGCGGAATCGGCGCCAAGGTTGACGTCGCGAGCGAGCTGCGTTCCGATTTTGCGTTGTTCAGCGAATCGCAGTCGCGGATTCTGCTGTCAGCTTCGCCGGAGAAGGCGGAGACGCTGGAGAAGCTGCTCGCGGAACGCGGCGTGCCTACAGCGCGGATCGGGGTCGTGGAAGGTTCGGAACTGAGCGTGTCCGTCAATGGGACGGAGGTTCTGAGCAAACCGGTGGAGCAGTTGAAACGCGTCTGGGAGGATGTCATTCCATGTCTGATGCAATGATGCCAGCGCAGAGACTTTGGACCGGAGACTACTATAACGAAGGGGCAGGGCACGCGGATCCGTTCGATACGTTGCGCGAGGAATGCGGCGTGTTTGGCGTATTCGGCCATGCCGAAGCGGCTTCCCTGTCCTACTACGGACTGCACGCGTTGCAGCATCGGGGTGAGGAAAGCGCGGGAATTTGCACGACCGACGGGGCGGACTTCAATTATCACCGCAGCATGGGACTCGTTAAGGAAGTGTTCGACCGCGATAAGTTGTCCTCGTTGCGAGGCGACCGTTCGATCGGCCATGTCCGCTATTCGACGAGCGGGGACAGCAAGTTGACGAACGCGCAGCCCCTGATTTTCAAATACCGCGACGGCGATTTGGCGGTAGCAACCAACGGCAATATCGTGAATGCGCCGAAAATCCGCCGCCAGCTCGAACAAAGCGGCTCGATCTTCCAAACGACAAGCGATACGGAAGTGATCGCGCACTTGATCGCCCGCTCGCCGAAGGATTTCGTCGAAGCGGCGAAGGACGCGTTGGGTCAACTGGTTGGAGGCTTCGCCTTCCTGCTGCTGACCAACGATAAGCTGATCGCCGCCAGCGATCCGAACGGCTTGCGTCCGCTTGTCATGGGACGACTCGGCGATGCGTACCTGTTCTCGTCCGAGACGTGCGCGTTCGAGGTCGTCGGCGCGGAGACGCTTCGCGAAATCCAGCCGGGCGAAATGCTGGTGCTGGACCGGGACGGCCTTCGCGAGGAGCGTTACGCCGAGCCGGCCCGCAAGGCGCTTTGCGCGATGGAGTACATTTACTTCGCGCGTCCGGACAGCGACATGAACGGCTCGAACCTGCATGCCAGCCGCAAGCGGATGGGGCAGGTGATGGCGCAGGAGTCGTTCGTCGACGCGGATGTCGTGACCGGCGTTCCGGACTCCAGCATTTCCGCTGCCATCGGCTATGCGGAGCAGACCGGCATCCCTTACGAGCTGGGCCTGATCAAAAATAAATATACCGGTCGTACGTTCATCCAGCCGAGTCAGGAGCTGCGCGAGCAAGGCGTGAAGATGAAGCTGAGCGCGGTGCGCCGTGTCGTGGAGGGCAAACGCGTGGTGATGATCGACGACTCGATCGTTCGAGGCACGACCTCGCGGCGGATCGTTAATCTGCTGCGCGAAGCCGGTGCGACAGAGGTGCATGTTCGCATTACCTCGCCACCGTTCAAGAACCCATGCTTCTACGGCATTGATACGCCGGACCGCGGCGAGTTGATCGCCTCGTACAAAACGGTGGAAGAAATTTGCCGGGAGATCCATGCGGATTCGCTGGAGTTTCTAAGCCCACAGGGGCTGATCCAGGCGGTAGGTGGAGAGAACGCCAAGGATTATAAAGGCGGCCTCTGCATGGCTTGTTTTGACAACGATTATCCAACCCGGACGGATTTCGACGGGGAAGAGAAGTTTGGCTGCACATGCTAGTGGGTGGAAGCCTAAGCTGAGTGCTGCTATTTGTGGGTTGCGGCTGAAGGCAATGGAGCGTTTCGATGTTGCATTTTACTGAATCTACGAATTGTATTCGATTTTTCGTGCATATCTCACGGTTCATGTTATTAATTGTTTGATTAATACATGTTCAAAAAGTCAGGTTTGGAGCACCAAGAAGGTTGGATGAAGCTAGGGGCTGAGTAGCGCAGCGTAGCCAGAGGCTACGTGAGCAACGGAAGGCCCGGCTGAATTCAAGATTCGACGCCGAATAACCTTCACTGACTTACTTCGTGATCGAAAGATGACTTTTTGAACTACCTCTAATCCAAAGGAGTGGGTCCCTCTCGTGTCTGAAGCATACAAGAAAGCCGGCGTTGATATCGCGGCCGGGAATGAAGCGGTTGAGCGGATGAAAAAACACGTCAAACGGACGTTCCGTCCGGAAGTGATGACCGACTTGGGCGGCTTTGGCGCTTTGTTCGGACTGAATAAGGACAAATACACGGAGCCGGTGCTCGTCTCGGGAACGGATGGCGTAGGCACGAAGTTGAAAATCGCCTTTGCCATGGATAAGCACGATACGATCGGCATCGACGCGGTGGCCATGTGCGTGAACGATATCGTGGTGCAGGGGGCAGAACCGCTCTTTTTCCTCGATTATCTGGCATGCGATAAGGTCGTACCGGAGAAAATCGAGGCGATCGTCGCGGGTATCGCAGAAGGCTGCAGCCAATCGGGCTGCGCGTTAATCGGCGGAGAGACGGCCGAAATGCCGGGAATGTACAGCGAAGGCGAATACGACATTGCCGGTTTTACCGTCGGCGTCGTCGACAAGAGCAAAATCGTGAACGGCAGCCGCATCGCTCCCGGCGACACGGTCATTGGACTTGCGTCCAGCGGGGTGCATAGCAACGGGTTTTCGCTCGTCCGAAAGCTCCTGCTGGAAGAAGCGGGCTTCGCATTGACAGACAAACTCCCTGAACTGGATGGTGAGGTGCTGGGCGATGTGCTGCTGACGCCAACCAAGCTGTACGTCAAGCCGGTGTTATCGTTGCTAGAGCAGGTGGACGTGAAGGGCATGGCTCACATTACAGGTGGCGGATTCATCGAAAACATCCCACGCGTGCTGCCGGAAGGGGTAGACGTGGAGATCGCCTTTGGGTCTTGGCCGATTTTGCCGATTTTCGACTTGCTGCAAAAGCAGGGGAACGTCAGTCCTCGGGATATGTTCACGACGTTCAACATGGGAATTGGGTTAGTGATTGTCGTGGCTGAGGATCAGGTGGAGCAAGCGATCGCAGCGCTACAGCAAGCAGGCGAAACGCCTTACGTCATCGGTAAAGCGACCGAGGGACAAAGGGTAGTGACTTTTGCGGGGGCGGACGTCTAATGGGCGCCAAGTATCGGATCGCCGTGTTTGCCTCGGGGCAGGGCAGCAATTTTCAAAACTTGCTGGACGCTTCGCGGACGGGGGATCTGGATGCCGAAATTGTGCTGCTCGTTTGCGACAAGCCGCAAGCCTTCGTCGTCGAACGGGCTCGCCGGGCTGGCGTCGAATGCTATCTGTTTAACCCGAAGTCGTACGCGCGTCGCGAGGATTATGAAGCGAAAATCGCCGCCGAGATGGAAAAGCGCGGCGTCGATTTGGTGGTGCTGGCTGGTTATATGCGGCTGCTTACCTCTGTGTTGGTAGAGCCTTATGCCGGCAGGATGATTAATATCCATCCGTCTTTGTTGCCTGCTTTTCCGGGGAAAGACGCAATTGGTCAGGCTTGGGAATACGGCGTGAAAGTGACAGGAGTTACGGTGCATTTGGTTGATGGCGGAATGGATACCGGGGCGGTGATTGCGCAAACGGCGGTGGATATTACACCAGACGATACGCTGGATTCGCTCGAAGCGAAAATCCATGACGCGGAACAACGCTTATATCCGCAGGTCGTGTCGTGGTTTGCTACAAACCAAGTGCGGTTGGAAGGCAGAAAAGTCACCATTCTGTCGGAATAGAAACCTTTTGAACGCGCTTGATTGCAGGATTTTCGGAGGAAATGGATCGCTTAAGGAACATGTGGAGAGGTTTCGATATTTCCCGAGAAATATCGGGGGCATGATTCGCCAAAATAAAGGAGGAGCCGATTGTGAGTATAAAAAGAGCGCTCGTGAGCGTGTCGGATAAAACGGGCATCGTGGATTTTTGCCGCGAGCTGTCGCAGCTAGGTGTGGAAATCATTTCGACAGGGGGCACGAAAAACCTGCTGGCGAAAGAGGGAGTGCCGGTCATCGGCATCTCCGACGTAACCGGGTTCCCAGAAATCCTCGACGGACGTGTCAAAACGCTGCATCCTGCGGTTCATAGCGGGCTGCTGGCGGTTCGCGACAGCGAGGAACACCAAGCGCAGATGAAGGAGTTGGGACTGGATTATATCGACCTGGTGGTCGTGAACCTGTATCCATTCCAGGAAACCATCGCCAAGCCGGACGTCACTTATGAAGACGCGATCGAAAATATCGACATCGGCGGCCCCACGATGCTTCGTTCTGCCGCGAAAAACCATGCGTTCGTCAGCGTTGTTGTCGACGCCGCCGACTATGGGACGGTGTTGGATGAGGTGCGTGCGGGCGGCGATACAACGCTTGAGACGCGCAAACGGCTTGCGGCCAAAGTTTTCCGCCACACGGCGGCTTATGATGCCCTGATTTCCGACTATTTGTCGAAGGTAAATGGCGATCCGTTGCCTGAACGGTATACCGTCACCTACGAAAAGATCCAAGACCTGCGTTATGGCGAGAATCCGCATCAAAAAGCGGCATTTTACCGCAAACCGCTGGCGGCGGCCGACACCTTGACCGGAGCAGAGCAGCTGCACGGGAAAGAGCTCTCCTACAATAACATCAACGATGCTAACGCGGCACTGCAAATCGTCAAGGAATTCGAGGAGCCGGCAGTCGTGGCCGTCAAGCATATGAATCCTTGCGGTGTCGGAGTTGGCGCGAGTGTGCTCGAAGCCTACCAAAAAGCGTACGAAGCCGATCCGGTGTCGATCTTCGGCGGAATTGTTGCGGCCAATCGCATCATTGATGCTGATACGGCGATGCTATTGAAGGAAATCTTCTTGGAGATTATTTTGGCGCCGGGCTTTACGGATGAAGCGCTGGAGATCCTTACGAAGAAGAAGAATATCCGCCTGTTGAAGCTGGGTGGCCTGGAGTTGGGCGCGAGCCGCAGCAGCCAGTTCGTTGTCACCTCGATCGATGGCGGCATGATCGTACAGGAAAGCGATGTGCATTCGCTGAAGGAGTCTGACTTGACGGTCGTGACCGACCGTAAGCCTACCGATGCGGAGTTGAAGCAACTGCTGTTCGGCTGGAAAGTCGTTAAGCATGTGAAGTCTAATGCGATCGTGTTAGCAAAGGACGATATGACGGTTGGCGTCGGCGCGGGGCAGATGAACCGCGTGGGTGCGGCCAAGATCGCGATCGAGCAAGCGGGCGACCAGGTGAAGGGCAGCGTTCTAGCCTCGGATGCCTTCTTCCCGATGGGCGACACGGTAGAGGCGGCCGCCAAGGCCGGAGTTACCGCGATCATACAGCCGGGCGGCTCCGTGAAGGATGAGGAGTCGATTAAAGTCGCGAACGAATACGGGATCGCGATGGTCTTCACCGGCGTGCGCCATTTCAAACACTAAGCCGGAGTCAGACGGCAGACCGCTGCGGCGGCCTGCCGTTTTTCGCGGGTTCGCGGTGAGGATGCTGTAGAAGAGCACTGACGGGCTAGGCTGACAGGCCGACGCTGGCGGCAAGCCGATGGGCAATGGCTGCGTGGTGACATGCAATCTGCCCAACGTTCTGACGCAAACAATTTACCGGTAAAACCTACCGTTAATGCTGAGATAATGCGGGGATTAGCCGAATTAGCTGTAAAACCTGCCGTTAATTTGAGCGAAAAGGCCGCCAACCTGGTCAAAGGCATAATTTAGCGGCACATTTTCCAGTTAATTGTGCTCAGATGCGGGTAGGATGCCAAATTAACGGTAGAATTTCCAGTTAGTTTGGTCTGCGGACCTAGGTGGCAGGCGAGAGGATCGTTCATTAGCACAGATGACCTCGAACTAGTTACCTACAGTAGATTTAGGTTAACAACCATTCAATGGAGATCCCTGAAACGAAGGAGGAGACTATGGATATTTTGGTGATTGGCGCCGGAGGGCGCGAGCACGCGATTTGCTGGAGCTTGGCGAAAAGCCCGAAGGCCGGGACGATTTATTGCGCCCCAGGAAACGCGGGCATCGGGGAACTGGCAGAGCTGGTACCGATTCAAGTGAATGAATTCGACAAGCTGGCCGCTTTTGCTGAAGAGAAGCGGATTGGCCTGGTCGTCGTCGGTCCGGACGATCCGCTTGCGGACGGGATTGTGGACGTGTTTGAGGCCAAGAAGATCCCGGTCTTTGGTCCGCGCAAAAATGCCGCGCATATCGAAGGTAGCAAGACTTTTATGAAGGATCTGCTGAAAAAATATAACATCCCTACCGCCGCCTACGAGAAGTTCGACAATTACGAGCAGGCCCTAGCTTATCTCCAAAGCCGCCCGGTGCCGATCGTCATCAAGGCCGACGGGCTTGCGGCAGGTAAAGGTGTGACGGTTGCTTTTACCCGCGACGAAGCGGAAACGGCGCTGAAGAACATCATGATCGACAAAGTGTTCGGCGAATCCGGCAGCCAGGTCGTGATCGAGGAATTCCTCGAAGGGCAGGAAATGTCGATCCTGGCGTTTGTCAATGGGGAAACGGTCCGCCCCATGGCCGCGGCGCAGGATCACAAGCAGGTGTATGACGGCGACAAAGGTCCGAATACCGGCGGCATGGGTACTTATTCCCCGCTACCGCATATCGCGGATTCGATCATTGAAGAGGCAATTGAAACGATCATCAAGCCGACCGCCAAGGCCATGGTTGCCGAAGGACGGCCGTTCCACGGCGTATTGTTCGCCGGCTTAATGATCGCACCGGATGGTAAACCGAAGACGATCGAGTTTAACGCTCGCTTTGGCGATCCGGAGACCCAGGTTGTCTTGCCCCGGTTGAAAAGCGATCTGCTCGATATTTTTCTGGCTGCCGTAAACGGGACGTTGGATCAAGCGGAGATCGAATGGAGCGACGAGGCGGCGGTCTGTGTCGTGTTGGCTTCCGGCGGATATCCGGCTTCGTATCCGAAAGGGTTGCCGATCCGCGGTCTGGACGAGGCGAAGGCTGCGGGTGCGCTGGTGTTCCATGCCGGAACGGCTAGGGGGAAGTGCGGCGAACTGGTCACGAACGGCGGGCGCGTACTTGGCGTTGTGGGTCTCGGCAAGACGATTGCTGAAGCCCGGGACAAAGCGTACGAAGCGGCAGGATCTATCGCGTTCGAAGGCAAGCATCAACGTACGGACATCGCTGCGAAGGCATTGGTTTAGATCATTAGCTAGGGTGCCATACAAGGATAATCCGCTTCCGATTCGTGCATGTTAAGGGATATTGGGGATAGATCAACGGATTCCCCGCAATTCTCTATCGGGAGGCGGCATCACCATGAGCGATAAAATGAAGGAAATGCTACCGGTTTCACGCGAAGAAGTGGAAGTCGACGGCGTATACCGGGACGAACTGGGACGCGAGGAATATTTGCAAAAGGGCGAGGAATTCCCTTCCGACCCGGTGTACGGCACGATGGAATGGGAACTGAGCGAGCTCTCCCAAGAGAAAAACTCCAAAGGCCATACCGATGACCGCTTATTACACAAAAAAGCGAAAAAAGAAGGTTAACCAGACGCCCTTCCAAAGCGGGATGTTTCCCGTTGGAGGGGCGTTTGCCTGCCGCCGTGCAAAATAACTTGAACCGGAGGCGGTTTCAGGTGTAACTTTAATAGAATGAGAGAACTGAGTTAAAGCGAGGAGAAATAGATGAATCAGGCGGAACGACAAACGGTAGGCATGGAAGACATCGTCAAAGCGCATCACATACTGAAGGAAGTGGTGATCCGGACGCCGCTTCAGCTCGATGCGACCTTATCAGCCAAATACGAATGCAGCGTTTATCTAAAAAGAGAGGATTTGCAGGTTGTTCGCTCCTTCAAAATTCGTGGGGCGTATAACATGATTCGCAGCCTGCAGCCGGAGGATCTGGAGAAGGGTATCGTATGCGCGAGCGCCGGTAACCATGCGCAGGGCGTGGCCTTTTCTTGCAATGCGCTAGGGATTCAAGGGAAGATCTATATGCCAAGCACGACGCCGAACCAGAAGGTCAAGCAAGTCAAACGATTTGGCGGGGAACATGTGGAGGTCGTTCTGATCGGCGACACTTACGATGATGCCTATGCGGAGGCGATGAAAGCTTGCCGGGAAGGCGGTATGACGTTCATTCATCCGTTTGACGATCCGAAGATCGTCGCGGGGAACGGGACGATTGGTATGGAGATTATGGAAAGTTTGACGGCACCGGCTGATTACGTCTTTGTGACCATTGGCGGCGGCGGGTTGGTATCCGGTGTAGGAACGTATTTCAAGACGGTTAGCCCGGAGACGAAGGTCATCGGGGTTGAACCGTCCGGTGCGGCTTCCATGACGGAAGCTTTGAAGCAGAAGCAAGTGGTGACGCTGGAATCGATCGATAAGTTCGTCGACGGAGCCGCGGTCAAACGGGTTGGCGACTTGAATTACGAAATTTGCGCGGACATTCTGGATGACATCGTCCAAGTACCGGAGGGCAAAGCATGCACAACGATTCTGGAGCTGTACAATGACAGCGCCATCGTCGTGGAGCCGGCCGGGGCGTTGCCGGTCTCCGCGCTGGATATGTACCGCGATCAGATTCGCGGGAAGACGGTCGTTTGCGTGATCAGCGGAGGCAACAACGACATCGACCGGATGCAGGAGATGAAGGAACGTTCGTTGATTTACGAAGGGTTGAAGCACTACTTCCTGATCAACTTCCCGCAACGTGCCGGAGCGCTGCGCGAGTTCCTTGAAGAGGTGCTGGGTCCCAACGACGACATTGCGCGGTTCGAGTATACCAAGAAGCATAATAAGGAGAACGGTCCCGCTTTGGTGGGCATCGAGCTGAGCGACAAAGCGGATTACGAAGGGCTGGTTGGCCGCATGACCGCCAAAGGGATCGCCTATACCGAGCTCAACCGGGATTTGAATTTGTTTAATTTGCTGATTTGAGTTTTAGCAAAAAATAGTATGGCGAGAAGCCCTCTTCGACAGAAGTCGAGGAGGGCTTTTTTGGTGTGCAGCTTCGTGTATAACGGAACGTAGAGACCTTATTTGCGAGGGAAAAGCCCTCGCCGATTTCTAACGGAACTGAGAGGCGTTATATGGTTCGAATCGCGGTGGTTATGACGGTTTTGTACCCCATAAGGTCACCTCGTTCCGTTAGCTTGGGAAACCGCGCGGGAAATTGAAAATAACGTCACGACGTTCCGTTAGCGTTGACGGAGATTGCCGAATCAGAGGCTCGCCCTGAATATTTTTAAATTAGGCTTTACAATACCAACACACTAGTGTACTATTTAACTATGACACCGATACATTGAAGGAGTGAATGGAATGAACGCGCAGTTTCAGCATATGGAAAACACCGTGCCTGGATTAGACGCGGCGGGTAACCTGCCGGGACGGGAACCGGTCGTGTTATCAGTAAAGCAGGTTACGAAAAGAATCGGCAGCAAACCGATCGTCGATAAGTTGTCTTTTGATATTCGACGGGGAGAAATCGTGGGTTTGTTGGGACCAAACGGGGCCGGGAAAACAACAACGATCCGCATGATCGTCGGCCTGATCGGCATGACGGAGGGCGACGTTCAAGTGAAGGGCGTCAGCGTCCGGCAGCATTTCGCCAAAGCGATCGCCCACGTTGGCGCGATCATTGAGAATCCGGAGTTCTACCCGTATATGACAGGGTACGATAATCTGAAGCAATATCAGCGGATGAGCGAAGGGATCACGGAAGAGCGGATTCAAGAGGTTACCCGACTGGTCGGCTTGGAGAAGGCGATGAACAAACGCGTGAAGGCTTACTCGCTAGGCATGCGTCAACGGCTCGGCATCGCGCAGGCCTTGCTGCATCGTCCGTCGATCCTGATTCTCGATGAGCCGACGAACGGACTGGATCCAGCGGGGATCCGGGAAATGCGTGACTATCTCAAGCGCATCGCCTCCGAGGAGGGCATTGCCGTCCTCGTGTCCAGCCACTTGCTGGCGGAGATGGAGCTGATGTGCAGCCGCGTGGTCGTCATTCAGGAAGGGAAGCTCGTGACGGAACGTACTCTCGGCGAAGCAGCGGAGAAGGCGGAGGAACGGGTGAACGTGACGTTCCGGGTCGGCGATACGGAAGCCGCGAAGGCTAGACTCGTTCGGATGGAAGAAATCCGTATGATGGGAGTATCTTCGGAACGGGGAGAGGTGACGATCTCGGTTCGCGACAGTTACATTCCGCGCGTAGTTGGCGCGCTGGGCAGCGAAGGGATCGCGATTTACCGGATCGAGGAAGTCAAAGCGTCGCTGGAAGATGAATTCCTGAAATGGACGGGAGGAAACCAAATTGCGTAGTTTTACCAATCTTGTCGTTAACGAATGGCTGAAGATGTCCAAGAAACGCAGCTTTCTAGTCCCCTATGTACTAATTGCCGCGTTTATCGCCGGGATGCTATATATGATGTACAATTACTCGGATCAGTTGCCGTCGTTCCTTGAATTTGCCGGGATGGCGATATCCAGAAACGGTTTAGGTCAAATGCTTACTTTGCTGGTTATCATCTGTACGGCGGGCATCGTGGCGAAGGAGCACAGTCTCGGAGCCATCAAGCTGCTGCTGATCCGCTCGCAAAGCCGCAGCCGGATTTTAGCCTCCAAATACGTAGCCGTGCTGTTGTTTATTTTGTCGATCTTCGTCTTTACGCTTGCGATAGCCCTGCTCGGCGGAGGGCTGGTATTCGGATTCGGCGGTTCGCAGGAGAACAGCTGGAACGATGTCCTAAGTGGAGCCTTATATCAAGTCATTTATACGCTCGTCTATGTTACGATCACTTTCCTTGCCAGCATCTTAACGCGTTCATCGGGAGCGACGATCGGCATCGGGATGTTCCTCGTTGTCCTGGAGGAATTGGTTGTCGTCTTGCTTTCGAGATATGAGTTCGCAAAATACTTGATCTTTGCTAACGCCGATTTGTCGGTTTACACGAATGGGAATCCACCGATGCCCGGCATGACGTTGACCTTTTCCTCCGTGGTGATCGCCGCTTATTTAGTCTTGTTTCTCGCAGTCAGCTTTGTTACGTTTAAAAAACGAGATGTCGCTTGACCGAATGATTCACGTTAGCGACATCCGGCGGAAAGGAGCCATGAAAGGTGAGCATCGAATTTGACAATAATCTGCCGATCTATCTGCAAATTATGAACTATTTAAAAAGAGAAATCGTCACCGGCAGATTGAAGGCCGGCGATAAAATCCCATCCGTACGCGAACTTGCAGCTGAGCTGCAGATCAACCCGAATACCGTGCAGCGGACTTTTCAGGAATTGGAGCGTGAAACCGTCGTGGAAACGAAACGGGGACTCGGAAGATACGTGACAAGTGAGGAATCGAAAATTATGAATATTAAAAAAGAAATGGCCGGGGAACTGCTTGACCGTTTTATTGGGGGAATGCAGGAGCTGGGTTTTACCAATCAAGATATTGCAGCGCTGGTCGCTGACGCTATGAAATCGGACGATCAACACTAGGGAGGAGGGCAACCAGCAATGGAACAATTATTGGAAGTGCAAGGCGTATCGAAATCGTACGGCAGCAAAAAAGCGTTGCACGGGGTGTCCTTCAGCATCGGTAAAGGGAAGATCGTCGGCCTGCTCGGCACGAACGGCAGCGGAAAAAGCACGTTGATGAAAATCGCCGCCGGCCTGATCCACCCCTCTGGCGGTAAAATCACGGTAGACGGAACCCCCGTAGGGTTAGCGACCAAATCGCTGGTGTCATTTATGCCCGATCGTCCTCTAACGGAATCCTGGATGAAAGTACGGGACGCCGTGGGATTTTACCGGGATTTCTACCCGGATTTCGATGAGCAGAAGGCTCGTATGATGCTGGACTTCATGAACTTGCATGAGAAGGAAAAGATCAACGCCCTATCCAAGGGCATGAACGAGCGGCTTCAACTGACGCTGACGTTGTCGAGAAATGCGAAACTGTATTTGCTCGACGAACCGATCGGCGGGGTGGACCCGGTGGCCAGGGCCAAAATTTTGGACGCCATCGTGGAGTTCTATAATGAGGAGAGCAGCCTGGTAATTTCCACCCACCTAGTGCGGGATATCGAGCGGATTTTCGATGAGGTGATTTTTATCCGGGGCGGCGAGGTTGTCATGCAGGAGGAAGTGGAGAACTTGCGGATCCAATATGGCAAAAGCGTCGATGACATGTTCAGAGAGGTGTTTGCAGAATGATGAAACTATTGAAGTACGATATCAAGCAAAATGCCAATACCTTGTTGGGGTTGGCCGCTGTCTTGGTGATCGTGCAAGGCTTGCTATCGATTGCGGGTAATCTTCGCCATTGGGATCCAGAAGCCATCTTCGTCTTAACCATCGTGCTTTATCTTACGGCCGCAATCATCATGATCGTCCAGGCATGCAAAACGTTCGCAAGCAGCATTAAGGCGTATCATCGTCGGTTGCTCCCGCTACATCCCATCTGGACGATCTTGTCCTCGCTGCTGTTCAGCTGGCTTGTGGCGCTGATGATCGTGGTCATTATCGGGGCACATGCGGCGTTGTATCTTTCGCTGGCTCAGGTTCCCATCGATTTCGTGAGCATCGAGTTGGTTGGCGTGAAGGACGTGATCTTGATGGTCTTAAGTATCATCTGGGTGTATACGCTGCTGATCCTAACGATTTTTATCTCCATCACGATTGGCGCCAGCGTGAGCATTCAGGGCAAAGCTGGAACATGGGTCGGCATTATCTCCTTTTTCTTGATCCAAAACGGGATCTCTTGGCTGGAAAGCCTGCTTTTTGGAGGGAATGATACGACGATGCTGAATTACGGAACGATTCGTATTGGAACCTCGGAGGAGATCCGTACGGGAACCGCGGAAGCGGTGAACTTCATGTCTCTCGGTCCGCTCCTGTTCGAGGTTGTTCTGGCTGGCCTGATGATTTACGTCATCTCTTATCTGCTCCGTAAACGGGTTCAAATCTAAGATCTCACGAAAAAACCGCAGAGGTCGCGCCTTCCTTCCTTGAAGGGGGCGGACTCTGCGGTTTTTTGAATGGATTAACTCTTCGAGCGGCGTCCGAAGAAGAAGATTTGCCCGGCCAATCCTACTACAAATACGATCAGGCTATCCCAAGGGGATACGGTGAAGGCCGGCATGATCCGGTTCAGCAAGGTGCCAACGATGATCAGCACGGCGGCTACCGCGATATAAGTACCGAATGCCCGGAGATTGAATCCCCCGGGGCCGGAGGAAGGCCCAACTCCCGGTGTTCCGGATTCCTCCTTGCCGTCCGCAGCTTTGGAGCTGTTGCCCAAGAAGCGGGTGACCAGTTCGATGAGCACGATCGACAAGCCGGCGATGATCAGCAGCGAGGAGCTGCTGATCTGCGTATATTCCAGTTCTCCGCCAAACCATTTGCTGAAAAAACCGGTGATCATATAAATAAAGAAGACCCAGGTCAAGGCTACCCAGGGAATCATCGTATAATATTTGATTTTGTCCTTCAGGGTCCGGGGCTTCCGTCTCTGCACATCCTCTTCCATCTCCGCGCAATACGCCTTCGGATCGGCTCCGAAAAGTTCTGTCGCCGAGACTCCCTTGGCTTGGTTCTTGACGATTTGCCGGGCCAGGTCCAGCAGGATCTCTTCCCCTTTGGCTTCAGTAAGCGAGCTTGCGCCGGAACGGAAGTACAAGACCATCTCCCCGAAATACGCTTCGTTATCCGGCGTCATTTGCTGCCGCAACCGTTTTGTCTCGCCGATCATTTCGTGGATATACATGGTAGTATCTCTCCTCCCAGTTTCTTCCGTAGTATACTGCATAGTTTGTCCGATTCGCAAGGGACCATGGCAGGGCTGAATCGGCAGTGGAACAGAACTAATGGATTATGAACATTCCTTGAACAAGGAATAAAAAGCGTCCGATCCTCCAAAAACTACAGCATAAGTACAACGGCAGGTGTCGGCGAAAAAGGTGAGAACTGTTGCCATGAAGCGGCCTGTACATTTATCAGTTGCGGGAGGCAGAGCCAGTGGGAAAATATGAATCGGAGCTGACCCGGAGGTATTTGCTGAACAGCAACTCTCGGGGCAGCCTGGAAGAAGTCGTGACGAATGATACCGCCGAGGATGGCGACATGTTGTGTGGAGATGACGAGGCCTGCGACGAAGGTCATATGGGCAATCACCAATTTATGAAAGACTGGGAGGGCCGGGTCACGACCCATTCTTATTTCCGTCAATCTTATGAATAGGGATTAGTGCATCCCGTTGGCGATCCGATTGACACTCCGGTTCCGGTAATGATAAGATAAGTTTAAATCACATTAAACTTATCGGATTTTACTGGAATACTAAACTATACGATTCATTGCCGGAGTACGGGGAGGAGACGGGGATATGGAAAGACAGATCGTCATCAATCATGGAGAAGAACAGCTTGCGGCCAGCATACATTACCCGGCCGAGAACAAACAAGGGGGGCGCTGCAACCGCGCTCCCCTAGTCGTCATCTGCCACGGATTCGTAGGCAGTCGCATCGGCGTCGATCGTCTATTCGTCAAGACCGCAAGGGAACTGGCGGCAGACGGGTTCCTTGTGCTTCGTTTCGATTACCTCGGCTGCGGCGAGAGCAGCGGGAATTACGGCGAGCAAGGCGTCGAATCGATGATCGCCCAGACCCGGACGGTACTGGACTATGGTCTCGGGGCTTTCGATATCGATCCGACGCGGGTGACGCTAATCGGGCATAGCCTCGGCGGGATGATCGCACTCTTGACCGCGAACCGCGACCGGCGCGTGAAGAACCTTGTCCTATGGTCGGCCGTTGGCTATCCGTTCAGCGATATCGTTAAAATCACCGGGCGCGAGCTGTACGACCGGGCGGTGAAGCACGGGGCCGCGGATTACTTGGGGTTTGGGTTGACGCCAAATTTCTTCGATTCGCTTGGCGAGTTTCAGCCGTTCCAGGAAGCGGTGAAATTCAACGGCGACGTATTTGTGGTGCATGGGACTTCGGATGATACGATTCCGGCAGATTACGCCTTCTTGTATCAAAAGGTGTTCTGGATGCGGCCCGAGGGGCGCTGCGATAAAGAGATTATTTTTCAGGGCAATCACACGTTCTCGTCCGGCGAGCACCAGCATCAAGTGATCCGGAAGACGAAGGAATGGCTCGGTGGTCTGGAAGCCAAGCAAACCGAATGGCAACATTGGATGATATAAGTTAGCTGGGGGAGAAGGCATGCACCCGACTCGGATACACAAAAACTGGTAAAATCCTTCCGGGATGGATACAATGAAGATGTAACCATTTTTTGGCGTAGGGAGGTTTGGGAGCTGATGTCTCAGCCTGCATTGTTTATTGCACACGGATCGCCTACTTTGGCCATTGAGCAAAACGCGTATACGGAATTTCTACGTCAGTTGGGCCAAGAAACGCTGGAGCTACCCAAAGCCGTTGTGATTTTCTCAGCTCACTGGGATGATCCAGTACAAGGGGTCACGACCGACACGAGGCATACGACGATGCATGATTTCTACGGTTTTCCGGAAGAAATGTATGCGATCGAATATCCGGCTCCGGGCAGTCCCGAGCTGAGTGAAGAAATTGAGGCGATCTTTCGAGCGCACAACTTGCCGTATAAGCCTTCGGAGGGTAGAGGACTCGACCATGGGGCCTGGGTTGTCTTGCAGCTGTTGTTTCCGTCTGCTGAGATCCCGGTAGTAGCGCTATCCGTGGACGCCAAACGCGAACCTGAAGAACAATATGCCATCGGCAAGATGCTGGCCGAGCTACGGCATCAGAACATTCTCGTCATCGGCAGCGGCGGATTGGTCCACAATCTTCGCCTTCTGGATTGGGAAGCGCGGGAACCGGAAGCCTGGGCGGTTGAATTCGACGATTGGGTGGGTCAGCAGCTTCAGAGCTGGGACTTGCGTCAGTTGTTTGATTATGACCACAAAGCTCCGCATGTGCGAATGGCGATACCGACTTACGGACGAGAGCATTTTGCGCCGTTGCTGTACGCCATGGGGGCTGCGGACGACGAGCGCCAGGCTGTGAAGCTGTTTCAGGATTATCAGTACGGCAGTCTTAGCTTAAACTGCTGGAGGTTCGGTGGCAGTTAATGGATGGAAAACTTCTTCCGGCTAACGAAGAGACCGGTCCTAATAAATAAAGCGCAGAACCCAAGGTTTGGGGTCTGCGCTTTTTTCTGGCTGGAGCGAGGTCAACGCCGTCGTCCGAAGTTCTTACGGAAGTAAGGCTGGATGAAGTAGTCCAATCCGATCCGCCCGGCATTCGAACCGGCCACGACGATAAAGATTTGGAGCAGCAGCAGCAGCGGGTTCGAGCTCACCGTACCCGAGAACAAAAAGGCAAAATTCATGACCATGCCGAAGAAGGCAGCCAGCCAAGTAAAGGTGCCGAGGATGAGACCAAGTCCGACGAGGACCTCGCCATAAGGTACCAAGATATTAAACAAGCCGACGTTCGGTACGGCAAAGTGTTCAAGGAACGAAGCCCACCAACTCGAAACGGCTGGGTGTTCGCCGCCGCTCTTCTCCAGGGCTCCCGTCAGAAATCCAGCGGCATCAAAACCGCCGGTCACTTTCCCCCACCCCGAGGTCAGCCATTCATAACCTACGTAAAGTCTTACCAGCAAGAGCAGCACAGAAGCAATCGTACTCTCCCTTAACCATTTTACGATCATATCTACATCTCCTTTCCGCTATAGGCGGTGACAGTGTTCGTTCTTTTTCGTGGAAATTTTCTCCTATCCTTTAGTATTCATATTAGGGTCTAAATTTAAAACATTCAATTATTATTTTAAATTTTATTCAATATCGGATTCGTCATGGAAAGAAGTGAGGTTCTGGCTTCCCCCAGATCGGCGATTCAACGTATAATGTAGAAAACTCAGGAATTATGACGGAGGATATGCCTTTGAAATCATCGAAGTTAAGTTGGCTGCTGCTTGTATCGCTGCTCGTCGTTTTGCTCTCCGCCTGCGGGAAGAGCGGGGAAACGGTCCCTCCTGCGGACGGCATTGCTCCGCCGCAAACGGCGGTTCCGGAGGAGACCACGCCGTCCGAACCGGCGACTCCCGCTTATACCGCCCCGCTGACGGGGCTGCCGCTGGAGGAGCCGCTCACTCGCAGACCGCTCGCCATCATGATCAACAATGCGCCGGCGGCCCGCCCGCAATCGGGCTTGATCGATGCAGACGTCGTCTATGAGGTGCTGGCCGAAGGCGGAGTCACGCGGCTGATATCGATCTTCCACAGTCAGCCGGACAATGCCAAGATCGGTCCGATCCGCAGCATCCGCCCTTATATGATCGATTTGGGCGAAAGCTACCGCGGCGTGCTGGTGCATGCCGGAGCAAGCAATGATGCCTATGCGATCCTGCAAAGGCAACACAAGGAGGATCTGGACGAGATCACGAATGCGGGCTCTTTCTTCTGGCGGGACAAGTCCCGGAAAGCGCCGCATAATTTGTATTCCAACGTGGAGAAGCTCCTGGAAGGTGCCGCCAAGCGCGGGTATGCGACGGAGGAGACGGCAGTACCTGCTTACACTTTTTATAAGGAAAACGAACAACCGAATTCCCTGGAGACAGCCAACAACGTGGAGATTAAATTTCAACTGGACAATTACCGGGTAAGTTACTTATACGATGCCGCGACCGGACAGTATAAACGGTCCATCAATGGCGAGCCGCATACCGATCTGGAGAGCGGAGAGCAATTAACTGCCGCGAACGTGATTGTCATGGGGGCGGACCATCAGGTGTTGGACGACGTAGGACGGTTGGATGTCGGCCTGTCGCTTGGCGGTGAAGCGATGTTGTTCCAACAAGGCAAAGTGACTCGGGCCGAATGGATCCGCAAGGACGGTGACATCATCCGCTTCATCAAAGATAACGTGGAGCTGCCAATGGTGCCGGGCAAGACATTCATCCACATCGTACCGAATACCCCCGATTTCTCCAGTCATGTTAAGGCGGAGTAAAGGCGGGAAAGGCAGATCTTGTATTTTTAAGGCGATGGAAGGATAACTCTGACAGAATAAGGGGAATTATAAGCACATGATCGTGAAATGTTTGCGACATTATTTCCTATCTGTTAAGCAGTTGTGATAAGATATTCAAGGTTGTGTAAAAACGACCGTAAGAAATACCTTATGGAGAGAAAAGGGGATACTGATGCGAGTGAAGAAGAAAGATATCTTTTTCCAGACGTTAGAGGATATGGCGGATACGATCGTGCATTCGGCTGATTATTTTGCCCAGCAAGTGGCGGAATTCAAGGACGTTGAAGCGTTCGCCAAGAAGATGAAGGAATACGAATCCAAATGCGATGAATACACCCATAGAATCATCGTAGAATTGAACAAAACGTTCATTACCCCCATTGAACGGGACGACATCATGCATCTAATCACGGCGCTGGACGATGTGATTGACGGGTTGGAAGCTTCGACTTCTCGATTCTTCATGTATCATTTGACCGAGCCTGACGAATATATCGCCCGGTTCGCGGAAATTCTGCGCAATTCGGCATATGAAATCCAAAAGGCGATCCATTTGCTTTCCCAGAAAAAGCTGCTTGCGATTCGTGAATATACGATCCGTCTGAACGATCTGGAGAATCAAGGCGATGAGTTGCTGCGCATCTGCATCAAGGAACTGTTCATGAAGGTGACGGATCCGATCGAGCTAATCAAGAAGAAAGAGATCTACGAACGATTGGAAACGACAACGGATGCCTGCGAAAAGGTAGCCAACATGCTGGAATCCATCATCATGCGTAATTCTTAAGAACTTCACTCTATATTTGATATTCGGGAGGTTAGAATTGCGCGGATTTACATAGAGAACACCATCTGTGCAAAAAAGCTATGGATACGAGTTTACTGATTATTCTTATCGTTATCGTGCTGGCGCTGGGGTTCGACTTCATCAATGGCTTCCATGATACGGCCAATGCGATCGCGACCTCGGTCTCAACGCGCGCGTTGAAGCCGCGGACGGCGATTATGATGGCAGCCGTGATGAACTTTCTGGGCGCGATCTTGTTTACCGGCGTCGCCAAAACAATCGGGGGCAGCGTGGCCGATCCAGCAAAGCTGGATAACGGTCTGGAAGTCTTGATCGCTACCTTGCTGTCGGCAATCATTTGGAACTTAATTACGTGGTGGTTTGGGATACCGTCGTCTTCTTCCCATGCACTGATCGGCTCCTTGGCTGGGGCCGTGTATGTTGGCGCAGGACCGGACAAGCTCAACTGGAGTGGGTTTACGACGATCGTTGAAGGTCTGGTCTTCTCTCCGCTGATCGCTTTCGCCATTGGTTACATCGTCATGTTGGTTTTAAAGTGGATCTTTGCCAGACGCAGCCCGCATACCGTAAATAAAGGCTTTCGTTCGCTGCAGATTGTGACTGCTGCGCTGCAAAGCTTCACGCATGGTACGAACGATGCGCAGAAAGCCATGGGGATTATCACATTCGCCTTGGTGACGGCCGACTTCCAGGATCATATGGAAGTGCCGCTTTGGGTTAAGCTCGCCGCAGCAACAGCGATGGCGCTGGGAACCTCAATCGGCGGCTGGAAGATCATCAAAACGATGGGGACGAAAATTTTCAAAATCGAGCCGATCAACGGTTTCGCTGCGGATATTTCGGCCGCATCCGTTATCTTTGGAGCGACATTGTTCCATTTACCGGTCAGTACGACGCATGCGATTACGTCGGCGATCCTCGGTGTAGGTTCGGCTAAACGGTTCTCCGCCGTACGTTGGTCTATGGCCGGACGTATCGTCATCGCTTGGGTGATTACGATTCCGATCGTGTTTATCATGGCCGGAGCCATCTACAAGCTGCTCTTCTAAGAGGAAGTTCAAAAAGTCGTCTTTTGATCACGAAGCTGGACAAGAAGTGGATTCGACATCGAATCAACCTATTTTAGGAATAACGACGAAAGCCAATCTGCCGAGGATTGGCTTTTTTTGAGGAGGCGGCGTATTATGATCAGGGTCATGGGGATGACGCGGGACCATCAGGTTTTGACGGACCTTCCGTTGGAGCGGATCAAAGACGGGCAGTTCGTGTGGACCTGGGTTGATTTGGACGCTCCTACGTCGGAGGAAGCCGAGGTACTCGCGAGTTTTTTTCATTTCCATCCGCTGGCGATCGAGGATTGCTTGCATGTGCTGCAACGGCCGAAAATGGACTATTATGAAGATTTTCAATTTCTGGTGCTGCATGCGATCGATGAACAAACGCTGGATACCGTAGAAGTGGATCTGTTTATCGGAGATGACTGTCTGGTTTCGTTTCACCAGCGACGGCTGGACGAAATGGATGAAGCGTGGAACAGTATGCTGAAACGGGCTCATGACCGTAAGGTCTGGGTGCACGGGCCATATTCAGCGGCCTACATGGTAATCGATAGTCTGGTGGACCATTATTTCCCTTGCGTATATTCAATCGAAGATGAACTTGATGAATTGGAGAGTAAAGGCAGCAGCGAGTCGGTCGAGCAATTGATGAACCAGGTATTCGACCTGCGCAGCCGGCTGCTCAAGTTGCGCCGGACGATCGTGCCGATGCGTGACCTCATGTACCGCATCCTGAATTCGCAGCATGTCCAAGGGGACAAGGAGCCGCGGGCTTATTATGCGGACATCTACGACCATCTGCTCAAATTGTCGGAGATGATCGATGCTGATCGGGAAATGACCGCGGATTTACGCGACTCCTATATTTCGCTGAATTCCAATCGGATGAACGGCATCATGAAGACGTTAACGGTTATCACCACCGTCTTTATGCCGCTGACGCTGATCGCCGGCATTTACGGGATGAACTTCATTAATATGCCGGAGCTACAGTGGAAATACGGGTACTTTGCCGTCATCGGGCTGATGGCCGCGCTTGGCGGCTGGATGATTCTCTGGTTTAGTAAACGGGGCTGGTTTAAGTAAGTTGACTCGCGAGCGTGTTGCTGAAAGTAAAGCCGCCGCCGAGTTAACGGCGGCGCTTACCCGATTTGCCGGATTTCCCGGTCGACGAGCGTTTTCCGCTGCGGCTGGTTCCGGTACGGCTTCCGCTCTTCTTGCGGGTCGATTTGCTACGGCGTGGCCGGGAATCGTCCATCCGGCCGGTTCTACCGCCACCGGATTTGCCTTTGCCTCCGGGCAATAAAGCGGTGAACAACTTCGCCATCGGGGCGAACTGCTGCACGGTTTGCATCACCTTTTGCACTTGGCCCATCGTGGCCAAGATGCCGTCGATCCCGCCCATCCGGTCGACGATTCCTTTCAGGTCGCCTAAACTGGGCAGCGATAATCCGCCGCCGGATTTCGGCGTTGCGGCGGCCGGCGCTTGGGTTGGTGCGGGGGACGGCGGGGAGTAAGGGACCAGCGAGGAAGCCTCCGCTTTGATTTCGTACGGATTCACCCCCGGGTAGTAATGGGTGTACGGATAGAACGGGGGCACCGGACCTTGGCGTGAATCATAGTTTTGGGGCATGGTATCACTTTCCTTTTCGGATATTTTGTCGGGCAGGCAGACGATGAAGGCCCGTTTCCTTCTTGTCCGCCCATCCGAGACAAGACCTAGGTTTGGAGCGGTATACGCCGTAGGGGACCCGCTCATTGGAGTCGGCGTTATTTTCCCTAGCTAGGCGTTTGTATTACTATACTGTATGTGCCCGCCGGGTCTTGCGTATGGACGAATGTCCCGGTTCTGGTGGGCGTTCGCGGATTTTGGGCGTTCTTTCTGTGATGCGTGAAACCGTTAATGCTTGAAAAGGAGTACGCCACTCGGGTACAATGAGGTTGTGGTTACAGTAACGGTAGGGGATGATAATTCAGTGCAACTGAAGAAGTTAAACGACAAAACGATCGATCAATTATTCGAAGCCATCTTAACGTTAAAAGACATCGAGGAATGTTACGTTTTTTTTGATGACCTGTGTACCGTAAATGAAATCCAGTCTTTGTCGCAACGTCTGGAAGTGGCCCGTATGTTGGGTAAAGGCAACACATACAACCAGATTGAAGCGGAAACCGGCGCGAGCACGGCGACGATTTCGCGGGTGAAGCGCTGCCTGAACTACGGCAACGACGGCTACAAAATGGCGCTGGATCGTTTAGGGCGTTAAGCCTATGACCAAGGAAATACAAGCACAGTCGATGGTGCCGGATGCTGGCCGGGAGGCTCTTCAAGCGGAGCTCTCCCGGAAACCGGGCGTGCTGGTGATCAGCCACGGTTCCCCGGACGAGCATTGGGTGGCCCTCGTGGAGGCGGCGGTATCGGAAGCGGCGGGTGATTTGCCTGCCGGACTTCCGCTGGCCTGCGCTTTTCTCGAAACCGTGGAAGGTCGCCTGATTCAGGATGGCATCGATCGACTGGAATCTCAGGGAGTGACGGATATGATCGTCATTCCCTTGTTCGTGTCCTCTGGGAGCACACATATCGATGAGATTGCTTATGCGCTTGGCGTGAAGGATACGCCGGAGAAGGAAACCGATCTGGAACGTTTTCGGGTTTCCGCTCGGGTGTTTTTTGGCGATCCTATCGATGAGGGGCCGCTCGTCGCCAAGATGGTATGGGACAAGGTGAAGAGGCTGTCGTTGCAACCGGAGCGCGAAGTGCTGCTACTCGTAGGACATGGCAGCGGGCACCCAGGATTTTTACAGCGGTGGGAACGCGGCATCGCTTCGTTGGCAGCACAATGCGGAGAACTCGCCGGGTTAGCGGGCGGGGCTGATTACGCGCTGCTAAATCCGGACAACATCCGTTCGAAGGTGCAGTATTGGTCGGAGCAGCGGGGGATGGATGTGATCATCGCGCCGCTCTTCTTAAGCGCCGGATATTTTACGAAGGTGACGATCCCGTCGCGGCTGGAGGGGTTGCCGCATCGGTATTCGGGGGATGCCTTGTTGCCCCATCCTTTGGCGGCTCGCTGGATGTCGCAGCAAATATTGAATATAATGGGATCATTGACATGTTGACATTTTGAGGTCAGGTGGCGTTTGTAGAATGAAAAGAGCTAGGTTGATTTATAATCCAACCTCGGGAAGAGAAGAAATGCGGCGCCTTCTGCCGGACGTGCTGGAGCGACTGGATCAGGGCGGCATCGAAACGTCGTGCCATGCGACGACCGGGGAAGGCGATGCGACGCGTGAAGCTGCTCTGGCGGTGGAACGCGGATACGACATCATTATCGCGGCCGGCGGCGACGGGACGCTGAATGAGGTCGTCAACGGCATGGCCGGGAAGAGCAACTTGCCGCCGCTAGGGGTGTTTCCGCTGGGCACGACGAACGATTTCGCTCGCGCTATGGGAATCTCCCGGCGCTGGGAGGATTATTGCGACTTGGTCATCGAGAATCAAACGAGACCGATTGATATCGGCCGGGTGAACGGCCGGCATTTCATCAACATCGCCGGCGGCGGCTCGCTCACTGAGCTGACTTACGAGGTGCCTAGCCGGCTCAAGACGATGATCGGGCAACTGGCCTACTACATGAAGGGCATCGAGAAGATGGCCAGCCTCTCGCCAACCACGCTGATCATCGATGCGGAAGGCTACGAGACGATGGAAGGCGAGTTCATGCTGTTCCTGATCGCCAACAGCAATTCGGTGGGCGGCTTCGAGAAGTTGGCGCCGGGTGCACGCATCGACGACGGGCTGCTCGACGTGATCGCCGTCAAGAAGTGCAATCTGGCGGAATTCATCCGCCTGGTGACGATGGCGCTACGAGGCGATCACTTGGGCGACTCGCACGTCGTCCACTTCAAGACGCGGCGCATGGAAGTGACCTCGCCCGGCCGCGTGCTGCTCAATCTCGACGGCGAGCTGGGCGGCGAATTGCCCGGCGTGTTCGAGATTTTGCCGCAGCATTTGCGGATTTTTGCTGAGGGTGAATGAGGGAAGAGATTAAAGATTAAAGATGGTTGAGACGATCCCCCGCCGGGTTGGCGGGGGATTTGGCTTGGGTGGGGCGTGCACGAAGGTGATAACCAAGGATAACGTAAACTGAACTCTGTACGGCGAGTTATATGGGATCCCATGGGATGAGCTAAGGAGTCTCGCATGGGGGTTCGAAACAAACGAAGTGGAAATTCTACAGTTATTTTATGGAGAAGACGAGCCGGGCGAGAATGAGATGGAAATCGTACAGTTAATATCGGGGTTTTAGGCGAGAATGGGTTGGATGCGCCGAATTAAGTGTAGGATTTCCAGTTATTTTTGCGAAATCGGGCAAAACGGGGTAAATTAGATGGAGGATTTACAGTTAGTTAGTTTCAGAGCGCTACAGGAACTATAGGAGCTACAAGAACGATGAACAGGCGGTCTTCCCTCGATGGCGGGGGTTAAAGTATATAGGTAGGACTACGTTGGATGGAAACAAATTTGAGGAACCGGTTCAGTTGAACATAGAAGGAGAACATGATGAAGAAGCAACGGAGTAACAACGGTCGTCCCGGTGGCGGTCGGATGGGTGGGGCCCGAGGACAAGAAAACTTGGCTAGTGGCGATCGAAGTGGTCGCGCTGGGCGAGGCGAAGCCGGAGGCAGTCTTAAATCGCGGGGGCGTGCGGCGGTGGCCGATGCGGTGATCGCCGGCGTTCCCGTAGCGAAAAACGATGAAGTCGTGATTGACATCATCGGGATGAACCACGACGGCGAAGGCGTCGGCCGGGCCGAGGGCTATACGCTGTTTGTGGCAGGCGCCTTGCCGGGCGAGAAAGCCCGGGTCAAGGTGCTGAAGACGAAAAAGCAGTATGGTTACGCCAAACTGCTGGATGTGGTTGAGGCAAGTGCGGACAGGGTGGCTCCGCCCTGTCCGATCTACGACAAGTGCGGCGGCTGCCAGCTGCAGCACTTCGGCTACGATGCGCAGCTCACGTGGAAGCGTCAGCACGTCGTCGACGCGCTGGAGCGGATCGGCAAGCTGCGCGTAGCGGAGGGCGCGCCTGCGGGCGGCGACCATGCCGTCGTCGTGCGGCCGACGCTCGGCATGGCCGAGCCTTGGCGCTACCGCAACAAGGCGCAGGTGCCCGTCGGCGTCACCGACGGTGCGTTGGTCGGCGGCTTCTACGCTCGCGGCAGCCATCGCATCGTCGACATGGAGACATGCCTCATCCAGCACGAGAGCAATGATGACGTCGTTAGCCGCGTCAAAGCGATCGGCCGCCGCCTCGGCATCACCGCCTACGACGAAGAGACGGGGAAGGGCCTGCTTCGCCACGTCGTGGTGAAGGTCGGCTTCCGCACCGGCGAAATGATGCTGGTGCTGGTTACGAATGGTGACCGGATCCCTCATGAGGACGAGTGGATCGCCGCGATTCGCGAGGAGATGCCGTCCGTCGTGAGCATTTGCCAGAACGTCAATACGCGGCAGACGAATGTCATCTTCGGCGACGTAACTCGCGCCCTATGGGGGCGCGAAGTGATCTTTGATTCTATCGGCGACGTGAAATTTGCGATTTCGGCGCGTTCTTTTTACCAAGTGAACCCTCTCCAGACGGAAGTTCTGTATGGCAAAACCGTGGAGTACGCCGGTCTATCCGGGCAAGAGACGGTCATTGATGCCTACTGCGGTATCGGCACCATCTCCCTGTTCCTGGCGCAGCATGCCAAACGGGTGTACGGTGTGGAGATCGTCAAAGAAGCGATCGAGGACGCCCGCGTCAACGCCGAACTGAACGGAATGAGCCACGTCACCTTTGAGGTGGGGGCCTCGGAAGACATCATCCCGGCTTGGAAAGAACAGGGCATTGAAGCCGACGTTATCGTCGTCGATCCGCCGCGCAAAGGCTGCGACCCGCGCCTGCTGGACACGATCCTCGAAATGAAGCCTGAGCGGGTCGTGTACGTGTCGTGCAATCCCGCGACCCTGGCCCGCGACCTGCGCCTCCTGGAGGACGGCGGGTATCGGACGGTAGAAGTTACTCCGGTGGATATGTTCCCGCATACGGTGCATGTGGAGAGTGTGGCGTTGTTGGTGAGGGATTTTGTTGAACTCTAATAAACCCCTGATATTCATAATAAACCTGTGCTAAAAATCAAATAAAGACGAGTTGGGGAAGGGATGAATGGAGAACTGGCAAAAACCAGATCCATCAAAATACCCCTTTGGTTAGTGAAGATCCTGTTATTAATGAGAAAAGGCATATATTGGTTACAACTCCTATTGTTAAGAGAAGGTGACGGTGATGAAGTTCGGGAACAATTTCCTGGAGCGTCGTAGAGTATGCCGGCATCTCCCCAACTAACGTAGACGAAATTCGGTGGTTATAAGTGGCTGCAGACAGTAACGAAAACATCGATGTGAACTTTATTGTCAGACCAGTTTGGAGCCCCGGTATTTATGATATAGAGATTGCGATGAAGTACATCAACCTTAAACAGTACAAAGCTAGCTAAACAGCCTGCTCCCATCGGAGCAGGCTGTTTAGCTGTGAGTCTTAGAATAAGTGTTAGGTTTAGATAATAACAGTAAAGTCGGCCGAACTGGCTTCGTTTACTGGAATCGTGCTTGTTTCGTTATTGCCCTTACTTATAAATTCGAACTTAAAGTTTTCTTTATGTTCCATATAAGGAACAATCTATTATGATATATTACTGGTAATATTTACAGGCTTCTGACGAAGAATCGCTGGCTGTTAAGGGGATGGTATATGCGTCAAGAAGCTGCGCACCTCGTAAATTGCGGGGGTGAAACCATAGCCAACTTAGGTTGAAGCAGAGATGATCATTAATATTTTGCGACAGTATGGAGGGGTAGATGGATGGCGTTATCGATTAACTCGTATAACTTGATGAATCCGGTTAGCAGAACGACGTCTTTGAGTTTCCAAGCTTCCGATAGTCTGGGTGCGAACCCATCGCTATTCTCGAAGTTCGTTTCGAAGAGCAAATCATATGAGCAATATATCAAGACAGCGGCAACCGGGATTGCGAATTTTATGAAATCTGCGCAGGATATGCAAGCATCGGCACAAAAGTTAATGCAGAAGGAAAATTCACTTTTCCAAACAAGGATGGCGGAATCATCGGATAGCAAGAAGGTTACCGCAACTGCATTGGCCGGAGCTGCGAGCAAAACTTATGAACTTAACGTGAATGCGATCGCGACTTCTCAAACGAACAGTGGAACATTTCTGTCTAAAGTAGACCATTCCGTTGTAAGCAAGGGCATGAATCAGTTCAACATTACGATAGGCGGCAAGACAACGAAGGTATCGGCTGCCATCTCGGATAACGATACGAACGATCAAGCACTGACCAAGCTGAAAGATGCGGTCAATACAGCGAAGACGGGTGTAACCGCCCATATTGTAACGGATGATAAGACAGGTAATAAGAAGCTTGAGTTAAGCAGCGACAAGACAGGAGTGGATCAGGCTTTCAGGGTTGAAGATGTTACCGGCAACGCGATGTCGACAACCGGTGTTCAGTATGCTACGCAACTAGCGTCGAATGCTTCCTACAGCGTGAATGGCGGCGCTACTCAAACCTCGCAGTCGAACACGATTGATCTGGAAAAGGGCAAAGCTACGGCGACACTAATCGCTCCATCGATGGAAGCTGTGAACATTCAAATCAAACCGGACGAAGGCAAAATCATCGCGCAAGTTAAAGATTTGGTGTCGAGTTACAATTCGATGCATGAGCGTTTGAAAGAAGCCGGTGGAGTTATGAATTCGTCTGTCCGAAAAAGCATGGAATCGTTAGTCAGCTCATCTTCCTATGAGCGAATCGGTATTCATCGTAACGGTGATGGTACTATCAAACTGGATGAAGAGCAGCTTAGGAAGAGCTTAAGCTCAAATTTCGAGCAAACAACGAAAGCGATTAGCGGCAACTATGGTCTAGCTGACCGTTTATCATCAGCAGTGGAAAGATACAATGAAGTCCCGGCAAGCAGCTTGCTAAACTCGAAGGCTCGCCAGATCCAGCAATTCGCGATGTACCAGTCATCGATGCAAATGGCTATGCCAACACAGGAAAACGGGTGGTTCGTGAATACGCTGTATTAACTCGATACAGCCCACCTCAACGGTGCATTCGGAGTGTGCCAAGTTTACATTAATCCTAAATAGTCTACCTAAGAGTCGCGAAAAACTCAGGGATTCACTCCTGCTTTTCCTCGGCTCTTTTCTCTGTTTTTAATGGGAAGGGACGATATGGCTCGGGGGTATTTGTTCCCAACATAGATCCTTTTAGGGGGACCACTTGTAATAATTTGATCAAGAACAACTCTCGCATTTCCAGTATAATGATAGCAACGCCAACACATCTCATAGTGAGGGGGTTGCGTAACTCATGAGATGCGCAATATATATTCGTGTTTCGACAGATAAAGAGGAACAAAAATCGTCTTTAGAGAATCAGAGGAGTTAGAAAATCATGTCTTGGAGTAAATTGAAGCAACAACTGGAGGGTTTTCTCAGTCCAGCGTTAATTGGCAGGGTCGAATACCGAGCCCCCGCTTACCGCTATTTACCTGATAAATCAGGTACATGTTATATCACGGTAAATAAAAAGAACGTACTCAATATGAGAGATAAAACGAACTTGATCCGATGGTATCAAACCGAGCTGGAGATCAAGAATGATCCGGAATTCCAAGTTCCTGTAAGCAGTGACGAAATGGAAGCGGTCAGAAAAGATACCAAGGGGAAAGTGCCGGAGGATCGCTTAATCGTCATAGCCAGAAGCAAAAAAAGTACGGAACATGCAAAAGAGCTTTTGTCCGCACAGGCTGCATTAAGTAAATCGAATTTCAACGTTGTGGCTAATACATTTTTGACTACTCCTATAGAGGAGAGTCTGGAGAGCAATGATATCTTATTGAATATTCTAGCTTTAGTGGACAAAAGAGTTGGAAAGAAGCGGATCTTGAATATGTCCGAGAAGATGAAGTTAAAGCATCCGATTGTCCAGTATTTCTATGAATTGCGGCGCAATACCTTGTGAAGGTTGATCCCCGCGAATGACTAGAGATGGCCTAGAGGACGAGCAATTTTGATTTTTGTTGTTACTTGATCCGTTCGAGAATCAGATGATAGGCATTCTGAACATGCTGGGGATTGGGATCTTCTCCAAGACGCTTGGGCACATCGAATTTTGATAAATCAAAATGATGCTTGGGTTGGACGTCATGCCTGGCTAAACAGCTTTTGCAGCAGGCCAACGGGCAACCGTCAATGGCAATGATGTCACGTCCGGACTTTGCTGTTCTCACTAGCGGCTTTACGTCACCTCCGACACCAGCAATGCAGGACATTTCGGCGATCATTTCCCGATCCATTTTAATCGCAACTTGGTTAGCGGTTTGAGCAGCCGAGGAACATCCGGAGCAGGAGTAGACTAGAGGCAGATCATTTTTATTCATGGGTATCCCTCTCCATTCAACAAATTAATTGTCAGTATAATCCGGGATGACGGGTTGAATAGTGAGGCGGGTCACTATTGGATTGAGGATCTTCGGTTGCCGCTTGTTGACAATGGATTTGAAGCCGTGAGTCTCAAGGCTCGCACGACGCTCGATCGTGAGCCGAAGCCTATCCTATCACCTCTACCTATCACGCGGTGGAGGTTTTTTTATGCGGACACGGATCATTCAAACTACCGATGTAATCGGAATATATATTTTTGCCGAAATATAGGTATAGATTCATTTTAGTAGGTTTCCCTTAGACAGACTTACATCGGACAGAATTTGTGGAGGGATCCATCATGTCATTACCCTATGTTTATTCGCTAATTTTTTTTATCGCTTTTGCTATTTATTTTATGATGGGGATTTATACGATTTCTCTCAACGCGAAGAGGATGTTAAATCGCCTATATTTTGTTGCCTGTATAGCTCTTGCTGTATGGGCATTTTGTTTCTCCATCGCCAATTCAGCGCAGGATGCGGAGATCGCTCTCTTTTGGCGCAGGCTGGCATCCATCGGTTGGGGAACCGTATATAGCATCCTCCTGAATTTTTATCTCATCGTGACGGAAAGGAAGGCCCTGCTGAAGAAAAAATGGCTGTATGTGCTCTTGTACCTGCCTGCGTTGGTGAACGTTTTGGCATTTGGTTTGAGTGATGCGGCTAAGGGACAGTACACCCTAGTTCAGACTCCAGTAGGCTGGGTGAACGTTTCAGCGAACAGCTGGGGGGATTGGTATTTTAACCTGTACTATGTTTTATATACGACGGTGGGATTGTTGCTACTCTGGAATTGGGGGAAGCGGACAACAGACCGGGTGAAAAAAAAGCAGGCGTATCTATTCATGTCCTCCTATATCATCGCTATGATCTTGGGCACGATGACAGATATGATTGTGAATACCTATACTTCTTATACGATTCCTCAGTTGGCACCTGTGATCGTACTTTTACCGACCACAGCAATTTTCTATGCAATCCAACGGTATGGCCTTATGGGGCAAGAAAAAAGCGATCGGGTTGAACCCGGAAAAATCTTAAGCGAAGTGAATATGAATCGATTTATCAAAATAATGTCATTCGTGTGCATCCTTGGAGGCATGTTGAATTTCGCGTCACAGTATTTTTTCAACCAGAAGCTTCCCCATCTCAACACGATATTATTATTCAGTTGTTTCCTGTTCGCCGTAGGAGCTGTATTGATCCTCATTAAATCTCTACCTATTCACGAGGGCATTAAAGAGTATAGTTTTGTTCTGATTATGCTCATGTCCATCCTTCTAATCTCGGTTAACTTTATCGAGACGGCCAGTATTACCGTATGGGCTGCCCCGTTTATTGTGATCATGCTCTCGGTGCTGTTTAACAAACGTTTGATGATTTTTTGGATCGGGATTTCGATCTTGGTTATGCAAGTCTATATTTGGGTGAGAATTCCGAAGTCCCTCGTCCAGGTTGACGGTTCGGATTATCTGACGAGAATTGGCATCTTATGTATCACACTTTGGTTAGCCTATTTCGTCAACCGAGTCTATATCAAGCGGCTTGAAGAAAATGAAGAGCAGATCCGGTTTCAGAAGATGGTCTCTCGATTTTCGGGTAATTTTGTTAAGGTCACCGAATCGGATTTGGATGAGAAAATCGACGACCTGCTAGAGCTGAGCGGAAAGTATTTTCATGTCGATCGGACGTATTTCATCCATTTATCTGAAGGTCAGAAGATCCATGAATGGTGCAGCGAAGGGATCGAATCCACGGCAGACCGTATTCCCGAGTTGCGTGGCGAGTCTTTTCCTTGGTGGATGAACGAGATGCTAAAGACGAATGTGGTGAATGTTACGAATGGGGACATGCTGCCATCAGAGGCCTGTGCGGAAAAAGAGATGTTCCACGCTCATCATTTGAAATCGTTGGTGTCCATAACGGTAACCAATAAAGGCAAAATTCTAGGTATGTTGTTCTTCGCATCGGTTAAAGAGGCAAAAATCTGGGGGAGAACCCATCAGGAATTGCTGAGAATACTGTCAAATATATTGTCCGACGCACTGGTCAAAGTGGAAGCTGAAAAAGAAATAAGCCACATGGCGTATTATGACGCCTTGACCGGGTTTCCCAATCACACTTTGTTCAAGAAACAGTTGGAGCAGACTCTTCAACATGCGAATGAAACCGGTAAACGCGTGGGAGTTCTTTTTATTGATTTGGATTCATTTAAAACCGTGAACGATACCATCGGCCATCTGGGCGGAGATGAGATGCTGAAACAGGTGACCCACCGGCTATCCGGATGTTTGCGACCGCAGGACATGGTATCGCGTTTTGGCGGAGATGAATTCCTGATCCAACTTGCCGAAAGGGAACGAGTAGAAGATATTCTTGCCATCACGGATACGATCATGAAGACGATCTCTCAGCCTGTGATCGTCAAAGATCAGGAGTTCTTCATTACAGCTAGTGCAGGTATCGCATTATATCCTACTGATGGCGAAAGTACAGAAGAGTTGATTCGAAATGCCGATCTGGCAATGTACGCTTCGAAAGAAAGAGGGAAGAATCAATTTACTTTATGTTCTTCGGCCATGAAAGAGGAAGTGCTGCAAAAAACGCAGCTGACAAACAGTCTTTACAGGGCCTTGGATCGAAATGAATTTGTTCTCTACTATCAGCCTCAGGTGAATGTTCAAACCCAAGAAATTGTAGGTCTTGAAGCTTTAGTTCGTTGGAATAACCCAGAGTTAGGGTTGATTTCGCCAGCTACCTTTATTCCTTTAGCAGAGAAAACGGGGCTCATTATTCCGATTGGACAGTGGGTTCTAGAGACCGCATGTCGGCAGAACAAGCTGTGGCAGGAGATGGGGTTGCCGCCTGTTCGTATGGCAGTGAATCTCTCGATGGTCCAATTCCAGGATCGGAATCTGTATCGTATTGTAAACAGAACGCTTCGTGAAACGGGGCTGGAATCGAAGTACTTGGAGCTTGAAGTCACTGAAAGTACAGCAGCAGATGGGGAAGATGCGATTATCCAAGTGCTTCATCGTTTGAAGGAACTCGGAGTCACCCTCTCCATCGACGATTTTGGATCCGGTTATTCCTCTTTGAGCCGATTGAAGACATTGCCTGTAGATCGGATCAAAATAGACATGCAGTTTGTACGCGGCATATTACAAGGGAATGAAGACGAAGCGATCGCAAAAACGATCATTCAACTCGCAAAAAACTTGAAGCTGAGCGTGATCGCCGAAGGCGTCGAAAGCAAGTCGCAATTTGATTTTTTCAATCAATACGATTGTGACGAAATCCAGGGGTATTATTTCTTTAAACCGATGCCAACAGCTGAAATCGAGGCGATTTTGGTGAGCCGATCGCAGTGATGCGTCCATTTTATCCTCCGCAGATATTCGCAGGGTACATTTTCCTATAATGATGTTATGATCTAAATAATTAGCATGTTTATGTCGCATTTTGTAGATTGGGGTCGGATTCGTCATGAGGGGTATTCTTCGATTCGGTTCACGAAAGATTTTGCTTTATGTAGCTGCTGCCATTGTTGTTGGTTTGGTGGCAAGTTATGCCGTTATCCCTGCGCCGGATTCCCCAAAATTTCAAAGTGAAGAAGGCATTCTAGATTTAACGCAGGTTCGCATCAGTGAGAATCCGCAAAAGTTAAATGGGGAGTGGGAGTTCTATTGGCAAGAGTTGCTGTCGCCTGAGGACATACAGAATCGCTTAGCCAGGGACGGAAGTCATGGCCGCTGGATCCATATCCCAAGCTCCTGGCTGGGCTATCGGCTAGATGACCAGCAGCTGAACGGTACAGGGTTTGCAACCTATCGGCTGGTCATCCAGCTTAGCGAGCAGGATCGAAACGAGCGGCTTGCTCTGCGGCTGCCGACCATTTTTCATGCGTATAAATTGTGGGTGAATGGCGAGCTGCTGGCCGAAGTCGGTGTCGTTGGTCAGGACAAGCGCAGTGTGACACCGCAACTCGCAACGCGGCTGGTGTTCTTCCAGCCCGAAAATGACACGGTGGAACTGGTGATGCAAGTATCCAACTTTCATCATAAACGAGGCGGCATCACCAAGTTTATCGAGTTGGGCGGCAGTGATGTGCTAACGGTCAAGACCCATCTGAACATCGCGGGTGAAATGTTCGTGACCACAAGCCTGCTGTTGATTGGCATCTATCACCTGCTACTGTTCGTACTACGACGCAAAGACAGGGCTCCCTTGTATTTTGGGTTGTTCACCTTGTTGTTTGGCATCCGATCCTTGCTGGTTGGCGAGCACTTGCTTACCCAATTGTGGCCGGCGTTTCCATGGGAAATTCAATTCAAGATAGAGTACCTGACCCTTTGCAGCGGGGGGTATATTATCACCAAGTACTCGAATAGCATTTTTCCGAATTCCGTGTCGCGATGGTTTCGTCTTGGCTCGGAAATCGTAACGGGTGCACTCTGTCTAGTTGTTGCGGTATCCCCTGCACTTTTTTATACCAAATTATTAACGGTAATCGGTGTGGTCGTTGTTCTGCACATGGTGTATCTGATGGTTGGGCTGGTTCAATCGGCGGTACGGCGTATGGAGGGAGCGCTATTTTTCCTATTGGTGTCGATGGTTGCTTTGGTTACGGTCATCAATGATTTTCTATATTTCAATGAATCGTCACCCATCGGGAACACTTCTCCGCTGGGTTTGTTGGTGTTTACGATCGCGCAGATGTTTCTGCTTTCTTCCAGATTTACGAGGGCGGCAACTAACGAAGAAAGGATTGCACGTCAATTACAGGACGCGAACAACAAGTTGACCGAAATGAATATGAATTTGGAACAGACCGTGTTGGAGCGTACGCAAGCCTTATCCGTAGCTCATGATGATCTCCGCTCATCGTATGACCAGTTGCTTCTATCCGAGCAAGGGAGAAAAAAGCTCCTTGCCTATATTACGCACGATCTGCGTTTGCCGCTGTCCAGCATGCTTGGGTATGTCGAAGCTGTGCGGGATAGGGTCAAGCCGGAACGCGATGAACAGTACTTGAAATATATCCGGGATAACACGATAAGGATTAACCGCATGATCGAGGAGTTGTCCTTCTTATCGCATTTGGAGACAGGACAAGTCTCGTACCGAATGGAGCCGGTCCATATCGTTCACTTCTTGCGTGGGTTTTATGAACAATATGAGCTAGTTGTGCGCGACGCGGGGCTTAATTTCATGCTGGATGTCGGAGTTGCGGAAGACCAAGGACCTGGCTCTTCTGTTGTAGAGCTGGATGCGCAAAGACTGGAGCAGGTATTGTTCAATCTGGTGTCGAACGCAATGAAGTTCTCCTCTAGAGGTGGTGCGGTACGTATTGCACTAGCCGTGAAAGAGGAGAATGAGATCCGCAATGCAATCATTAGTGTGCAAGACACTGGAATGGGTATCCCGCCAGAGCAGCTTGAGCAAATCTTCAATCGCAATTACAGGGTTGATCGACCGGGCATGGAAAATGGAGTAGAGGGAAGCGGGCTCGGGCTGGCGATTTGCAGGGAGATCGTGCAAGCACACGGAGGGACGGTTCGAGCGGAGAGCGACGGCGAAACGGGGTCGATCTTCTATGTATCGCTTCCATGCATTCAAGAAGACAGAAGGTGACGACGGGAAGGACACGTACAAATAAATGATGATACTCGATGATGCCCCCCATATGAGTGAGGTGCGATGCAAGCACAAACTTAAAGATTTCTTTGAGTTTCCCAAATCGGCAAGTCTACCGTGATAGTATAGTGGAGATCTTTGACGAGTCTTGTAGGTTTCGGGGGGGCGGGTATGTTAATAAAGATGATTAGACTTTTATCCTTCTCTGATAAAGGTGCTTCTGCGAAGGAAGTTACGATCCGTGCCGACTTCGATAAGCTTGATGACTTTGGCACAAATTATGCAGGTGGAATTCAAGTGGGCAATACATCTGTAAATTATATCGGATCATTGCCTCATGGAAAGTCAAGAACGGCGCTCCGATTTGAATTGCCCCCTCAGGTGAAGGAGATCCGAAGAGCAACCTTAAGGGTGTATGTAACGGGTACATTGAATACGCCATCTGTTAAGTTATATGGTACGGATACGGTTGATTGGACGGATGATACGGATGCATTTCCTGATGGTTCGATCGCTATCCCCCTTACAGGTGAGGAAGAAAATAATCATTTTGAGTCTGGGAAATGGAAGGAATTTGTCGTTACTGATTATGTGAAGGATCAATTGAAACGTGCACAGAATGAGTATGTTTCCTTCATTTTTGAAGGCAATTCATCTGGCGATGGACACAGCGAAATCACGATTAAATCGACTAACAATGCGAATCAAAGGCCTGAACTTGTCCTTGTGAGTTAGGGTTGGTGAGTCATAGCGGCGTAGGGATACCTTCCTTGCGTCGCTTTTTGATTACCTAAAAAGTAAGTTTTTTATAAGAATTGATTAAGAAAAAGGAAAGTTCCACTAGATATCATTTAACTAACGATGAAGGGAGAGGTTAAACCAATGAAAAACAGAAAGAGATTTAAATTTTGGAAAGTAGTAAGGAATATTCTTTTCGCTATCGTAACCGTATGTGTGGTTTGGTTCATGATCCATCTTGTGATGACGAAGTATGAACAACAAAAATATCCGGCAAGAGGGGAATTCGTTGAAGTAGAGGGTAAGCAAATGCATGTTTATACAAAGGGAGAAGGGGAAAATACGATCGTTTTACTAAGCGGACTTGGAACTCCAGCACCCGCAATGGATTTTGAGCCTTTGATTAATGAATTGTCAAAGACAAATAAGGTGGTCGTCGTAGAGGCGTTCGGATATGGATGGAGCGATACAACCAACAGGGGGCGAACGGTGGAGAACATCGTAGAGGAAACAAGGGCTGCATTGCAACAATCCAACATCAAAGGCCCTTATATCTTGATGCCTCATTCCATTTCCGGAATTTATAGTATGTATTATGCCAATCGGTATCCTGATGAGGTGAAAGCTATCATAGGCATAGATTCTACCTTACCTCAAATGATGGAGTATTTCGGTGAATCTGCTTTTCCTACGATGCCTAACTATATGAGCTATCTGGCGCCATCGGGTATTGCAAGATTCATGGTATACTTCCAACCCAATGAAGTTCTGCCGCATGCAGAGAAGGGAACCTATACAGAAGAAAACCTCAGAATAACAAAGGCGATCTCTGCCTGGAAAACCTACAACAAAAATGTAGTTGCCGAAATGAACGAGTTAAAGAATAACGTGGATAAAACCAAGAATATGACATTACCGTCGGATCTGCCTGTTATGATCTTTACTCCTAAGGAAGACAATGTATTTGGCAAATCAAAAATCAGTTTCTATCAAACCCAATTGCAACATGTAAATATGAATCAACTCGTAGTTCTAGAAGGAGAGCACTATTTACATTGGATGCAGTATAAGGAAATGAGCAAATATGTGAATGGGTTCCTCGACTCCATGTCTGGAACGGTTCATTGAACTTGGTTGCCAAAGCACCTTGCAAGAGCAAACTTAAAGTTTTCTTTAGGTTTCCTAAATGGGCAATTCTACTATGCTAAGATATAGGAAAATATTTGTTGGGAGAATTTTCATGAAAAGATTATTTTCTAGTCTTATCATTTTCACGATGTTTAGTATGTTTTTTTCGTCAGGGGACATAAATGTCGCAGCCTCCACGGGTGAGGATCCCAGGTTTGAAGCAATTCATATAACGGATACGACAGCTACTTTAGAATGGGACCCCATTGATGGGGCAGTAAGTTATTCATTACAAATTAACGGGACGGCACTCTTTGACTTTACGCCAAACAAGTTCCGTCATGATGTGACAGGTTTGAACCCTAACCTGGCACAAACAGCGATTCTATTTTACAAGGATGCGGATGGCGGGACCTTCCAATTAGAAGAGTATGAGTTTACCACGGAACCCTTAATTATAGCGCCTCCAACTAATCTAAGGGTCTTGAATGTAACAACGAATAGTGCAGAAATCCATTGGGTAGGACATCCATATGCAATAGAATATTATATTTCTGTCGATGGCGTTTATGCAGGAAGAGCAGAGAGCAGTCCTTATTTGATGAATGATTTAACAGCGAATACTACCTATAACGTTGAAGTGGTTGCATCCAATCTCCTCCAGAATTCGCCTGCGGCTGAAATCGAATTCACAACCGGAAGTTCTTGGCCGGATGCTTCGGTCGTGAACTTGAGAGCAGAGGCTGTAACAGCTACGACTGCAACATTAGTGTGGAATGAAATTCCTACTGCCACGGAATACCACTTATCGGACGGTGAGGATTTTGAGCAGAGTGTGACTGCTGTTACTTATGGGCTTACAGGGCTATCCCCGAATACAAGCTATACCTTCTCATTGATTGCTAGTAACTCGATAGAATCTTCAAGTGAATATACCTATACGTTTACCACTGCTCCAGCGACACCTGCCGCACCAACAGGCTTGACGGCAACAGCGGGTGACGCAAAAGTGAGTCTTGCATGGAACTCAGTAACGGGTGCGGGGTCCTATAACGTGAAGCGCAGCACAACGTTAGGTGGTTCTTACACTACAATAGCAGCCAATATAGCAGCAACGACCTACACAGATACAACAGCAGCCAACGGAACGACCTACTACTATGTAGTCAATGCGGTGAATCCAGGATTGGAAAGTACCAATTCCAACGAAGTGAGCGCGAGGCCGGCTGCAACCGTTGTTGGACCCACACAGCCAGGATCAAAAGACGATTCATCCAATCCATCCGGTGAAAATAACAGTCCGGTCCTAATCCCGAAACCACCAGGAGTAGAAGACGGTTCAACCAAGCGAACTGATGACAATAACAGTACGGTTATATTAAAGGTTACCTCTACAATAGAGCAGACCGCAGACGGTAAATCCGTTTCGAAGATCACCGTTGATCCGGTTGATTTGCAAAAAGCGATGGATGCGATGAAATCAGCTTCAGGCACGCCGAAAGTTGTGATTCAAGTACCTGGTAACACGGAGTCAACGAATTTTCAGCTTAACGCTACAGTGGTTGCCGGTATCCAAGCCCAAGTTCCATCCGCTGTGATTTCTGTACAATCTGATAGCGTGACTTACGATCTTCCTGCAGAAGTTCTCGATATTCCGGCTATCGCGAAGAATATGGGAGCAGAAGCGGAAGACCTTAATATCAATATTACCATTGATAAAGTTACCGGTGCGACCGCTGCGGAAATTGAAAGGGCAGCGAAGCAATCCGGACTACAACCGATTTCTGATCCGGTGGACTTTAATGTAACAGTAGAATCACCAACAACTGGCCAATCAACATCGATAAATGATTTCGGAAACACCTATGTAACCAGAACAATCCATTTAGCCCCAACTTCAAACAATGCAACGGGTGTCCTATACAATCCAGGTACGGGTGCATTTTCGTTCGTTCCGGCTACCTTTGAAACGAATAACGGGAAAACTGTAGCGACGCTTAAGCGTAATGGCAACAGTATTTACGCCGTTATTGAATATACCAAAACCTTCGACGATTTGAGCGGACACTGGGCCAAAGCAGATGTAGAATTGCTCGCATCCAAACTGGTGGTTGAAGGAGTATCGGATGATCGTTTTGCACCGGAAAGTCAAATTACCCGCGCTGAATTTGCATCGCTCTTAGTACGTGCAATGGGGATCTCGGAAGACAACACTTCTAAATTCCTGGATGTGAAACCTTCAGATTGGTTCGCAGGAGCGGTCAATGCAGCAGCCAAAGCAGGATTTGTTGATGGTTTTGAAGATGGCACCTTTAAACCAAACGCCAATATTACCCGTGAGGAAATGGCGGTGATGATTGCTCATGCTATGAGCTTCGCAGGCCAACAGCCAGCTGCCGATGTAAAGTCCTGCCCGTATTTACTGACAGTCCACTCGTCAGCAGTTGGGCTACAGATGCCATCGCTCAATCTGTAGATGCAGGCGTGATTAACGGCAGAACGGCTACCACCTTCTCGCCTAAAGAGAATGCAAGCCGCGCAGAAGCTGTGGTGATGCTGAAGCGGATGCTTCAAACCTTACAGTTTATCAACTAGAAATGAAGGCTATAATCGTAAAGAGGGGCGGCAAGCCCCTCTATTTTGTTACTTGCGTGCCTAGAGGCGAACATTTTTAGCGCAGGCTTAAAGTTTTCTTTATATTTCACAAATGGGTTGGCCTACCATGATAAGATAGGTTTGACTCCAGATACCAAGCAGAGATTACCGGGATGCTGTTTCTATTGCTCCCTTGCATTCGAGAAGAGGGAAGGTGACGACGGGATGGACACGTACAAAATTATGATCGTCGATGATGACCCCCATATCTGCGAGATTGTTCAGGCCTATTGCGAGCGAGAAGGCTTCATATCAACCTACTGTCATAACGGGGCAGAAGCTAGGATGCTGCTTACGTCGTTCGAACCAGATTTGATTGTACTGGATGTACTGCTGGCTAATGAAAACGGCATTGATTGGTGCAGGAACGTACGGGGTTACACCAATGCGCCGATTGTGTTTCTGAGCAGTCATGAAGAAGACGAGGTGAAAATCAGTGCACTATCCGATGGCGGCGACGATTATGTGACCAAACCGTTCAGTCCTGGAGTCCTCATGGCCAAGATCAAGGCTCATCTTCGCAGAGTGTCGACGGGTAGAAAGGAGCAACTGCTGGAGTTGCCGGGTTTGACGCTCGACTTCTATGCACAGTCCGTCATCATGGGGAGTGAGACCATCTTTTTATCGAAAAAGGAGTTCAGTCTGCTGTCCTTTATGGCACAAAACGTGAATCGTGCCGTCAGTGTCGATGCGTTGTTTCAGCTCGTCTGGGGAACGGAGAGTCTGGAGGATACGAGAACGGTCGCTGTACACATCAGCAATTTACGCAAAAAAATTGAGATTGACCCTGCTCATGCGGAGCGAATTGTTACGGTTCGGGGGACCGGATATATGCTGGTTGCCAGAGGCGGGACGTAAGAGCAAACCTAGCGATAAGATTGGTAAGTAAAGGCGGCGTAGGGATGATCTCCCTTACGCCGCTATTTTTCTAGGGTATATTGTTTCCTTGCTATGATTACGCTCTGCTTCATCCTTATATTGCTAGGAATAGGTCCACAACGTCTTGAATATCTTGTTTCGTAGACATAGGCGTTCCCATAGGATTGGTTCTGGATTCCTGATAAGCCAAACTAAGTTCATCTAAGATTGCATCCAGATTTGAAGCATCCACTCCGGTGATGCCGGCGCTAGCGAATACTTCTACGGTTGGGCGAGATCCTCCACCGAGGGGATTCAAATAATCATAGATTGCAGTTACCATCATTTCTTTAATCGTCTCGTTAACAATCGCTTGAATGTCAGCCAATGTTCTTGGAAGTGGTAAATGTGTTGTTACAGCAGGGTCCAAGTAGTATTGGACGCTGTAGAGGTTCACAGATGTGACCCCCGTAACACCTGCATCTGCAAACGTCGATTCATCAACGCCGGTCCAATCCCCGGATTCCGCTGCTTCATTGATCAATTGTAGTGGCGTTTTGGATAGTGCAGGCGTGACATTACCGGTATATTGAAGGGTTGCGGTTGCCGGCGGCGTTGCCGAATCTGTCGCGCTAATCGTAAAATCATACGCACCGCTCACGCTTGGGGTTCCGGTAATTGCACCTGTACTTGGATTCAAAGTCAGCCCAGTAGGCAGTGCGCCACTTGTTACTGCATAAGTAATGGCTCCCGTTCCTCCAGACAGCTTCGCTACGCTGCCACTATAGAGTTGTCCTTCCTTTAAAGGAGGAATGGAGACGGGTAAAACGATAGGCGTTGTGACCGTGTAATCAAATCTAGCCACCGAACTATTCTTTGATCCGTCCTTCACGGCGATTGCCTTGATCGTTGTATCGCTTGTAATGGTGATCGGAACCGTATACAGTGTGCTGGATGTGGTTGGTTCACTTCCATCCGTCGTATAATACACCGCCGCAGATACGGTTACCGTAGTTAAAGTGACTTGCGTCCCCGATGTCACAGCGCCACTTGCAGGCGTAGCCGTTGGAGTCGCAACAGTAGGCTGTACTGGCTGCTGCGGAGCTGGAGAGGATGAAGACGAATCTGGCTGTGTAACTGGAGAGGAAGATGGCCCTGCTTGTTGTTTCTTTTCTTCTTCCGCTTTCTTCAGTTCTTCTTCCTTTTTCTTCTCTTCTTCGATCTTCTTTTGTTCTTCCTCTTGTTTCTTCGCTTCAACCTGTTCTTCAAATTTCTCCTTGGCTTCGTAAGCGCCCTCAACGAGCTGACCGCGTGTTGCAGTGGTCTTCCCGCCGAACGTCCCGTCCGCTCCGTTTTCCAACAATTTTTTTTCCAACGCTAAGGCGACATACCCTTTTGCCCAGTCAGATACCGTCGTATCACTTACGCCCGGTGTTGCCTTGGCCTCCGCATCCTTTCCCAGCCCGCGAATAAGAAACGTAGCTAGCTGCTCCTTGGTTACTTCACCCGCCGGATTGTAGCTGCCCTCCCCATATCCGTCCGTAATGCCCGCGGCTTTCACTGCTTCGATATAAGGCAATGCGTAACCATTGGCAGGGTCATCGGCTTTGACGTCGGAGAATGAAGATGACTTTAAGTCTTTATCCACATCCAAATTGAAAATCAACGCCGCAACCTTGGCGAATTGCGCTCGGTTCATTTCATCCTTGAGGCCGAAGGTGCCTTCAGCCACACCTTCGAATATACCCGCGGATATCATCTCATCGAACTTGGCTTTCGTTGCCGCGTCCAGATCCTTCAAGTCCGTAAAATCGGCTGAAGTCTTCGTAGCAGCAGCTGCGTGATTGGCCAAGTAATCGGCGGAAATGAAGCAAAGCAGCATGGTCATCAATATGCCGACAACTTTTTTCTTCATCAAATGCCCTCCTGTCATGTGATAAATGTCATTATCCTTATTTCGGTTATTTTATCATAGTACTTTAGTCTATCTGTGAAACTTAAAGAAAACTTTAAAATCCACTTGCAGACAAGGCACATTGGGAAAAACGGGACCTGGGAACCATTGGAGTTATTTTCATATTTTTGTATGATCAGAAATGTAATATATAGATTAATTCGTCAGCATATGAAATATTTAGAAGATAGTGCGGTTACACATCTGCGGTTCGTCTCCCGGGTGAGCCACAGATCCTAAATAAAAGGAGGTATAAAAATGACTCGTAAGAAGGTCTCTTTTAAAACCGTATCCCTTTTGGTAGTTTTAACCGTATTCCTATCCACATTTTTAGCAGTTTTACCAGCTAGTGCGGCCTCGAGAGGAGCTTGGGCTCCAAATACTTCATATGCAGTAAACGATACAGTAACCTATAACGGAAGCACTTATACTTGTATTCAGGCACATACATCCCTCGTAGGTTGGGAACCCTCCAATGTTCCTGCTTTATGGGGGAGAAGTGGCGGCGGTGGAACTACACCAACCCCAACACCAAACCCAACACCATCACCAGTAACAAAGCCTGCAGAAGTTCCAAATCACATATGGACCTATGTCATGAATGCAGACAATGCCTATGGTAAAGGCGGAGATTTTGCTTTATTGCTGAGTGCTGTGATTAAAAAGGAAAGCAGCTTTGGGGCAGGTTTGCTGGGCAGCCCCTCAGCCGGCGACGGATTGATGCAGGTTGAACCCAATACGCGTAACGCTTATTTATCTCCATTTAGTGCTAAATTTGGCCATGCCTATAATCACAGCAGTGAACAGGATCAGGTGTATATGGGCGCATTGATTTTGAATGAGAAGATGGTTAGATTCGGCAACATCTATAACGGCTTATTGCACTATAACGGAGGCGATTACTGGTATCCTGGGGCTACAGATTCCTATGGCCGTCCTATTCTGGCCGATCAATATGCAAATTCGGTGTACGTGACGTATAAAGGTTATGGCGGCAGGAACTAAAGCATGAATGATAAACAAGGTCCACCGACCGTAAGGTTCAGGTGGATCTTGTTTTTGATCCTCCTTGGCGCCATAATTCACGAATCTCTCATAAAAAGATCAGCCGCAGTCAAGCGTTCGTTGAGAAAATCGATTATCCTATCCGTAGAGACTTTTCTCATCTATGATTTCTCATCATATATACCCGTGGGAGGTTGCTATGGGAATCAAAGTGGATTTTGAAGTTCAACCTTTTAAAGCCGTCCGGTTTATCGGCAAAGAAGTCGTTGTCGGCAAGTACAACCCAGTTCCGGAATTATGGGAAAAGATCTTGCACGACGGGACCAACGATCTGCTCCAAAGTTTGCCTGAGCGCCTATCTCCTAAGGGAGACACGATCGGGTGGATGGGGGAATACGATCCCCAGACCAAAGAGTTTGTCTATATCGCGGGGATATTAGCTAAGCCGAATGCTGCCGTACCGGACGGATTTTCTTACCGCGACATCCCTGATTGTCTGATGGGAATCGGCTGGATCCAAGGAACGACGTCCCATCTGGAGAAAGGTGCGCATGGGAAAACGGAGAAGATCATGAGGGCCAACGGGTATGAGCCGGATTATTCCGTCGTCGGCATCTCCATGGAGTATTATTCCTTCGAGAAGTATGCCAATATCCAAGAGGATGGGATGAACCTCTTTACGTTTGGCTATTATTTGCCTTGCAAAGAAATGGCTTAACCCATCAAGAGAATGCGTCCAGTGGACGGATTAAGATTAGAATCAAAGTAACTGTAAAGCAGAACCGCCCATTTGGGCGGTTCTTTTACGTTAGGCCGATGTTCGATAAGGGATCGGTCACTGACGGATCATCCTCCCGTATAAAATTTTCTTTAAATTCGCGACATTTAGAAATTAAAATGATAGAATTGATCGATGTCAAGGAACAGTTTATACCAATTTTGTCCGATTGAGAGAGGGGACATCCGGTTTGTACAGAAGAATGAGAAAATGTTTATTCGTAGTTATGATCCTAGGGTTGTTGTTACCAGGGTACATAACCTCCAGAGCCTTTGCCGCTTCCACAACGGCAACGATTGTGCTCTCTAAGAGCAGTTTGAAGAGTGGCGATACTGCCACGGTGACGATCACGTTCTCGGAACCGGTAACCGGAGTCTCACTTTACAACCTGTCGGCACCAAACGCCACCCTGGATAACCTCTTTACGAGCAACAATATCATCTATAACGCAACTTTAACGCCAAATGATGATACCTACGCCCCCACGAATAACATCACGCTTAACCATACGGGAACTGATTCTGCCCAATCAGGCAACTATATCGTCGATACAGTTCAGCCAACGGTGACGAGTATGTCTGTTCCTGCGAATGGCACCTATGCTGCAGGACATACCTTGTCTTTTACGGTGCATATGAGTGAGTCGGTAGCCGTTACGGGGACTCCAAGTATTGGGGTGGTTATTGGAGGAACGTCTGTTAAAGCTTCCTATGTAAGCGGTACGGGGAGTACTGAGTTACTCTTCAGCTACACGGTCCAAGCAGGACAAACGGATGCAGACGGGATTACTATAGGAGCTTTGTCGCTGGATGGCGGTTCTATAAAGGATTCCGTTGGCAATGATGCGGACAGAACGCTAAACAGTGTGGGCAGTACATCGGGTGTGTTGATCGATGCCATTGCCCCGACGATCTCCGGCTACACTTTAGGAGCCGGCAATGCCTATTTGGACCTGACGTTTAGTAAAGGCATTTATACGGAGAGTACCGGTACAGGCTCAGTCACTCCAAGCGACTTTCGGATAAACTTCCACCGAAATGGAGGAGGTGCCTCCGCGGTCTCTATTGATTCTATTAAGAGATTGGATGGAGGAAATTTGATTGGCGGGGAGACTTCCATTCGCGTAATGCTTGATATAACGGGTATTCCTGACGGTAATGAGACCCTAGAACTCGTGCCGGCAGATGGACTATCCCTTTATGACCAGGCAGGGAATGCCGTAGAAGGTACACAATCGTCTGGAACGGTAACGCTTCAAGATACACGCGTCCCATCCATAAATCCTACCAGTGCAAGCTTTGACAAATTCGCCGGAGCCGTGGCGAATAAGGATGTTACGACAACCTTGACGCTAATCGGCAACACGCTGACCCGCATTACAAACCGTGCAGTGACACTATCGGAAGGAACAGACTATACCGTCGCGGGGAATGTGGTGACGATCAAAAAGTCCTATTTAGCGTCACAACCGACGGGAACGACCTACTTAACGTTGACTTTTAGCGGCGGTTCGACACATACGCTCGCAATTACCATGGTCGACTCAACACCTACGTCAACGCCAACACCGTCACCAACACCGTCACCAACACCAACGGTGCCATCGCCTGAATTGCCAATGATCAATCAGAACGGAGTGTCGTTGGACCCGGCTTCCATCGACATCACGAAGGCATCAGTGACGCTTCAAATGACGCCAAAGGATGGCGTAGCTTACTTGATCATACCGGCCAGCATTTTGACGCACTTGGAAACAAAGAATGCGGCATTCTTCTTCGAGAGTAAGACGCCATACGGCAGCTATCAAGTGCCGGTAAATCTGGCTTCCCTGATTCCAGAACTACCCGAAGTATTGGCCAAGAACAACCTGAAAGCTGAGGAAATTAGCTTCAAGATCACGTTGACGGACAAGTCTGGCGACAAGAGCATGCAATCGGCAGTTGCTACCGGTTTGCCTTACGGTAAAGTGTTGGGCACGGAGGTCGATTTTCACATCGATATTGTGAACACAAAAACGGGGCAAATGGTTGGAACCGCGGATAAGTTCACCAAGGCGTTGACACGGGTGATCCCCATGCCTAAAGACATGGTGGACATGCCGGTTCAATGGGGGGCATTCCGCTTCAACGAGACGACGAAGCACTTCGAATTTGTCCCTGCAAAGAAAGTACAAATTGAAGGCACATGGTATACACTAATCAGTTCGAATTCCAACAGCATGTATGTTGTAGTGGAAAATAAGACGAGCTTTGCCGATGTGCAGAAGCATTGGGCGAAAACCTTCGTTGAGCTAGCTGCGGCAAAAGGGCTTGTTGACGGAATGGGCGGAGACAAGTATGACCCCAACAAAGCGGTAACAAGAGCGGAATTTGCCGCCATGCTGGTTCGTGCATTAGGACAAGGTGCACCTTCCGGCAGTACATCGCCCTATGACGATGTGAAGTCCGGCACTTGGTACTTCGAAGAGATCATCAAAGCGAAGGAGCTTGGACTATTAGACTTTGTTCACGACGAGAGCTTCAAGCCAGACCAGCCTCTGACTCGCGAGGAAATGTCTAGCATGCTGGCAAAAGTCGTTGAGTTTGAGAAGTTGCCGTTGACCAAGGAATTTGTTAACCTGGACGGCTACGAGGATTTGGGAAGCATGGATGCAGCCCATCTGGAGGACGTTCGCTTGATGGTCAAGCTGCAAATCATGACCGGTACAGGTCCCCGCTCGTTTAGTCCAAAGGCGGAAACGACGCGAGCTCAGACGGCGGTTGTGCTCATTCGGATGTTGCAAACTTTGGGAATGACGAATTAAAAGCCAGAAGACACCCGCAATCCCTCCGGGTGTCTTCTCCATGTTGTCTTCCCCTAGAACTTTTCCGGGAACTGCTTCACGATGCCTTCTGTCAAGATATCCGCTAAATGAATCAAGTGAATCTCGTTTTTGTCGGTCGCGGCGATATCTGCTTTCCAGTCGCCTTTGAGGCAGTTCACGACGATTTCGGTAATCAACTGCAGATGGGTGTACATCATATCCTGTATCGTTTTAAACGCCCAATTGGGATTGGCGTTGCTTAGAAATTTGGCAATTACGTCCGCGTTTCGATGCCAATCGGCATCCCACTTCTTCACGTCCGCCTGATTGCCTGCTTTGGCAGCAGCTACGATTTGGACCGCGATCTGAATATGCTCTTTCAACAGCTCAGCCAGCTGATTGCCGGCGGCTTCCCCATAATACGGCTTGATTACATCGCCGATTTCCTGCTGGTTACGCAACAGCCGATCCAACACGTCTTTCTGATCAGGACGATCCGACATGGCGCTGACAATATAGCTTCGCGTCCAAATCGTATGGTCGATCCAAACTTTTTGCATCTCCGTTTTCAACTGCACCATCTTGGGGCTAAGGCATGTCGAGGGATCCTTTTGAATCGCCCTCGCATCTACAGATACGGGCTGCACGATGCTGCATATGAGCCCCAAAGTTAACAGTAAAGCCGGGAACCATTTCTTCATCCTCATCTTGCTCCTCTGTGGTTAGGAATTTTCGTGGTCTGTCATAATATGATTCACAATTTCCATATTCATGCATTTGGATTGGAGGAAACTGGGGATGCTTAAGCGAGGGAGAGCCATTATAATAGAGTATTAGGGACAACGAGAGGATTGGAGTTAGAAGATGACGAATCATTTTTGGCGTGATTTACCACGACCTTTTTTTATACTTGCACCGATGGAAGATGTGACGCATGTCGTGTTTCGTCATGTCGTAAGTCAAGCGGGAAGACCGGATGTCTTCTTTACGGAGTTTGCCAATACAGAAAGCTATTGTCACCCAGAGGGGAATCATAGCGTACGGGGTCGTTTGCTTTTTACCGAGGACGAACAACCTATGGTGGCACATATATGGGGCGATAAGCCGGAGTATTTTGCAAAGATGAGTATCGATATGGCGAAGCAAGGATTCCAGGGAATCGATATCAATATGGGTTGTCCCGTTCCTAATGTAGCCTCCAATGGGAAGGGGAGCGGCTTAATTATTCGTCCAGAGGTTGCCGCAGACATCATCCAAGCCGCAAAGGCAGGAGGATTGCCCGTAAGCGTCAAGACGAGACTTGGATTCAATCAAGTGGATGAATGGGAGGACTGGCTGACCTATATTTTGAGGCAGGATATAGCGAATCTTTCGATCCATTTGCGTACACGAGAGGAACTGAGCCAAGTCGATGCGCATTGGGAACTGATCCCTGAGATTAAGGCGCTTCGTGATCGGGTGGCCCCGCAGACCCTGCTTACGATCAACGGCGATATTCCGGATCGGCAAACAGGTCTGAAGCTGGCTGAACAGTATGGCGTAGATGGAATCATGATCGGACGAGGTATTTTTAAGAATCCATTTGCCTTTGAAAAAGAGCCGAGAGAACATAGCAGCACGGAATATCTTGATCTGTTAAGACTACAGCTGGATCTCCATGATCAGTACTCCGAACAACTGGAGGTGCGTCCCTTTAAGGCGCTTCATCGTTTCTTTAAGATTTATGTCAAAGGGTTTCGGGGGGCAAGTGAATTAAGAAATCTGTTGATGAGCACAACGTCTACCGATGAAGTACGTACGCTTCTGGACGAGTTTGCTCAACAGATGGAAGAGATGCCAGGAAGACAAGAATCAACTTAACGATGGCTATAACTTAAACAGCTGTTCACTAAAGCCTATTAATGGCGAAGTGAACAGCTTTTTTTATACCCGAACTTATGATTCACATCAATAACGGCAAAAATATGTCATCCAAGATTTCCTCAATGGTTTCCCTGGAGACGGGTTCGGAGGTGATGAGCAGTTCATGACGGACAAGATCCACCGGCAGCCTTGTAATGCGCGGCGTGATTTTCTCAGGATGGATTTCTCCTCTCTCAGCAGCTCGATTCAAAAGAGTCGTCATTGAGTTAGTTCTCCGAACATTTAAAATTTCGGAGAAAGGGATGTCTGAGAGGACGGACATAAGGCCATGAATGGTTTTGGGTCCAATTTGGTGCAGCATGTCATTCAACTGATTTAGCACGAGGAGTAAATCGCTGCGTAGATTTCCGGTATCCGGGAGTTCCTCCGAAACAGCCGGTAAATGGTGTACGATGGCCGCCAGGACAAGCTCCTCACGATTTGGCCAACGTCGATAAATGACGGGCTTACTGGTTTGAGCGCGGGCGGCAACCCCTTCGATCGTAAGGCTATGAAAACCAACTTCCATCAGCTCGTCCCATGCGGCTTGAATAATGGCCGCCTCCAATTCTGTTCCTCTTCTTCTCGTCGATATTTCTCCTTCGTTGACCTTATTCATAAACGAACGAACCTCCAATAAAATACGTTGCGTTTCTTATTTGTTTATTATATCATGAATTCAAATAAGAAACGTTAAGTTTCTAATATGGTTAAGGAGTGGAATGAAATGGATAAACCAAGCGAACTTGCAGCTAACCCCCAAATAGACCCAGCCGTGATGAAAGTGGCATGGATTCTGCTGATAGGGCTGCTTGCCCCTTTATTCGATACTACCATAATGAACGTAGCCATCGATACCCTTGGAACTGCGTTACACGCTTCCGTTACAACGATTCAGTGGGTCATGACGGCATATTTACTTGCCATAGGGATGGTTATCCCTATTTCCGGCTGGGCGGTTGAACGATATGGTGGAAAGACAATGTGGTTATTGGCTTTGAGTTTATTTATGGCAGGTTCAGTATTATCCAGCTTGTCCTGGAATGTGGGAAGTCTCATTGCCTTTCGCGTGATTCAGGGTTTGGGCGGGGGGCTGATGATGCCCATCATGCAGACGATGATTGTTCGCGCAGCGGGTGGAGAGAAATTAGGCAGGTTAATGGCGATTGTGGGTTTACCGGTTCTGATCGGTCCGATTCTCGGCCCCGTTTTAGGCGGGATGATAATCCACGATCTGAATTGGCGTTGGATTTTTTATGTGAATATTCCGGTTTGCTTGATTGCGTTATTCCTTGCCGTTAGGGGTTTGCCCAAAGACGATGCCGCCAATCAACCTCAAAAGCTGGATCTGCCTGGATTATTGTTATTGTCTCCTGGTCTCGTGTTGATGATTTTTGGGCTAACCAAAGTCAGCTCGGAGCAGGGGTTCTCTCAAAGCCCCGTCCTTGTTCCGATGATTACTGGACTTCTATTTCTGATGGCCTTCGGTTTGTATGGGTTAAGAAAATCTCATCATCCTCTCATCGACCTACGGATATTTAAGAGCAAGTCCTTTACGGCGTCCTCCTGCCTTCTGTTTATATCGGGACTCTCCACTTATGCAGGTATGTTATTATTACCTCTCTACTATCAACAGGTACGCGGAGAGAGTGTGCTTGCTTCAGGGTTATTATTGATCCCTCAAGGCATAGGGATGTTATTGACGCGTTCACTAGCAGGGAAGCTAACCGATACCATCGGCTCACGTTGGGTGGTGCTCTGCGGTACTCTCCTGACATTACTCGGAACCCTCCCCTTTGCCTTGGGTGCAGCCGACACCAGCGAGGTTCTGCTCGCAGTATCCCTGATTGTTCGTGGCGGAGGACTTGGAGGCCTTATGCTCCCTATAATGGCAACCGCCTACGAGGGATTAGCCCAAGAGTTGATTCCGCATGCCAGCAGCGCTACCCGGATTCTCCAGCAAATTGGAGGCGCTTTTGGCGCTTCTGTTTTTGCCGTCATTTTGCAAAATCAAATCAAAACCGGATCCACTCGTGATATCACCATGCTGAATACGGCTTATCATCACACCTTTATGTGGTCCGTGGGGTTTACGATCCTATCCCTTCTGTTTATCGCCTTCTTGCCTAATAAAAGAGCAACCCAGAGTTAAACGCCAGAGGATACCCGGAGACGCTCTTGATCAGAACAGAGGTTTCCATATTCAGGCCAAAGGCAGGCACGTAACGGTTGTTCCGTACCTGATCGAAGGGTATAATGACCGGAGGAGCTTGAAAGCTATCTATCTATGAACGTTCGAAAGGGTCAGTCATCATGAGCATGGAATTAAATAGAATTCAGAAGCAAGCGGTCCTTCATACCGAAGGACCTTTGCTTTTGTTAGCTTCCCCTGGATCGGGGAAGACAACGACGATCATTAAGCGGATCGGATACCTGATCGAGGAGAAGAGGGTTCCCCCTGGAAGGATCAAAGCCGTGACCTTTAGCCGAGCATCGGCAAGCGATATGAAGGAGCGATTTCAATCTTTTTATCCACATCTCGCGCCCGTTGATTTCTCTACGATCCATAGCTTGGCTTACGAGGTGGTGCGGGAGCATTTCCGCGTGATCCAGACTCCATTTCAAATCATTGAAGGGGAAGTTAACTCTGCCGAGCTAGAAACCATAGTTTCGGAACAACAACCTTTGCATAAGAAGATTATTTTGCGGAATCTCTTTAAGGCGATTAGCGGAGAGAACATCACGGATGACCAGCTAGATGAGCTCACCACTTACATTAGCTTTATCAAAAATAAAATGATTCCGTCCGAGCAGTGGCCCACGGTGAAAGTCGATGTGCCCCATGCCGAACGGATTCTACGGGAATACGAACTCTTCAAGCAATCCGGAGCTCGGATGTTGCTCCTTGATTATGACGACATGCTGGTGGTTTGCGAGCAGATCTTGGCGAGGGAGGAAAGTTTGCTTCGCAAATATCAGGAGCGCTACGATTACGTTCTTACGGATGAGAGTCAAGATACGTCTAGGGTTCAGCATGCGATTATCGAGAAGCTGGTGCACAGGCATCACAATTTATGTGTCGTCGCCGACGATGATCAAAGTCTCTACAGCTGGCGAGGGGCGGACCCCATGTATTTATTGAACTTCAAGCAAGTGTATCCGGATGCGGTGACTTTGTACATGGAGCAAAATTACCGTTCGTCCAAGGAGATCGTGGAAGTAGCCAACACGTTTATCCAGCGAAATAAGGACCGCTACAACAAGAACATGTTTACGAAGAATCCTCCATACAAGCCTATCGAAATGCGGGGTTTGGACGATTACGGCAACCAGGCCAAATATCTAGTGCAGGAGATTCAACAACTCGAGGACCTTTCAGAGGTAGCCGTACTTTATCGAAATAACTCGTCGTCCATCGCTTTAATGAACGAATTCGATCGGGTCGGCATTCCTTTTTATATGAAAGACGCGGATAATCGGTTCTTTTCCCATTGGGTGGTTGAGGATATCCTTAATTTCATGCGGATGACGTTCACGGATAAACGTCCCGATATTTTGGAGAAGATTCATCTGAAATTCAATGGATACATTAGCAAGCAGCAGATGGCGGCCTTGCTTGAGATCCGGAATGACGAATCGGTATTCGATAATTTGCTGAATCGAGTACAGCTGCAGGACTATCAAGTAAAGCAGCTGCAGATGTGCAAGGAAACATTTCAGGAAATGAAGGGGATGCCGCCCCTGCCTTCCATACAGGTCATTCGAGATCGGCTGGGTTATGAGAAAGCCCTAGAGAAGATGTGCGAGCGGCTTGGGTTCCGTAAGGAATACCTGATCGGCATCCTGAACACGCTGGAGGAAATTGCGGCGGGGTTAACGACGATGGAGGAGTTTGCCAGCAGGTTAAAGTACTTGGAGTCTGCGTTGAAAACCTCAAGATCGAGGAGGGGACAGAAGGCCGTCACCTTCTCCACGATGCACAGTTCGAAGGGCTTGGAATTCGAAAGAGTGTATATGATCGACCTTGTGGAGGGGGTTCTTCCTTCCAAGGACGATAAAGGGAACACGGCGATGATGGAGGAGGCTACTCGATTATTTTATGTGGGGATGACCCGGGCGAAGCAGCATTTGGAGTTGATCACTTATAAGAAACGGGATGGGGCGGAAATGACAGAGTCACGGTTTATGACGGCGGTGAGGAATATTCAGGATCCTCCGAAGAAACCTGCAACATCGCATCCAGCTGCCGTTAAGCCCCCGATCAATCCGAATGCGATCCGTACGGAAAACGAACTCATCGTTGGGGAAACGGTTCACCACAGGGCCTTTGGAGCAGGTGTTATCGTGAAGGTGACGGATGAACGTATTCATATCCGGTTCGAAGCGGAAGAAAAGGCCTTATCGACGAGAACTTGCCTTGAAATGGGGTTGTTGGAACGGGAAAAAGGATGACATGACATATAGGGCGTCCGAAGGTCGGTTGACCTCGGGACGCCCTTTTTGTCGGTGAGGGGACGGTCTCTATTGAAGTTGCTACGATTGAATGCGGTGAACGGTGAATTGTCCGGTAGAGGCGTGAAGGGATCCCACCGTCTCTTGCGGATCAACCTGATGCAGGCGTTCAAGCGCATAGCGGAATTCATAGAAACCGCCCAGCGTGGCTTTGAAATTGGTTTCCCAATAGTTGGTCAGAATCCAAGCATACGTGCTGGGACGGCTGTCCTCGGATTGCATCGTATGAAGCTTCCGTGGCACATGTTCCAGAGTACCCAGCTGCAGTAATGGGGTATCCGTCATGGACAGAGCAAGAGCTCCCTGATCTTTGGCCGAGTGCCAGAACAAACCTTCCTGTACCGCGGTGTAATCCAGGCAGGAGCCGGGAAGCTGATCCTTCCATGGGCGAACGAGACAGCCGGCTTTCTCCACGTAAAGCTCTGCTTCCGGTCCCAGCGAGAAGGGGAGGGCTACATAAACGTTCTCCGGGAGCCATACGCTGTCCTTATGGAAGCGGACGGATACTTCAACCCGAGGCTGATTGGCGAACATTTTAAGATGTAGGGCGTAATAGCTGAGTCCTTTTACTTCATACACCAGCTCCACAAGCGCGTACAGAGGCCCATTGTCCAGCACCTTCACCTTGGTCAGGCGGCCGCTGTCTCGCTGAACATTTACCCCTTTCCGATTCCGGCCCATACGTGACCGTGTTGAACAGATCTGTGAAGGATTATGTTCATCCTGTGCAGGAGTCACTTCGTATACCGGAGTGAATGGCGCATGCTTGCGGTTCATGACCAGCAAATCGGCGGAAAGGGTTTTATCGATCCATGCCGTGATTCCTTCTTTGATTCTCCATTCGATCCGCATCGTGTCGGATTCCACGAATTCGTCTCCAATATGGATCGGATGCTTGGCTGAAGAGGCAGACCAGATATCGTAGACTCCTTCGCAGGGGATCGGTTCGGTATTCCGGGCCGTCACGATCTTATTCGAATCGGCGTAGAGTCCCGCGTTATCGACCGGATGAAGATGGAGCGTGCGGGACTCGCCTGGCAACAGCGTCAGTTCGGTGACGATGGCTTGCGTAGAGGACAGCTGGTACGGTATGGCTTGCCCCGTTGATTCATCGATGAGTAGGAACTCCTTTTGCAGTAGCACGGTTTCCCATCCATCCAGCGGAATCGTCACCAGAAGCGTTGCTTTGGCGGGCTCCGTATTTATGATCTCATATCGCAGCGGGCGTTTGGGAGCCAGGAGAGCTCCTTTTCGAGCGATCAACGCTTTATCCAAGGCACGGTAAGCCAACTTGCTGGCTTCAGCCGCATAAGACTGCTTACGAACTTCAAGCATCTGTACTTGCGGATGCCAAGGCTCATATACGGAGGAATGATATCCCCACGTATGTTCGGCGTACATCGTTAGCGCCTGCGACGCTTCGTCAATGTCGGCGAGACTTGCTGCTTCATGGTTTGGATCGAGTTTTTTTACTTTCCGCAGCGTCCGCTGGGCATCGCGGTAAATTTGGGTGTGCATCGCCGTGGAGGCAACGCCGTCGGTCCACCAGTCTGGCCAATCGCCCCGATGTATTGGGAGAGAAGACAGATCTTCCTGTTTCAACGTTGCGAAGAACTCGGAAAGCGTAGCCATCTTGATCGTAATGCGGTCGCCGTGTTGTTCGTTCCACTTCGCAATCCATTCCGCGATATCCGCATTCGGGGAAGCATTGTCCGTCCCCAGGCCGGAGACCATGATCGGAACGAAAGAATAGGGATACTGCTCCTGCTCCAGATTCCACAGATAACGGTGAATCCGTAAGGATGCGATCTCGTCATGACGAGGCTCCGGCTCCATCAGGAAATGCTGGATTTCGTCCTTGATGATATATTTTCCCAACGCGTCCGGACAGAATCCCAGCTCATTGCCGAACATGTAGTGCTCTCCGTTCCAGACGAGCAGCTTGACGCCGTCCGGCGTTTCCCACCAGAACGGGGTTTGCTTGCGGCCGAGCGGGTACATGCCGTGATGCGTGTGGATACAGGAGAATAGATGCTCGATGTTGTTTTGCAGCAGGCTTGCGGCATAACCCCAGCCGTATCCATTGATATCAGCCGTCATGGCGCTGTCGATCCGGTGTCCGAACGATTTAGCGAACTGTTGGGCTTTGCTGTGGTTCCGAAGCAGGAGGTCAAAGTCGGGCAGCTCGGTCATGTTCAGGTAAGTTCCCGACAGCTCGATATTCCCTCGGGTCACAGCCTGCTGGAAGGCTTCCTTCTCCTCGGCCGAAGCGCTCTCCAGAAATCTTTCCACGGCCCAGAACGTTTCGCATGTCCATCGGAAGGATTTCCACTCCGGGCGTTCCCCGCGGTGGGCGGCTTCCGTAATCTTCAGGGCTTGGCGGATAAAATCGGCATGGTACTGTTCGATTCTCTCCTGACGCTCCGTATAGCCGATATCCGTGTGGGAATGGTGGATGACAAAGAGGGTCCAGGGACGGGCGGGTTTAGGTTCGTTTTTGCTGAGATGGTGCATATTTGAGATAACCTCCTAGTTTTGAAGTGAGGCGGACGGGTGTCCATCCGTATTTTCGAATAGCCGATGAATGCCTTTAAATACGTCGGTGATCCCATCCTGCAACTGGATAACCGGAAGCGTGAACTCGCCAAGAGATTGCTGAAAGTCATCATCCCAGAGCGGGAAGCTGTTGGAGATCTGTCCCCCGAGAATAATGCGATCGGGCTTGAAAGCAGCAACATAAGGCAAAAGCATCTCGCCCAGCCGTCTGCCGTATTCATGGAACAATTCCAGAGCTTCTTTGTCTCCGTGTTTAGCTGCCTCCGCCAGATCCGCGACATCGGTGTTCTCCACAAGGAGTCCCCGCTCCTTCGCCATCCCAAGAATCCCTCTTCTCCCAAAATAGTCGTCAACGATCGCCTCCCGATAAGGTTCGGCGAACAGCATGCCGTTCAACGGAACTCCATCGGCGGAGGAGGCGAGTTGTCCGTTCTCGACAAAAGCGGAGCCCAAGCCGGTTCCAAGCGTGAGGCAGATCAGTCGTTCCGACGGGAAACGGAGGCCGACTCCGAGTCCGAATAGGTGGGCGTCATTCCCGAACCGTATTTCGGCTGAGGCGAGCAAATCGGTCAGGATGCCTGGTGTATGGGAAGAGAGTTGATGCAATTTCTCACGAAGCAGGTCCCGAACGGACAGCTTATACAGGGCTTCATATTTGCCGATCCCTTGAAGAAGCGCGACGCCTTCCTCATAATTGAACGGACCGGGAAAGGCAAATCCGATCCGGATTTTATCGTTATTACGCAAAGGTCCGTAAGCTGCGGTATAGTAGCTTAGCAAATGAAGGCATACTCCGGCAAAGCTGGCAATCGTGTTGGATGCAGACCCCTGGGATTCGGATGGTCGGCTCATGAACGAATCGGGTACGATCTCCCCGTTAACGAGAAGTGCCCCCTTTAGGACGGTTCCTCCGGCATCGAGCGTCAGCGTGATCAGGGTAGGGGCTCCCGCTTCGAGGTCCGGTCCGTTACTGAAGTTCATGGGAGGCCTCTTTGCTCGGATTCCAGGTTGGCGGAAGGAGAGGAAGGCTCCATTCCGGATTTACTCTAGCGGCTATAAGCGTACACGGGGAATCGGAGAGGTTCTCCAGACGGTATTCGCCTACGCTGGCCGGTACGATATAAGCTTCGGCATATCCCCATTCAACCGCTGCGGCTTCGTTGTCCGCCGGTACAAGACGGACACGTTCGCCATCCACCAGATTGTACATGACAAATTCGCCACGGGTATCCGCGTGCCAGGTATTCTGCAGGGACAGCCTGCTGACCTGGAACAGAAGATCGCCGCGTTGCCCCAGTAATTCTTCCGTGCTCCGGCCCTGTCTGCGAACAACAATCGGCCGAGCGATCAAACCGCCTTCGACGGCGGAGGTGTCCATGGCATCGTTGATATTATGCCGTGCGTGTTCGGGATTCATGGGACGTGGCTTGCCATCCGCATCCAGGCGCAGGTAATCATAGATTTTGAAAGTGAACCACCAGGTGGTTGAGGAAATCTCCAGAACCAGATTGTCTCTACCGGAGCAGTGCACTGTTCCCGGAGGAATGAGGTACAAATTGCCCTTCTCCGATTCGTATTCGTTGGCATAGGAAGACAACGTGAGCGGTTCTCTTGTCGAGTGGGCGTGTTCCACGGCTTCGAGCAGCTTCTCGCCGGTGACGCCTTCCTTTAATCCAAGATAAACCTTGGCCCCCGGTGCATTTCGCATGATGTAATAGGATTCCTGCTGCGTCATATGCTCGTTGAATGTAGATTCCACATACGCTTGTAGCGGGTGGACCTGGAGCGATAATTCCCCACCTTGCATCGTATCCAAGTAGTCGAACCGGATGGGGAAATAATTGCCGAACAGCCCTACATTACGCTCTCCCAAAATATCGTAGGGGGCTTCCTCCATAAGAAGGGTGAACGGTACTTCCAAGGGCATCCCCTGTACTTCGAAAAGAAGCGTATTCTCGGGAGCGATCGGTTCGAAGCTCCAGGCGCAGTTCGCCCATTCCTCCGGAAGGTCGCACAACTTCTTCAAATATTGCCCTCCCCAGATGCCGGGAGCAAAAAACGGCTTCACCCGGAACGGCTGCTTCGCCGCTTCTTGGAGTACACTCTTTAATGCTACGACCGGCAGCCATACTGGAGCATCAGGACGATTCAAGTCCATATAGTAGCAAGCCTTCTTATTCGGATGCCCTCCATTCAGTGTCAGCCAGTCTTGGCGATAGGGCTCCCATACGGGCCATTCCAGGAACAGGCAGTGCTTGTAGGTCTCGACCTTGTCGTCCGATTCGCCGAAGCCAAAGCTACCCATCCGCTGGGCATGACGCAACTGTTGGTTTTCCCGGGAATAGTCGGCAAAGAAAGCGAGATCGGGTTCCTTTCCGGCAAGAAGAGCGGCTCCTGGTCCGTAGAGAACATATATCCCGTCACCCGGTGCATCTTCAAGGGCTTTTTTCTCCAGGAATGCCTTGGCATCGTTCCGAAAATATCGCATAGGACGGACATCATTTGCTTTATAGCCAAATGCCCGGTTATCCGTCAGGTAAGCCGCCATTTCCGAACGCAGTTCCCCTTCAGGCTTCACATATTTCGCTGTGAAATCGCTTGAGAAAGGAATACCTTCCTTTTCACAAGCTTGCCGCAGGGGGTCCAGCAAGGCGGAGAAATCAGCTCCGTGAGTCCCGTCAAGCGTGATATAGAAAGTGCCCGCAGTTTCTTGATAAGCAGATAGAATGAATGAACACCAGGAGCTCGTACCCCGCTGCATGAACACGGGGCTGTCTCGGAAGTGTAAGTTATTGATAGGATATTTTTGAAAAGCCGGTACAGGGTTCAAGATGGATGGATCCTCCCTTCTTCGGATCAGCTTACGGTCCTATTGTAGAAGCAGAAGGGAGAATCCGTCTTTATAAAAAGAGGAAGTGTTTTTGTACGATCAGGACATCGATTCCAGCGATAGGTTATAAATCGGAATCGTACCGTCCTTCGGTAAATTGCGAGCGCCGGAAGCGAGCAGGGGTTACGCCAAGCTTGGTCGTGAAAACGCGCGTGAAATAGTGTATGGATTCAAATCCGCACAAAGCGGCAATCTGTTTAAGCTGAAGGTCTGTGTTCAAGATGAGGTTCTTGGCTTTTTGTACGCGCTGCTCCTGTACGTAATGCACAAAGGATTGGTGCCCGTAGTTGCGGAACAACCTCGTCAAATGGCGTGTTGTGATGTGCAGGTGACCGGCAACCCGTTCTAAGGATAGAGTCTCGCTCAGGTTATCCATGATAAATAATTCGGCCTGATGAACCATGAAGGCGCCTTCGTCATTCTTGTCCGTACCGCCCGTCTCATGATCGAAGCCGGGGCCGTGGGCGGTAAGGATGGACAAGATCAGGGATTCCGCCAAGCTGTGCAGCATGGGCGGCGGGTAATTTGCGCCGGCGGCAGACGAAGCAAACAGGGATAAGAGAGAGCGCCAGAGTAGTCCAGGCGTTTGGTCGTTCCCTTCTTGAAGCACAGGGATTCCCTGTTTGGCAAGCAACTCGAACGCGGCGGAATAAAGTTCGCTGCAAGCCGATTCCTCCGGCTCGAAGGCGACGTAACACAACGCCAGCCCTTCTTTGCTCAAAATCCGGTGCTGGATTCCCGGTCTGGACAGAAACAGGGTCCCGGTTTGAAGCGGGAACTTCGTATGTTCTTCGAGGTAGAAGCCGGATCCTGTTAACACGTAACAAGCTTCGAAGAATGAATGCTTATGCTCCGTATTGTCGAAATGGCGGGGCATAAAGCCCCAATAGTGGATCTGAACGGCCAAATCCGGCTGTCTGAGACGGCTTAGCGTTCGGTTCATGACGGAATTGGCCCGTCGAAACGACGGGATGAAGGATAACGGTTCTATGCTCATCAGAGGATTCCTCCCCGGTTGTATGATCTGATATGAATGGTAGGCCTTTGCCTTAGTGTAAACGATAAATCCCTTATATTGAAGGATCATTAACAAGAGAAACTTCATACCCCTCTGCCACGGTTTTTGATTATAATAGATGAATATATAAAAAATGGGGGATCACCATGAAACCATCACAAAACAACCTAGACCAAGGACGAAATGAACGCTTCTCTTCTACCGGTTTTATCTTGGCCGCCATCGGCAGTTCCGTGGGGCTGGGGAATATGTGGAAATTCCCATATATTACTGGGGAGAACGGTGGAGCCGCATTCTTCCTACTGTTTATCATCTGTTTGATTTTGATTGGCTTGCCTTTGCTTTTGGCGGAGCTGGCCATCGGGCGAGCAGGTAGAGGCAGCGCGTCCACGTCTTTTGTCAAAGCTGGCGGCCCTAAAGCTTTTGGCCGTCTCGGTTTGCTGCAAGTCATTGCACCTTTTCTGATTCTGAGCTTTTATGTCATCGTGGCCGGGTGGACACTACACTATGCTATACAGTCCTTCAGCGGAAATCTGTTTGCGAACTCCGACTACGCTGGACAATTCAGCTCGTTTACTGAAGGCTACATGCCGCTGGTATGGCAGGCCGTGGCCGTATTGATCACCGGGATCGTAGTGGGTAAAGGAATCTCCGGCGGCATCGAGAAATTTAATAAAGTGCTGATTCCGGGCTTGATCGTACTTTTGATTATTTTGATGATTAGGGCTTTAACCTTACCGGGAGCTGGTGCGGGCGTATCCTTCTTCCTTCAGCCGGATTTCTCGAAATTAAGTCCGGAAGCGGCATTGGTTGCGCTGGGACATGCCTTTTTCTCGCTGTCACTTGGCATGGGGATTTTGCTTACTTACGGGGCTTATGTCGACAAACGTCAATCCCTCGGTCCGGCTACCCTGGCGATTGGAGCGGGTGATTTGATTTACGCGTTTATTGCGGGGCTGATTATTTTCCCGACAACCGCCTCTTTTGGGTTGGAGTCTGATGCGGGGCCGTCTCTGGTCTTCATTGCGCTTCCTGCCGCGTTTTCGGCCATGCCGCTGGGAGCATTCTTTGGCGGGCTGTTCTTCATCCTGCTGGCGATCGCAGCATTGACGTCTTCGGTATCGCTGCTTGAAGTCCCAGTAACTTACGTAATGGATCGTTGGGGCTGGGGCCGTGGAAAATCCGTGACGATCATCAGCGTTCTGGTTTTATTGATCGGGCTCCCGTCGGTGTTCTCCTTTGGAGCCGTTCCGGTATTCACGGATATGGGTGGGAAGAGTTTCTTTGACTGGCTTGATTTCATGACCTCGAATATTTTGTTGCCGCTTGGTGGTTTGATTACCACGGTGTTTGCGGGATACTTCTGGAAGAATGCTGCGGAAGCCGCTGGGCTCAAGGCGGGCTGGTTCCGGGTATGGCTGTTTATGGTTCGCTATATTGCACCGGTTCTCGTATTTCTGGTTCTACTCCATACCACCGGGATTATTAAGTTTTAGGAAATCAAGCAGAGGGGGCGCGTTCAAAGCGTCCCTTTTTGGCTCGTCGAGCCTATGCGAAGAATCGCGGAAATGCGATAAGAAATTGCTAACTAGAGTTTAGCATCTTTATTGTCACAACCTTGGCGTCTAGCGTGTTAGGACCGATTCTATATATGAGATTAGGTAAGCTAACGGTGGTGAAAAGAGTATTTTCGCACCGGGGTTATCCGGGCTACGATTTCGGGCATATTACTGCTGTGGATCGGTGAAATCAGTCCGATCACTATCTCTTATTTCCGTCCGTTGGTGTCGGATCTGCTGCATTGGGGAAGTTACATAAATGGCTTGAGCTACACTATAATTATGTTTATAGGCGCTTCGGTTCTGTTATGGCTTTATATATTAATGAAAATCTGGCTCAAGATGGAGGAATTGTTATGGCAAAACGCTCATCGCAGTTTTGGGCGATTTTATTGTTTTCGGTTGGCGTATTTATGGCGCAGCTTGATAACGGGATTATCAGCGCAGCGCTTACGACGATCAACCGTTCTTTTGACGTGTCCGCCAACTGGGGCGCATGGGGGATTACGATTTACACGTTGGGCCTCGCGATCAGCTTGCCAATCGTAGGGAAATTGTCGGACCGCTATGGTCGCAAGAAACTATTTATTATCGAAATTGCTCTGTTTGGATTAGGCTCTTTATTGGTTGCGCTTAGCCCTTCCTTTGGCTTTTATTTATTTGCTCGCGTCGTGCAGGCCTTAGGAGGCGGCGGGATTTTCATTATCGGCAGCTCACATATCTTGAGTACGGTTGAGCCGGACAAACAAGCTAAATATTTAGGCTTGCTTGGCGCCATGAACGGGGTTGCTGCCGTTCTTGGACCGAATATCGGCAGCTTGCTTCTGGATTTAACGGGGAAATGGCATGTGTTGTTCTTGATCAACGTCCCGATCGCCATTGTGCTGTTTCTATTGGGGCTGCGGAAGCTAGAGGAATCGTCGGATCCGTCGCCAGGACGGCTTGACCTCATCGGTACGATCATTTTATCGCTGGGCATCTTGTCCCTGATGCTAGGACTTACGAACATCGACATTAATTTTGCGGAAAGTCTGACGCGCCCGAATGTGTGGGGATATTTGCTTGGCGGGGTTGTGCTGTTTACGATACTGCTGTTCTTTGAAGGGAAAATGGAACGGGATCGATCCGGTGATCCAATCCTGCCCATTCGTCTGATCAAGCAGCCCAGATACCTGATGGTCCTGCTGATCGGTACCTTATCGGGCGGTCTGCTGGCTGCGATGATCTATATCCCGTCCTTTACCGAGCAAGTGCTTGGTATTTCGGCCGAAAACTCGGGGTATTGGATGACGCCGCTGGCGGTGGCTGCCGGATTAGGAGCAGGGTTAGGCGGTATACTAGTTTCCAAGCGAGGTCCGGTATTTACAGTGATTATGTCCGGAGTGATCGCAGCTATCGGTTTTATGCTCTTCCCATTATGGCTTGAAACCAGATGGCAATTTATCGTAGCCAGTGCCATCGCTGGCGTCGGAATTGGGGTCATTCTGGGGGCGCCGCTCAACATTTTGGCAACGGAAGGCTTGAAAAAGGATAAGGGTTCGGCCCTAGCCTCCTTGTCGCTGCTCCGCCAAATCGGGATGACATTGGCCCCGGCGATCTATGCTGGATTTATCGCCCGCGCGTTCAACAATATGGGTACACTGTTTGCTGAGAAGTTCCCAGGCATTTTGCAACAAAATCTGGCTAGCGTCACGTTGTCAGCCGACGCACAGGCAGAACTTGCGCAGATCGGGCAGCAGATGGCCTCAGGATCCTCTGGCGTGTCGGAAGGTCAGCTTTCCGAGATGCTTCAAGCGATCCAGGATCCTACGCTGAAGCAAGTGCTTGCTGACAGCGTGACTGAGGTAACGAAGATGGCCGCCCAGACGGGGTTTGGCGGACTTTATTGGACTGCGGCCATATTGGGGATAGGCATCATCGTCGGTGCGATTATCTTGATCCCTTTAAGAAAAAAGAGCTTGCAAGGCGGGGAAGTAAAAGAAGAGACGTTATAAGCAGAAACGTTATAAGCAGAAACAAAACCCAACTTTGAATGCTTGAAGACACCTGAGCAAGAATGCAGGTGTCTTTTTTATCGTTTTTTAGCGGAGTCCAATCGGTTGAGAACACTTGAAACGAACCGCAAAGTTAGGTGCGGCAACACCCCGTATTTCTTTTCTATAATGAAACTCGGAATACAACTTGACGCGATCCGTCTCTACAATGAAATTAGACAGGGGCTTGTAGGACAAAGGCCGGACGGTCAGGAGGTAGAGTCATGGAGGATCTTAAGAGGCAACAACTGCTCGAGAAGAATGAGAACATCATCCGTATGGTGATTGAACGTGCTCAGCGGGATTTCTCAGAGGATATTGCCATCATTGAGGTGACAGATTCGTTTCGCACAGGCGATTATCATGAGAAAAGCGACCTGGACCTGATCATCATCAATAACACGGATCGGGGACATACGAGGAGTTGTGGTGCAACTACCGCAACAAGATGATTGCCAGTACGGGGATGAAAGACAAATCCTACGCCTTTCATGCGGCAATGGGGGCGCAGAGTTTCCTGGATGAAATGACACAGTTGATTGGAACTCCTAAGTACGTGCTCATGGCCTATTTTGATGCCGATCATCTGGATGGGGTGAAAGGTCAATTTCTGCGGGTGATGGAGGATTATCTGGAGGAACACCACAGAGTGGGAAGAGGAGTGAACCGCTACGATACGTTTGAGCAGCTCTATGATCAATATATGAAAAAGTCGGAAGGTTAAAATTTGAACGTTTAGCAAGCCGAATCCTGCATAAAATGAGTTCGAAGCGCTTACATATAATGGGTGTTCTTCAAAGTTCATGATTGGAGGGGAAGGTATGGGTGCGAAAGGCGCAAAAAGCACAAAGGGCGCAAAAAGCGCGAAAGGAAAAAGCTACACCGAGGTGTGGCATTCCGCCAAGTTCAAAACGCTGATCTCCCGCAAGAAAAAGTTCATTATCCCGTTAACTGTATTTTTTCTGCTGTTTTACTTTGCGCTCCCGATCATGACCTCGTATTCGGAGGTGCTGAATCGACCGGCGATCGGCCCGATTTCCTGGGCGTGGATGTTCGCGTTCGCTCAGTTTGTGATGACGTGGGCGCTCTGTATCCTATACTCGCGCGTTGCAAGGCAGTTTGACCGGTTGGTGGATGATATCCGGCGGGAAATGGGGGCGTAACGATTATGGCGTTCACTTTATTTTGCACGATTGTGCTGTTGACGCTGGTCATTACCTATTTTGCCGCGAAAAAAACAAACAACACCAGCGAATTTTACACGGCGGGCGGCGGGCTGAAGGGCTGGCAGAATGGGACGGCCATCGCTGGCGATTATATGTCTGCGGCGTCATTTCTGGGCATCGCCGGGTCCATCGCCTTGGTCGGCTTCGACGGCTTCTTCTACAGCATCGGGTTTCTCGTTGCGTACCTCGTCGTGCTGTACCTGGTTGCCGAGCCCCTCCGCAACTTGGGTAAATATACGGTTGCCGACATGATTGCGGCCCGTTTTGCGAATAAAGAAGTGCGCGGCTTCGCAGCCCTGAATACGATTGCCGTCTCGATCTTCTACATGATTGCGCAGCTCGTTGGAGCGGGGGCGCTGATCAAGCTCCTGCTGGGCCTCGATTTCGTCACCTCGGTGCTGATCGTTGGCGTGTTGATGACCGTCTATGTCGTATTCGGCGGGATGCATGCCACGAGTTGGGTACAAATCACCAAGGCGGTTTTGCTGATGGGTGGCACTTTTGTCATCTCGCTGATGGTCTTCGCGAAGTTCGATTTCAGCCTGACCGGCATGTTCGAGCAGATGAAAACGGCAACCCCATTAATGGAGAACTATCTGAACCCGGGCAACAAGTACAAGGTGCCGCTAGAAACGATATCGCTCAACTTGGCATTGGTGCTGGGCACTGCCGGGCTGCCGCATATTCTAACCCGATTCTTTACGGTCAAGGACGCCCGCACGGCACGCAGCTCCGTGGTCTACGCCACCTGGATCATTGGCATCTTCTACGTCATGACGATCTTCCTTGGCTTCGGGGCTGCGGCGTTCGTCGGTACGGAGGAGATCACAGCCGTCGACAAGGCCGGAAATATGGCCGCTCCGCTCCTGGCTAAGGCGCTTGGCGGCGATTTCCTCTTCGCGTTTATCTCGGCGGTGGCCTTCGCCACAATCTTAGCCGTTGTCACCGGTCTCGTTCTGTCGGCGGCGTCGGCCTTCGCACACGATTTCTACGGACAAATCGTCCGCCGCGGCAACGCGACCGAACGGGAACAGCTGCGCATGGCCCGCTGGGCTTCGATCGGCGTATCGATCATCTCGATCGTGCTAGCCCTGTTCGCCCAGAAGATGAATGTGGCTTTCCTCGTCTCCTTGGCTTTTGCCGTCGCGGCAAGCGCCAACCTGCCGATCATTCTGTTCACCGTGTTCTGGCGTAGATTCAACCGCACGGGGGCGATCTCCGGCATGCTGGTCGGCTTGCTCAGTACGGTTATTCTCGTGGCACTGAGCCCGAACGTATGGGATCCGGAACCGGGCAAGGCGATTTTGACCGGGACAGCGATTTTCCCGATGACGAATCCGGGGATTATCTCGATCCCACTGGGCTTCCTTGCCGCATTTGTCGGCACGCTCCTTTCCCCAAGCAAGGACGAGGCGAAATACGCCGAGGTTCTCGTTAAGGCAAACACCGGAGTTTAATGCACGGCAACTTCCATATGAAAGCTGATCCCTATCCACAAGACGACTCCGTTGGGGTCGTTTTTTACTTTCCAAATCGCTTGATTCTATCAATCTATGTAAAAAAGAAGATAAAACCTTTATTTTGCGAAGTGAAATGTATGCGCTTACCTTCTATAATTTTCTAGTAAAGGGGGTGATAGTTAAATGTTTCTAGATTATGACACAAGGTAGGTGGTGCCCCACAACAGCAAAGACGCATCTCGGTATGAAGCAGGGAGAAGGAACGGTTTTTTCTAAAAAAATAGAGTTCTGAGGAGGAATTGATCATGAAATTGAAAAGAAAGATGTTGACTTTACTCCTGACAGCTTCGATGAGTTTCGGTTTGTTTGGGGCGACCTCAAATGCAGCGACGGATTATTGGCAAAATTGGACAGACGGCGGCGGGACGGTGAATGCGGTAAACGGGTCTGGGGGCAATTACAGCGTCAATTGGTACAATACCGGGAACTTCGTGGTCGGCAAAGGCTGGAATGTAGGTTCGCCGAATCGGACGATCAACTATAACGCCGGTGTATGGGCTCCTTCGGGTAACGGATATTTGACGCTTTACGGATGGACCAGAAACTCATTGATCGAGTATTACGTTGTGGACAGCTGGGGCACGTACCGACCGACCGGCACTTATAAAGGTACGGTGACCAGTGACGGAGGCACCTACGATATTTATACGACGATGCGTTACAATGCGCCTTCGATCGACGGTACGCAGACGTTCCAACAATTCTGGAGCGTTCGGCAATCCAAAAGACCAACCGGCAGCAACGTTGCCATCACTTTCAGCAATCATGTGAATGCTTGGAAGAGCAAAGGCATGAATCTGGGAAGCAGCTGGTCCTACCAGGTTCTGGCGACGGAAGGCTATCAAAGTAGCGGAAGCTCCAACGTGACGGTGTGGTAACCGGTTAATCGCTGAACTTTGTGAGAAGGCCGTTCGGTGTCCGCCGGCGGCCTTGTCGATCTTTCAATCAAAGGAGAGTTACCCATGAGGAAGCGATGGATGTATCTGTTTCTGTTTCTCTCGATGTTTGTGCTGATCACGGCCTGCTCGCAGGTTGGCTCAGGACAATCAGATCGGCTGAAGGATCGCTTCGTGCTGGTCAAAGGCGGGCAGGCGATGAACCCCCTTTCCAACTACTACGGTTCGAGCGTATCGCTAGAGGATTTTTATATCGGGAAATATGAAATCACCCAAAAGGAATGGACGGAAGTGATGGGGAGTAACCCATCCCAAATTCAAGGCAACGATTTACCGGTGGAAATGGTCAGTTGGTACGACGTGATCGAGTATTGCAATCAGCGTAGCATACAAGAGGGATTGACACCTTTTTACCATATAGATAAGAGCAAGATAGACCCGAATAATCAAAGCGATAACGATCAACTGAAATGGCTCGTCACGATTAATGCGGAGGCGAACGGGTACCGACTACCAACAGAGGCGGAGTGGGAATATGCGGCTGGCGGCGGTCAAGAGAGCAAAAGTTTCAAATACAGCGGAAGCTCCCGCGCGGACGATGTGGCTTGGTATTGGCGGAACGTCGGGGATAAATACCTGACCGGAGACTGGAACTGGCCGATCATCGAGAGCAATCATGGTCAACCCAAGCCTGTCGGTGGCAAGAAGCCCAATGAGCTGGGGCTTTACGATATGTCCGGCAATGTGAGGGAATGGTGCTGGGATTGGTACGGGGACGATGTGAGCCGGAGAGAGGATCGCGGTTCCTTTCGAGTGGTCAAAGGTGGCGGTTGGATCGGCGATATTCGCAGCAGTGAGGTGTCGTTTCGCGGGAAGTTTGAAGCGAACGGCTTTGGTCCGGATCAAGGGTTCCGTTTGGCACGCAGCAAATAATACGGCAGGACGCTCAACAACCTGGTCAGGGATTTGAATCTAGCCCTCCTAACGTAGTAAGCTAGACGAAAGAATCCATGCGGGATGAAGGGAGCTGGCCCAACGATGAATCTGGAAACCGTAATGCAGGAGCTAGAAGCGCTTGGTAAGGAGCGTCTGAAGAAAATGTACATGTCTAACGGCGCGCTGGAGCCGCTGTTTGGCGTAGCGACTGGAGAAATGAAACCGTTATTCCGGCAAATCAAAATCAATCAGCCTTTGGCCGAACAGCTTTATGCGACGGGAAACTATGATGCGATGTATTTTGCGGGGATCATTGCCGATCCGAAAGCGATGACGCACGCGGATTTCGAGCGATGGATCGAGGGCGCCTACTTTTATATGCTATCGGATTATGTGGTGGCTGTTACTTTGGCGGAGACGGATATTGCGCAGGAGGTTGCCGACAAGTGGATCGCCAGTGGGGACGAGCTAAGAATGTCGGCGGGTTGGAGCTGTTATTGCTGGCTATTGGGGAGCCAGCCGGACAGCAAATTTGCCGAGAGCAAACTCGCAGGTATGCTAGAAACGGTGAAGAACACGATCCACGAGGCGCCCGAACGAACGAAATCCGCGATGAACAACTTTATTTACACCGTCGGGATTTCGTATATGCCGCTCCACGCGCAAGCGGTCGAGGCCGCCAAGGCGGTCGGTCCGGTAGAGATGAAACGGGAGAATAAGAAAAACACCTTCCTGAACGCCACGGAAACGATCCAAAAATCGCTGGATCGCGGACAGCTTGGATTTAAGCGGAAGTATGTGCGTTGTTGATGCGGAGTGGGAACGACAAGCTACAAGCTATATAACGCGTACCGCCGTTGGGTACATTCTATATGAAATTTCGAATAGAATCCGCTGGTTTCACCGTTTTTGAACGATTGTATTCGAAATATCATACAGATTTATGCTTGATCCGGTTCGAATCCAAGATTCTGTATGAAAAATCGAATACAATCCGCCAACTCCGACGATTCCGGCAAAATGAATTCGAAAAATCATATAGATTTCATTATAGACACCGTTTCACTCAACTAGAGTGGGCGGTGTTTATATATTTAGGATCCAGATTCGAGGTCCCTCGTTAGAAGCCCAAAGGATTTTAAGACAAAATGTCGAAAAGGATGGAAGTATACATAACAGGAAGGAAGAATAGGGTATGGCTAGAACTTATAAAGCAGAGGGTAGGCAAATTGCTTACGTTCTAAGAGGGTTATTCATTATTGGAGGACTTTCTTTGTATTTTAGTATTCCAGGACTCCACTGGGGCTTTTTTTTCGGTATATTAATTTGCTCTGTAGTTGTAGGAGAAATTATTGGTGGGATGTGGACACGGAAAAGAAGAAAGCAAAAGAAGCAGAAACAAAAAAGATCGTATAAGAATACATCTCGCGCGACATCGTCCAGACGTTCAAGCAACACGGTCAGACCAGATGGAGCTATTTTGACGAGCCGACTAGATGATTTGTCAGGAGCGGAGTTTGAACGATTGCTGGCCCTATACTTCCGAGACCAGGGATACATTGTTAAAGAGGTAGGGGTCGGTGGCAATGATGGTGGAGTTGATCTAGTAATTATAGATCGGCGCGGAGAAAAAACGGCAGTACAAGCTAAATGTTATTCAGACCGTCACCCTGTTCAAGTTATGACCGTACGTGAGTTGGTTGCAGCCAAACGTAATCACGATTGTATTTTGTCTTTACTCATTACAACCTCGGATTTGACTCTCCCTGCGAAGAAAGAAGCGGAACAGTTTAAAGTCGACTATTGGCATGGAGGGCTTGTTGAGCAGAAGCTTAGCGTATGGGGGAAATGGCAACCTGGGAAGAAAAGAAGAACGGCCGAGAAGGAGGAATTCTCAGGCCACGCCGAAATTAACAAAACGCAAAGGGAAGTCGCTGCAGCCAAATCCATTACCTGCAAATGTGGAGCTCCGATGGTTCGTAGAAAAAACAAACAGGGCGTTGAGTTTTTGGGTTGTAGCAACTATCCGAAATGCCGTGAGACCAAGGCGTTGTGATTATGTAAGCGTCATGGACTTTCACTCCTCCCTGATCGACGATATCTCCTGTGCCATAAGGTTGTCCTAATCCGGCTTCCCATTCAACGTCGGCGGATCCTCCGGTCTCATCTCCGGGCCGAATTCGTCCACCGCTGCGGCGGGGTTGCCGTCTTGGTTCCAGGCGTCCTTCGTCATGAAGGCGCCTTTTCGGCCTTCATCGGTGGAATCCTTGGCCTTTGCTCGTTTCAGCTGCTGTTTGGCGTTCTCGTTTTCGCTCATCGGTACACCTAACCTCCTAAGGGATTATCGAATAAAATTTAGTATTTCCTAAATAAATGACATGAACCCCGTTATTTAGTCTATAATGGAATTATAGGTACATCCTTAGGGTGATAAATAACCAAACGGCGAGTTCTCGGACACCGTTTCACTCAGATAGAGTGGGCGGTGTTTTTATATTTTAGGGTCCAGATTCAAGGTTTCTCATCAGAAGACTAAAGGAGGAAGGCATATGTTTGCGGTAAATGAGTATGTGATCTACGGAAGCAATGGGGTCTGCCAAATTAAAGACATTTGCACGCCGCCGGGAGTGGAGGGGGACCGCAAGTATTATCTGCTCAACCCGATTTATCTTAAAGGAACTACGATTTATACGCCGGTCGACAATTTCAAGGTGATCATGCGCAGCATCATTTCGCGAGAAGAATCAGAGCGTCTGATCTCCCGAATTCCAAGCATTGACGTGACCTGGATCAGCAACGATAAAGCCCGGGAAGCCAGCTGCAAGCAAGCGATCGGCACAGGCGATTACGTGGAGTGGATCAAGGTCATCAAAGCGATGGTGCACAAAAAAAGAGAGCAACACGGTTTAGGCAAAAAGCTGCGGCAATCGGACGAACGGCTATTGAGCTCGGCTTCTGAGAATTTGCACGGCGAGTTGGCGATCGCCTTGGACATTCCCAAAGAAGAGGTTGAAGAATATATCGAAAACCGAATCGGCCAATACGAATAACGGATGGATGTCATCCGGGAATAAACAAAAGGCAATTCCGGTAGCCCTGAATAGGGCTTCGGAATTGCCTTTCTTTGCGTAATTACACAGCTTCCATCTTCTGCGCCGTATACAAGCGGTAGTACAAACCCTTCTTCGCCATCAGCTCATCATGCGAACCGGACTCGGCGATCCCTTTGTCGGACACGTACATAATGCGGTCGCAGTTCTTCACGGTCGACAGCCGGTGCGCGATGATGAACGAGGTGCGTCCCTTCAGCAGCTCGTTCAAGCCTTGCTGGAGCAGGCGCTCCGTCTTGGCATCGATCGAGGAGGTTGCTTCGTCCAGGATCAGGATGCGCGGATCGGCCAGCAGGGTCCGGGCGAACGAGATGAGCTGGCGCTGTCCTTGGGATAACTTCGAGCCGCGTTCGTTAACCTCGGTTTGGTAACCTTCCTCGAACTCGCGAATGAAATCGTCGGCACAGACCGTTTTGGCTGCGGCGATAATCTCCTCTTCCGTGGCATCCAGCTTGCCGTAACGGATATTATCCATGATCGTGCCGGAGAAAATAAAGCTGTCTTGCAGCATGATCCCCATCTGGCTGCGCAGCGACTTCAGCGTCACCTGCGAGATATCGTGACCATCGATCAGGATCTCGCCGTCGGTCAAGTTATAGAAGCGCGAGATCAGGTTGACGACCGTGGTTTTGCCCGCACCCGTCGGACCGACGAGGGCGATGCTCTCCCCGGCCTTCACGTCGAAGTTCAGGTGCTCCAGAATGTTAAGGCCTGGATCGTAGGCAAACGTCACGTCGTTGAACTTGACGTTACCCTTCACCGACGGAAGTTCCTTCGCCTCCGGTACGTCGCTGACCGTCACTGGCTCATCCAGCGTTTCGAAGATCCGCTCAAGGTAAGCAACGGCGTTAATAAAGTTGTTGTACAATTGCGACAGGTTGAGGATTGGCTGCCAGAACCGGGCTGCATAGCTGCTCATTGCAAGGATGACCCCAAAGGTCACGCCTTGCGGCCCCATCGCAAGCAAACCGACCAAATAGATGAGCGTCGTCACGATCGTCGCCAGATTGTCGACGGTGAACGGGATCAGAGCGTTGTAACGCAGTGCCCGCATCCATTCCTTGCGGTAGTTCCCGGCCAGACGAGTGAAGATGCCTTCGTTATGCTTCTCGCGGGAGAAAATCTGCGTGACGCCAATCCCGCTGATGCTTTCCTGCAAATAGGCGTTCATATTGGAGCTTTTGTTCGAAACCGCCTGCCATGCCCGGCGCTGCCGGGTTTTGATCAGCAGCATGACGCCGAGGAACACCGGCAAACCGGCCAAAGTGACCAGAGACAACCGCACATCCACCGCGAACATAAAGGCGGCGATAAAGATCAGGTTGACGATTTCCAGAATGAAGTTGATGATCCCGTTGGACAAGACGTCCGATACGGCGTTGACGTAGTTGACGACACGGATCAGGATTTTCCCTTGAGGGCGGTCGTCGTAATATTTAAACGGCAGATTCTGCAGATGCTTGAACAAATCCGTGCGGATATCGAAGATGATATCCTGCCCGACCCGGGTCATAATCCGGGAGCGAATGGTCGCCAGCTCGACGCTGACCACGATCGTGAGCAGCATGAGCAAGGACCACCAGATCAATGCGCCGAAGGCTTTCTCCGGAATCGTCACGTCGACGACGTGTTGAATAATGAGAGGCGCCGACAGCGCGATTGCAGCTGACAAGGCGCTCAGCACAAACGCCAAGATCATCGGCTTCTGCTGTTTCCGGATATAAACCATGGCTCGCCTGAAATGCTTGATGTCAAAGGGAGACTCCAGGTTTTCATCGACATCGAATTTATTCCTGGCCATGAGCGCTCACCTTCCTTCCGATACCTTCGTTTTGAAGCATAAAGACCTCGTAATAATAGCCGCGCTTGGCTAGCAATTCGGCATGGGTGCCTTCCTCGATCAGGCGACCGCCGTCCAGGATCAGAATGCGGTCGGCTTCGGCCGTCGTGGACACGCGCTGGGCAATGATCAGCTTCGTGCACGGGAAGTCTAGCTCGCGCAAGCTCTTCTGAATATGCTCCTCGGTTTCGAGGTCAACCGCAGACGTGGTATCGTCGAGGATCAAGATCGGCCGACGCACGGCAAGGGCCCGGGATAGCGCAATCCGCTGCTTCTGCCCGCCGGACAAGCCGACACCACGTTCTCCGACGATCGTATCATACCCTTCCGGCATCTTCGTGATAAAATCATGCGCCGCAGCCAACCGAGCATACTCGACCGTTTGTTCCTCCGGTAACTCGGGATCACCATACGCGATATTCCCGTCAATCGTATCGGAGAAGAGCAGCACATCCTGGGTTGCGATGCCGATGTTGCTGCGGAGCTCGTCGAGCTCCAGCTTGCGTACGTCGACGCCGTCAACCAATACTTGCCCGCCGGATACATCGTAGAAACGCGGGATCAGATTCACGAGGGACGTTTTACCCGATCCGGTGGAGCCCATGATCGCGACGGTTTCGCCGGGTTTAACTGAGAAGCTAATATCGTGAAGCACTTCGCCGCCGTCATATTTGAAGCGGACGTGATCGAAATCGATTTGTCCTTCATAACGACGTTTCTCGGTAGCCTTGTGTTCGTTCACAATGTTTGGTTTCGCGTAGTAAATTTCCACGATTTTGCTTAAGCTCGCGAAGAAACGTTGAATATCATTAATGATAATACCGATATTGCGCATCGGGTTAGAAATCGCCCAGATCAGCGCGGAGAACGCGGAGAATTCCCCAAAGGTAATTCGTCCCTGCATCACGAAGTAGCCGCCGGCCAGCATCAAAATGACGTTAAACGCCTGCGCGAACGTCTCCAGATAAGGGAAGTAGTCCAGCCACACGAGCGCAGCTTTTTTGTTGGCTTGGGAGAAGTGGATGTTCTTGTCCGTAAACTTCTCGATTTCGTATTCCTCGCGGGCAAAGGCTTTAACGACGCGGTTCCCCGAGATATTCTCCTGGGTGGTCGTGTTCAGCTGAGACAACCGCTCGCGCAAGTCGATGTACATCGGACGGACCTTCTTCGCGAAAATGTAAGCCACGACGAAGATCGGAGGTGCCAAAACCAGCAGCCACAACGTCAACACGGCATCGATCGTGAAGAAATAAATGACGGCCGCAAGGAAGATCGTGACCGACTCGATAATCGTCTTGATGATCCACGCCATGGAGTGGCGAACCATGTCCAGGTCCCCGGTCATCTTGGTCATCAAGTCCCCGGTCCGGTTATGGTCGTAATATTCCATATCCTGGCCTTGGATTTTGTTGTACAGGTAGATGCGGACTTTGTACAACATATTTTGCGAAGCCTGCTCGTATTGCATCGTTGTTAGATAAGCAAGCCCCGTGCGTAGTAAGGAAAAACCGATCATGCCCATACAGAGCATGATGAGCAGTCCTCGTTCCTGCGTTAGATTTTGTGCCGCATTCTCACCCGTGATAAACGTGTCGACAATGCGTTGGCCTATGTATGGATTGATAATCATGAGCGAAGAGCCCACGACGGAAAGCACTAGCGCCGTAATGTACCTGGCCCGGTTGCCCTCCAAATTCTGCCATAGCCATTTGAGTTCGAACATCTGATCACCCGTTTCTGTTTGTTCTTGCAAGCTGCCGGATGGCAATCCGTTTTCGCAAATCATCGTGATTATACCACAACCACCCACAGGTAAAACCCGCGTATTCCAGCTTGTTTTGACGTATGTTTGCGTTTTCTCGAAGGGATCGCCCCTTTGCTTTTATTTCGGTAAAATCTTTAGAATATGAAGTGGATATCGAGGTTTTTAAAGGCAGATTGAGGAAAATGTGAAGGAGGGACCGCGATGGTCGAAGGACTTGGCCATTTAATGGAAGAAATCCGCGAAGAAGTCGATGGAAAGCAGAGGATATTGGACGTGGCACTTCGGATTCCACCCGACTTGGACCCGATCCGGCCTTTTAGTTTCCAATCGGCGGAAGTCCCCGTATTTTTCTCGTGGTGAGCTCGGTTCGACAATATGAAATTGTATTCGGTTTTTCATATATAAAATGGTACTGACGGCCGAAATTTGGATTTCTATTCGATTTTTCATATAGATTCAAGGCAAACGCCATCGATATGGACAAATGTGTATTGAATTTCATATATAATTGGTTGAAATTACCGGGATTCATGAAATGTATTCGGTTTTTCGCATATATTTAGCGCTTGATCGTCCGGTGGCAGGTATCGCTATCTCGAGAGTCCGAATTTGCCGGGTGACCCGCGCCGTGTTATATTGATATGATCGGTGACCTGAAGCTCTGGCCGCCGAAATTAGTGATTTCGGCAAGGAGTTATTATGCAATTTACAGAACTGAACTTGATCCCTTCGATATTAAAAGCATTGGAACACGAGAACTATACGGCGCCTACGCCGATTCAAGAACAAGCCATTCCGCCTATTCTGAGCGGCAAAGACCTGCTGGGTTGCGCGCAAACCGGCACAGGGAAGACCGCCGCATTTGCCATTCCTACACTGCAATTGCTCCATAAGAACCATACGCCTAAGCCTGGCCGCCGCAACATCCGGGCGCTAGTGATCACGCCAACCCGGGAGCTGGCCCTGCAGATCTACGAGAACTTTTGTGCTTATGGCAAGAATTTGCCTCTGAAATGCGCCGTCATCTTCGGCGGCGTGTCCCAGAAGCCGCAGGAGATCGCGCTGCAGAAGGGCGTGGATATTCTGGTCGCCACCCCCGGCCGGCTGAATGATCTGATCCAGCAGAAGCTGGTGGATTTGAAGGACGTGGAGATGCTGATCTTAGATGAGGCTGACCGCATGCTGGATATGGGCTTTATTCACGACGTCAAAAAAATCATCGCCAAAACGCCATCCCAGCGGCAGACCTTACTCTTCTCCGCAACCATGCCCGGCGCGATCGCGCAGATGGCCGATTCCATATTGCGAAACCCCGTAAAAGTAACGATAACGCCGGTATCCTCCACAGTGGACGCCATTGGACAACGTTTGTATTTTGTGGATAAGAGCAACAAGAAAGACTTGCTGCTGCACCTCTTGAAGGACTCATCCATCGAATCCGCTATCGTCTTTACGCGGACCAAGCATGGGGCGGACCGGCTGGTACGCCACTTGGCCAAAGCGCAGGTCAGCGCGAAAGCCATCCATGGCGACAAGTCGCAAGGCGCCCGGCAGACAGCGTTGCAAAATTTCAAGAACCGTACCTTACGTGTCCTGGTGGCGACCGACATTGCGGCACGAGGGATCGACATCGACGAGTTGTCCCATGTTATCAACTATGAGCTGCCGAACATCCCCGAAACGTACGTTCATCGGATCGGGCGGACAGGCCGGGCGGGACAAAGCGGCGTTGCCATTTCGTTATGCGATTTCGACGAGAAGCCTTACTTGGCCGATATCGAGAAGTTGATTGGCAAACGGATCCCCGTCATCAAGGACCATCCTTACCCGATGACGCAGACCGCACCAACCCCAAAAGAAGCCCAGCCTGTGCGGGCACCTAGAAACAAAGGCAAGGAAATGGAAAGGGTTAAACATAAGGTAAAAGTAAAAGGATAATTGGTATACCAACTGTAGCGGAGTGATGACATGGCCAAAGGGAAAGGCGGCACGGGTAGAGGAACGGACAAGAAAGGTTGGAATCGCTGGCAAGCGAGTGAGCGGAGAGCGAAAAGCGCTCCTAAACCTTATACGAGTAAAGCGGATAAAAAGGGACCTGCAGAATCAAAGTAAGCTACAAATCATTATCATAAAGAAAAGAGCTTCCTGCCGAGATTTCGGTTGGGAAGCTCTTTTCATATAAAGGGACGAGGGTTATTCTCCGCCCGACAACAACTTCAGCAGGTTTTCCGGAATATTGAACTTCTTGTTGTCGATGAGAAGCTGGAAGTCCTCGGCGGCTTCGGCTTGATGCGCGTGCTTGATTTCTTCCATCTCTTGTTGGAGCTGCTCCATTTTCAGATCCAGCTCATAGGCGGTGTCGGCAGCATTCTTGAGATCTTCCAACAGCCGGTCCGGCACCGACTCATTATATTTGTAGAAAATCTTGTGCTCCAGGCTGGCCCAGAAATCCATGGCGATCGTGCGGATTTGGATTTCGACACAAACCAGCTCCTCGCCGTCGGACATGAACACCGGCACTTCAACCAGCAGATGCAGGCTTTTGTACCCGTTGGGTTTGGGATCTTTGATGTAATCCTTCACGGAGAGGATATTGAGATCCTTCTGAGCTCGCAGCATATCACTGATCCGGTAAATGTCCGAGATGAACGAGCAGGTGATTCGGATGCCGGCGATATCTTGGATGTTTCGCTTAATGTCCTCCAGAGAGGTGGCGCCGCCCTTACGGTACAGCTTCTTCATGATGCTCTCCGGAGATTTGATTCTCGATTTCGTGTGTTCGATCGGATTATAGTCGTGGAGAAGCTGAAACTCCTCCTGTAAAATTTCGATTTTCGTCTCCACCTCGTGAAGAGCAAATTTGTACATCATCATAAATCGGGTCAGCGTCTTCTGCAATGCTTTCATTTGTTCCAAGGGGTTCACAAAAGAATTATTAATCATTTGGGGGTACTCCGTCCTTTATCTTTAGTTCTCATCATGATTCCATTTCCATTATAGCTTAGGGGACAGGCCGGAAGCCAGAAAGGGGAATAGATCCCATGAGAACATGCCTTAACGGTACGGAGTCGTCCGTCTTCCATATTACGTCGTTTGCAGCAATGGCAGTGCGTCCGTCAATTGGATTTTGTAGGATTTGACAAGGGTGGCTCCGTTGGATGTATCCGCTTCGTAAGCCCGTTCGAATCCCAGGCTTTCATACAGCTTCACTGCGGCAGCCATCATGTCAGACGTATGTAAATACAAGGTGCGGGCACCTAGTTGAAGGGATCTGCGGGCGGCTTCGCGTAGGAGCAGCTTGGCGATGCCGCGTCTACGGGCGTAAGGCGATACGGCAAGGAGTCGGATTATAGGCGAATCGATGCCAAGATCCGACCTACCATAAGCCGCCTCCGAGGTCAGGAAAAGCTGTAAACTGCCGACAATGTCTCCGCCAAGCTCCGCCACGAGTCGGGCGTGGGGACCATTGCCGTACACGGAGCTCCGTATGTTCTCCTGATACTCCTCCCACCGTTCATGGGGCATGTCAAATGCATATTGCCGATAAGCTTCCAGCATCACATTGGCAATTTGATCGCGTTCTTCGTCGCGGGCATCCCGAATCTTTACTTCCTGCTCTAATCGGCTCATTTTTCCAACACTCCCTTATCGAGGTAATTTATTCATCCATCAGGTGAACTTAGTATAATCCAAATACCTACTAAGCGCATCGGAATATAAAAATATTTACGCATCCATTAAAAACTTCTATATCCGAGGATTGACAAAAAGTGGCGGGCTCCCTAAGATAAAGGATAATTTCAATAAAACCATCTATATAGATTGGGATAGTGTGATATATAGGAGCAAAGGGAGGGGTCTTTTTGAACATCGATCATATCGAGGCGTTTGTTTACATTAATCATTACGGCAGCTTCAACAAAGCTGCGGAGGTGCTGTTTCTTTCGCAGCCGACGGTAACCGCGCGAATTCAATCGCTCGAACGGGAGCTAGATACCCGATTGTTCGATCGCACGGGGAAACAGATTCAATTGACGGACAAAGGCAAACAATTCCTTCCTTACGCCCAGCAAATCCTCCAGACATATCAAAAGGGGAAACATCATCTTCACTCCCAGCCGGGTACCCCCGAGGAGCTTCGGATCGGCAGCACCGTATCTGTGTCCAATTACTTGATGCCGCATTTGCTTATGCTCCTGCATCAACGCTTTCCGTTGATCAACTTCAAAGTGACAACCGGCCCGACGGACGTCCTTGCAGCGAAGCTGATGACCAAGGAAATCAACCTGGCTTTCGCGCGCAAGCAAATGAGCCCGGCCTTTCAATCCTATCCCTTCTATAATGACCCCATCCGACTTTACGTCTATAAGGATCACCCGCTTGCCGCGGCCGAAAGTGTATCCATCCGTGACATCCGGCGGGAACCCCTCATATTCTTCGAGTGCGGTTCCCTCGACTGGATGCGGATTCACCGCGCCTTCGAAAGTCTGGAGCAGCCGCCGAACATCCTGTTTCAAGTCGACAATGCCGAGACCGCCAAGAAACTCGTGTTAAGCCGGGCCGGGATTTGCTTTCTTCCCGGTTTGTCTGCCAGACAAGAAGTGCAGGAGGGAAGTCTCGTCCCGGTAGACATCCTCGAGACGGCAGGCGTCTCCTTGCAAACCCACCTGATTTCCCTCAGCGGCGAAAACAACATCTTTATGGACGCTTTATTGGAACTAGGTGTTCCTCCCATCAACGATTTGCATGTACCCATAGAAAAACTCGATTAGACGCGTAACAAAAATCACAGTAAAGTAGTGTCAACATAATCCTGACTAAACTTATAGGGATTGTAAAACTAAGAAAATGGGGAATAGGGAAGGGGTTAGGGACATGAAGAGATGGTTAAGTGCCGCGGTCGTGCTTGTGTTAACGGGAGTGTTGGCAGGATGCGGAGCTGGGTCGTCCGGTGGGACGGAATCGAAGGACGCGGCGGCGAGCGCAGCTTCGGGGGAAGTTAAGAAAATCATCGTGGGTACGGGCACGGGTTTTCCAAAGGTATGCTTTATCGACGAGAACGGGAAGTTAACCGGGTTTGACGTTGAACTTGTTCGCGAAATCGATAACCGTCTGGCAGAATATGAATTCGAGTTCCAGACCCAGGAGTTTTCCAACCTGTTGCTAAGTCTGGAGACGAAGAAGATTGATTTTGTCGCCCACGAAATGGAGAAGAATCCGGAGCGGACCGAGAAGTACCTGTTCAACAAGGAGCCCTACGCTCACTGGAGAAACAAAATCATCGTCGCGAAAGACAACGATACGATTCATTCCTTGGACGATCTGAAGGGGAAAAAGGTGCTGACAGGGGCAACCAGCGCGGAAGCGCAAATCCTGGAGAACTACAATAAAGAAAATAACAATGCGATCGAAATCGTTTATCAAAGCGGTGCGGCAAACGATACGGTCAGCCAAATCACGTCGGGCCGCGTAGATGCCACATTAGGGGCGGACTTCTCGCTTTCGTTAATCGATCCTCAAGGGAAATTAAAGACGACCGGGGAGGACCTGTCCGAGGCGGATATCCTCTTTGTATTCCGGAAGGACGATCCGGAGGAACAGAAGCTCGCTGATGCTATCGACGGCGCCATCAAGGAATTGAAGGCCGATGGCACGTTAGGCAAGCTGAGCAAGGAATGGCTCGGAGAAGACTTTACTTCCGATAACTAATCAACAAGACGGGAAAGGAGGGAGAATCCATGGGGGCACCGTTTGATTTTTCTTTCGTGATCGGCGCCTTTTCGAAGCTGTGGTCGACGCTGGGCGTGACCTTGCTGATTGTGGGCGGATCATTGCTGACGGGGATTGTTATCGGATTTCTGATTGCACTCCCCAGGCTTTACAGGATCCCGGTGTTGGATCCGTTTTCGAAGGTTTACGTTTCTTTTTTCAGAGGGACGCCGATTTTGATCCAATTGTTCCTGTTCTACTATGGCTTGCCGGAGTTGTTGAAGTTCGCCCACTTGGATATCTCCCGCGCCCCCGTGTTGTTCTTCGTCATTTTGACCTACGGCTTGCACACCGGAGCCTTTATGTCGGAGACGATCCGCGCTTCGGTTATGGCCGTGGACCGGGGGCAGGTCGAAGCGGCTTATGCCATCGGGATGAAGGGGCTTCAGGCGTTCACAAGAATCGTATTACCGCAGGCGCTGGCGGTTGCGGTGCCGGTATTTTCCAATATGGTGATTGCCTTGTTGAAGGATACTTCGCTGGCGTTTACGCTCGGCGTCATGGAGTTAACCGGTAAGGCACAGACGCTAGGCGCGCTTACCCAGCATTTTATTGAAGCGTATCTGGCTCTGGCGTTCATTTATCTGGTCGTGAGCTTCACGCTGGAGAAGCTGCTGAGGGCAGCCGAACGGCGTTTGCTGAAGCATGAGCAGCCGGATGGGGCGGAGAGAAGAAGATTTCGCATCGAGCGGAAGCCATCGATCCGTGGCATGTTCGTCGGAATCGGCGCGGAGAAGGGAGGCGCAAAACTATGAAAATCGACCCCTCGTTCATCTGGACAGCGTTCCTTCATCTGTTGTCAGCGATTCCTACCACGTTGCTGATTACCGCCGTATCCGTCTCGGTCGGCTTTGTGATCGGGGTGATCACCGCGTTGTTCCGGCTGTATCGGGTGCCTGTGTTGGGTCAGCTTTCGACCGCTTATGTCACCTTTATTCGCGGAACACCAATGCTGACGCATTTATTGCTGATTTACTTCGGTTTGCCGGTAATCCTTGACGGCTTGTCCGGTTGGTTCGGCTGGGGGTTCAAATCCGCCTCCATTCCAATGATTTCCTTTGCTTTCATATCATTCTCTATCACAGCCGGGGCTTATATGTCCGAGGTGGTCCGCTCGGGTTTGCTGGCGGTGAACCGCGGGCAGATCGAGGCGGCTTATTCCGTCGGGATGACGACGTTTCAGGCGCTGCGGCGGATCGTGTTCCCTCAGGCGCTGGCGGTCAGCCTCCCGAACCTGTCGAACTCGGCGATCGGGATGCTGCACGGCTCGACGCTCGCTTTCACCGTCTCCGTCGTGGACATTAACGCCAAAGCGCAAATCGTTGCCTCGACCAACTGGAAGTTTTTTGAGGCCTATTTGGCGGCGGCGTTGATATTCTGGGGGCTAACCGTCTTGATCGAACGGCTGACCGCCCGGATCGAGAAACGAATCCAAATCTACAATCGAGGGGGAGTGGCATGATTCAGCTTCGTCACATTTCTAAGTCCTTTGGGCGCCAGCAGGTGTTAAAGTCGATTGATCTGACGGTGAACCAAGGCGATGTCGTAGTCATTTTGGGTCCGAGTGGTTCCGGCAAAACAACGCTTCTGCGATGCATCAACTACCTGGAGAAACCCAGCGGCGGCGAGATTGCGATCGGTGACTTCCAACTGAACTGCAACCGGGCGACGAAGAAAGACATTCATGCCCTCCGCCAAAAGTCGGCGATGGTGTTTCAACAATATAACTTGTTTAAGCATAAGACTGCGCTGGAGAACGTGATGGAAGGTCTAGTCATCGTCAAAAAAATACCGAAGGAAGAAGCCAAAGCCCGCAGCATTGAGCTGTTGGAGAAAGTTGGTCTGGCCAGCAAGCTGGACGCCTATCCGAGCCAGTTGTCGGGAGGGCAGCAGCAACGGGTGGGTATTGCTCGGGCACTGGCCTTGGAGCCGGAGGTGATTCTTTTCGACGAACCTACGTCGGCCCTGGATCCCGAGCTTGTCGGCGAAGTACTGGAGGTCATTCGCAAGATCGCCAGAGAAGGGATTACGATGATCGTCGTAACCCATGAGATGGGGTTTGCCCGGGACGTGGCCAACCATGCCGTGTTCATGGACGGCGGCGTGATCGTCGAGGAGGGGAGTCCGACGGAGCTGCTGTACCATCCACGCGAAGAACGGACGAAGCAGTTCCTGAAACGAATTACCCCCGAGCTCAGCTATAGCATTTAGGAGGCGAAAGAGAGATGGGACTAACGATAAGCGTGTTGGATCAAAGCCCGATTTACCCGGGGGAAACGGCGGAGCAGGCGTTTGCGCATACCGTTGTACTGGCCCGAAAAGCCGAGGAGTTGGGGTTCCGGCGGTTTTGGGTGTCGGAGCATCATGATTCGGAGCAGGTGGCCGGTTCCTCGCCGGAGGTGCTGATCTCCTACCTTTTAGCCAAAACGAACACGATCCGCATCGGCTCCGGCGGCGTGATGCTGCAGCATTACAGTCCTTATAAGGTGGCGGAGAACTTTAACGTGTTGGCTTCTCTGGAGCCGGGGCGGGTGGACCTTGGCGTCGGCCGGGCCCCCGGAGGATTGCCGAAGAGCACGCAGGCCTTGCAGCAAGGTTCGCGAGAGTCGGCTTCGTTAACGGACAAAATCGTAGAGCTGCGCAAATACGTGCAGGACCGTCTGGAGGCGGATCATCCGTTGGCCGGATTGCGCGCTGCCCCTCACCCGGCGCAGGCCCCCGAGCTTTACGTGCTCGGAGCAAGCGTGGACAGTGCGGAAGTCGCAGCAGGGCTTGGCTTGCCTTATGTATTTTCCCTGTTCATTAACGGGGATCCGGCGATCGCGCTCAAGGCGATCCAAACATACCGGCAGAGCTTTGATACGTCGCACGGTTCGGAGCCTCAAGTCATCCTGGCGTTGTCCCTCGTCGTCGCCGAATCCGAAGCGGAAGCTGCCGAACTTGCCGGCAAGCAGAAGGTCGTGAAGGTGCGGCTGGACAGTGGCAGAACGGTGACGCTCGGCACGCGGGAGCAAGCGGAAGAGTTTGGCCGCCAAGCGGGAGAGTCTTATACGATTGAGGAGCAGGATCCCTGGATTGTCAAAGGCACCAAGGAAGTTGTCCGTGAGCAGCTATTGGCGTTGCAGCGGGACACGGGCATCGAGGAAATGATCGTGACCAGCAATATCAGCCCTTTTGAGAAGCGCGTCCGCTCCTTTGAACTGCTTCACGACGCTTTGGTCGAAGTGAAGGCAGAGGCGTAACCATGACCAACGATATTTTTACGATTCAAGGGACGTCCGGGATAGCGGCAGAACGGTTCGTGGAGATTCGCCGTGAGCTGCACCGGTACCCGGAGCTGTCGAACGAGGAAATCGAGACGACCCGCCGTATCCGTGGATGGCTGGAGGAAGCGGACATCCGGATCCTGGACGTTCCGCTGGCGACGGGGCTGGTCGCGGAGGTTGGCGGACTCCAGGAGGGGCCGGTCATCGCGCTTCGGGCGGACATCGACGCGCTGCCGATTCAGGAGGAGACAGGGCTCCCGTTTGCCTCGACGCATCCCGGCAAGATGCATGCCTGCGGGCATGATTTCCATACCGCCGCCCTGATCGGCACGGCGCATGCGCTTAAAGCCCGAGAGTCGCAACTGAAGGGCACGGTCCGGCTGATCTTCCAGCCGGCCGAGGAGAAAGCCAAAGGTGCGCGCCAGGTCATCGACAGCGGCGCCTTGATAGGGGTGCAGGCTATCTTCGGCATGCACAATAAGCCGGATCTTCCCGTCGGGACGATCGGGATCAAGAGCGGTCCGCTGATGGCCGCCGCCGACGGCTTTGTCGTTGAGATCGCCGGGCGGGGGACCCATGCAGCCGTGCCGGAAGCCGGCAACGATCCGATCGTCACCGCCGCGCATCTCGTGACGGCGCTGCAAACAATCATCAGCCGGAATGTCGGCTCCTTGGAAAGTGCCGTCATCAGCGTCACGAGGCTGCATAGCGGCACAGCCTGGAACGTCGTCCCCGAATCGGCGCTGCTGGAGGGAACGATCCGGACCTTCGACGAGGAGGTGCGGCGGCGGGTACTGGAGCGTTTCGAAGAAGTTGTTCAGGGAGTGGCGGCTGCGTTTGGCACAACGGCCGCTGTCCGCTGGATCGAAGGGCCGCCGCCCGTGTTAAACGACGCTGCGCTGGCGGAGCTCGGGCTGGCAGCGGCGGAGGCGTCTGGGTACCGGGCCGTTACGCCGGTTCCGTCGCCTGCGGGAGAGGATTTTTCCTTCTATCAGCGGAAAATTCCCGGTCTCTTCGTCTTCATGGGGACGGATGGACCGCGGGAATGGCATCACCCGGCCTTCAATCTTGATGAGCGGGCCATTCCGGTAAGCATTGGCTTCTTCGTGAAGCTGGCGGAGCTGGCCCTGAACGGTCTGGATCAGGAGGACGGCCGGAGGGAAGGTGCATCCCGATGAGTACGCACGCCTCTTATGACGTCATTGTCGTCGGCGCGGGTTCCATGGGGATGAGCGCCGGTTATTATCTGGCCCGCAAGGGTCTCCGGACGCTGCTGATCGACGCCTTTGATCCCCCGCACCGGGAGGGCAGCCATCACGGCGAGCCCCGACTGATCCGGCATGCCTACAGCGGAGATCCCTTGTATACGGAATTGGCAATTCGAGCTCATCGGTTATGGAATGACGTGGAGGAGCAAACCGGGACCCGTCTGCTGGAGCCGTCCGGCGTGTTAAATCTTGCAGATTGCGGGCTGTATTCCTTCAAGCCGCGAATCGCGCAATCGGAGGCGCTGGGCGTCCGCACTGAATGGCTGGACGCGGCGGAAATCCGCGCGCGCTGGCCGGAGTTGACGATTCCGGATTCGTTTGAGGCGATGTACGAACCGGACGCCGGGTATTTGTACAGCGAGCGATGCATCGAGGCGTACCGCAAGCTGGCTTTGAGGCAAGGCGCGGAGCTGCTGCCGTACTCCATCGTTCGAGAGGTGAAAGTGCACGGCGGAGAAGGCGGCGTTACGGTATATACGGCGGACGACAAGTTCCACGCGGGGGCCGTTCTGCTTGCTGCCGGAGCGTGGTTCAGCACGTTGGCTCCATTCGTCGACCTCCCCATTCGCGCTGTACGCAAGGGGGTCGGATGGTTCGAAACCTCCGGACCTGGTTTTGACGCGGGACGGTTTCCGGGGTTTACGCTGGGGACGCCTGAAGGCGGATACTACGGATTTCCGAGCATCGGTGGAGCCGGCCTGAAGATTGGCCGCCACGACGGAGGTCTTCCTTGGGCACCGGGAGAGACATTGGCTCCGTTCGGCGCCCATCCGGAGGATGAGGATGATCTGCGCCGTGTGCTCGAGGCTTACTTCCCGGGGGCGGCTGGCCGCCTGAAGCAAGGTGCGGCCTGTAAATACGAGCTGACGCCGGACGAGGACTTCATCATCGACCGGCATCCGGAACACCCGCAGGTTTGGGTGGCGGGCGGATTTTCCGGACACGGCTTCAAATTTGCCAGCGTAGTCGGGGAACTGCTCGCGGACTTAATAGGAGATGGGAAGGCCGGTTACTCCCTGCGGCCTTTTGCGCTCGATCGTTTCGTTCAGCCAGCCCCATTGGGGGAGTAGGGAGGAAGCTTGATTTTGAATCGGAGGGGATCGAATGACCCAAGTCAATTTTGAAGCATTTTTGAATACGCACGGGCAACTCGTCTCGGCGATCGATGGCCTGAGCGAGGAACAGACGGTATGGAAGCCGAAGCCGGAGAGCTGGAGCGTACTGGAGGTGTTGTCCCATTTGGTGGATCACAGCATCGTCATCTCCTTCCGGATCCGGGATATTCTGGCGGGGACGGAGGCCCGGCTGCCGGCTTTTAACCAAGATACCTGGGTCAGCGGCCAATATGCCAACTCGGGTAACGTAGCCGATGTGTTGCAGGCTTTCCATGCGCTCCTGCTGTACAACAGTCTGCTGCTAAGCCGCTTGGATGCGGCCGACCTGAAGAAAACCGGAGTGAATGCCAAAGGGGAAACCGTCGCCATTACGGATATCGTGGAGGGTTTTACCCGCCACGTGCAGCGCCACTCGGAGCAAATTAATCGGATCAAACAAGCAGCCGGAGTCGCCTAAGCCAGGGGAAGAAACAAAGTAAGTTATATCAAATCGATAAGGAGGAACGAAGTGATGGCAAAGCAAAAACAACTCAAATTGGGCGCGTTACTGCACGGGGTAGGTGGAGGGACCTCTTTGTGGCGACATCCGGAGGTGCAACCTGATGCCAGCATCAATATTGACGTCTACAAACATTGGGTGCAAAAAGCGGAGGCGGGCAAATTCGATCTGGTGTTTATCGCAGACGGTTTATATATCACGGAGAAATCGATCCCCCATTTCTTGAATCGTTTTGAGCCGTTAACGCTCCTTAGCGCCCTGGCTGCGGTCAGTAAGCATGTCGGCCTGGTCGGGACGTTATCCACTTCGTACAGCGAGCCGTTCACCGTCTCCCGTCAGTTCGCCTCCCTGGATCGGATTAGCGGCGGCCGTGCAGGCTGGAATATCGTGACTTCCCCCTTGGAAGGCTCCGCACTCAACTATGGGAAGAAAGAGCATCCGGATCATGCCAAACGTTACCGGATTGCCACCGAGTTTCTGGAGGTTGCCCGCGGCCTGTGGGATTCGTGGGAGGATGACGCTTTCGTACGGAATAAGGAGACAGGGGTGTTTTTCGATCCGGACAAAATGCACACGTTCAATCATGTCGGGGAATTCTTCTCGGTGAAGGGGCCGCTCAATATTGCCCGTTCCAAGCAGGGGCAGCCGGTAATCTTCCAGGCAGGCTCCTCTGAGGTCGGCAAAAATTATGCGGCAAAGCATGCGGACTCCGTGTTCACGGGACATGAAACGATTGAGGACGCGCAAGCCTTTTATCAAGACGTGAAGTCCCGCGCCGCTTCGTTCGGACGCAATCCGGACGAAGTCTTGATCTTCCCGGGCATCAGCCCGATCCTTGGCCGCACGCCGGAGGAGGCGGAACGCAAGTATCAAGAGGTCGCCAGCCTGGTGACGATTGAGAATGCCTTGGATTATTTGGGACGGTTCTTCGAGCACCACGACTTCTCCCAATACCCACTTGACGAGCCGTTTCCGGAACTCGGCGATTTGGGCAAAAACAGCTTCCAAAGCGGCACGGACAAAATCAAAAAAGACGCCAAGGAAAAAGGGCTGACGCTGCGACAAGTGGCGCTGCAGGCTGCAACGCCGCGCGGCGGCTTCATCGGTACGCCGGAACAGGTCGCGGACCGCATTCAGGCCTGGTTCGAAGGAGAGGCTGCCGACGGATTCATGATTGCCTCCGCCGTTCCGAACGGCCTAGAAGAATTCGTCGATCTGGTTGTTCCGATTTTGCAGGAGCGCGGCCTGTTCCGGACGGATTACGAAAGCGATACGCTGCGCGGGAACCTGGGCTTGCCGGTTCCGGAGAACCGGTATACGTTGGAGCGCCAAAAAGCGGTAGCTAAGGCTTAAGGGAAAGGAGGGAGAGAGTTATGTCTAGAGTGACCATTATTGCAGGGAGCCCAACCCCAGGTTCGCGGTTGTTTGGATTAACGGATTACGTGCGGGAACGACTGATCCAAACGGGCAGTGCCATCGATAGGATTTCGGCTGCGGAACTGCCGGCGGAGGATTTGCTGCGGGCTAACTTCGGTAGCCCGGCCATAAAGGCGGCGCTCGCTGCCGTCGAATCGGCGGATGCGGTCGTCATCGCGAGTCCAGTCTACAAAGCAGCATACTCAGGCGCACTAAAGACGATCCTGGACTTAATTCCGCAAAAAGGGCTGCAGGGCAAAGTGGTACTGCCACTCTTTATCGGCGGGACAATCGCCCATTTGCTGGCGGTGGACTATGCACTGAAACCGGTGGTCGCGGCACTTGGCGGGACGCATATCCTCAGCGGCGTGTTCGCCGTAGATCAGTGGGTAAGCCGTTTGGAGAACGCCGGAGGTTACGCGCTTGAGGAGCAGCTCCGTGAGCGGCTGGACGAGGCGGTTGCTGAGTTGAACCGGGAACTGGCCCGAGACCAGCTGGCGGCAAAGGAGCAGAAGCAGGGGCAAGTAGTGGGGCTAGGTTAATTTGATGAGATGGAGTACTCGTACTACCGATTTGTATTCGATTTTTCGCATATAAAATGTTTCGAAGGACCCCAAAACCGGATTCTATTCGTCTTTTCATATAGATTCTATAAAGCCCCCTAATCACTTTGGACACTTTCAGGCTAAACAATATACAATAAATATAGCTGGAGGTAGTCCGTATGAGAGTTCAGCACAGCAAGTTCGACGAATTAAGAATACAGGTCGTCGA
>NZ_BOSK01000011.1:0-110067 GCF_018403305.1 Paenibacillus sp. J53TS2
TGGCTACTCTCCCGCTGAATTTGCAGTGAAACTGGAGAGAAACGAAGTAAACGCGTTTAGAATCGCCGTATAGTTGAGCCGAACTAAGGTTTGATCCTAAAGTGTCCAATATTCGGGGGCCTGGCCGGATTCTAGGCTTATGTCTTTCGGATGTGCTAATAAGTATGAAATTTCATATACAATTGGCTAATATCGCCGAAATTACTGAAACGTATTCGATTTTTCGCATACATCTGTGGCTTGTCCCCTCCTTTCGCCCTAAGGAGATAAAAACCGTAAAAAAGCTTCCTGCATCAAAAAGATGCGAGGAAGCTTTTTGCTACTTGTCGTGCTTCTGCAGGGGGACTCCTCTTCAGCTGCCAAGCTGCGACTTCACTTGCTGTACTTCCTGAGTGTCCGCCATCATCGCCGGCTGGTAGAAACCTTTGGACTCGGCCAGTTGGAACAGCTCGTATTGGGATTTTTCGCAATTGTCCCGGATTTGTTGAACGGTGGATCTCAGCTGGAGATTGGCGCACTCCGAAATGACGCTGCTGTAAGTAGTCAAGCTGCTCTTGACCATGGACAACGCGTCGTTCACCATTTCTTTATCTTGCATCATTGTCTAATGTTCCTCCCTAATTCAAAAATGACATCAGCTGTTGCTTGGTGTTCATCGCGTCTTGGGCCGATTTTTGAAAGTAGGCTTTGACCTGCGGATCGACGGACTGCTGCGCGTAGGTGAGCATTTTTTGATGTGCCGTTTCATGTGCGCCGATCAGGTGCCGCAGGCTCTGCAGCTCCTGTTGGTTGATTTGGGACATGTGATCTGCTCCTTTCATTTGGTATTCGCTGGTTATTGTCTGCGAAACCGGGACAAATATGCAATAAGCTCGTGATCCCCGAAAAAAAAGGTCAGGGTGGTGAATAATTGGTGACGGCCATTGGGTTAGCCGGGTTCCCTAGGATTTGTAATTTTTACACGCAGGACTTAGGTCCTCTATTCCGTGCCATATGAACTATTAAAATAGTCACTGTGATATTATTCATTTTGGTTAAAATTAGGAAGATAACCTCATTTGTATTAATTGACAATTATGCAAGCGTTGTTGAAGTCGTCCTCTATGTGAAAATAATATCAAAGGTGGAATTATAATGTTCAGGCTAGGAAATCCATTCCGATGGTTCAAGAGATTCAGATTTCGTTCGCTAATCGGCAAATTGGTGGGAATGATCGTGTTGCTAATGGTAGTATGCGCCGTTTCCTTCACTTTGGTGTCTTATTATGAGGTGCAAAGATCGATGACCAGCCAAATGAGAAGTGACGGGACCACCCTCGTAACGAATATCAAACGCGAGATCGTTAGCAACGAGCTGCTGGACATGGGCCAACTTCAGAAGGTATTCCAGACGATCAAAGAGGAGGGAAAAGGCAACATCGTGTATATCTCCCTCTCCGATGCGAAGGGGAATTTAATCGTGTCCGACAATAGCCGGACCCAGGAAGGGAACGATGCTGAGGCGACGGACGCTACGGCTTCGGCCTCGGCAACATCAACGAACACGGATTTAACCACCGTGGTTTCCAATCAGGAGACCCAAGGCAGTATCTTGGAAACGGCCGGCGGGGAGAAGGTTTATAACATCTCGACAGATTTTACATACAGCAAGGAGCTCTCCGGCGCACTAAATGTGGGGATCTCGCTGGAAAGCATGTATGGTCAGATCCGGGAAGCACTGAAAGAGACGATCTTTATTTCACTTGCAATTCTACTGTTAGCGGTTGCCTTGGGCTTGTTCATGGGACGCCGGATGATCCGGCCGATCACGATGATGTCCAAGCGTATCAAAAGCTATGCCGCCGGGGATTTCTCGGAGGAGTTCGTACATGATAGTGAGGATGAGATCGGGAGAATGGCGGCAGATTTGGCGCATATGCGCAGCAAGCTGGGCGGGATGATGGAGAACATCCAGCTTCGCGCGGGTCAGGTCACGTCCGGTTCGCAGCAGCTTTCGGTTATGATCGGGGAGAGCTCGCAGGCGGCAAAAGAAATTTCGACCGCGACGGATGCGCTGGCGGCGGGGTCGGGAGACCTGGCGTTAAACGCACAGGAAGGGTTGGAGCGGTTAAATCGATTGGCGGAGGAGATCATTTCGCTCACCGGGCGGGCAGATGAGATGAAGACCAGCATCGAGGAAACCCAAGAAGCGAACCAAACAACCATGACCAGCATGAAGCATTTGCAGAAGGCGATCCGCGAAAACGCGGAAGTAACCATCAATATCGAAGAGCAGGTCAACGATCTCAGCGATAAATCGGAAGCGATCACTCAGGTCACGACCGTGATCAAGGCGATCTCCGAGCAAACCAATCTGTTGGCGCTGAACGCTATGATTGAAAGCGCCAGAGCCGGAGAACAAGGACGTGGGTTCGCGGTCGTGGCGGAGCAGATCCGCAAGCTGGCCGAACAAACGACGGGTTCGGTGCAAGGGATCGAGGAGATGGTTCGGGAAGTGGCCGCCGCGGTTGCGAAAACCCGAGAGTTTATGCAGCAAGGTGCCGAGGTGATTACCCGCACAAGTGAGGTGTCGCAGGAAACCGGGAAGGCGTTCCGGCAAATCGACCAGACGATTCATCATATGATCGCAGGGATGCAGGAACTGATAGACGGCATCACTCAAGTCAATCACGACAAAAACGAAGTGATCGGCACCATCGAAAGCATCTCTTCCATCGCGCAGGAATCCACTGCGGCTACCGAGGAAATCTCCGCTTCCACTGAGCAGCAGCTGGCTAGCATGGAGCAGGTGTCCGCTTCGACCGGGGAGATGAAGGAAATCGCCGACGATTTGAATGGTTTGGTGGGACAATTTAAGTTCTAATTCGAAACCGCTGCCTGAAGTGTGCTGAACTTGCCTCCCAAGCAAAACATCCGTTACACTGGTACAAGAGTTGTAGAACGATAAGTTGCGGGTAGGATGATCATCGATAATGAGGGGCAAGCTCATGGGATTGAAAAAAAGGGAGCAGCAATCGCTGCTCACCAAAGAGAAAATTTTGCGGAATTCGATTGAGTTGATTACGGCCTATGGATACGACGAGGTCACGATCTCGCAGATTTGCCAGAAGAGCGAGGTGGCCAAGGGTTCATTCTATACCCATTTCAGCTCCAAGAGCGAGATTGCAATCGAAATTCTGAAGGACATTAACGTCCGTTTGTTCCACGGTCTGGAAGTTGATGTTACGCAGCCGGCAGAGCCGCAACTTCGGGAGTATACCCGGATGTATTTCCAAACGGTCATGGAATGCGGGCCGGCAATGTCGCGGGAGATCTTCAAAATCATCCATACGATTCAGTTCTCCAGCGGAGACGTGTCCGACTTGCATAACAGCTTTATTGAGCGTTATATCCGCCTGGGGCAAGAGCAGGAGGCTTTCCGCAAGGAGCTGAATCCGGAGAAAATCGGCCATTACTGGTCGGACGGCAATCTCGGTTTAGTCCGCTATTGGATCGCCGACAGCGAATGTTACGACTTGATGCAGGAAGGCATAGATTATTTCGAATTTATGATGAATGCGATCCGTTCATGAAATAACAACAACCCGTTTCCCCGCAGTATCGCGGAGGAACGGGTTGTTTTGCTTGTATCCTTGCTATTTGTGGGAGGCCGCATGTTCACCGGCAATTCGGCCGGAGTTGACGGCAAAGGCCATCGTTAAGCCTTCCACATCCGGGTAGCTGTTGTCATACAAACCACCAGCATCGTTGCCAACCGCATAAAGGCCAGGAATGACTTTACCTTCTGCGGTCAAAGCCTGCAGGTCTTCATTAACGCGTACGCCGCCGATTGACCCATAGGTCGAACCGCTGACGCGGATGGCGTAGAACGGACCTTTTTCAATCTTATATTGAAGGTAAGCCGGGTCCTTGTAATACAATGTATCCTTTTTTGCTGCTACGGCTTGGTTGTAGGTTTGTGCCGACGATTTCAGTTTCGCTGCGTTCATGCCGGTTTTGGCAGCCAAATCGTCTAGCGTTTTGCCGATGGCGACAACGCCGTCTTTGGCGAATGTTTCAAGATCAGATTGCAAATCTTTAATTGGTGCAGTCTTCAGCTTGGTAACGTCGTTGCGCCCTTGGGCAAATAAGCCGTCCCCATTGACTTGATAAGCGCCGCACAAACTGCTACCCTCTTTGGTCAGCTTGTCCACGGTAGCTTGGTCAATCACGGCAAAATATTCGCCGCCCACGGAGTAAGCGGCATTCCCCCACAGCACGTTGTCATACACGACCCCTTCGTCCACGAACCGGGTGCCTTCTTTGTTCACCCAGAACAGCGGAAGGTCTTTAACGGTAAAGGTCGGACGGCCGTTGTAGTTTTCGAAGATCCCTTTGGTCCCCGACAGGTCGCCCAGGTGGATTTGGATCACGCCGCTGCCGATTTCGTCAGCACCGATCGCCCAGGCCATTTTCACGCCTTCGCCTTTGTTCCCCCACCCGTAATAGTTATAATAATTCACCTTCGTTTTCTCTTTGAACATCTCTTCATTGGCCCCGAATCCGCCGCTGGCCAGGATGACGTTCTTCGCCGTCACCTTCAGGGTGCTGCCGTCCTCCATGGTGGCGGTGACGCCGGTGACGCGGCCTTTCGCATCGGTGATCAACGACTGTCCGGTCGTGTTGAAGCGGACGTCGACACCGAGTTCTTTTTGCATCCGTTCATGCAGCTTGGCAAAGTCTGCTTTCGCGTTCGTCCACAGGTGATACGTCTTTGGCGAATCGACGTGCAGCTTCTGGTTGACCCCAAGGCTCAGCCGCAATCCGATGCCGTTGGCCTGCAGCCAATCAATCGTACTGCCCGATTTGTTGAGAACGGCCTTGAGCAGCGGGGCATTGCTGCGGTAATGGTTGTATTTCTCCAGATAGTTAAATAGGTATTCGGTCGTTACGGTTTCTCCGGCTTTCTTTTGCAGGGAGGTTTCCGTACCGGCGATGCCCATCGCGTAGTTTAAGAGACCGCCCATCGCGGAGGTTTTCTCCAGCACGATCACCTTCGCGCCGTTTTGAACTGCGGCCAGTGCAGCGGCCGTTCCCGATGTGCCGCCGCCAACGACGACGACGTCCGCCGTAGCGGTATGTACCTTGCCGCCCGTCGTAACCGTTTGCAAATCAGAAGGCTTCAGGCCGGTTTGCGCCAGCGCCGCTTTAGCGGCGGCCATTACGGCGGCCGAGGTGTGGGATGCACCGGCGATAGCGTCCAGTTCAACGTTTTGCTTAGCTACTATTTGCTCCTGCAGCTTCTTCGCGGCCGCGCCTCCGACTTCCGGCGTTTCCTTGTCCGCTTGAATCGTTACATTGGTGATTTTCTTGCCGTCGACGGTTAAGGCCACTTTGACATCTCCGCCAAAGCCTTTTTCCGTTGCGGTGCCCGTCTTGCTGCTTGCACCTTGTGCCGCTGCGGCATTGACATCGCTGACAGCTTTGCTACCGATTTGTGCGCCGCCGAGGACCAGCGCTAGGCCTAATAAGCCCGCTGTTACCGACTTAATCCAAGATTTCATAGCCCAAACTCCCCTTCAATCTTGATTTGTCCGCGTTCGATGACCGAAGTCAGTGACCGTGGTCAGTATCAGAATAGCGCGATTCCTCGCACATTAAAGTGAAATAATTCACAAAATAAGCAAAAGGTTTTTACTTTATAATAGAACCCGGTAATCTACTTGGGTGTGTACTGTTGAGAGGTGGAGAAACGCATGAAAACAATGGAAACTGCCGTCCCACGGTTGGGGGTAGGTGCAGTGATTCGGAACGACCAGGGGGAGATCCTGATGGTGCTGCGCAATCGGGAACCGGAAAAGGACACTTGGAGCATCCCCGGTGGAAAAATCGATTTGTACGAAACGATGGAGCATGGTGTCGTGCGGGAAATCAAGGAAGAGGTAAACCTCGATATCGAGGTAACGGGGCTATTGTGTACGGCGGAGACGATTCGGCCGGAAAAGATGGAGCACTGGGTTTCGGTGATATTCGAAGCGGTGGTTGTCGGTGGCGAGCTTCGGAATATGGAGGAAGGGGGAGCCATCGGCGCGATGGAGTGGTTCCCATTGAATCGTTTGCCGGACAAGCTGGCCAGTTTCACCGCGGCAGCAATTGAGGCGCTACAGAGAAGGGAGTAGGCTGGGACTAGTAACGGAACTCAGCGACCTTATTTAGCCCCATTTCGCATGATGGGAGTCCTAACGGAAGTGGAAGACCTTATTTCCTCCAAATCACCTGCATGGACGTGATTTAGAGCGAAATAGGGTCTTTGCGTTCCCTTAGGACGAAATATCACCGGAAAATGGGGCAATAAGGTTCCTAGATTCCGTTATGCCGGTGCTTCCGATCTACTACCCAGCTCGCGCCGGCGCCCGCGCACCTGCGCATAAACGGCGATGAGCTGCGTTAGCAGGCCGGCGATGCACACGCCGGTCCAGCCGAAATGCACATAGCTGAACGAGCCGACCCAGGAGCCGAGGGCACCGCCGACGAAATACGAAACCATGTAAATCGTATTGATGCGGTTGCGGGCTTCGTCGCTGATGGCGTGGATGCGGGCCTGGTTGGAGATCTGCGTTGATTGGACACCGAGATCAAGCAGGATCACGCCGACAACCAGCCCCGCCAGGACGTAGCCGAAGCCCAGCAGGCAGACGTAGGCGAGGATGACCGCGCCCATGCCGATGCCAATGGTGAAGCGCGGGCTGCGCCGGTCGGCCATCCGCCCGGCAACCGGAGCGGCCAGAGCCCCGACGACGCCGATGAGCCCGAACAGACCGGCCGCGTCAGGGCCTAGCCCAAAGCGGGGTTCGGCCAGCAGGAACGACAGCGTCGTCCAGAACACGCTAAACGCGGCGAACATCATGCCGCCGTTCAGCGACGCCTCTCGGAGTAGGGGTAGATCTTTGATAAGCGAGGCCATCGAGCGGAACAAAGCCCCGTAACCTGCCGATGCCGTGGACGGGGATTTGGGTAGACGAAACGTCAGGAAGCCAGCCAGAAGGATCATGAGACCGGAGGCGATGAAATAGACGGACGGCCAGCCAAGGTATTCGCCTACGAGTCCGCTGAAGGTCCGGGAGACGAGAATCCCGATTAAGAGTCCGCTCATGACGGTGCCGATGATTCGGCCGCGTTCCTTCGGGTCGGCCAGCTGCGCAGCGAGCGGTACGATCAGTTGAGGCACAATGGAAGTGAAGCCAACGGCGAAGGAAGCAATGCTTAGCACGGTGCTGTTCCAGGCAAACGCCAGAAATAACAAGGCGCCGGCGGAGCAGAGGAGCATGAACAGGATCAACGATTTCTTCTCGCGGATATCGGCCAGCGGCAGGATCATCAGCATCCCCAGCGCATATCCGACTTGGGTCAAGGTGGCGGCATAACCCACCTGGGCTTGCGTGACGTGAAACGCGGCGGCGATTTCCGCCAGCAGCGGCTGGATATAATAAAGATTCGCCACGGCGATGCCGGCGGTGACGGCCAGGGTCAACACCAGAAACCGACTCAACCGAATTGGTGTGCTTCCGGATGGCATAGGAACGCCTCCTTTCGGGAATTTTGGCAAAAAAACAACCTAAGTCCGTAAGAAACAGGGCTTAGGTTGTTTCGCGTAGGGACGACTTGGCTTATGGCAAAATGTTGCCCGCAGCGCGGTAAATTTCGTACCACTCTTCGCGGGTCAAGCGGATCTCGCCGGCTTGGATGCAGTCCTTCAAACGATCGATGTTCATCGTCCCAATCACCGGCTGCATTTGGGCCGGGTGGCGCAGCAGCCACGCGATGGCAATGGTTGTGTTCGTAACGCCGTATTTCGCGGCGATTTCGTCAATCTTCTGATTCAGCTCAGGGAACTTCTCGTTGCCGAGGAAGACTCCCTCGAAGAATCCGTATTGGAACGGCGACCAAGGTTGGATCGTGATGTCGTTCAAACGGCAGAAGTCCAGCACGCTGCCGTCGCGGTTGACGGCGGCTTCATTTTCCATGTTTACGTTAATGCCGGCCGAAATCATCGTGGTGTTCGTGATGCTCAGCTGAAGCTGATTCGCGACGATCGGCTGTTTAACGTATTTTTGCAGCAGTTGGATTTGCATCGGGTTCTGGTTGGATACGCCAAAATGACGTACTTTGCCCGCGGTATGCAATTGGTCGAACGCTTCGGCAACTTCCTCGGGCTCTACGAGGGCATCCGGACGATGCAGCAGCAGCACGTCAAGATATTCGGTGTTCAGGCGTTTTAAAATGCCGTCCACCGAGGACAAAATGTGCTCTTTCGAGAAGTCGAAGGAGCCTTGGCGGATGCCGCATTTCGATTGCAGGATGATTTTCTCCCGAATCTCCGGGTTCATGTGGATCGCATCGGCGAAAATCTCCTCGCAGGAGCCGCCTCCATATATATCCGCATGGTCGAAGAAATTAGCGCCTTCTTCCAACGCGGTTTGTACGAAACGTTCCGCACCGGCTTTGTCCAGCGAGTTGATGCGCATGCAGCCGACGGCGATGACGGGGACTTCCAGCGTGCTTGTTCCCAGCTTGATGGTCTTCATTAGTCGGATCCTCCTCAGTTGAATAGGTATAGATGAACGGGTCACCCGGGCAGCTATGTAATCGGATAGAAGCAACAATCCATACGGACTGGACGTTATGGGTGCCTGGATGCCCCCATCATTGTGACATAGAAGGACGATGGTTTCAAGAGCGGAAGAAAGAGCCCGGGGAGAATAGCCAAAAGGCCGCCGGGTCATGAATCCCGGCAGCCGAAAGCGGAAAGGAATAGGAACATCTTAGAGTTAGCGAACGGTTTCGCTAGGAGCGGCGACGCGTTTGTCTTTCAGCACGACATTGTTGCTGTATAACATCGAATCGCTGCTTAAACGATAAGTTGGGAAGGGGTCATGGGCAAGCAACCGCATCACGTCATCGAACAAAATTTCCTGCTGGCGATCCACCAAGAAGGTGAAGCCGCCCGATTCAAACGCGATGTCGGTGGGGAGCGGCTCGCTGATCAGATGCAGCGAATAAACGCCGGCTGCGCTGCACCCTTCCGATTCACCGATCAGCTTGAAGTATCCAGGCCGGTCGCCCAGAGTTTGTTGCAGCTTCACTTTCGTATCATTCGTCATGTCTACTCTCATTCCGACACACATCCTTTAGTTTGTATTTTAAATTTCATAAAATTATATTGTTTACAATTTAATAATAATCAATTTAAAGGGGGTTGTCAACCGGGGAAAAGTCACTTGTGCAACCAGACCCTGAGCGTATAATAGTTACTGTGATTTCGATAGCCAAAATTACAACGAAAAGGACTGCGTGCCCACATGAATCTCATTGAGAAGAAACATGCGGAAGATCTGCTGAATGCTTTTGTCGGATCGGACGTGTATCTGCATAGTGAAGCTACATCGTATCTGTTTGTCCGTAATTTCAAGGTGAACCTGACCGATGCCTTTATTGCCGGGGAAGGACCTTACCGGGCGGCATTGCGATTTGACGGCCAGGGTTGGCTGCGCATCGAAGGGCTGACCCATTTAGAGCTTGACGATCAAGGACGTCTCCTGCTAGAGGGCTTTGACGACAAGGGACGTATGGACGTTGCACTGCATTTGGGAAGGGAGCCGTTTCCGGAATGAATACACAACATACTATGGGACGCAAGCTGCTGGCGGTGTTTGCCCATCCTGACGACGAGTCGTTTATTTGCGGAGGTACGTTAGCCAAATACGCCGCCGAAGGTGTGGAGGTCACGGTGGTGAGTGCAACCCGCGGCGAAATGGGGCGGCGGATGGGGAATCCGCCCTATTTAAACCGGGAGACGTTGGCGGCAGCTCGCGAAATCGAGCTGCGTCAGGCGTGCGACCATTTGGGCGTATACGAATTGAAATTTCTCGATATCCGCGATAAAACGGTCGAGTTCATCAACGAGGAACTGCTCATCGGACGGATCGAGGAACTGATGAGGGATCTCCGGCCCGACGTGGTACTTACGTTCCACGAGACATTGGGTGGACACCCGGACCACTGCGCGATCGGTAAAGCGACGACGGCAGCGTTTCGTCGGTACAAGCAAGGTGCGCTGTATTTTGTTTCCTTCGGCGACATGATGCTGCAGCCGGACAAGTACGGCTATACCGCAGGCGACATCGCCCGCGTGGATGTACAAGAGCATTTGAAGGCTAAGCTGGCTGCCTTCCGCGCTCACCGCTGCCAATCGGAGCTGATGGAATGGGTATGGCAACGGGATGACAAAGCGCTGCGGAACTTTGGCCGCTATGAATATTTTATCCGCGGCAGCCAGTCGCAGCCGGAGAAGGATTCGCTTTTTAGTTAAGATCGAATCGACGGTTCCAGGTGCATTTTTCCAATAATAATGATTTTCATTCTCAATTAGATATGATACGATGGTTCCATCCTAGTGAAATTTCACTTCCTTATGTGAGCAAAAGGAGAGGTTGCGACGATGGAACAAACCGTGTTTGATGTCACGATTATCGGAGGAGGACCTGCAGGTTTATATTCCGCCTTCTACAGCGGCTTGCGCGAGATGAGAACGAAGCTGATCGAATATCAGCCTTTTCTCGGCGGCAAGGTGAATGTATATCCGGAGAAAATGATCTGGGACATCGGCGGCCTGACGCCGGTTACCGGGGAACAGCTGATTCAACAGTTGATCCAGCAGGGATTGACGTTCCAGCCGGAAGTCGTGCTTGGGGAGAAGGTGACGTCGATTTCTCAAAACGCAGATCGTACGTTCTCACTGCACACCGCATCGGGCACCGTACATTATTCCAAGACGATCATCCTTGCCATTGGAGGCGGGATCCTGAAACCCACGAAGCTCGAAATCGAAGGGGCCGAACGGTTTGAAGTGACGAACCTCCATTATACGGTGAAATCGCTGGGCCGGTTCAAAGGGAAAACCGTGCTGATTTCAGGCGGAGGGAACACGGCAATCGATTGGGCGAACGAGCTGGCTCCGATTGCGAAGAAAGTGTATTTGACTTATCGTAAGGAAGCGCTGAAAGGCCACGAGGCAGAGATATCGAAGCTGTTGAGGAATAATGTGGCTTGCCTGCTGAACACGTCGATTGTGAAATTGACCGGGGCTAAGGGCGGGGAGACGATCCACAGCGTCTGGATTCAAAATCATGAGGATGGCTCCATCGTCGAACTGGAAATCGATGAGGTCGTCGTGAGTCATGGATATGAACGGGATAAAGCGTTGCTGGACAATAGCGAAATTCAGATGAACATGGCTAACGAATACGGGGTCGCCGGAACTCCTCTGAGCGAAACTTCGGTGGAGGGGATTTTTGCAGCCGGGGATATCTTGGCTTATGAGGGCAAGCTGCATTTGATCGCCGGGGCTTTCCAGGATGCAGCCAATGCCGTAAACCGGGCCAAACAGTATATCACCCCCGAGGCGGAGGCTTACGGGATGGTCTCTTCGCATAATGATCTCTTCGTGGAGAAAAATCGGGAACTGAAGAAGCAGCTGTTTGCCGCACTGGCAGATTGACCGAATCTACTTGATATGGATGCGCTTACCTTAAATGGGTGGGCGTATTTTTTTATCCTTATTATGCTTTCTTACCTTGAGAATGGGAATATATTGAAACCTCACCAATAGATATAAAGGTATCAGCTTGTATAGGCTCCTTGAAAACTATGAATGGTGAGGGAGATGAGAGTTTGAGCAAGAGAGTCGTCGCAGGAATCTTAAGCTTCATCCTGGCGTTTACGCTGCTGCTACCGATGGCGGGAGCGGAAGGCGGCGCTTTGGCGGGAGCCGACGGAAGGAGGGAAGGCATTCCCCGGCTGAATCAGGATGCCGTGACCCAGGAAGTGCTGCGGGATCAAGCCGCGAAGGTTCAGCTCAGCGGTAGAGAGAAACGGCAAGTTTCCGGGCAGTCCTCCGCTGTGGACAACGGATTAACTCTGGAGCGCCGGGATGCCGTGGCGTCTACGGCTCAGCCGCAAAACTTCGTGCCGCTTACGGACGGCAGCGAACCAACGACGGTGATCGTCGAGTTACAGGAAGCGCCTTTGAAGGTGTTTGAAGTTTCGCAGAGCAAAGCGCGTTCGAGCCAGTCGCTGAGCTCTCACAGAAAAGCGATCGATTTGCAACAGCAAACGTTCAAGACGCAGGCGGTTAGTAAGCTGAAGGCGAACATTCACCGCGAATACGAACATATTTTCAATGGGTATTCGTTGACGATTCCCGCTAACGAGGTGGAAAGCCTGCTGAAGCTTCCGGGCGTCAAGGCGGTATACCCGAATGAGACGGTTTATGCAACCGAGGCAGAAGAGGTTCCGGCCGCACCGTTGGACAGCGTGTCATTCATCGGCAGCGGGTCGTTCTGGGAGGAAGGGACCGAAGGCCAAGGCATTAAGGTCGGCGTGATCGATACCGGCGCAGCCAAGGACCATCCCGATTTGGCGGAAGCCATTCCTGACGGATATTGGGGATATGACTTCGTCAACGAGGATAATGATCCCTATGAAACGACTTACGATGATTTCTTGAGTTCGGGACAACCCGAATTCAACTCAGACGGTAGAGCTTACTATACCTCGCACGGCAGCCATGTGTCGGGCATCGTAGCCGGACGCGGCATCGGTAAGGACGAACTGGCTGGTGTTAAAGGGGTTGCGCCGGAAGCGGAGGTTTACGCTTATAAGGTGTTGGGGCCTTACGGCAGCGGTTCGACGGAGGACGTGATCGCCGGAATCGAGCGGGCCGTGGAGGACGGCATGGACGTCATCAACTTGTCGCTGGGTTCGGAGACCAATAACCAGCGCTCCGCCGATTCGATTGCGGTCAACAATGCGATGAAAGCGGGCGTTGTGGCCGTCGTCTCCAGCGGCAACTCCGGACCTGGGTCTGCTACCGTTAGTGATCCGGGCACTTCGGAGTTAGCAATTACCGTCGGCGCCTCCAAGCCGCCGCTCGTCACGCCGATCATGCAGATTGCGGCGATGGGCGAGGAAGGCTTCTTTATGGAGACGTTCGATAAGTCGGAGGGAATCGAGAATTTGACGGATTCTTACCCGCTGGTCGATGTCGGGTTAGGCAAGCCGGGAGATTATGCGGGTAAGGATTTAACCGGTAAAATTGCCTTCATCAAACGCGGCGAAATCTCCTTTGCGGATAAAGCCCTGAACGCCCAAGCTTCAGGCGCCGTGGCTGCAATTGTGTTTAACAATGCGCCAGAAGCATTGGAAAGCGGGACGTTGGGGAACGTGGAGATTAACATCCCGGTGTACGCCCTTTCCGGGGCTTATGGAGAACGAATTCGGACCGCTCTGCAAGCGCAGGAGTTGTCCGCCGAGTTCAGTTCGACGATAGAAGAAGATATTATGGCAGGATTCAGCTCGCGTGGACCGGCCAAACCGGGATATGACATCAAACCAGACATTTCCGCGCCGGGGATGAGCATCCGCTCCAGCGTACCGGAATATGAGGATTGGTATGCCGCCCAAAACGGCACCAGCATGGCCGCACCGCATGTTACGGGCGCGGCGGCACTTGCAGCGCAGAAATATCCAAACCTGACGCCTTATGAAATCAAGTCGTTATTCATGAATAATACAGTGAAGTTAAACGATCGAAACGGTGACCGCTATACGCATATGGATCAGGGAGCCGGACGGATCGCGCTGGATCAGGTGCTCGAAGCCAAAGCGGTAGCGATGGTGGAGGATTCGACGCCTTACGTTGATGGAGAGGCCCCGGAAACTTTTTATACGGGCAGCTTGTCGTTTGGGTACGTCGGTAACGGCTTCTCTGCCGAACAACATGTGATCGTCAAAGATATTGCTGGCGAGTCCTCGAATTACGCAATTAGCTCGCAGTGGTATGGGAATTCACCGATAGACCTGACACTGTCTGCTTCTAAAGCAGCGGTAAGCGCGGGCGGGGAAACCGGCTTCGACGTCGAGGTTGCGGTGTCGGAAGAAGCGGCAAACCAGCGATACGAAGGCGAAGTCATCTTGACGGAAACGACGACCGGACATGAGATCAAACTGCCGGTAGCGGTTTATGTCGGCGATACACCGCAGCAGGATGTTGTGACGGACGTAGAACTGTCGAACAACCCAATTTCGCCGAACGACGATGAGCTGTTTGATACCACAGATATCTCGTTTACGGTGAACGAATATGCCGAGTATTTCTCGTTGGAAGTGCATGATATGAACGGGAATTGGCTGGGCGTGGTAGCTGAAGAAGATACGGGCATTGATCCGGGAAGCTATACTTTGCGCGGATGGGACGGAATTATCTACGGAGAATTCGATGAGGAAATCGCGCTTCCCGATAGCGAATACTTATTGGTCCCTTATACCGGACTGTCCAAATTTGAGTCGGTTCCTTCGGAAGACTCAAGATACGTCTTCTACGTCGACACCTCAGCACCGGTATCCAAGCTTAACGAGCCGGCATTGAAAGTGAAGAGCTCTGGTCAGACCGGGGTCATTTACGGCGAGGTTACGGAGGATATGCTGATCAATTATCTGGTCACCGCCGGCGGACTGGATATGGACGTTGTGATTGGCGTTGAGGCAATGTTTGAAAATGCCGACGGCGATATCGAAACGAGCATAGGAACTATCGATAATCAAGGGAACTTCAAAATTGATGTTCCGGTTGTACCTGGAGACAACTATTACGAGGTTTACGTCTATGACTTGGCCGGGAATGGGTATTGGGATCCGGCATATGTCGTTAGATATAACCACGCTGTGGAACCGGCATTGCTCATAAATCCTGAGAATCTGACGCTTCAAGCGGGCGAGAGCCAGGCGCTGGCCGTAACGTATAAAGCGGCGGACGGAACGGAAAGCGATGTAACGGCAGCAGCGGTTTATCATGTAACTGAGCCGGCGATTGCGGAAGTGAATGCTGGAATCGTGACGGGCCTTACGGCAGGCACGACGACAATTGAGGTCGAGCATGAAGGCCTGACGAAAGCCGTTACTGTCACGGTGACCGCCGAAGGCGGCGAAGAGCAGCCAGAGCTTCGAGTGAGCCCGGAAACGCTGACACTTCAAGCCGGCGAGAGCCAAGCGCTCGCCGTCACCTATAAGACAGTAGACGGAACAGAAAGCGATGTTACGCAAACAGCGGGATATCGCGTAGCGGATCCGACTGTAGCGGAAGTGAATGCTGGGAACGTGACGGGCCTTGCCGCAGGCACGACGACGATTGAGGTCGAGCACGAAGGCCTGACGAAAACCGTTGCCGTCACGGTCACCCCTGAAGGTGGCGAAGAGCAGGCGGATCTTCGGGTGAACCCGGAAAGTCTGACGCTACAAGCGGGTGAGAGCCAAGCGCTCGCGGTCACCTATAAAGCGATAGACGGAACGGAAAGCGATGTAACGGAAACAGCGGAATATCGCGTAGCGGATCCTTTGATCGCAACAGTTACCAACGGCAACGTGACCGGGGTAGCGGAAGGTACGACAACGATTGAGGTTGTGTACGGAGGTTTCTCAAGAACCGTAACCGTGACCGTCATCCCTGAAGGTGGGGAAGAGCAGGCGGAACTTCTAGTGAGCCCAGGAACGCTGACACTTCAAGTAGGCGAGAGCCAAGCGCTCGCCGTTACCTATAAAGCGGTAGACGGAACAGAAAGCGATGTAACGGCTGCCGCCGCTTATCGTGTAGCGGAACCGACGATCGCAGAAGTGAATGCGGGGAACGTGACGGGCCTGGTGGCCGGAACGACGACGATCGAGGTTGAACATGAAGGCCTCACCAAATTCGTCTCCGTGACCGTCACCAGCAATGAAGAACCAGGAGAACCGTCGTTGACCGTCATGCCAGCTTCCCTGTCCTTGAAAGCCGGAACCAGTGGTCAGTTAACGGTTACGTATAAGGATGTGGAAGGCACAGAATCCACCGTGACGGATGCGGTTTACGAATCGAAAAATCCGCAGATTGCTACCGTTTCAAGTACAGGTTTAGTCACGGCTGTGAAAGCCGGCTCAACCTCCATCGAGGTGACCTACCAAGGTTTGGCGGAACACGTGACCGTCACGGTCACTGCGGCAGACCCGCCTAACAACGGAGGCGGAGGAGGTAATGGCGGTGGCAGCGGTGGTGGAGGATCGAGCAGCGACGGTTCCACTTCTACGCCAACAACGACGCCAGCTCCACCAGCTTCACCGGTTATCCCTAAGGATGCCGTAGCCATCAAGGCGGGCGAGCCTACGGTCGTGAAACTGCCGAACGGGTTTACGCTGACGATTCCTGCAGGCGCAATTACTTCACCGGAGGCCGCTTACGTCCAAGTCACGCCGGCGACTGATGAGGAGACGAAGAAGCTGCTGGAAGGCTTGAAGCTAGCGGAGGGCATTCAATCGTTTGGCATCTACTATGACATTCATGTTTTAACGAAAGACGGGAAACCGTTGGAACCTGTCACGCTCAGCAAACCAGCCGAAGCAGCGATCCCGCTCACAGAATTGAACCCCGGGACCATTAACGGGGAAAAAATCAGCTTGTTCAAGCTGGGGGACAAAGGAGAATTGACCCCGTTCTTTGGGCGATTGAAAGACGGTAAGGTGGTCGCCAGCCTGTATGGCTTTAGCCGGTACATCTATCTGGCCAAAAACGTTAGCTTTATCGATGTGACTTCCGAGAAGTACGCATGGGCAGTGGATGCCATCGAAATCCTGGCCTCGAAAGACATTCTCGCCGGTTCGCTGGCCGGCAGCTTCCATCCCGAAACGCAAGTGACCCGCGCTGAATTCGTATCCATGCTGGTACGGGCGCTGGAACTGAAGGCTGATCCCAATGCGGCTAGCGCGGTTTCCTTCAGTGACGTTCCTGCCGGAAGCTGGTACGAGGAGGCCGTGAAAATTGCGACTTCCCGAGGTCTGATCAGCGGTTACGCCAGCGGTATCTTCGCGCCGGATCGCCCGATTACCCGCGGCGAAATGGCAGTGGTCTTGTCCAAGGCGCTGGAGGCATTGGGCCAATCTGTGGGGGCAGCCGGGGAGCTTGCCGGCTTTGCCGATCAAGCCCACATTCCGGCCTGGTCCGCCGAGGCGGTAGCCAAAGTCACGGGCCTTGGCATCATGAAAGGCAAAGCGGGGAACCGCTTCGAAGCCGAATTGCCGACGACCCGAGCTGAAGCAGCCGTCGTCGTTTACCGGATCTTCAAGGACTTTACGAAATAAGTTTCTTTCGAACCGCCGTTGGCGCGCATGATGCCGACGGCGGTTTTCATATACATCAGGTAGGTTTCGAACTCACTGAAGGAGCGTGGTTAAATGGATCAGAAAGTGCATCGCTATTATGAACTGAAGCAGCTGCAGAAAGAAACGGAGCAGGAGCTCGCCGCTTTGCGCGGGGATATTTTGGATCATTTTCGGGAGCAAGGTATCTCGGAACTGGACGTGGAAGGCTATCGGGTCAGAACGATCCATCAGGAACGAAAGGAGTACGATGATCATAAACTCTACGAAGCGCTACCGGATCCCGAAGTATGGCGGTTGATTTCCAAAGCGGACGCGCAAAAGGTAGCCGGACTCTTGAAGCTGAACGTGATCCCCGAGGACAAGCTGGCAGGGACGTTCTCCGTCAAACAAGTCACATTGATGCAGGTGGACAAAAAGTAGCGGCGCAAAGCCGGAATTATTCCGGCTGTCGCGTTGCCCCGGGACCGGCTGTCGGCCTAGGGGCGGCTTGGCGACTCCGGCGCAGGTCCAGCGGAGCTTGGCGGTACCATTTTTTGAACTGATGATAAAAATGGCTGACATTCTCGAACCCGCACTCCAGAGCGATTTCCACAACGCGCAGCTCTGTGGTTAGCAACAGATTGCGAGCGATATTCAGCTTGAGCTGATTGAGATATTCTGTTGGGGTCTGCTGCAAATACTGCCGGAAGGCGCGGTTCACGTGGCCAACGCTCCTTCCCGACAATTCATACAGGGCGGGTAACCCGCGGTGGAGGTTGTCTTTTAGCTGCATTTTGCCGAGGGCGTACTCCAGCCACAGTGGGAATTCCGCCTGCTTTACCGGGTCCGGGTTGAAGAAGTAGCGGGTCAGAAGGTCGATCAGCCCGCTTTTGAGAGCGATGCGAGCTTTCTGCTTATCGATGCTGGACAACAGCTTGATGCGTTCGAACAAGGCGACGAATTCGCCGACCTCCGTTTGCGACAGCATGGCGACCCGGGGGGTGGGCGACTGCAGCAGCTGTTCGGTCATCTCCGCTTCCCCTAAATAGGCCAGCGCTTCGCTGACCAAACGATGGCGGCAGGGGACATTGTAAAACCGGCAATCCTCCTCCCCGTTCCGCTCATATTTATGTACATCTTCCGGTCTTATAAATACGAGGCAGCCTGCTCGCAGCCATTGGGTCTCTCCATTAACGACATGGCGGCAACTCCCGTCCTCGATCACGAAAAATTCGAAAAAATCATGAGTATGCTCCGGCGATACTTGGGACAAGCTTTCCACCCAAAAGGGGTTGACCGGCACCTCCGGATCGATGTAGTTTTCCTCGGTATATTTCAACATGGATGACACCTCGCCATGATAAGTTGATGTTAAAATAGCACATGACTTGGGTGAACACAATACAAGAAAATAGCCAGCCTCTTTAGTACAATCAAACCATAGTCAGGATAAAAAAGTACATGAGGAGGCAAAACGATGCTGCTTGTCGATTTGGGCGGAGCTTGGCGGATGAAACGGCTGGACCAGACCGAATGGAGCCCAGGGACGGTGCCGGGTTCGGTTTATTACGATTTATTGAATGCCGGGCAAATGCTGGATCCGTATTACCGTGATCAGGAGTACGAAGTGCTTGAGTTATCCAAATATGATTACGAATATGAACGGACGTTCCTTGTGGACGAGTCTGCGCTGGACCATGACCGGGTAGTGCTGCTTTGCGAAGGGCTGGACACGCTGGCCGAGGTGTACCTGAACGGGACAGCGATTCTAAACGCCGACAACATGCATCGCACTTACGAGGTAGACATGAAGTCGCTGCTGACCCTTGGGGAAAATCACATTTACGTGATCTTGCGATCGCCGGTCGAATATGTGCTGCGCAAACAGGCGGAACGTCCGCTGATCGGTTGCGCCGATGCTGTACCGGGCATATCGCATCTACGCAAGGCGCACTCGATGTTCGGCTGGGATTGGGGACCGCAGCTGCCCGACCTCGGGATTTGGAGGAAGATGACCGTCCGGGGTTACGATCGCGCCCGGATCGAGGACGTGTACGTCACGCAAACCCATGAACCCGGTAAGGTCAGTTTGGACGTGCGCGTACGGACGGACAGCTGGGCGGAAGGGAATCGGGGCATCACGGTACGTGTGACCAGCCCATCGGGTAACGTGGTTGAAACCGGCGTCCTGGAACGAAACGAGCCGTTAACGGTGGGGCCGGACGGTACTCTCCAGGAGCAACACATCCCGGTGGAGATTCCAAATCCGGAATTGTGGTGGCCAAATGGGCTCGGTGAGCAACCACTATATGAGGTCGAGGTCGTAGTGAGTGAGCAGGGGCGAGAACTGGACCGGCGCGAGCTGCGCATTGGACTGCGCACCCTGACGGTGCTGCAGGAAGAAGACGAATGGGGCGAATCGTTCCAGTTTGTCGTGAACGGGATCCCGTTCTTTTCCATGGGGGCGGATTATATTCCGGAGGACAACATCTTCCCGCGCCGTAGCCGAGAGCGCACGGAGCAGCTGATTCGCAGCTGTGCCGAAGCCAACTTTAATGCGATTCGCGTTTGGGGCGGAGGGCATTATCCGGAGGATTATTTTTACGACCTATGCGATGAATTTGGGATTGTCGTTTGGCAGGACCACATGTATGCGTGCGGCGTTTATGAGCTGACCGAAGAATTCAAGGAGAACATTACGCAGGAGACGATCGACAACATGAAGCGGCTGCGCCATCACGCCTCGCTGGGGCTGTGGTGCGGGAATAACGAACAGGAGCTGGCTTGGGACGAGTGGAATTGGGCGGAGCAAACCTCGCTGCAGCTGCAAGCGGACTACATCAAGATGTATGAGGTGTTACTGCCGGAGATCGCGAAGGAAATTGATCCGAACACGTTCTACTGGCGGGCTTCGCCGTCCTCGAAGGGGAGCTTCGATAAGCCAAATGACGAGAATTACGGAGACATGCATTATTGGGATGTGTGGCACGGCAAAAAGCCTTTCACCGCCTACCGCACGCTATACCCGCGTTACATGTCGGAGTTCGGCCTGCAGTCATTCCCGTCGCTTAAGACGGTGGAGACGTTTACGCTGCCTGAAGACCGGAACATCTTCTCGTATGTGATGGAATCCCACCAGAAAAACGGGACAGGGAACGAAAAAATTCTCTACTACATCGGGGAAACGTACCGTTATCCGAAGGATTTCTCCTCCTTGCTGTATGCCTCCCAGCTGATCCAAGCTGAAGGGATGCGCTGCGGGGTCGAGCATTGGCGACGTTACCGGGGCCGCTGTATGGGAGCGCTGTACTGGCAGCTCAACGATATCTGGCCGGTGGCCTCCTGGTCGAGCATCGACTACTACGGGCGATGGAAGGCGTTGCAGTACGAGGCCAAGCGCTTCTTCGCCCCCGTGTTGGCATCCGCCTGCGAGGAAGGAACGCGGGTTGCGCTGCACGTATCCAACGAAAGCAAGCGGACCGCGAAAGGCCAACTGGTCTGGACGCTGTGGAATGCGCGTTCCGAAGTGCTCCGGCAAGGAGAGCGGATGGCGGAAATCCCACCGTTTACCAGCAAGGAGCTGGAACAGCTTGATTTTGCCGGAGAGCTGGACACCAAAGCGAAGCTGCGGGAGACCTACCTCGAATATGCTTGGGTCGAAGACGGCGAGATCGTAAGCGGCAGCACGGTCCTGTTCGTGAAACCAAAGCACTTCGGGTTCGTTGACCCGGGCATCCAAGCCGTGATCACGGAGGCAGAAGATCGCTTTACGATAACGCTAACCTCAGAAGCGTATGCTCGGTTCGTAGAGCTGGATGTTACGGAGCTGGACGCGATTTTCAGCGATAACTATTTCGATTTGTCGGCCGGGGCACAGAAGACGGTTACCGTCCTCAAATCGGCAATGAGTCGCCCGGCGGAGCTAGCCGAGCTGCGAGAGCGACTCACCGTTCGCAGCGTGTTCGATATTTAACCTGCAGAAGACAGGTGGGGGTGTTCCTTATGGGAACACTCTTTTTGTGTTCTGGAGAAGCAAAAACCAAAAGTTGACAATTCAACTCAATGGATTTATATTGAGTTTAAACTCAATGAGTTTCAACTCAATAATTTGTAAACGGAGAAATACTTCATGAATAGAGTATACGGGCCTTCAACAACGGACGGAATGGAGAGGGGGATTGCCTTGGAATTCAAGGGGAGCGGGGAGAAGGTTAAATCGCAGCGCCAGCAGCAAAAGGAACAGACCCGTCAGCGGTTAATCGATACGGCGTTGTCGCTGTATGCCCGGGAAGGACTATTAGCCACTCGTACCGCGGATGTAGCTCGGGAGGCGGGAGTGTCGCACGGCACGATATTTGCCCATTTCGCCACGCAGGAGGCGCTCTTGAATGCAGTGATCGAGGCGTTTAGCGCACAGATGATCGCCCGGATGCATGAGCTGGCATCCCAGGGAAGTAGCCTGCGCGAGGTGCTGCAGGCTCATTTGGCGGGGCTGCGGGAAGGAGAGGCTTTTTATGCCCGGCTGGTCAGGGAAAGCCGGATGTTGCCGGACGAATCGCGGCATATCTTGACTGCGATCCAGTCGGTTGTATCCCATCATCTCTGCGCCGCTGCCGAACGGGAGATGCGGGCTGGTTTGATCCGGACCATGCCGCTTCATTTGCTGTTCAATACCTGGATCGGTTTGCTCCATTACTATTTGGCGAACGACGATCTATTTGCACCGGAGGGCTCTGTATTGGAACGTTACGGGGAGGAACTGCTGGAGCATTATCTAAGTTTGCTTGCGCCTCGGGGATAAGGGTACCTAGTCGAACTAAAAAGGAGTGTTTAAGATGAAAAGTTGTATTGCCTGCGGCATGCCCATGCAAGAGCCGTCCGAGTTCGCCTTAAGCGACACGAATAAGGATTACTGCGTACACTGCGCGAGACCAGATGGTACGATGCAGTCGTTGGAGGAGAAGTTGAAATCTATGACCGACTTTATGGTTCGTACTCAAGGGCTGGACGCTCAGGCGGCCAGGTCCACCGCTCGAAGCCTGATGGCGCGGCTGCCGGCTTGGCAGGAGCAACTACGGGAAGGGTAGGGATGGGAATGGGTACTTTAAAACGGCAACTTCAACTTCAGGACCTCCCTAATATCAGTACGGTAATTGCGCGTAATTTGCGGCAAGCCGGACTGAACACGCCGGATCAGCTTTATGCGATGGGCAGCAAAGAAGCCTTTGTAAGAATTAAGCTTCAAGATCCTACGGCATGCCTGAACATGCTTTATGCGTTGGAAGGAGCCATTCGGGGCATACGCTGGCATCATATGGATGCGGAGGTTAAAAGCGAGCTCAAGGCATTCTTTGCAAAGGTAAACCAGTAAGCACTTTCCAAAAACGACATACCTATCGTAAAAACAACATATTTACCGTTCAAACCCCCAAAGCCTATCGTTAGAGAGAAAAATAACATTAGGGGGCATGACGATGCGGCCATGGTTTGAAGATGCCAAGCTGGGAATTTTTATTCATTACGGAATCTACGCGGTCGATGGCGTTTCGGAATCCTGGTCTTTCCATAATGGCGTGATCTCGTATGAGGAATACATGAAGCAGCTGGACGGTTTTACGGCGTCCCGGTTCGATGCGGACCAGTGGGCCGAATTGATCGAGCGGTCCGGGGCCAAATACGCGGTGTTAACGACGAAACATCATGATGGCGTAGCGCTGTTTGATACTCAATACAGCGGCTTGAGCGTGGTGAAGCGAACGCCGGCCGAACGCGACATCGTTAAGGAGTATGCCGAAGCGATCAAGAAACGGGGAATTCGGCTTGGCATGTACTATTCGCTGATCGACTGGTCGCATCCGGACTACCCTAGCGTGTATCCAAGCGGAGTCGTGCCTGAGGATTTGAACCAGGTTAACCGTTTCTCGGAGCCGCTGGACGGCATCCAGGACGAGGAGAGATGGCAGAGCTTCCTAGAGTTCAATCGGAATCAGCTGAAGGAGATTTTAACGAGGTACGGCGCAGTTGATTTACTCTGGTTCGACGGAGACTGGGAACGCAGCGCGGAGCAGTGGGGATTGCCGGAGTTTAAAACTTATCTTCGCTCCTTTAACCCGGATCTCATCTTCAATTCGCGCCTAGCCGGCCATGGAGACTACAAAACGCCGGAGCAAGGGCTGCCGATCACAAGACCCGAAGGACCTTGGGAGTTCTGCACGACGATCAATACGTCTTGGGGTTATCAACCGAATGACCACAACTATAAATCATTAAACCAAATGATCCGGATGTTCTGCGACTGTATTTCCATGGGCGGCAACATGCTGCTCAATATCGGTCCCCGCGAGGACGGGACGATCGATTCGAGACAAGTCGATATCCTGCTTGGATTGGGCGATTGGATTCGAACGCACGAAGAAGCGGTGTATGGAACCGCCGAAGGGATCATGACCCGGTATTGGTTAGGCGGAAGCACGCTCAGCAAAGACCGGAGGACGTTGTATCTATTCGTTTACGATGATCCGAAGGAAAGCGTCTGCTTAAAGGGATTATGCAATCCAATCCGCAAAATCACCGTCCTCCATACGGGCAAGGAGCTGAACTATGACATCCATGGCGGTGTGCCTTGGTTTAACATTCCGGGTACGACGTGGATATATATGACGCAGGAGGATTGCCATGCGCAGGTCACTGTCCTGAAGCTGGAGTTTGCCGAGCCCATCGAAATGTACGGCGGATCCGGCGCCGTTGTCACCCATAATTAGAGTTAGAGATTGCGAGACACATTCATATTCTATCGATGAAAAACGGCCGATTGGCCGTTTTTTTTTTTTTTGCGCAATTTATCCATTTCAGTTAAACCGGTTTTGCGGTCCGCAGCGCTGCAATTTTACAAACTTCAGACGGGAAGACGAAACGGTTTTAACAAAACCGGTTTAATCTAGGTTCGTACTAGTACGAATTGTAGAGAGGATCGAGTGACCTTGGCAACGATTGATGATGTGGCAAAGGCGGCGGGGGTATCAAAGAGCACGGTATCCAGTGTGTTCAGCAAAAAACGCCCGATCAGCAAGGAAGTGACGGCAGAGGTTCTCCGGGTGGCAAAAGAGCTGAATTACCGGCCAAACTACTGGGCCCGTAGTCTGGTGAACAAAACGACGCGCATCGTCGGCCTGAATATGCGAGGCGAGCAGAAGGCGAAGCTGAACCAGTTTCAGTATTCGCTGCTCAACGGGGTGCTGCCCGTATGTTATGAGCAAGGGTATCGCCTGTTAATCAACAACGTGTCTTCCACCTACAAAAATCAGGTGGAACACATCGCCTCCGATCCGGTGGACGGCGAGATTATCCTTGATGCGGTGATCGGCGATTCCCGAATTGAGGATTGCTTACAGCGGGACCTTCCCATCGTTGTCATCGGTCGTCCGTCGGAGGAGGACGAGTCCCGTGTCTGTTATGTCGACAACGATAATGTCGGTATCGCTGCGAAAGCGACACAGTACCTGATGTCGCTTGGGCACCGTCGCATCCTGTTTCTGAATGCTCCGGCGAACCGTACCGTGGCGGTTGACCGCGGACAAGGCTACCTGAATGCGTTTGAGCAGGCAGGCTTAACGCCTCCGAGGGATATGATCGTACACAAGCCAGACGGCATCACCTCGTCGATGACGTTTGGCTGCGATACGGTGTTGGCCCAACTGCGTGCGGATCCCGGCATCACAGCGGTTCTTGCCGACACCGACTCGATGGCGCTAGGCGTGTACCAGGCCGCGGAGCGGCTTGGCCTAAGCATACCGGAGCAACTGTCCGTGTTGTCCTTCGCTTACGACAGCCCTTTGGCGCAGGAATTTTCACCGCCCCTCACCGGGGTTCGGCTTCATGCCGACCAACTGGGACAGGAGTCCATGCTGCTTTTGCTGGAGCAGCTCGAAACCGGCAAGCGTCTCGCCAAACGAACGCTAATTCCGGCAGAGATCGTGGTACGTGGCTCCTGCGCATCAACCCTAGGATAGGATAGGAATCTAGAAGAGAAACCAAGGAGGAAATCATCCAGTGAAAAGGAAAGCGACTCATCTCATGGCGCTGCTGGCGATTGGTTCGATGCTGTTGTCGGCCTGCGGCGGAAATACACCTAATAACGGTACCTCGGCGAATGGCGGGACGAACGAAACGCAAAACAGCGCTTCAACCGGAGCGCCATCGGAAACGCCGGCAGGGGACATGAAGCTGCGCATCTTGTCCGCCAACGTAGGCGGAAAAACGCCGGAGGAGAACGCCAAATTTGAGCAGGAAATCAAACGGTTAACGGGTATCGACGTGACAATTGAGCGCCCGGCCAGCGACTATGACCAAAAGGTGCTGACAGCGCTAGGTTCCGGTGAGAAATACGACCTCATCGAAGGCAGCGACCTCGGCAAGCTGAACAGCTTCGTCGAACAAGGCGCGCTGACTAACTTAACGGATTTCGTGCAAGGTTCGAGCCAATTGTCAGATCCAAGCGTCGTTCCATCCGCGGAATGGGATCAACTGAAAGGTCAAGACGGTAACATCTACGCCGTATTCTCCAAGTTTCAAGGCGGTACGATGCCGATCGTCCGCAAGGACTGGCTGGACAAGCTGAACCTGCAGGAGCCCAAAACGCTTGACGACTATTATAACGTGCTGAAGGCGTTCAAGGAGCAGGACCCGGACGGTAACGGCAAAGCCGATACATACGGGCTTAGCACCTCCGGCCTGTATGATATTCAAGGCTTCATGAGCGCGGCCGGGTTGAAATATCGTTACGTGCTGAAGGACGGAAAACGGACGATTCCGTATGCGTCGGATGCGGCAATCCCCATGTACGAATGGTTTGCCAAGCTGACTAAGGAAGGCATCATGGACCCGAACTTCGTCACGAACGATACGGGCAAGATGCGCAACCTGTTCCTGACCGACCGCGTCGGCATGGTCACGTATTGGGATGCCTGGGTCGGGATGTTCAACAGCACGCGGAAGGAAGCCGACCCGAACACCACGTTTGAGGCCAAAGCTTTGGCCAGTGCAACAGGACCGGATGGCAGCCTGCTGATGCGCCGCGGGGATCCGGACTACTGGATGATGCCAGTGAATGCCGAGCACCCGGATGCGGCGAAGAAGTTCTTAGAGTTTTGGCACACCGAAGCGGGAATTACGTTAGGCAGCCTGGGGATCGAAGGCGATGATTACACGAAGGACGGCGACCAGTACACACTGACTGCGACTGGCAAAGAGCATAACATGGACCACGGCGTACCGTTCTGGTACAACGAAACCGTGAAGCCGCCGTTCGGCAAGCTGCCGGGGGTTCAAGAAGCGCAGGATCTGGTCAAGCAGTACGCCACTTTGGAGCTGTCCTTGCCGGAGTGGGCCGACGCAGAGAAAATCGTGCAGAATTACGCCCTGAAGGCCATGTCCGGAGAAATGACGGCGGCTGATGCGGTGAGCAAAATGCAGAAGGAACTGAAAGCAGCTAATCTCATCGACGAATAGGCCAAAGATAGGATGTGACGATAACCATGAAAGCTCTTCGAAAACATGCAGCTTTATATCTCATGATGATCCCGGTAGCCATCTATTTTCTCATCTATGGTTATTATCCGCTCGTTAAAGGGCTGCAGGTCAGCCTTCAGGATTATCGACTCATGGGGGACGGTCCATATGCCGGGCTTGCGAATTATTCGCAGGTCTGGCATGACCCGTTCTTCTGGAAGTCGCTGACGAACACCCTGGTGATCGGGGGAGGCATCCTGGCTTTCGGTTTTGTCGCTCCTCTGGTGCTAGCGTTGTCCTTAAACGAAGTGCTGCATGCCCGTTTCAAAAAAACAGCCCAAATGGTGCTCTACATTCCTCATTTACTGTCCTGGGTGATCGTCGGGGGAATCTGGATTTTCCTGCTGTCTCCCGATACCGGGCTGGTTAATCTATTGCTGCAGCGCTGGGCAGGCATGCCGCCGATTCATTTTCTGGCTGAGTCATTTTGGGCCCGCTTGGTGATGATCCTCGTGGCGACCTGGAAGGACATGGGCTATAACTGTATCTTGTTCATGGCCGGGATCGTGACGATTAATCCGTCTCTCTACGAAGCGGCGCGCATGGATGGGGCATCCCGCTGGCAGCAGGTTCGTTACGTAACGCTACCCCAGTTACTGGGAACGATGAAGGTTGTTTTGCTGCTGAATACGATGGGCGTGTTGCGGATCTTTGATCAGGTATTTGTGCTGCGCAATCCATCTACCGCTCCGGATGTCGATGTATTGATGGTGTATACGTTTGAAAAAGGGATCATGAACATGCAGGTCGGCGTAGCCGCAGCCGCCAGCTTTCTGGTACTGCTGTTCACCCTGGCGCTGACGTTGGTCGTGCGCAAATTAACCCGATTTGACGAGGTGGGATAACGATGGGGAGCGAACGCTTCGAACGTTTGGGTTGGAAAAATAAATGGTTTGACGCGATAAATCTGCTTTTTCTGCTGCTGATGATGCTTGTGATGGTCGTTCCTTTTCTCAACGTGCTAGCTTTGTCGTTTTCGTCGGGGCTTGCCTCGATGCAGCCGGATATCGTACTGTTTCCGGCGGAGTTCAGCGCGGAGGGCTACCGGACGATTTGGGAGAGCCTTGACCTATGGCGGCCGTTCCTGAACAGCGCGATCGTTACCGTAGTCGGAACGATCCTGCACGTACTGCTGTCTTCGCTGGCAGGGTATGTATTAATCCATCCGCATGTGCCGGGAAAGAAGGGGATGATCACGTTTATTCTGCTAACGATGATGATTCCGCAGGAAGCGGTGCTGATTCCGCTGTACGTGGTAAATAAGGATTTTCATTTAATTAATACGCTGACGGTACTGGTGTTGTCCGGGTTGGTGTCTGGGTTTTCGATCCTGCTGATGCGGAACTTCTTCATGGGCATCCCTTACGAGATTGCCGAAGCCGGCCGAATCGATGGGGCAGGAGACTTCTGGATTTTCGCTAGAATCTATTTGCGTTTGGCCGCGCCTGGACTTGCCACCGTGTCGCTGTTCGAGTTTGTCGGACGCTGGAACATGTTTACGGCACCGCTCATTTTCATTAACGACAGCATGAAGTATACGCTGCAGGTCGCGCTGAAGTCGATCATCATCGATACGAGCAGCGTGTCGAGCAATTATCTGGTGACGACCAACGTAAAGATGGCCGGCATCGTGATCGCGATTCTCCCGCTGATTGCGGTATACCCGTTTGTGCAGCGGTTTTTCATGAAGGGCATCATGTTGGGAGCTAGCAAGGAATAGAAAGGATGCTGCTAGGTTATGGCAAAGAATCGGTTGGAGCACCAAGTTCAAATTCAGCTTGTTCAAGAGCAAGAACGGAGTTATCCGGAGGTCGCCTTTTCCGTTCCGGAAGAGGCGGAGTCCATCGAAGTTCAATATCGCTACGAAAAAAACGATCGTTCCGTGGTTGACCTCGGCTTGCGTTCACCGGACCGGATCATCGGTTGGAGCGGCGGGGCGCGGAACGGTTTTCAGATAGGTTTAGAAAAAGCAACCCCCGGTTATTTGGCCGGACCCATCCATCCAGGAGAATGGGCGGTGCTGCTAGGTGCCTATCGGGTCCCTGACGAAGGGATACTGGTAGAGGTTGAGATCACGATTACTTTAAAGCATCCGCATTGGCTTAAAGGCGACTTGCACGCCCATACCGTTCACAGTGACGGAAGCTATACAGTCAGCGAGGCACTGGCCTCCTGCCGGGAGAAAGGACTCGATTTCCTCGCGCTCACCGATCACAACACCGCTTCGCAAAATCGCTTTTCAGTGGCGCAGGAGGAAACGTTGCTGCTGATCCCCGGCGTGGAGATGACTAGCTATAAAGGCCATGCGAACCTGCTCGGGCATCCGGACGCGCTGACAGATTTCCGCGTGTTGACTCCGGAAGCAGCGGCCAAGGAGCTCCGGCAAGCACAAGAGAAAGGCGCGCTAGTCTCGCTGAATCACCCGTTCTGCCCGGACTGCCCATGGGAGCTTGGCTTCAATGTACCTTTCGATGCGATTGAGGTGTGGAACGGGCCGTGGCGGGAGCTCAACGAAACGGCGGTGGCCTGGTGGCAGCAGCGCCTTGCCGAAGGCCGGCGCATCGTGGCTGTCGGCGGCAGCGATACGCACCGAGACGATCCGTTCGTCCGGCACGGAGTGCCAACGGCGCATGTATACGTCGCTGAGGAGACGGTTGCGGCAGTGCTTGACGCCGTAAGGCGTGGTGCGGTGGTGCTGTCTATGGGGCCCGACGATGCCTTCATCACGTTGACGGCCGACGGGGTCGGCGTAGGCGATGAACTGGAGGCAGCGCCCGGACGGGTCGATGTAGAGCTGTTGATCACGATTCGCGGTGCACAGGGAGATCGCGTTAGCCTATGGTCGAACCACGGCCTGGAGCAGGAATGGACCGTGGAGGGGGGCGAGCGAAACCTCGTTTGCCGAATGCCGGCGGATCGGTTGTTTTACCGTGTGGAAGCGCGGCGATACTTGCTCGAGTGGGACCTTGAGGTCATGACTTGCCTGACCAATCCGGTCTATATCGCGCAGGGAACCGTAGGCGAGTCCGTATGAAGCCGGCGATCACGGATCCCCATCACGTATCCGGCAATACGACAATGTTGGACCGTCCTGCCAAGGCGCTGTTATCGGTCAACGCGCTGAACGCGTTAGGGAACGCCTTGTCCAACATCTTTATCAATGTATACTGGTACAAATTGACGAATGATATGTCGCAAACGCTGCTGTTCAACCTGGCTTCGTATTTGGTTTGGCTGCCGGCATTCGTAGCAGCCGGCTGGCTCAGCAAGCGCGTGGACCGCACGAAACCGCTGTGGATCGGCAGCGTGGTGCAAATGCTGTTCTACGTCGTCGTTCTCTTGTCGGGAAGCGAATCGCCGCAGTTCCTGTTGCCGCTCGGGCTGATGTACGGGATCGGCCAGGGCTTCTACTGGATGTCGATGAACGTCTTATCCATCGACGTGACCGAAGCGGGTAACCGCAACTGGTTCAACGGCATCAACGGCGCGGCTGGCGCGCTGACGGGCATGGCCGGGCCGCTGATCGCCGGCGCGCTGGTCGAATCCCTGCCGTCGATGGCTGGCTACGCCGCCGTATTCCTTGCAAGCCTGCTGTGCTTTGCGCTGTCGCTGGGGGCGGCGCTGTTGCTGCCGAAACAGGCCGCTGCCGGCGTTTTTGAATGGCGCAGCCTGTTTGGGGTGCTGCGACATCGAGAGTGGCGCCACCTGAGCTGCGCCTTTGTTGGCGTAGCCTTTCGCGACGGTGTACTGACGATCGCGATTTGGCTCTGGGTGTTCCTCGCGACCGGCAGCGAGAACGCCACCGGCCGGTTTGCTTTCGCCACGACGTTGCTCTCCGTCGCCAGCTTCTACCTGATCGGCCGCTTCGGCCACGATCGTTACCGTTGGCGTTACCTCGTCCTCGGCGCTCTGTTGATGGGGGTGTCCCTGCTCGGGATCACCGCGCATCTGGCGGCCTGGACGCTGGTATTGTACGGCGTGATCAGCGCGGTCGCCCGGCCGTTCTTCGACACGCCGTTTAATACGCTAACCTTTAATGCGGTGAGCCGATGGGACCAGGGTGGTCGTCTTCGTATCGAGCTGATGGTTTGGCGAGAAATGGCACTAAGCGCCGGGCGAATCTCCGGCGTTGCGCTGCTATTCGGAATCTATCGGCGAGGAACAGAAGGGCTGGAGACAAGTTTATCGTTGTTCCTCGTTGTCGTTATTGCAATGGGCCTGCTGCCGCTCCTTTTTATCCGGCGAGCGATGAAGGACCAAGGGAAGGTGATAGAAAAATAGAAGATAGATCCTATGTGCCCCCTTCCCAATCCCCTCTGTGCACCCCTTTGCATGATTATCCCGTACGATCAGGCTCAGAGTAATCGAGCTAACTGACAGGGAGCAAAGAAGCCGCCGCCGCTGGATGATAACTTCAGAAATTAGGTAGCTGATAAGGAAGTTGAAAGGCAATTAGCCATCCCCGCTGTTGTCAAGTTGCTACATATCAGGCTACAGCGGAAAGAGGGCGGCTCGGATGATGCATGATCAGTTGAGAATAAGGAATTGCCGGAATTGCCACACACAGGCATAGCAATTTCTCGTGCATCGCCTCTCTCGCACCGAGCAAGTACAGTCGGCGGCGTAAGGTATACTCGTTCAAATACGCCTGCAAATGCTTTGGTCCCAAGGCTATATATGTACTCTTCAAAGACACCCATGCTTCTCTGACTACTTTCCGCAAGGGTGAATACAGTTGAAAGGCCAGAGGAAACGAATGCACTTCGGATATACGGGCATCCACATGATCATTGATGAAAGCGGTGAGTTCATGACGGGTTGCCCTATTTTCCCTTCCACGCTTATGAGGGATTAGCTGGATTTTGACCTGTTCCGGCTCCCCCGACTCCGTCACCGTACAGCCAGCTATAACAGCCGAGGCATGGGGTTGGGAAAGCTTACACCGGGATGGATCGTAACCATATGTATCGCTATTCACCTTCACATCCCCGCTCAATATCTCGCGGGCGTCGAATTCGCCAACGGCATGGCGTATTTTGTGCAGCATCAACCAAGCGGTCTTGTAAGTAACCCGAATGACCCGGTGCAACCGCATTGCAGAGATCCCATCCGGGAGCAGGAACAATTCCAGGGCGTGAAACCACTTCAACAGTGGAAGGCGCGTTCCTTCAAAAATGGTGCCAACCAAAGCCGAAGTTTGATGCGCGCACTTTCCGCACTCGAATAGGGGGATACGCCGGGAGGTCAATTGGCTGCAACGCGTGTAGGCACATCTCGGGCAGACAAAGCCGTTCGGCCACTTCATCGCGATCAGCGCCTCCATACAGTCCTGCTCACGATTATAACGGTGTAATGGTTGAACAATGATTCCTGTATTAACCTCCATATTGACGTCCCCCTCCATTAATTTATGCGTACATACGTTCCCGCCATTAGTTAAATTATACCAAACATGTGTTCTTATTTCAAGTTAAAAATCAGGGGGGAAATCCCTCTTCTTTTCTTTTTTTCTAATCCCCGCCATCCTTGGCGCCCTGATCGATAGGGATAATCCTGCAAAGGGGGAGCAAAGGTAGGAGCGGAGGACCGGGAGGCGGAGGAGTGGCAGAGTCCTCGACCTCATTTCCTGCGCCAGGCCATGAAATATAAGGGGCGCTTCCCGATGACCGAAGGGGTATGCAGCCATTTGACGATTCGAGTGGACAACCATTGGCAGAGTAAGGCTTGAATGATGATTTTCCAATCGATAACGATAGCCGTGAGAAGAAAAATGCCGCCGTTCATCCAAAACAACGCAGATCCAGGGTTGATCCTCTTCCGCTTGGCAATGGCGAGCGCGACGAAGCCGATTCCGCCGTTCGTCACCCGTTCTCGAAACAGGATGGAAATGCCGATACCTAGAAAGAGAGAACCAATGAACAAGTTAATCCATACGTTGGCAAAGGGGGTATGGAAGTAAACGTCAAAATAATTAACGGATACCGAGGTCACCGTGATGACCATGATGGTCCCGATTGCGCTGATCCGCCCCAAGTAATGGACGGCGAAGAGAAGAAAGGAGATATTGGTCAGCCATAAGCCAAGGCTCATTGGCATCCCGAACCAGTGGTTGAGCAGCACGGCAATCCCTGCGCCACCGCCGGAGGGGATCGAATGGGGAAACAGGAATACTCCCATGGCGAAGCCTTGAATTAAGGAGCCTGCAAAGATATGGGAACTCTTTTGCCATAAACGGCGTAGAAAGTAAGCCCGGACCGGGGCGCGATTTGTCGACACTTAAATCATCCTTCAGGAAGATGGAATGGCAGGCTAGTCCTGCTTGTACAGCCTATGCGCCTAAACAGGCAGGCATGCCAAAGACACATCCGCGATCCATGTTTTGTTGCCGGAGAAAAAGGGTTTATGGGGTGAAATATGGAATAAAAGGGATATACATAACAGGGTGAAACCCAATCAGCCGATGAAGGGGGAGCGCGCATGACCATTCTGAAAGATATTATTCTTCAGCTCTTCTTTGCCCATATGCCGTTTGTCATGTATAGCGTGTATTATCGTGATCAGTCCAAGAATTACACGCAAAAATTTATTGCGATCACTAGCATGATTTGTTTGTTCATTTCCATGACTTTCGGGGCTAGCGTGGTCAGCGGCTATTTTTACGACATTAGGTATACTATCATGTTTTTTGGTTTGATCTTTGGAGGCTTGCAGACGGGGTTCGCTCTCTTGGCGGAATTTGTTCTGTTCCGTTTATATATCGGGGGCGACGGTACGTTTATTGCGATGGTGATCATGTTGGTGACGTTCCCGGGTTCTTACCTGCTTTACCGTATTTACCGGAAGTCCGAACGGAAATCACTGGTTTTATTACTGGCTGGTGTGTTCTTCTCCGTAACGCCTCTGTTGTTCGTTTATCTGGAGAATCCGCAATCGGTCATCCGTAACTTGAGCTTTCACTTATTAGTCATTCCGATGCAGAACCTGGTTGGCTGCTGGCTGCTGATTACTCTGTTCAGAAAAGCGGTCACCGATAAGGAGTTGTTCATTAGCTATGCGCAAAATGAGCGGGTACGGGCGATCAGCCACGTTGCGGCTTCGCTGGTCCATGAAGTACGGAATCCACTGACGGCGGTGAAGGGATTTCTTACGCTGATTCGCGATGGCGTAACGGACCGCGGGCGGATTGAGCGCTACATTGAAATCTGCATGAGTGAAATTGCCCGGACGGAATACATTCTGTCCGAGTATCTAGCCATTTCCAAGCCGATTGGCGATAAGCAGGAGCCTACCAACCTTGAGGAGTTGCTGCGGATCACGAAGGATGTCATGAGCCCGTATGCTAACATGCACAACGTGCTGCTCGAAATCAGCCATCCTCCGGAGCCGGTGTGGATTCTCGCCAATCCCGATAAAATGAAGCAAGTGCTCGTAAATTTTATCAAAAATGCCGTTGAAGCGTGCGCCGAAGTGCCGCATGCCCGCGGCAGGGTTACTTTGCGGCTGCAGATCGCAGCTCGCAAGGTCACGTTAACCATCCAGGATAACGGAATCGGCATGACCGAGGAGCAGGCCAAACGGCTGGGTTCGGTCTATTTTTCCACCAAATCCTCCGGAACGGGACTCGGCATGACCTTCTCCTACCAAGCCATTCTCTCCTTCGGGGGAACGGTGAGCGTACAAAGCGAACCCGGCGCGGGGACGAAGTTTACGATCCAATTGCCGATTTATACCCGAGACGTGGAAGAAGCAAGGGAGGCGGTTGAAGCATGAGCAGGCAAGGCGGAGAACTTGTGGTGAAAATCGTGTTGTTCGTATTATTATCCGGGGTGTTTGTATTTCTCGGATTTTTTGCCGGATTAATCGTTTCTATTTCGGGCGGCGCGATATTCTACGCGCCACTGGTGCTGATCGCGACAGCTGTAGGGGTCCTATTTCTGGCCTTCTTCTTGTTCTTGCCAGCACGTCACCGGCGCAAGTTGTATATATCGATGCTTGCAATCGTCGTCTTGGGAGGCTTGACGACGGCGGGTTACGAGATCCGCGAGGCGTATCATCACCGGATTCCGGTCGTCAGCGACCAGGAAGTGAACATGGAGCCGTACCGCCCGTTCGGGGATACAGGCAAGCTGGCATTGCTGCCGGAACCGTCGGATTTGACATTGACGAAGGATCTGCCGCGGATGGACGGGGCAACGGCACTTTATCCGCTGTATGCCGCGTTTGCGCAGGCGGTGTATCCGCGCCAAGAATACGATCTTTATCAAAGTGAAGTCATGGTGAATACAACGCCCGTAGCTTATAAGAATCTCATCGAAGGCCAAGCGGATATCATCTTTGTCGCTGCGCCGTCAGAAGGTCAAAAGGCTGCCGCCCGCAAGCAAGGCAAGGAATTGAAGTTCACCCCTATTGGCCGTGAAGCGTTCGTTTTTTTTGTCAACGCCTCCAATCCGGTGTCCGGATTGACGACGGAGCAGATTCGCGGGATCTACTCGGGAGAAATCACCCGCTGGAGCGATGTGGGGGGTGGCGGGGGGAGCATCCGAGCGTTTCAGCGGCCGGAGGATAGCGGAAGTCAATCGATGCTGGTCCGGGTGATGGACGGCCGGGAGCTGGCCAAACCTCCCAAGGAGGATGTCGAATCCGGGATGGGCGGCATCATTTCGCGGACCGCGGATTACCGCAATTACAAAAACGCGCTCGGCTACACCTTTCTGTTTTATGCTACCGAGATGGTGCGAAACGGGAATATCCGCCTGCTGAGTATTGACGGCGTGAAGCCGGAGCGGGCGACGATCGCCAGCGGAGAATACCCGTTAGCAGCGGAGTTCTACGCGGTAACGGCAGGCAGCGACAATCCGAATGTGGAGAAGCTGATCGATTGGATTTTGTCGCCACAAGGTCAGTCTTTAGTGGAGCAAACCGGGTATACCCCCCTCTTTCCCTAGAACATATTGACACTCGAATTCTGGATCGATAAACTAAAAAATAGGAATTAGCACTCTGTCCCCCAGAGTGCTAATATATTGTTAGACAAGTTACCCCATGCAGCGAAAGGAGATTTGTTTCATGGCGAAAAAGCAGTTTAAAGCCGAATCGAAAAGATTGCTGGAAATGATGATCAACTCGATTTATACGCAGCGGGAGATTTTCCTGCGCGAGCTGGTTTCAAACGCCAGCGATGCCATCGATAAAATTTATTACCGGGCGTTAACCGATGACCAGTTGGTGTTTAACAAGGACGATTACTTTATCAAGATCCAGGCGGACAAAGCAACCCGTACCTTGGTTATTTCCGATACCGGTATTGGGATGACGAAGGACGAGATGGAGAACAACCTCGGCATTATCGCCAACAGCGGCTCGTTTGCATTCAAGAACGAGAATGAGCTGAAGGATGGCCACAACATCATCGGGCAGTTTGGCGTTGGCTTCTATTCCGCGTTCATGGTCGCGGACGTGGTTACCGTCATCAGCCGGGCGCTGGGCTCGGATGAAGCCTATAAGTGGGAGTCCCGGGGGGCTGACGGATATACGATTGAGTCGTGCGAGAAGGCGGAGGTCGGCACAGACATTATTTTGCAGATCAAAGAGAACACCGAAGACGATCAATACGACGAATACCTCGAGGAATACCGGCTGAAGTCGATCGTGAAGAAATATTCCGATTTCATCCGTTACCCGATCAAAATGGACGTCACGAGCAGCCGGCCGAAGGAAGGCAGCGAAGGCGAATACGAGTCGTATACGGAAGAGCAGACCGTGAACAGCATGGTGCCGATCTGGCGCAAGAACAAATCCGAGCTGACGGACGAGGATTATGAGAACTTTTATATGGAAAAACGTTACGGATTCGACAAACCGGTATCGCATATCCATATCAAGGCGGATGGCGCGGTCGTGTACAATGCGATTTTGTACATTCCGGAGACGACGCCGTTTGACTATTACACCAAGGAATACGAAAAAGGGCTGGAGCTGTATTCAAACGGCGTGCTGATCATGAACAAATGCGCCGACCTGCTGCCGGACTATTTCAGCTTCGTCAAAGGGATGGTGGATTCCGAGGATCTCTCGCTTAACATTTCGCGGGAAATGCTGCAGCATGACCGTCAGTTGAAGGCGATCGCGAAAAATATTCAGAGCAAGATCAAGAGCCAATTGCAGACGCTGCTCAAGGATGGGCGCGACAAATACGAGAAGTTTTACGCTTCATTTGGCCGTCAACTGAAGTTTGGCGTGTACAACGACTATGGGATGAACAAGGACGTGCTTCAGGATCTGCTGCTGTTCACTTCGTCCAAGGAGAAGAAGCTCGTCACGCTAGATGAATACGTCTCCCGCATGCCGGAGGACCAAAAGTATATTTACTATGCCGCCGGCGAATCGGTGGAACGTCTGGAGAAGCTGCCGCAAACCGAGCTGGTGCTTGATAAAGGGTACGAGATTCTGTATTTCACCGACGATATCGACGAATTTGCGATCAAGATGATCATGAAATACAAGGACAAGGAATTCAAGTCGGTGTCGAGCGGCGACTTGGGGATCGAAGCCGAGGCTTCCGAAGACAAAACCGATGCGGACGAGAACAAGGAATTGTTCGCGGCCATGAAGGAATTGCTGGCGGGCAAGGTGAAGGAAGTCAAAGCATCCAAACGCCTGAAATCGCATCCGGTCTGCCTATCGACGGAAGGCGAGCTGACGATCGAGATGGAAAAGGTGCTGAATGCGATGCCTGGCGCGGACGGACAGTCGGTTAAGGCGGACAAGGTGCTGGAGCTCAACGTGAACCATGACGTGTTCCAGTCACTGAAGAAAGCTTACGACAGCGATAAGGAGAAGCTGGCTTTGTACACGAACCTGTTGTACAATCAAGCGCTCTTGATCGAAGGATTGCCGGTCAGCGACCCGGTTGAGTTTACGAACGACATTTGTAAAGTGATGCTGTAAGCGGGCAGGGGCCCGAGAGGATGGGAACCACCTTCTTGCGAAAAAGGCGAGAGGGTGGTTCTTTTGTTTTTGGCTTGGAATGTGCCATCATGAGGGTGGGGGCGATAAGTAGTGTTTAATGATTTCAAACTCGTGGCCGAGGCGCCGGTGTATGTGCAGGTGAAAAATTATATCAAACGTCTGATGATGCAAGGGGCTTTGCAGGCGGGTCAACGGCTTCCGTCGACACGGGAGCTGGCCGAGCTGCTAGGGGTTAGCCGGGGCAGCATCATTGCCGCTTACGAGGCATTAACCGACGAAGGACTCGCATACGCGGTTACGGGAAAGGGGAGCTTCGTGGCCGAGGTGTCCACACCAGGGGCACATGCCATCCCGGCCTGGCGAATGGATTGGCATGAACGAATGAACCGGCAAGCCCGGCTGTCCGTGGAGCTCGACCATATGAAACGCAGCAGGCCCGGCCTGCGGGCGGGTAAAGGCAAGATATTGTTTACGAGCATCGCCCCTGACGAACAGCTGTTTGATCTGGAGAATGTAAAACGCGCTTTTTTGGATCGGATGGCCGTGGAAGGCCGGGTCCTGTTGAACTATGGTTACGCCAAAGGATATAAACCGCTCATTGAATATTTGCTTAAATATATGGAACACAAAGGCGTGGATCTAACGGGCAAGGATATGCTGATCACCAGTGGATTTACCGAAGGGCTGGACATCGTCCTGTCGGCAATCGGAAGGGACGACGGATCGGGCGGGCGCATGCTATGCGAAAATCCGACGCACCAGACTGCAATCAAAAATTTGCGGCGGCACGGGTTCGAGATCTCCGGGATTCCGATGGAACCGGACGGCCTGGACTTGGCTGCACTGGAACGGGAGCTCAACAAGCATGCGTTCGACGGCGCGTTTCTGGTGCCGTCCTACCACAATCCGACCGGCATCGTGACGTCCGCCGAGAAACGGCTGGCCCTGCTGGAGCTGCTTGGCCGCTACCGCGTACCGATCATTGAGGACGGCTTTAATGAGGAGTTGAGGTACTCTGGTTCCCATGTTGCCCCTTTGATCGCGATGGCAGGGCAGGGGAACGGGGTGGTGTACCTGGGGAGCTTCTCCAAGGTGTTGTTTCCGGGCATTCGCGTCGGTTGGGTGCTGGCGGACCGGGAGCTGATCGAGGTGCTGGAGAGCGTCAAGCGGGCGCGCAGCATTCATACTTCGACGCTGGACCAATCACTGCTGTATCAATATTTGCTGAACGGCAACCTGGAGAAATATTTGAAACGGGCCCGGACCGAATACCGGCGAAAATACGAATGGACGAAAGCCTGCTGCGAACGGGAGGTGCCGTATTCCCGGCTGTCAGGCAGCGGGGGCTTGCATTTGTTCCTGGAGTTTCCGGACGGGTTCGATACGTGGGAGTTGCTGGAGCTTTGCGCGAATCAGGGCGTGTTGTTTACGCCCGGAGATATGTTTTACGTGGACGGCAGGGGAAGGAACACGATGCGGATCGGTTTCTCGCGCGTGTCAGAGGAGGACATCGAGAGGGGAATTCGCTTGATCGGCGAAATGGCCGCGAAGCTGCTAGGGGATCAGAATTAGCTGCGGATCGCTTGTTTGCGGCTTGGACTTAAACAACGGTTGAAGGAGAGGAATCGGATGAAAGTAGGGGTAATTATGGGCGGCGTCTCCTCGGAACGCGAGGTTTCGCTGATGACGGGGAAGGAAATCGTGGGGCGGCTGAATCCAAACAAGTATGATGTGGTGCCGATTGACGTGACGAGACGGGAGGAATTAATCGACCGGGTGCGGGGTATCGACTTCGCTTTGCTTGCGCTGCATGGTGCGTTTGGCGAGGATGGTACGGTGCAGGGCGTGCTGGAGACGCTAGGGATTCCCTACTCCGGCAGCGGCGTATTATCCAGCAGCTTGTGCATGGATAAGAACCTGACGAAGCGGCTGCTAAGGGCCGAAGGCGTGATTACGGCGGACTGGGCCTATCTGGACCGGGCTAGATTGGCCGACGGATCGTGGGAAAACGAGGTGGCGGGACTCGCGTATCCCCTCTTCGTCAAGCCGAATGCGGGAGGCTCCAGCATTGGCGTACAGCGCGTCGACCGGCCGGAGTTGTTGCCCGGCGCGCTTACGGAGGCGTTCCGTTGGGACGCGTCCGTGATCGTCGAGTCCCTGGTAAACGGCCAAGAGATCACCTGTCCAATCCTGGATGGGGAGCTGCTTCCGGTGTTGGGCATCCAGGCCAATGGGGCGGAGTGGTTCGACTACGAAGCCAAATACAGCGACGGCGGGGCGGAGGAGCGGCCGATAACCTTGCCGTCCGACGTAGAAACGCGGGTCCGGGAGTCGGCGCTGGCCTGCTATCGGGTGCTGCAATGCCGTGTGTATGCCCGAGTCGATATGATCCTCCAAGACGGCATCCCTTACGTGCTTGAGGTGAATACGCTGCCGGGGATGACGGCGAACAGCTTGCTTCCCCGCAGCGCCGCAACCGCCGGTATGAGTTACGGCGAACTGCTCGACCGGATCATCGAGATGTCGCTGGTCGAGCGGGGCAGCGGTGTTCCTGCACTTCATTCTTTATAGACGCGCTGCCGACACAAAAAGAGACCCGCCGCAAAGGAACGGATCTCTTGGATCAAGCAACTGCTGCGAAGGTCGCCTAGTTGGCGGGGTTCCCGGCCAGCTCCAGCACCTGCTCGACGGGGACGTACTCGAAGTGCAGGTCTCGTGCGACGGAGGCGTACGTAATCGCGCCGCCGGCGACGTTGACCCCTTTGCGCAGCGCGGCTCGTTCGCTAAGCGCCGCGTAAAGACCCTTCGAGGCGATCTCCAGCGCGTAAGGCAGCGTGGCATTGGCCAGCGCCAGCGTCGAGGTGCGCGGCACCGCGCCCGGCATGTTCGCCACGGCGTAGTGGACGACGCCATGCTTCACGTAAGTCGGATCGGAGTGGGTGGTGATCCGGTCGACCGTCTCGAAAATGCCGCCTTGGTCGATGGCTACGTCCACCACGACCGAGCCGGGACGCATTGCCTTCACCATGCTTTCCGTGACTAGCTTCGGCGCTTTGGCGCCGGGGATCAACACCGCACCGATCACCAGGTCGGATTCGCCAACCGCCTCGGCGATGTGCTGCGGATTGGACATCAACGTCTGTACGCTTGCGCCGAAGATGTCTTCCAACTGCCGCAGACGATCCGCGTTCAGATCGATGATCGTCACGTCGGCGCCCAGGCCGATGGCTACCCGGGCCGCATTCGTCCCGACGACGCCTCCGCCGATGATCGTCACCTTGCCGCGCTTGACGCCAGGCACACCGCCCAGCAGGATGCCTTTGCCCCCCTGCGGCTTCTCCAGAAACTGCGCCCCGATTTGCACCGACATCCGCCCGGCGACTTCGCTCATCGGCGTTAACAGCGGCAGCGTTTTGTTCACTTCGACCGTTTCGTAAGCGATGGCCGTGACGCCATGGTCCTTTAGCGCCTGGGTCAGCTCCGGCTCCGGAGCCAAATGCAAATACGTAAACAGGATCAAGCCCTGTCGGAAAAAGCCATACTCCGACGGCTGCGGTTCCTTTACCTTCATCACCAGGTCGGCGGACCAAGCATCCGCCGCGCCCACGATCACCTTGGCCCCGGCGGCCGCGTATTCCGTATCTTCAAAGCCGCTGCCGGCCCCGGCGTTCGTCTCGATCAACACCTGATGTCCCGCGTTCACCAGCGAGTAGACGCCCGAAGGGGTCAGGGCCACCCGGTTTTCATTGTTTTTGATTTCTTTCGGCACTCCAACGATCATGATGTTTCCTCCTCCGTCAATTTTGCTGACGACGATTCCGGCATAAAGCCTATTTTGTCCAGAAATCGGCTAAACCTGTCAATGGATTTGACATCAGTATAGGACAGGAACGGCAGGTTTTGTTTGTGGAGATCGAAGAAAAAAAACCGCCGTGTTTGTGAAATTTCACAAATCGCGGCTGTCGCCGAAACGCTCGGCTTTCAGGTCCAGGTACAACGTTACTTTTTGCTCCATGCTGGCCAGGTCAATCCGGCCGATTTCGGCGATTCGTTTCAGCCGGTAATTCAACGTATTCGCATGAATGTGCAGCGCATCGGCGGCCGTCTTGGCATTGCTGTCATACGTCAAAAAAACTTCCAGCGTATGCAGCAGCTCGCTGTGATGCTCCGAATCGTACGTACGCAACCTGGCCAGCGGGGCGTTAACGTTGCTTCGCTTCCGCGTTTCCTGCCAGATAAGCGGCAGATAGCGATAGTAACCGAGATCGCCGTACATTGCCAAGTCGCCCGTTTCCGAGGGGAACCGCCGTTTCACCTGAAGCAGGAGCAACGCCTCGCGGTAGCTGTCCTCCAGCCGTCCATATTCGCTATAGAGACAACCGCTGGCCAGTCCGTCATAATCCGCTTTGAAAAAGGAACGCAAGTTCCGCTGGAGAAGTTGGAGTTGGCCTGCGATTCCCTCCATGGAGCCCGCCACGATCGGGGCGCACAGCAGGATCACTTGATTTTTATCGACGGCTCGCAGCACGACCCGGCTGTTGCTGCAGATGGAGGCGAATTTCTCCAGCGCCTGTTGCTGCCAGGGTTCCTTAACTTCGGCGGCAAACTGCAGGATGACCACATGGAATTGCAGGGGGAGAGCGATTCCGATCCGGTGGGCCTTATCCCGGATGAGGGCTTCATTGGTTAGGTGCCCGGTCAGCAGCTGCCAGAAAAAATCCCGATGCGCCTCGTCTTCTTTATGGCGCTGGAGCTGCCATTGCGCCATTTTCGTGCGGGCGGCTCGGGCCGCTTTCATTAACAAGGCCATTTCCCGGTCCGAAAAGGGCTTTTCGGTCTCCAGCACCCATATGAACCCGACAACCCGAGTGCCCGAGCGGATGGCGGTCGCGACCCGTTCGCTCAGCCCCACCTCGCTAATCGCGGCGATGCGGATCGGCGTTTCGCTGTCCAGCAGGCGGGGAATGACGCCGTCCCGCCACAAGCTGCCGATGACCTGATCGGGCACGCGGCGGCCGACGATGGTGGCCAGCCTCGCCGCGTCGGTTTCCGGCACGTGCGAGCTGTAGGCGACCAGGCGGTGGTTCGCGTCTTCGATCGTGACCGGACGGCCCAGCGCTTCGCTGATTTTTTCCGCGAGCAGTTCCAGATTGTCGGAGTAAGGTTCGAATGGGTCGTCCTGATCTTCTCGCATGGGGGGGCACCTCCGATACATGGATATTTTCAAAATTATCAATCGATAACGAAAAGAGGTTAAACGCGATGACGACAACGCAAACGAGGATCTTCTCATCCACCGGTTACCGCGATACCTGGGCGGAAGTATCGCTGGATGCGATTGCCCATAACGCGGGCCTGTTTCGTAAACAGGCAGCCGAGGGCTGCAGGGTGATGGCCGTGGTCAAGGCAAACGGGTATGGGCATGGAGCCGTACAGGCGGCGCAAGCCGCGATCCGCGCAGGCGCCGAATACCTGGGCGTTGCCCTCGTCGACGAAGCGCTGCAGCTTCGGGCCGCCGGTATATCACAGCCTATTCTCGTGCTCGGCTACACGCCACCGCATGGGGTGGAAATGGCCGTCCGGCACGGGGTTACCCTCACGGTGTATACCGAGGATGTGCTGCGGGAAGCGATCGCTTGCGCGAGAAAACAAGGGTGCGAGGCCCGCATACATTTGAAATACGATACCGGGATGACCCGGATCGGCTTGCCTTCCGCCGAAGCGGTGATCGGGATGGCCGCACAAGCCGCGGCCGCCTCGCCCTTTGTCGTGCTGGAAGGTTTGTTTACGCATTTTGCCGATGCGGACGGTCCCGATCCGGCGTTTACCATGGAACAATTCGCACGGTTCGAAGCCTGCATCGACGCTTTGGAAGCCGTCGGCCTGCACATCCCGATCAAGCATTGCTGCAATAGCGCCGCGGCCATGCGCTTTCCGTGGATGCATCTCGACATGATCCGGGTGGGGATCGCGTTGTACGGGTTATATCCTTCCGCGCTGCTGCAGCTGCCGGAATATCCGCTGCGGCAGGCGATGCAGCTGAAGTCGAAAATCGCCTCGCTCCAGCGGATCGAACCGGGCCGCACCGTCGGCTACGGCCGGACGTACCGGGCGGCAAAGGAACGAATCATCGCCACCATTCCGGTGGGGTATGCCGACGGCCTGTCGCGGGCGCTGTCCAATCGCGGTTGCGCGTTGGTGCGCCGGCAGCGGGTCCCGATCATCGGCCGGATCTGCATGGATCAGGCGATGCTGGACGTGACCGAAGCGGAAAACGTCCGAGCGGGCGACGAGGTCGTGATCTTCGGCGAAAATGGAGCGGAGGCGTCGATTTCAATCGATGAAGTGGCCGCCTGGATGGGGACGATCAATTACGAAGTCGTTTGTTTGATCGGTTCAAGAGTGCCGCGCGTTTACCCCGACGCTCCACAATTCATGTGATAATAGGTACCATGACTTTGGTATCATAATCCAAGTTTTGGGTTGCGTAAAGAGGAATTTCCTCGGTTTTTCGCGACATACCCCGAGTATGTTATATTACCTAACACAAAACCCCTGCTCTAACAATCAGTGCAGGGGTTTTGCGATGGGAAATGATCAGGTTCGGCGAGTGAATGATAACACGATGTCCTGCGGGTAATCGCCAAAGCCGCTGCCGAAAAGGTTAAGCCCGCGTGGGTTGGCGGCATCCTCGCGAACCTCGAAGCGGACGCGGATCGGCTCGTTGAACGCCAAGCCCAGTCCGGAGATCGCGGTAGGCCCGGCGGAAACGCCGTTGACGAAGCTGCCTTCCGGGGTCACTCGCCATTCGGTAAGCTGTCCGTACTGGGTGCCGCCTTTCCACTTCTCGGATGTCAGCTTGCCCTGGCGCTCGCCAAAATCGCCGGGACTGGTCCAGGTGCCAACCGGCATGCCGTTCACGCTGACCGTAATGTCGGAAGGCCAATCTTCCCGGAACCCCGGGGCCTCGGAACAAACCTCCGCCCGGATGCAGAGCTCCTCCAGCTCTACGCTTGGCGGCAGCGGATTGGCAAAGTAGTATTCGACGTACCCCGCCTCGGCGAACCATAACAGCGCGGCCTCGGTCCGCTCCGGCATGTAAAACGCCCTCGGATCATCCTGAGAGCCGATCAGGCCTGCATCGCGCCCGACCATGCCGCATGGCGGGCTTACCGAGCAGATGGAATACATGCCGATGGGCATATGAATTTCTTCTACATGATGGAGCCCTTCTCCCGGCTGGGTCGGGAGTTCCAGGAGAATGGAGCGGCAGGTAACCGAGCAGATTTTCTCCCGGTTGGCCCCGGGGGAAGAGACAATCAGTTCAGCCTGCTCCAGGATCTGTACGTTGATGGAAATGGTCGGCTGGGCGACGCCAAGCGATTCAGCCAACTGGCTGATGCTCATCGGTTGCCTGCCCAACGCTTCGAGGATGCGGACGCGGACGTCCCCGGACAATGCTTTGGCCACGTCGAGAATCCGGGAGGCCGGATAGCGTTGGGTGTCCTGACGGTACGGTTCACTCATCTAAATATTCCTTTCTTCGAACGGTAGTCAAAAAGTCAAAACACGTATCGGCATCAAACCTGTAGCCAGTGTACCTCAAAAACGTTATATTGTAAATTTATAATATACATTGTGATTATATAATATATGTGCTATCATGGGGGCGAAATGATCCGAATAATCATGTTCCAGTTGAAAAGGAAAGGTGTGCAAACTTGATGACGAAACCATCGTTAACGACCGGAGCGACCGCAATTCCACGCCCGGAGCATCCCCGGCCGGATTGGCAGCGTGCGGATTGGCTTAATCTGAACGGGACCTGGTCGTTCCAGTTCGAGCCGATCGCCGTAGGGCCCGGCACGTCCCGGGAGGATGGAGAAGCAAAGGATTTTTCGGAACGGATCGAGGTGCCGTTTTCCTGGTCTAGCCCGTTGTCCGGCATTGGTAACAACGAAGCCGGCGTCGGCTGGTACCGGCGAACCGTCATCTGGCGGCCGGAAGCGTCTAGGTCGCGGATTTTCCTCCATTTTGGCGCCGTGGATTATCAGTGCGACGTTTGGGTTAACGGTTTCCATGCCGGATCGCACCGAGGCGGATATGGCAATTTCGAGTTTGAAGTGACGGACTGTTGGAACGCGGAGGGGGAGAATACGATCCTGGTTCGCGCGGAGGATGCAGACGGAGACGATCAGGCACGCGGCAAGCAGGGGTACGGCGAGATTCGCGGCATTTGGCAGCCGGTCTGGCTGGAAGCGCGGCCGCAAACCTACGTGCAGAATGCGAAGTTCCACACGTGTCTCGACGGCCAGGTTGAAGTGACGGCCCGCATCATAGCCAAGGAAGCTTCGGCGGCTAAGCTCGCCCTGCGGTTTCAGGACGGGACCGTAGAGCATACGGAAGAATTGACGCTGGTCGCAGGCGAGAATAAGGTCCACCTCTCGTTTAAGGTGGCGGAGCCCCGGCTGTGGAGTCCGGAAACGCCGCACTTGTATGAGGGGGAACTGCGGCTGACGGTTGCCTCCGAGGAAGACACGATCGCCACATATTTCGGCATTCGAGAAATCGGCACCGCCCGATTCGGGCAGCGGGATTACCGCTGGATCACGTTGAACGGAAAGCCGATTTACCTGAATGGCGCGCTGGACCAATCGTTTCACCCGACCGGGTATTTCACCTATCCGACCGACGAGGACATGAGGGACGAAATTTACCTGATGAAGCGACTCGGGCTTAACTTTGCCCGGATTCACATCAAACCGGAAGAACCCCGCAAGTTGTATTGGGCGGATAAGCTGGGGCTGCTCATCATGCAGGATATGCCCTGCTTCTGGGGCGCGCCGGACGCGAAAGCTCGGACATCCTACGAAAGCGAAGCGCGCGAGGTCATCGAGCGGGACTACAATCACCCGTCGATTTTTGCCTGGATCATGTTCAACGAAACGTGGGGGTTAAAATCGGGGAAAGCGGCCGGCAGCTTGACCGGGGATGAATGGGGCAACATGAATTATTTGCCCGAGACCCAGCAGTGGGTTCAAGGGATTTACCGCTGGGCCAAAGAGACGGATCCGACGCGCCTCGTGGAGGATAATTCCGCCTGCAACTGGGACCATGTCGAAACGGACTTGAACACGTGGCATTTTTACGTGAACGGGTACGAGAAGGTGCGTGAACATATCGGCAATGTGGTGGCCAACACGTATCCGGGGTCGTCGTTTAACTATATCGGCGGGCGAACGCAGACGGACGCGCCCCTGATGAACAGCGAATGCGGCAATGTATGGGGCATCGAGCACAGCGCGGGGGATAGCGACCTGGCCTGGCATTACCATTACATGCTGAACGAATTCCGCCGTCATGATAAAATGTGCGGTTTCGTATTCACGGAGTTTCGGGACGTGACAAACGAATTCAACGGGTATTACCGGCTGGACGGAACGGAAAAAGACTTCGGTTACGGCGGTTTCGTGCCGGGTATGTCGCTTACCGACCTGCATTCGCCGGATTGGATTGTCATCGATGCGCCTCCATCGCAAACGGTCGACGCCGGGGCGAAGGTGTCCGTGCCCCTACTTGGCTCCAGCTTCTCAGACCGGTACCACGGCCGCACGCTCCAACTTGTTTGGGAGCTGTGGTACGACGACCTTGGCATCCGCGTCGTGGCGGACCGCGGCGAGCGTGCGATCGCCTGGGAGGATTACGGCGCGGCGGAGCTGGCTCCGCTCGAGATCGCGATGCCTAAGCAGGACGCTGTTGCGGTGCTAGCCTTGCGGCTGGTCGCCGAGGGAGGCGAGACGGTGTCGCGCAACTTCGTCGCGTTCGACGTGCGCGGCGGTGCCACCGCTTCTGACCCCGTCGGTGTGCATACAGTAAGCGTTCCGGTGGGCGGTTTTGCGCAACAGACGTTTGCGCTGCAATGGGAGTCAATTCTAGGAGCGAAGGCGAGCGGCGCGGGCGCGGGCGCCTTCACGTATGAGGTTCGGTTGCCGGACCGGGAGGAGCATGCGCTGATCGGCGACATCGAAATCGCCTTCGAAGCCGGCGCCAAAAGGGTGCTCGCCCGCAACCTCGAAGGCGTCAAAACGCAAGATCACGGGATCGGCTACATGCACGGGGCTTCCGCCGACGTCGAATACAACCCGAACACCTACTACATGACGGATGAAATCCGCCATGAATCCAAGGTGACGGTTTGCATCGACGGCGAGCCTGTCGGAAGCGTGCACCTCCCCGACGATCCGGCGGATGCCCGCGGTATATTGTCTTGGCATTACCAGCCGGTGGACAACCGCTTGGACGAGGCCGGTTCGTACGGGTATCTCTGCCGCATCAAGGTACCTGGGCGCATCGCCGCCAAGCTGGATCGCAGCCGCCATTTCCGGCTGGAGCTGCGTGCCGGGGAAGGCGGGCTGGCGCTGTACGGCCGGAACGCCGGGCGCTATCCGCTGGACATTCAGGTACGCTGCCACTAATCCGCAGATTCATTCCCCGTAAGGCGAGAGACCGTCCGTTTATTCCCGGACGGTCTTTTGCGTATGAGACGAGCGACATGCGCCATACCGTTACGTCGATATTCTCTTGCACGCATTGCCCAATCGGTCTAGAATTGGGCATGAGATCTGATAAATTTAAATCCAAACATCGCAGGAGCGTGAGAGGATGAAGTACAGAAGGTATGGGACGACCGGCAAGCAGGTGTCGGAAATCGGCTTTGGCGCTTGGCAGCTCGGCAATAAGCAGGATTGGGCGTCGATGGAGGACGAGGTGGCTGTCCGTCTGGTGCATGAAGCGCTGGACCTCGGAGTCAACTTTTTTGATACCGCTCCCAATTATGGTCAAGGCAAAAGCGAGGTGTTGCTCGGCAAAGCCCTGGAAAGAAAACGCGAGAAAGCGGTCATCAATACGAAATTTGGCCATTCCCCGGAAGGGACGGATTATTCGGCGGCCCAAATTCGAAATTCGATCGAACGCAGCTTAATGCGGCTGCAGACCGATTATGTCGACTCCGTATTGATCCACAACCCCCCGTTCGACCACCTGGACGGCAAATATGGCCACTATCAGGTGCTGGAGGATCTTAAGGCAGAAGGCAAAATCCTGGCGTACGGCGTGTCGGTCGATTCTAGCCGTGAGATGCTTGAAGTGCTGGAGCACGCCCGTCCGGGTGTTATGGAAGTGATGTTTAACATCTTTTATCAGGAAACGGCGCAGGCGTTCCAGTTGGCGAAGGAGAAGGAGGTTGCATTGATCATCAAGGTACCGCTTGATTCCGGCTGGTTGTCGGGTAAATATCAGGGTACCAGCTCGTTCTCGGGTGTTCGCAGCCGCTGGTCCCCGGAGGTCATTCAGACCCGCGCGAAATTGGTGGAGCAGATTCGCTTTTTGGAGGATGAGCAAACGTCGATGACGATGGCAGCGCTGCGTTTTATTTTGGCATACCCGGAAGTCGCGACGGTCATTCCCGGCGTTCGGAATAGCGCTCAGCTTCGTGAGAATGTGGCTGCCAGTGATGCGGAGCTGCCTGAAGCGGCGCTGAGACAATTACAGGACCTTTGGGAACGAGAGATCCGTTTCAAATCATTGGGCTGGTAACCTGAATGAAGTTTATGGTGCAGGATCAAGCATTTTACCGCAGTTTTTTCAGACTCACCTGGATCATTGCGCTGCAAAATGTCATTTCCTTTGGCGTGAACTTATCGGATAATATCATGCTTGGCGGATACAGCGAATCGGCTTTATCCGGGGTAGCCCTTGCGAATCAGCTCCAATTCCTGTTGCAGATGGTCGTCATGGGCGTAGGCGAGGGCGTGGTAATTCTGTCGTCGCGAGCCTGGGGGGCACGGGACATGACAACCATCAAGAGGGTTGCCAGCATCGGAATGCGCCTCGCACTAGCTCTTGCCTTGGTACTTTGGCTGGCCGTGTTCTTGTTCCCTCATGGGTGTCTGTCCTTGTTCACGAACGAGGACAGCGTCATCGCCGAAGGGGCCAAGTATTTACGAATCATCGGCTTCTCATATCTCTTTTTTGCGGCGACCAATCTACTGTTGGCTTCTTTACGCAGCGTAGAAACGGTCAGAGTCGGATTTATTCTCTCTCTGTCGACGTTAATCATCAACGTCTGCCTGAACTATTTGCTGATTTACGGGCATTTCGGCTTCCCCGCATGGGGCGTCCGCGGCTCCGCGGCGGCGACGTTAACGGCCCGAATCATCGAGCTAGCGATCGTATTGGTGTATCTGAAACGAGTGGATCGGAAAATCAATTTTGCGCTGCGGGATTTCTTCCACTTTGATCGGGTAACGTTTAAACAATACGTCAGCGTCGGCTCGCCGATCCTGATGTCCAATGCGCTCTGGGGACTGGCTATGGCGGTGCAGTCCGGAATTTTGGGACATATGGGGGAAGCGGCGATTGCCGCAAACAGCATCGCAACGACGGTCTTTCAAATCGTCTCGGTCGTGACGTATGCTTCCGCCAGTGCGACGGCCGTCATTATCGGAAAAACGATTGGTGCCGGACATCCGGAGAAAATCAAGCCTTACGCCCAGACGCTGCAGGTGCTTTACTTGATCATTGGTTTGGGGACGGGCGTGGTTCTCTTTTTGATCAAGGATGTGGTGCTGGACTTCTATGCCATATCCCCTGAATCCAAGGCACTGGCTCTCCAATTTATGACGGTACTTTCGATCACGGCGGTAGGCACAGCCTACCAAATGCCGGCGCTGACGGGAATCGTGCGAAGCGGGGGAGATACGAGATTTGTGTTGTACAACGACTTCATTTTCATGTGGTTGATCGTGCTGCCCTCGGCTTTCCTGTGCGCCGCCGTGTTTGGGCTTTCGCCGTTATTGACGTTTATTTGCCTCAAATCCGACCAAATTCTGAAATGCTTCGTAGCCGTTGTAAAGGTGAACCGATATCGCTGGATTCGGACGTTTGGAACACCAGAACCCCAAGGATGAACACAAAAAAAGAATGGACCGCGAGAGTCCGGCAGTTGCCGGTCCTTGGGTCCATTCTTTTCTCGTTTAAAGCGAATTATTTCGATTGTGCGCCGAGCACCGGTTGGTAGCCCGCCGGGATATACGTAACGGCCGTCACTTCAGAAATAACCTGCGGGTAAAATTGTCCGGGTTGAGGTGCCACAACGCGATAGTCGATAATGGCTTTCCCGTCTTTGAATGTGATACTCGAAACTTCCAGGCCGTACCCTGGGTGCGGCGCCATCGCGGTAATCGACACTTTCGTGATGTCGTTCGAGATTTTGTCTGTATTCATCCCGAAGTCGTATAGGCTTCCGGGAACCGGGTTTTCAACGGGTTGACGGTCCTCAATAAACTGCAAGGTCCGGTCAAGCATGCCGGCGGCTTCGCTGCGGGAGACCGGTTGCTTCGGTCCGAAATTCCCCTTTTTATCCAACGTGACGATTTTGGCCTGAAGAAGAGACTGGATGCTGTTCATATAATCTTTGTTGATTTGTTTCTCATCATTGATGTTCAAATATTGCATCGTCCACATGTAATCGCCCTTGGTGCTCAGTCCTTTGAACAGCCAGTGGCTGAACTGCTCCTTCGTCACTTTAGCGGCCGGATTGATGTCCTTGGGAATGTCCAGCCCATAGTAGTTCGCGATGACGAAAGCTTCGGCATACCAGGCGTTATCGTTAACCTTGGTGTAATAATCGCTGGCTTTTGGCATTTTGATGAACCGGATGGTATCGAAGTTCAAGTCCAGCGTTTGAACGATCAGGGAGACGGCGGAAGCGCCGGTCAGTTTCTGGGCCGGATAGTAGCGGCCGTGGAAATCTCCTTTAATGATCCCCCGTTTCTCGAGGCGTTCGATCGCTTTCTGCTCCTTGTCGCCCTTAATATCATTAAAGGCCGAGGCGGTGCCGCCGAACATCAGGGTGAATACAATCACCATCAGCAGCGTCAGCTTCGGAAATTTGGATAACGTTTTTTTCGTTTTCATTCGCAATTCCCTCCTGGAACCATAGTTAGTTAAACGCAACATATCCGCCGGGTTGCTTCACTGTTCAGCAGCGCCCGACGAGGCGAGGCTTAAGTGTCAATTCCCTCCTCCCGGATACGGTTTGATTTAACCCTTTGACGCAGGAAGTGTTAGAGATGTTTCACTTGATCTTCAATTTTTTGCGAGATCCTTAGGAAATCAACCCTGCGTGGCGCAGCCCTTGGCGAATCCCGCCTTCATCCACGGAGGCGGTGACGTAATTGGCGAAAGGCAGCAAGTCCGGATGGGAATTGCCCATGGCGATGCCAAGTCCAACCTCCTGCAGCATTTCCTTGTCGTTCAAACCGTCGCCGAAAGCTACGGCCTCGGAAAGGGGGATGCCAAGGCGCTCCAGCATAGCCGCGATACCAACGGCTTTAGACCCGCCGCGGATCGTCACGTCCATGGCTTTCGGGTGCCAGCGGATCAGGCGCAGATCGTCGAACTGCCCCTCATACAGAGACTCATCCTGCTCTTCACAGTGCAAGAACGCTTGAAACACCGGGGCCTTGCTCCAGAATTCGGGATCGAATCCCGGATGCTCTACCTTTAAGGAATCGATGGACTCGACGATAAACGGGTGAGCATCGGTATTGGCGTAGTAACGTTCATGTCCCTGAAACACGAGCGGATGCTGATGGCGTCCAGCTAGTTCAACCAGCTTACGGAGACTTTGCGGGGGCAGAGTGCGCTGGTACAGCGGCTCCCCCCGGTATACGACGTAAGCGCCGTTCAGACTGACGAAGGATTCGATGTGCAGCAGCTTCGCGATCGGTTCAAAAAAGTACGGCGCCCGCCCGGTCGCAATGACCGGCTCGATGCCGTTCGCTTTCAATTCGGCGATGGCCTTGATCGTATCCTCAGGCACCTGCTTGTCCTCGTTCACCAGGGTGCCGTCGATATCGAAAAAGGCGATTTTGTAGTTGTTGTTCATTTGAAAAGCTCCTATCCGTTCGTAATTTTATTTATCTATAAAAATAGTCTAACATGCGGGCGCAAGCCGGTCATAATCCTCCGTTCCTCTTGTACAGAAAGCGTTGTCAAGCTATACTGTGAGCGATGGCCCGGCGACTGCGGTTGCAGTCAAGCCGGACGGTGAAATCAAACCCTATTGTGGAGAGGAAGAGATCAATGCCGGTTATCGACATGCCTTTGGACGAATTACGCAAGTACAGGGGAATCAATCCGAAGCTTCCGGATTTCGATGCTTACTGGGAAGTCGCGCTGCGCGAGATGCGTGCCGTTGATCCGCAGGTACGTATCGAAAAGGCCGATTATCAGCTGCCGGGCGTGGAATGTTATCATCTTTATTTTACCGGAGTCAAGGGAGCGCGCATTCACGCCCAATATGTGCGTCCGGCGAAATTCGAAGGCCCCGCCCCGGCCGTAGTCCTGTTTCACGGCTATTCCGCGAATTCCGGCGACTGGAGCGAGAAGCTGGGATATGCTTCGCTGGGCTTCCACGTGTTCGCCATGGATTGCCGCGGACAGGGAGGTAAGTCGGAAGACGTCGGCGGGACGATCGGAAATACGCTGCAAGGGCATATCATCCGCGGGGTGGACGGCGATCCGCAAAACATGCTGTTCCGCCATATTTTCCTGGATGCCGTGCAACTGACGGGCATCGTCATGGACCTGTCGGAGGTGGACGAGAACCGCGTTGGCGTGACCGGTTGGTCGCAAGGCGGCGGGATCACGTTGGCCTGCGCCGCGCTCGAGCCGCGTGTTCGCCGGGCGGCCCCAGTCTATCCATTCCTGTCCGACTACCGTCGGGTGTGGGAGATGGACTTAGCCCGGAACGCTTACGAGGAGCTGCGGCTGTATTTCCGCCGCTTTGATCCGCAGCATGAGCGGGAGGAAGAGCTGTTCGCCAAGCTGGGATATATCGACGTGCATCATCTGGCGAGCCGCATTCAAGCCGAAGTGCTGATGGGGGTTGGATTGATGGATGAGATTTGTCCGCCATCCACCCAATTTGCAGCCTACAACGCGATTTCCTCGCCGAAGAAGCTGGAGATCTTCCCGGACTTCGGTCACGAAGGATTGCCGGGCATGCCCGATAAGATCGTCCAGTTTATGCTTGGTTTGTAAGAAAAAGCCGTCCAGGAGTCTGCGACTCCTTGGGCGGCTTTCCGCTTTCGTGATAAAGTAAGGACTACACCGTGAAGCCGGAGGTCATGTCCTGCAGCTTTTGCGCCATCCGCGACAACTGGTCCGCGGTGTGATCGATTTTCACGTGATTGTCCCCCTAGGTATGTACTCGTATAATGGATGATGTAGCTCATTGTAGCTGGGACGACTGAATCCAGTATGAATGACAACTGAAAGTTTTACTGAAAAGAAAAGCGAGGGGGTTGTTCCGTTGGCGCTGGAAATTGAACGCAAGTTTCTGCTGCCGGCGTATCCGGAGCATTTGATTCGGAAGGGAGAGCTTATTGTCCGGTCGGAACATGCGATCGACCAGACTTATTTGGCCCTTCATGAGGATCAGGAGCTGCGGGTTCGCAGAATCGAGGATTTGCGTACCGGAGAGATTCAATATACGCATACGTTCAAACGAGGGTTCGGCTTGTCCCGGGAAGAAGTGGAGGTATCCATTTCGGAGGGAATGTACGCCCAGATCACCGGGGTTCATCAGGCGGTTCCTCTGACCAAACGGCGGGTGACGGCCGAATGGGACAAGCTTACGGTGGAAATCGACGTCTACGACCAGATCGATTTTATCGTGCTGGAAGTCGAATTCGGATCGGAAGAGGAAGCACGGGCTTTTGTGGCCCCGGACTGGTTCGGGCCGGACATCAGCACCGACAAGCGATACAGCAACAAGAAGGTGTGGAGCGATTTGCAGCGCAGCAAAAAAGAGACCTGAAGTCCTCAGGTCTCTTCGTTTCATGCAGGGTATCGTCTATTCCAGCGCCAATCCGCCGTTGCCGTCGCGCAGCAGGAAGCGGTAGTTATTGCGAATGAACTCAAGTACCTTGTCGCAGATGATCCGGTGGCCGTCTTCGTTCGGGTGAATGCCGTCCGAGCAAAGAAATTTCGTATAATCGGGATGCTCCAGAAACGCGCCGCGCACGTCGATGAATTTGGTTTTGGTCATCTCCGAGACCTTCAGGATCGTCGAATTGTAGCGTTCCTGCCACCAATAAATCTTCGTGACACTTCCAAGCCATTTCAGGATGTTCTTCTCCGCCTCCGGGTCGTTACGGCTGACCCATTGAAAATACTTGTCGGCGTTCAGCGGCGGCAAGCTCATCAGGACCGGGACGATCTGCTGGCTCTTAACGAATTGGATCGCTTCCGTCAGCATTTTTTCGAACAGATTAAAGTCGGTTTTCGGGCTGTGTTCTCCGTCTGGACGTTCAGCAATCTCGTTCCAGTTGAAATCGCAGTCGTTGCCGCCGTATTCGATCAGCACGATGTGGGGCTTATCCTTCTCTACGTCCTTCTTGAGGTTCGTGAGCCCCTTCATTAACGTGTTGCCGAAACGGGCGGTATTGTGTACCGCGCCCTTCAGTTTCTGCTGTAAGAGCGAAACGTAATTGTTCTCCAGTATGACGTATTTATGGCGTTGTTCGTCATAAATGACGCCTTTGGAGATGGAGTCCCCGCTGACCATGTACTTGATTTCATTTTTGGAAAAAAACTTGCTGTCGTAGATCACAGTCTCACCTCTCTCAGGCCTCGAAACTTAAGGTTTCCAGGTATAATGAATGGAATTCATGACGTTTCATTTCGTTACATCTATTGTAGATTAGTTTTCGCGCCTAGTGCAAGTAAGTTGTTCCTAATCGGAACGAATTTGTTTTAGCGTTCGAAAGTGGACAAGGGTGACAGGGAATGAGAGAATACGGGTAAAGCGACCATAACAAAGGGAGGAAATCACTTTGATACGTTTCGCCACGATTGGAACGAACTGGATTACGGAGCGTTTTATTCAGGCGGCTTTGGAAACGGAGCAATTTGCCTTAACGGCGGTTTACTCCCGGACCGAGCAGAAGGGCAAGGAATTTGCCGCCAAGTTCGGCGATCCTCAGGTATATACCGACTTGGAGGCCCTGGCATCCAGCTCCGACATTGATGCCGCCTACATCGCCAGCCCGAATTCATTACACGCCGAGCAGGCGATCCTGCTGATGGATCACGGCAAGCATGTGTTATGCGAGAAGCCGATGGCCTCGAACGCAGCGGAAATCCGGCGGATGATCGAAGCGGCGCGCCGCAACGACGTGCTGCTGATGGAGGCGCTCAAATCCACGCTGATGCCGAATTTCCGGGCGGTCCATGACAATTTGTACAAAATCGGCCGGGTACGGCGTTATTTTTCAAGTTACTGCCAGTATTCTTCGCGGTTTGACGCGTTTAAGCAAGGCAAGGTATTGAACGCTTTTAACCCCGCGTTTTCTAACGGTGCCTTGATGGATCTCGGCATCTACTGCATCTACCCGATGGTGACGCTCTTCGGTAAACCGGAATCCGTGCAAGCCTCCGCCGTGATGTTGTCCTCGGGCGTTGATGGAGAGGGCAGCCTGATCGTGCGGTACCCGGATATGGACGGCGTGATCATGTATTCGAAAATTACCGATTCCTATTTGCCGACGGAAATCCAGGGGGAGAACGGGACGATCGTGATCGATCGGATCAACCAGCCTTATGAGGCAAAAATCCTGTACCGCGACGGGACGACGGAGGAGTTGACGCGCTCCCAGCCGCAGGAGTCGATGTATTACGAGGCTATGGAGTTTATCGACCTGGTTAAAAACGGACAGCGGGAGAGCCAGATCAATACGCATACGCGTTCGCTGGCTGTCGCCGAACTGATGGAGGAAGCCAGACGCCAGTTCGGGCTGCGGTACGCGGCGGATGAAGCTTAAGGTGTCGGTGCTTCGTCCGATCAAGATCAAGCAGCGACCCGATTCCCGAGGACCCAAGCCGGATGATTCCGGGTTGGGTTTTTGCTTTTGATCGTTCGGCCTGAGGCAAAGCGAGGGGGCTGGTGATGGTCCTTTTGCGGCGCTTTGCACCATTATCCCCTTCGCTCAGGTTGGAACGAAGCAGGCTAGCTTGGGGGGGCCTGATTCCTTGACATCCTGCACCATCCCATCACCACACTATGCAAACTTCGCAACCAGCCATCTTCGTACCATGCAATTTTCGCGCCATGCATACTTCGCACTCTGCCATCTTCGTACCATCAAACTTCGCGCCATGCCATGCACGCACCTGAACGATGGACGCCCCTGAACGAAAGGGATAATCGTGCAAAGCGGCCCCAAGAGCATATCATAAATTTTGCCATATCCTGGAACCTGCCTAAATTTCTCATTGCAACCGTTTACACCCTTGAGATAGGATAATCGAAGAGGTGAACAGGATGATCAAGGACAAGAAATGGCTGGCCGGCATGATGATCTGCATCGTCGTTTTGGTCTATTTGTTTATCGGCTTTGCCCGCTATTCCGGGAAAATCGGCAGCATCGTCAAGGAGCTGCAAGGGCAGCCCGCGAGCGGCGAGTCGCGTTATCATATCGTATTGATCGAGCAGGAGCGTTACCATCCTTATTGGGAAATGGTGGAGAAAGGCGCGGCGGAGGCGGCGGAGAAATACGGCATCGACATCGAGTTTACGGGGCCGGTGCGCAACAACATGGAAGAGCAACTGAACCTATTGGAAAAAGCGATCGCCGCCCGCGTCGACGCGATTATCGTGCAGGGACTGAACGAAGAGCGGTTCACTCCGGTGATCGACAAGGCGGTCCGACGCGGGATTCCCGTCGTGACGATCGACACCGACGCACCGGATAGCAAGCGGCTGGCTTATGTCGGCACCGACAATTTGGCCGCCGGCGAACGTCTGGGCCGTCTTGTCGTGGAGACGACCGGCGGTACCGGGAAGATCGGCGTGATCATCGGCAGCGATCAGGCCGCGAACCAACTGCAGCGATTGGACGGGCTGAAAAGAATCGTCGCCGAGCATGAGGGGCTTGAGATTGTCGACGTCCGCAGCTCGAACATCTCTCATATGGAGGCAATCCAGCAGGCAGCCAATATGCTCCGGAAGCATCCGGAGATCAACATTATGGTCGGCACGAGCGCGACCGACGCCCTCGGCGTCCTGCAGGCCGCCAAAAACCGCAATGACTTGACGATCATCGGCTTCGACAATCAGAAGGAAACGCTGGAGGCAATTCGCAAGGGCGAGATCGAGGCGACGGTCGCGCAGCAGCCTTTTTTGATGGGGGATACAGCCGTTCGACTGCTCTATGAGCACTTCAAAGGAAAACCGCTGAAGAAGAAGTACTTCACGGAAGTGAAAGTGCTGGATGCACGAAATGTGGAGGAGGGGGAGAGCTTATGAGCATCCGCCGCAAGCTGTTTCTGTTCATTCCGCTGCTGGTGCTGGTCATGAGCTCGGTGTCCTTCTTTCTATTCCAAAGCGGAAAGAACGTGCAGGAAAGCTATCATCTGATGATGAAGCGCATTTTGCTGTATAAAGAAATCTCCTATGAAGTAGGGGAGAATATGCGGTCGATGAACCGCTTCATCATGCAGATGGATACTGAAAGCTTGCCTGAAGTGGTCAAGCACTTGAACGCCGTCAAAACCTTGAGGTCCGATCTGGACGGGCTTCGAACGATCGGTGGGAGCGATCTGGCCCTAGCCAATTACCGCAACCTCATCGATACGTTCCTGGAGCAGGCCGAGGCGATGATCGAGAAGATCAGCTATGAGGATTCCGATACGATGGCCGGGGCCTATATCGAAGCGGAGCAGACTCAGCGCTTTATCCGCGAGGAGGCGCAGGAGCTGGTCGATTTGGAACTGGAGCAGTACAAGCCGATCTACGAAGAGATGATGTATACAACCGGCGAGCTGAACAAGTTGGGCATTTTGCTGGTGGTGACCGCGGCGGCCTTCAGTATCCTGCTTGCCATCTGGCTGTCGCGCAGCATCACGAATCCGATCCGCCGGCTGGTCGCGACTGCTAAACAGATTTCCAAGGGTCGGATGGACACCAAAGCGCCGGAAAGCGACAGCAACGATGAGATCAGCATTTTGTGCCGCGCGTTTAACGGGATGATCGATAACATCCAGCAACTGATGGCCGAGAACATTAACAATCTGGAGAAAGACCGGCTGGTCAAGGAGCTGGAGTTGAAGACGCTGCAAAGCCAGATCAATCCGCATTTTCTCTTCAATACGCTGAATTCCATTTCCAAGCTGGCTTATCTCGAAGGGGCTGCCAAAACCAGCGATCTTGCCGTTTCCGTGTCGCGTCTGCTTCGTTACAATTTGCAGAAGCTGGACCAGGCGGTACCGCTTCGCGAGGAGGTGGCCCATGTCACCGAATACATGAACATCCAGAAGGCGCGGTTCCGCGATCGGATCGCTTTCGTGATCAACATCGACGAGCGCGCGTTGGACGGGAGGATTCCTTGCTTGACCCTGCAGCCGATATTGGAGAACGCCTTCGTGCACGGGATTGAACAGATGGAAGAAGGGGCCGTGCTGGAGCTGGTGATCCGACTCGGCGGGGAGGACAAGGTCGAGATCGAAATCCGCGACAACGGCGTCGGCATGAGCCGTGAAACGGTGAATACGCTGCTGCAATCGGTGCGCGGGGACGCGCCGCGGTTCGGCGGCAAAGGGCAATCGACGGGTCTGGGCACGCATAATGTGTTCAAGCGGCTGCATTTATTTTTTGACGGGCAGGAACGCATCGCCATCGACAGCGAAGAAGGGGCCGGAACGGCCGTCAGGTTTACGCTGCCTCTTCGCACGAGCATGGAATAGAACGGGGAACGGGGGAAACCAAGGTGTATACTTTGTTGATTGCGGACGACGAAGCTTTGGAGCGGGAAGGCCTGGAATTGATGATCGGTCATGCGATGCCGGATACGTTCCGTTTTCTTCATGCAGAGAACGGGCGACGGGCGATCCAGTTGGCGGAGGAAGGGCGGCCGGATTTTATCTTTATGGATATCAAAATGCCGGGGATCCAAGGCCTGGAGGCGGTGCGGGAAATTATGGCGCGGCAGCCGGGAGCGAAGGTTGTGATGATTACGGCGCATGATTATTTCGCCTATGCGAAGGAAGGGTTGGCACTTGGCGTACGGAATTATTTGCTGAAGCCGGCGCGGCGGGAAGAGGTGCTGGACGTGCTAAAGGGTCTGATCGCCGAAACCGAGGAGGCGAAGCGTGTCCGGGATGAGCAATTGGCGCTACAGGAGAAGTTGTCGCAGTTGCTGCCGCTGGCAGAGAACGAGCTATCATTGATGTTGATGTTGGAATATGCGCAAGAGGTCGAAGCCGACCAATTGGCGGGGATGCTGAACCTCCAGTGGCGCAAGGGGTACGCGATGGTGTTGTCGTTCGCGAAGCACACGCCGAAGGAATGGGCCAGCTTCCAAGTGGCCAAGAAGGAGATTTACGACGCCGTCAAGCAATGGGTGAAGCCGGGGTTGTCCTGTATTGTCAGCCCGGTAGTCGGGCACCAGATGGCGTTGTTTGTTCCGTTTCCGCCGGGACGACCGGGTTATACGCAGCGGGTCATCGCGCTGGAATGGGGCGAGCGGCTGCGCAGCCAGGTTGAGGAGCGGTTCGGGCTACCGATCTCGGTTGGCATCGGTTCGATTCGCGAGGGCTGGGACGGGTTGAGCCGCTCCTACCGGGAAGCCGTGCGCGTCTGCGCGGACGAACAGGATATCGTCAGCGTCCGGCATTACGATGATATCGCCGAAAGCTCGGGCCGTCCGGCGATCCCTCTGGACGAGGAGAAGAAGCTGCTCGATGCGCTGCTGCGGCACGACAAGCCCGAAGTCACCGAACGCTTCGCCCAGCTGTTTGAACGCCTGGAGGCGGCCGAGCCGCGGCATTATCCGCGCCTGCGCGGCGACGTGATTGGTTTGCTCCTGTATTTGAGCCGCGGCGTTGAAGCGGGAGATGGCCCGGATTTAATCGAGGACTTAAGCGCATGCGAAGATCCGGCATCGCTGCGCGCGAGCGCGTTGCGCCGGCTTGGCGGCTGGATCGACGGACTGCGGGAGCGGAAAGAACGCAGCCGCTCGCATGTGCTGCAGCGGGCCATCTTGTTCGTCAGCCAGCGATTCAAGGAAGAGATCTCGATGGAGCAAACGGCGGAATACGTCAATCTCAGTCCGTATTATTTCAGCAAATTGTTCAAGCTGCAAACGGGAGAGAATTTCAGTGATTACTTAACTCGCCTGCGGATCGAGGAGGCGAAGCGGTTGATTGCCGAGCGCTCCTTAAGCTTGAAGGAGATTTGTTACGAGGTGGGCTACAAGGACCCGAATTACTTCAGCCGGGTGTTCAAAAAATCCGTCGGCATCACCCCCAGCGAGTATCGCCAGCAAACCGAATGAGCCTGTCCGGTCTTTAAGTCCTTGTCCCAGACAAGGACTTTTTTGTTTTTTCTACACAAAAAAATCCAGTGAAAGCAGCGGGAATGAAAGCCTTTACATCCCGCAGCAAGGGAGTGCAGGCACAGCGCAAAGAAGTGCAGGCTTTGACCGGACCGTAGGGATGAGGGCGGTGCTAAGATAATTTTGTAAGCGCAATCAATAAACGATTATGTAAAGAAGGGGCGTAGGCATAGTGAAAAAACACAGTCATTTTGTACGGTTAAGCTTGGCGGCCATTTTATTGGCTTCCTCCCTGGCAGGCTGCGGGGTTGTATCGGACGGCAGCTCAAACAGCGGGAGCACGAAGAACAATACGGGCAGCGCGGCTGGAGGCAAGGACGACAAAATCGTCATCGGGATGTCGATGGATACCCTGAAGGAAGAGCGGTGGCAGAAGGACCGGGATCTATTCACCGCCAAAGTCGAAGAGCTCGGCGGCGAAGTGAAGGTGCTTGCGGCTAACGGTGACGATGCTACGCAACTGAGCCAAGCGGAACAATTGATTTCGCAAGGCGTCGACGTGTTGGTGGTTATTGCGCACAATGCCGAAGCAACCGCGCCGATTGTGGAAAAAGCGCATAAAGAGGGCATCAAAGTGATCGCGTATGACCGACTGATTAAAAACTCGGATGTCGACTACTACATCTCCTTCGATAACGTCCGGGTCGGCGAGTTCCAAGCCCGCGCCGTCATGGAAGCGGCACCGAAGGGCAATATCGTTTACATCGGCGGCGCGGACACTGACAACAACGCGCACATGTTTAAAGAAGGCGCCATGAGCGTGCTGAAACCGCTGGAGGAGAAAGGCGACATCAAGATCGTTTATGACCAGTTCTCCAAAGACTGGAAGCCGGAAGAAGCGCTGAAGAACATGGAAAACGCGCTGACCGCCAACAACAATGACGTACAAGGCGTAGTCGCCGCGAACGACGGCACGGCCGGCGGGGTCATCCAGGCGTTGACTGCCCAAGGCATGGCCGGCAAGATCCCGGTATCCGGGCAGGATGCAGACTTGGCCGCCGTTCAACGGATCGCCGAAGGCACCCAGCTGATGACAGTGTACAAACCGATCAAATCGATCGCTACCACGGCTGCGGAAATGGCTGTCTCGGCTGCTAAAGGCGAGGAAGTCAAAGCCGACAAGACCGTCAATAATGGCAAGATCGACGTGCCTTCCGTGTTGCTCGATCCGATTCCGGTCGACAAGAACAGCCTGAACGTTGTGATCGAAGATGGGTTCCACAAGCTGGAAGACGTGTACAAAAACGTGCCGAAGGATCAATGGCCTAAGCAATAAATCAGGGCAGAAGCGGCGAAAACCAGGGAGCGTTCGGCGTTCCTTGGTTTCGCGCTTTCCGCCGATCCTTAGGCTAAAGAAGGAGAGCTAAGCCTATGCATGTATTGGAAATGGTGAATATCAGCAAAGAGTTTCCGGGCGTAAAAGCCCTCGACCGCGTGAACTTTAAGGTGCGCAAAGGGGAAATCCACGCGCTCTGCGGCGAGAACGGGGCGGGCAAGTCAACGCTGATGAAAGTGCTGAGCGGTCTGTATCCAGCCGGCACGTATAGCGGAGACATCGTCATCGGCGGCGAGAAGAAACAGTTCCACAACATTACCGATGCGGAAAAAGCCGGCATCGCCATCATTCACCAAGAACTGGCGCTCGTAAAGGAGATGACGGTGGGCGAGAACATTTTCCTCGGGGCGGAACCGACGAAACGCGGCGTGATCCAATGGGATGAGCTGTACCACAATGCAGCCCAGTGGCTGAAGCGGGTCGGACTCCAAATTTCCCCGGACACGAAAATCGGGAGTCTCGGCATCGGCCAGCAGCAGCTGGTGGAGATTGCCAAGGCGCTGTCCAAGCATACGCAGATCTTGATCCTGGATGAACCGACGGCCGCTTTGACGGAAAGCGAAGTGGCGATTCTCATGGGCATCCTGAACCAACTGCGCAGCGAAGGGGTGTCTTGCGTTTATATCTCGCACAAAATGCCGGAGGTGTTTGCTCTGGCCGACTCGATTACGGTGCTTCGCGATGGGCATACGGTGGCGACGCTGGAACGCAAGGACACCAATGACGACCAAGTCGTGTCGCTGATGGTAGGACGGGAGTTGACCGAACGATACCCGCGGGTGGAACATCGCCCGTCGGATACCGTGCTGGAAGTTAAGAATTATAATGTGTGGCATCCGGAGAAGCGAAACCAGAAGGTGATCAAGGACGTCAATTTCCAGGTTCGGAAAGGCGAAATTCTTGGCATTGCCGGTTTGATGGGCGCTGGTCGGACCGAGCTCGTCAGCAGCCTGTTTGGCGCTTACGGCGGACGGGCGACGGGTGAGGTCTTCGTTGACGGCAAACCGGTGCGTATCCGCTCCGTCGCCGACGCCATCCGCGCCGGGCTTGCCCTCGTTAGCGAGGATCGCAAACGCCAAGGGCTAGTTATGGGAATGGATGTCAAGACGAATACGACGATGGCCACCATGGCCAAAGTTTCGAAGTTAGGCGTGATTAACGACAACGAGGAAATTCGCTGGGGCCTCAAGTATGTGCATGATTTGAAGACGAAAACCGCATCTCTGGAAACCCCTGTCGGCACGTTGTCCGGCGGGAACCAGCAGAAGGTCGTCGTCGGAAAATGGCTGATGTCCGACCCGAAAATCCTTATCATGGACGAACCGACCCGCGGCATTGATGTCGGGGCGAAATACGAGATTTATCATCTGATGAATCAGCTGGTCGATCAGGGCGTGGCCATCATCATGATCTCCTCGGAGCTTCCGGAGGTGCTCGGCATGAGCGACCGGATTCTGGTGATGAGCGAAGGCAAATTCGTCCGGGAATTCGACTGGCGCGAGGCGACCCAAGAAAATATCATGCAAGCCGCTACGGGAGGGAAATAAACATGGAGCTTCAAAAGGAAATCGGAAAACAAACGGACGGCTCAGCCGTAAAAACGACGCTATGGGGCAGCCTGTTCGGTAAAATGGACGTGCGGGCTTACACGATGGTGGGAGCACTGGTGCTGATCTGGGTACTGTTCGGCCTGCTCGACCCGACATTTTTGACGGCGCGGAACCTGTCTAATCTCTTTACGCAAATGTCCGTGACCTCGATTCTGGCGATCGGCATGGTGCTGGTCATCGTCGCAGGACACATCGACCTGTCGGTCGGTTCGATCGTGGGATTGACCGGCGGGATTGCCGCGATTTTCAGCAATTGGCTGGAGCTGCCGGCGATTGTCGTCATTATCGGTACACTGGCGGCCGGTGCCGTACTCGGTTTGCTGCAGGGCTGGCTGGTTGCTTATAAAATGATTCCCGCCTTTATCGTGACGCTGGGGGGCATGCTGGTATTCCGTGGCACGCTCATGGGCGTGACCGAATCGATGACGATTCCGGTCTCGGACAAGGTGCTTGCGCTGCTTGGGAATGCGTATTTTGCCCAAGGCTTCGGCATTACCCTCGGCGTGTTAGCCATCGGCCTGATTGTTTGGAGCACGCTCCGCAAACGCCGTTCCCGGCAGAAATACGGCTTCGAAGTGGCGCCGTTCGCCGTGGACGTGATCAAGATGGCCGCGCTCTCTCTGCTGGTCGTCGCCTTCGTGCTCGTCATGAATGCCTATAAGGGGATTCCTTTCCCGATCATCTTCGTCATCGTGCTGGCCGCCATTTTCTTCTTCCTGTCCACGAAAACGACCTTCGGCCGGCACATTTACGCAATCGGCGGCAACCTGGAAGCGGCCCGTCTGTCCGGCATCAACATCCGCCGCAAAACGATGAGCGTCTTCCTGCTCAGCGGCTTGCTCGCCTCGATCGCTTCGATCGTCCTGACGTCGCGTCTCGCCTCGGCGACAATTACCGCCGGGAACATGGCGGAAATGGACGCCATCGCGGCCTGCGTCATCGGCGGAACGTCGCTGATGGGCGGCGCGGGTACGGTGCTTGGCGCCTTGATCGGCGCGCTCGTTATGACTTCGCTCGATAACGGGATGTCGCTGATGGGGCTGGAGTCGTTCTGGCAATATGTGGTTAAAGGTTCGATCCTCGTCTTTGCTGTTTGGCTGGACATTTCGAATCGGCGCAAAGGGTTGAGATAAGAAGTTTGTATGAAAACAAACGGCACTTCTTTGGAGCTAGGCCCCTGTTGAGGGGAACTCCTTGGAAGTGCCGTTTTGCTTTTTATTGATAGGTGACGATCAGCGCGTTGCTGATTTTGCGGCCCGGCGGGGTCAGGTATTTGCCGTTGTAATAAAGACCGCTAGAGGCGCCGCCATCGAGGTTCATCGCCTGGTACGCGCCGGCCTGCTTCATGATTTCCGCGAGCTGCGGAATCGTAGCGCCGCCGGAAGTCAGCAGGATCAGCTTATGGTCACGCGTGAGACCTAAGGCGCTGCGGGCACCGCCTCCGGTAAGGATTTTCGGATCCTTGAAGCCTTCCGCCTTGACGTCAATCGCGACTTTTCCATTGACCACAAGGCGCGGCCCGGCTTGGAGCGCTCCCTCCATCGTGCCTGCGCCAAAGGCATCGTTGAAGTCCGCGCCGGGAATCAACCGCGCCAAGAGATTCGAGTCATAGGTGAAAATGGTGCGCTTGTCGCCGGAGGCCTTCATCTTCAGCTCGCCGCCGCTGACGATGTAGCCGTAAGGGGCTTTGTACGCTTCATTCGTGTAAGCGTTGAAGAATGTGCCGTTGACGGCGACGACGGCCTTATGGCGTTTGGCGAGGCTGCTCAGCTCCTCGACCTTCCCGACGGTGTCCCCGGCGAGCGCGACCTTCAGGCGGACCTTCGGATCCATCAGCGAGATGGTGACCATCTGCACGGAGAAGGAGCGTCCGCCGACCTTAAACGTCTTGCGCTCGCTGACGATCGCTTTCCCGGCGCCGGCGGTGCTGGCCGTGCCGCGGTTTGCGTACGGCAGGGTCAAGCGGGCATCGCCTTGGCCGAGGCTGACCGCGCCGGCGGTTTTGTCCCATTCCGCCGGGAGTTGGAACGTGGCGCTGACGAACTGCAGCGGCACGTAGGTCGCGCCGGCTTCGGTGAACGGCGCATCGGTCAAGGTGATCGGCTCGCCGTTCACCTCAGCTTTGGCGGAGCCGACTCGTAAGATCGCGGTGGTGGCTTCGCCCTGCGCGAGCGTCAATTGCTGCCGGGACGCATCCCACTGGATCTGGATGCCATCCAGTCCGTTTAAGGCCCGGCTGGGCACGAAGGCATGTCCGCTGGCGGCATCCAGCAGGACGACGTTCTTGGCGGGCGCTGCCGTGGCTGCGGCGGACGCCGGGGCGGGGGCTAGGCTGCTGCCGGCGGGGATCAGGCAGACCAGGGCAAGCCCTAGAGCGAGCAGGCGTTTCGCGAGGCTGCGCAGAGAAGTTCCAGTTCCAGTTTCAGTTTCGGTTTTAGTTCTAGTACTTCTAGTTCGGTTCATCAAGATGGTTTTCTCCTTCTATGTAGGGTTGTGAGGTTTGTTTCTTTATGTAATATCGGAAATGTATTCGATTTTTCATATACAAAGTGGGGCTGGCGGCAAAAAATCCGCATTCTATACGATTTTTCATATAGATTCCGGGTAGAACTCTTGCTGGTGTGCAAATCTATATGAAATTTCATATAGATTCCCTTGAAACCGTCGGAAACGCTGAAATGTATTCGATTTTTCGAATACATTTGGTGCGAAGGGGTGGGGGGAGTGGGGCCGCATTACGCCATAGATCAATGGTGCGAGGGGAGGGGGACGCATTACGCATAGATCAATGGTGCGAGGGGAGGGGGGCTGCATTACGCCATAGATCAATGGTACGTGAGAAGTGCAGCCGCATCCGCAAAAAAACTACGGTGCAAGGGCAAGCCCCTAGCACCGCAGATCATCCGCCGTCACGTTTACCGCATATATAGCCTGCGGTAATACTCCTCCAGCATCCGCTGCGTCGAGAACGCCTCGCGGGTCGTTTCGATGCTGCGCCGCATCATCTGCACCCAGCGGGGGCGATCCTCGTAGTAGGTCGGCACGACCCGCTTCAGCAGCGTGTCGTAGAGCGCTTCGCCGTCGTGCCGGTCGAGCTCGCCCGGATCGGCCGACTCGAAGCCGCCGCCGATTTGCCAGCCGTTCTCGCCGTCTAGGCAGGCCTCCGGCCACCAGCCGTCGAGGACCGAGCAGTTTAGCACGCCGTTGACGGCGGCTTTCATCCCCGAGGTGCCGCTCGCTTCCAGCGGCCGGCGCGGATTGTTCAACCAAACGTCCGCACCGCGGGTCAGCTTGGCGCCGATCGTCATGTCGTAGTTCTCCAGAAACACGACGCTGCCGGGGTACTGCTTCATCATCGCCACCAGGTTGCTGACGATCTGTTTGCCGGTATCGTCGTTCGGATGGGCTTTGCCCGAGAACACGAGTTGAATCCGGCCGGATTCGAGGTAGGGGCCGATCAGGTCCGGCCGGGAGAAGATCAGATCGCTCCGTTTATACGGCGCGGCACGGCGCGAGAACCCGATCAGCAGCCGGTCCGGATCCAGCGCGGCTCCCGAGCGCTCGCGGACCAAATCGATCAGCTCGCGCTTGAGTTCCATATGCGCGGCCCATACATCGCCGCCTTCATCATAAGCGCGGAGCATCCGCGCATCGGCCCAGGTCGGCAGGTGGATCGCGTTCGTGATCCCGATGATCTCCGCCCGTCCGGCCACGTTCTTCCACATGCGGCCTGCGGTCTCCGCATGCAGGGCGGCAACGGCGTTCGCGCGGCGCGCAAGCCGCAGACCGGCGACGGTCATGTTAAACGGGTTGCCGCCGATCCGCTCCATTTGGTCGCGGGTCAACCCGTTAAAGGCGGACATCGCCGCAAGCAGATCCAGCGCATGGGCTTCGTTGCCTTCCTTGACCGGCGTATGGGTCGTAAAGACGACCGTTTCGCGGGTGTCCCGCCAGGCCGATTCGAAGGTGAGTCCGGCCTGCATTTTCTCGCGGATCAGCTCCGTGGCGGCCAAGGCGGCGTGCCCTTCGTTGAAATGATAAACCTCCACCGGGATGCCCAGCGCGCGAAGCGCCTTAACCCCCCCGATACCTAGCACAATTTCCTGGGCAATGCGCTCCTCGCCGAAGCCACCGCCATACAAGCGTGCGGTGATCCAGCCATAGTCGCTCTCCGAAAGGTCTGTGTCCAGCAGATAGAGCGGATTGTTTCCGAACTTTTCCGTTTTCCATACTTTGCAGGGAACCTCGGCGTTTTTTATCGTCACCGTGACCGTCAGGCCGGTATCCTCGAGAAAATCATAATCGTGATCGATAAACGTATCGTAAGGCCGTCCATCCTCGCCGATTCGCTGGTCGGTATAACCTTGCTTCCACTTGATACCGATACCGACGAGCGGTGCGCCAATGTCTTTGGCCCCTTTGATGAAATCGCCGGCCAGAATGCCAAGTCCTCCGGCATACATTTTAAAATCGGAATGAAGACCGTACTCCATGCTGAAATAAGCAACGGTAGGGAGCTGCCTTTCGCTCATGGGAATACCTCCTTTGCGATGCAAACCTCTTGCTGTACTGAAAGCGATTTTCTGCTAACAGTGTAGTCTGGAGGCGGGCGGAAGGTGACAAAAGGGGGGATTTCGTGCGGAAGATTGGGAGAATGGGGAAGGGAAAATAGACCACGAGAAGGTTAAGATGGATCCGATTCATCCGGACGGATGTCGCTGTCGTGGTAAGCCCGCTCCTGCTCCTCGTTAGCGATTGCCTGAATTTCTTCAGAGCCGATATTGATGTACAGGTAGCCGTCCTGGGCCTGCTTCTTCAAAGCGCGTTCTTTAAAAAATTTCGGACTGGCCTCGCCCGCGTCCTCGTCATAGACGAGCAGGATCCCGTCGGTCTTGCGGAACAGCAGCTCGTCCCTGCCAGTGAATTGCCAAGGTCCGAGGTAAGCCTCTTTACTGGCCGCCGCATAGTGGTCGACCTGACGGAGAATTTGCGTATAGTAGTCCTTTTTCTCGTCGCTCCATTTCTCCTCTTGTTGGCTATAGGCGGTGATGATCGAGCATTTCAACTGCGGATACCGCTTTTTTAAATCAAACACCGCTTCGCATGCCCATAGATCCACGCCGTATTGGCCGGGAGTGATGACCCACTCCAGCCCCTCTTCCAGCAAGGGGACAAGGCGATTAGCAATGGCTTGGCGAATATAAGGGATGCCGGGGTGCTTCTGGTTGTAAATGCCGAGTTCATGGGCGCGATAACCGGTGATGAGCAGATTTTTCAAGTGGAAAACTCCTTAAGTTCAGTGGATGAAGCCGGCCGATCATGGCCATGTCCTCTATTATTATACCTTGCCTTTCCTCTCCGGCAAAAATAAAAACACCGCTTCGCGCGGGAGAGGAGCTCCATCGGCTAGGCGGTAGATATGACTTAGAACAAAGGTATGGTTATCGGCATGTCGCGGGAACGGACGTGAGCGCCCGAAGCCCATGGCAGCGGTTACAACAATGTGCGGCTTATTGACCGTGAATCGAGAGAAGAGTAAATACCGTGTAGAACACCGCATAAAACGTGCCTAGCCCAACAATCCACAGAAAAGCGTTGCCTTTCATTTTCTCCGGTTGCCACATGAGGATTCGCTCCTTTACTTTTCACTGGCCAAACAAATTGTGAACAATTTGTGTCTGACTTAATTATTGAACATTTTGTGTCAAAAATCAAACAATTTATTGAACTTTTTATTTATTTTTATGGCAGAATAAAAAAACCATGCCTCAGTAAGGCATGGTCGTTTTGGTTATTCATTGGTGCACGGGGAACGGGTCACCCTTTTAGTGGAGAAAAACCTTCCTCCGCCAAATATTCGCCGGCCTCCTCGCGGGTATCGAAGGCCATCTCCAGGCTCAGGCCGGAGTAAATATACCACAAGTCGTCTTCGTATTTGAGCGTCAGCTTTTCGCCTTTGCTATTCGTCCAGACGCCGCCGGGCGACGTGCTTCGGTTGGGTGCTTCCGTTGCTTCAGGGCGTGAAGCGGGGGCTTCGCCCTCCCGGACGGACATTGCGTTAATCGTCTCCCGGACCAGTTGCCGCAGTTCCGGCTCAGCCATTTCCCGAATGTTGACGAACCCTTTATCATCCGTCTCATAACCGTCTAGCAATCCGGCGTAAACATACCCGTTCCCGTTCGGGTGCAGGTGGTAAACGACGGTTTTTTTGTCATAAGCGCTGCCTTCATAGTGAAAATTGACCCGGCCCAGCGATACGTTTCTTTGCTCCAGCTCGGGGAATGATTTGAAGACTTCCAATTTCTGCTCAAACGTCAGCATGTTGCCCAACCTCTCAAACTCGCAAATTTGCGGGATTCGATGGTTAAGGCTCGTCCCGCGCTTATCGATTATATCATATCGGCGGGCAAGACCAGAGCTCGCATGCGGCCGTTAATGTGGGATTGACTCAAAATGTTGCACTTTGTGCGATAAATTTGCGGAGTTCCGACCGTTTAGTTCGAAAATGTTGCACAGACTGCAGCATTTTTGGGGTTTCTGGGTTTTGTATTTTCGAAACATTTTATCCTTGTGAGCCTGGGTGGGAATGAAATCCTGCAGAAAGTGCAACATTTCTTCCGTCTTCAGTGGGAGAAGCTCTGCTCCAATACGTTCCGTTTCCTCATCCACCGCAAAAAGGTATAATTAGCCTAAGTAAGGATCGCGTCGAAGGAGGAAGGATCAATGGGAGAGGCGACAATCAAGTGGGGAATCATGGCGGCCGGCGGGATTGCCGAGTCGTTTGCGGGGGACCTGGCATCCGCCAGTAATGGCGAAGCGTATGCCATCGGGTCGAGAAACTTGGAGAAAGCCGAGGCGTTTGCCAAGAAGTTCGGGATTTCCAAAGCGTATGGAAGCTATGAGGAGCTGGTGGCTGACCCGGAGGTGGACGCCGTTTATGTAGCCACTCCGCATCCTTACCACAAGGACAACGTCATGACCGCGCTGCGGGCGGGGAAAGCGGTCCTTTGCGAGAAGCCGTTTACGGTCAATTCCGCGGAGCTTGAAGAGCTGGTTGCTTATGCGCGCGAACGCAAGCTGTTCCTGATGGAAGCGATGTGGACGCGGTTCCTGCCGGTCATTCGCCGTGTGCGGGAATGGCTGGCGGCCGGACGGATCGGCGAAGTTCGACTGGTGAAAGCCGACTTCGGATTCCGCGTTGGCTGGGATCCGGCCGGGCGACTGCTCAATCCGGAACTTGGCGGCGGGGCATTGCTGGATGCCGGCATCTACCCGATTTCGTTCGCGTCCATGGTGCTGGGTCCGCATCCGCAAAGCGTTCAAAGCACGGCACACCTCGGGGAAACGGGGGTCGACGAACACTTCTCCGTGTTGTTGACTTACGGGAACGGGGCAACCGCCTCCTTGAATGGTGCCGTACGACTGGCGATCGGCAACGACGCGTATATCCATGGGACGAACGGCAAGATTTACGTGCCGGGGTTCCTTAACGCGACCACAGCTACGTTGTACGTCGACGGGGAAGAGCCCGAGACGGTCAGCGATAACCGGACTTTTAAGGGTTATGCCTATGAAGCCGAGGCTGTTGGCCGGGCCCTGCAAGCCGGTTTGACCGAAAACAGCGACATCCCGCTGGATGAATCGCTGGCCATCCTGCGCCTGATGGATCAAATTCGCGGGCAGTGGGGTCTGAAATATCCGTTCGAATGAAATCAAGAAGGAGTAGTTTCAAATGATCGATGATACCCATCAATTGCTGGAAGAAAATAATATTAAGCACGCCATCATTGGCGAGCGGATGCAGCGTTTGGCAGAGATCCTGCCAAGCCTCACCAAAACCAGGCTGGCTGCGTTAGCCTCGGTCTACAACATCTCCGGACGTTCCAAAATGAAGAAGGAGGAGCTCATTGCCGCTGTGCAGGCAGGCATGGAGGACTCCGAGATGCTTCAAACGGCCTTCCTCAATAGCCGGCCCAAGGAATGGGAGCTGTTTGGTTCGCTGCTGGACGGTTCCTATCAACCCAGCAACGCGACTCCCTTCGGGTATTACTATTATTTCCTGGATCGCGGCTTGCTGTTTACCTTCTTTGAGAATAATCAGCTGTATTTGGTGATCCCAGACGAAGTAAAGTCCGCCATCCGGAAGCTGGACCAGCCGTCATTCCGCAAAGCGTTGCAAAGGAGCCATCAACTCTATAACTACCTGATGTCTGCGATCAATTTGTACGGAATCATCGCGCCGGCCAAGCTGGTAGAAATCATCAATGCCCAGAACGGCGGCGAATCCATCTCGGAAGAGGAATTGCTGCAACAGCTTGAAAGTTTTCTTCAGCGGACGGATCAGTATTTCGAGCTGCGGAAGGGATATATCGCATCGTTGGACATGGAAGACAAAGAGTTTGAGGACCTCGTAGACAAGGTGCAAGGGAAACCTCATTTCGTACCGGACCAGCAAGAGCTGTTCAAATATGCGGATCACGATTATTTTGAGATCACCCCGCAGCTCACGGCGCTGCGGGAATTCGTTACCAAGGAATTCCGCCTGGATCCGGAAAGCGCGGAGTATTTGGTCGATGACATTCAGCTCAGTTGCTCGATGGAAGCCTCGCTGCAGGATCTTCTCTACGAGTTTGAGAGACGGGATCTGGATTTTACGTCCCAACAACAGGCACAGCAAACCGTCGCTCTTATCACCGACGTATACGACCATACCCGGATGTGGTCTAACGCCGGACATACGCTGGACGAGCTGCGCCAGATGCAGGAGATGTCCGGCGATCAACCGGCGACGCCCTCCATACGAGGACATATCGTTCAGCAGGTCCGATCCAACAAAATCGGCCGCAACGAACCTTGCCCATGCGGAAGCGGTTTGAAATACAAAAAATGCTGCGGTAAGTAAACTTAGTGATATCAACAAAAAGGCCGTCTAAGCGCTACAAAGCTTAGACGGCCTTTTTTGGCATTCAGTGACGACTACCCGACATCAGCCGAATCTGACATTGGCGGATCGCTTGATTCCGCTTGGGAAAAGAGCTTGCGGTATTGGCCCGGGGTCAGGCCGGTTTCCTTCTTGAACTTGCGAATGAAGTTCGGGGTGTCGAGATAACCAACTCGCTGGATGATGTCCTTGAGCGGATCGTTGGTGGAGGTCAGGTCGTTCATCACCGCCATCATTCTCTTCTGCCAGATGTACTGAACGAAGTTGATGCCCATCTGATCCTTGAAAGAGCGGCTGAAATAGGATACCGAAATCGAATATTTGCAAGAGATTGCCTCCAGGCTTAGAGCATGATCCATGAAGTTGCTGTCGATATAAGCGACGATCCGATCCATCAGGGAATGCTCTTCCTTACGTTCGTTCTGCAGGGCAAGCTCACAGATGCGAGAAGCGAGGCGGAGGAAGTGGCGCTCCAGCTCCTGCAAAGAATTAAACGCATCGGATCCGGGAATATCGGGCGTCCAATCGCGAATGCCCATCTCCATCCCCGTGCGCAGGATGGCGTTCAAGATGTCAAAGCTGATGCAGCGCTTCATCTCGACGGTCAGGTCCGGACCCTGTAACACATTCATTGCCTCGGCGATCGTTTGGGCCGCGACCTCATAACTGCCTTGTTTTAAGCTTTGGGATAACTTCAGCAACTCGTTTTTCGGCACCCATGACGTTTCTCCCGGTGTATGAGACAGCTTCTCGAAGAACGTGATGCTGCCGTGTCCGGCAAACATCCGAGACTCGAAGGCGGAGCAGGCCTCGATGAACGATTGGTTCAACTGGTCGGGATCGTTGTAATAAGTACCCACACCGATCATAGGGTCGATGCGGAACCGCTCCAACAAGTTGTCGTGGATGCGATGCACGATCCGGCGGAACTGATCGGGCCCGGACCAGGATCCGACCTTATCGAAGCCGACGATTAACGCGATCTGCCCCGGCTTGGGTAGCTCGACGCTGTACAGGCGCGCTCCGTATTCGGGAACCTCCGCCGCCGTAAGGCGGCCAATCATTGCCTGCCAATCATGACTGTCCAACCGACTCTTCGATTCCTCATCCCGGCCGATGACCATGGCGAAATATTGAGCTTTGGTCAGGTCGATTTCCAGCGAATGCAAAAGCTGCGGTACCAGGCTGCGAGCATTTCCGTATTTCAGCAGCATCAATAGAAAATGATTGCGCGCGTACGGCTCCTGCAAATCGGCACGCGAGCTGTATTCCTGCAGCGCCGTGCGGATGCGGTCCAATTCGTTGCCGGATTTGCGAGGTTCCGCGGCTGGCCGGCCAGACTTCGACTTGGAATCGGCGAACTCGAGGAGATCGTGGATGGGATGGAACTGTCGCCGGGCCAAGATCAAGGCGGCCGCGGTTCCGACGACCACCAGCACGGTCAAGAGCAAGATCATCAAGCTTCGAAGGTGTAGCACGCTGCCCAGAAACTGTGCGCTTGGCATCAAGGTAACGTATTCCCAGCCGTTCATGTCCGACTTGACCGAGACGACCGAATGCGATACCCCGCCTAAATCGATGCTGTGGATTCCTGTTGAAAGCGTAAACAATTTTTCTAGGTCCGTTCCCTGAAGCGGTTGTTCTTGGTTGTTTTTGGAGGCCATTACGCGACCGTTGTTATCGAAAATATAGGATGACCCTTCGTAGTTACCGAGAATGGTATCAATCAGCCCGGTCAATTCTGATTTCCGAATCAAGTACATTAATGTTCCATGCGGATTCGGATTGTTCGGGGTGATGGGCACGAGGTAGGCCAGGACCGATTGCCGCATGTTTCCATTTTGATTGAGCATCTCGGTAGGTTGGATGACGGGATACTTGACGGAGTTTAGATCCTGGACCAGCTTCGGACCCTCCCAGTCCAGAAAATGATAATGCTCGTGAAACACGTCCAAGCTGGTCATTCCTGCGGTGGAATAAATCTTCTCATCCCCATGGAAGTACAGGAACATCTCCCCGATGATCGGGCTGGTCGCTTTGTAATTTTTGAGTGCATTGATCGCTTCCAGGCTGTAATACGGGTCGTGTACGCGGTAGCGGGCCAACTGAACGTCGTAAGCAACCCGCGAGGCAATATCGCTTAGTTGTTTGACATGGGTGTCGACGATCGTTCGGGCCTGGGACAACTGATTTAAATGAGATTGTTCGATTTCGGAGCGGAGATTGCGGACCGCGCTGTTATAGATGAAGACCGATAACAATGCAAGTGGAACCAGTAGCATGAACAAGTAAGACCAGGTGTATTTTTGAAAAGTTTAGACTTGAAATAATTCAGCTTCACTTTGCGTCTGCCCCCTGTCCGCTCTATTTTTTTATCTAAAATGTAAAGGAGATTCCCGGATAACGCAAGGGAAGAAAGTAGCGGTTCATCGGGAAAGAGCATGTTATTTTTGCTTATCGAGGCTTGTCTGCCGCCCGTTGTTGCCGTAGTTCGGGGTATTGTCAGTAAAAAAATACACATCGCCGCCGCTGCCTCGGGACAAGGACATGTCAACTTTAATGACACAAAAATCGTCCGATTTGTTAAATTTGCCTCTCCGCTTTGTTAACGTAAAGCAAAATGACATATTTACGAGGGTGGGGGAGCTCCGGTACACTTCAGAAAAAAAGGAGGAGTTGTTTGATGCAGAAAAGCGCGCCAACCGTTCTTGACACCAGGCCGATTACCCCGTTCGCTACGAAAAGGAAACTCAGGACAAAAATCCTCCGGAATTGGCAGTTGTACATTTTTATCGCTCCGGCTTTATTAAGCGTTCTGATCTTTAGTTACGTTCCGATGTACGGGATCCAAATCGCATTCAAAAACTTCATACCTGTAAACGGGGTTCTGGGAAGTCCGTGGGTAGGCTTCGACCACTTCGTCCGATTCTTTAATTCCTATTATTTCTGGGATCTGCTGTGGAACACGCTGGGCATCAGTCTTTACGGGCTGGTCGTAGGGTTCCCGCTCCCGATTATCCTGGCCTTGGCTTTTAATGAGGTGAAAGACGGCTTCTTTAAACGGACGGTACAGACCGTGACCTATGCGCCGCATTTTATATCGATGGTTGTCATGGCCGGGATGATCATTACGTTCCTGACGCCTTCAACGGGCATGATCGTCAATGTGATCGAAGCGTTTGGTTTCACGCCGCCCGATTTTCTGACTGACCCGCGCTGGTTTAAAACGGTATATGTATTCTCCGACGTGTGGCAGGGGACCGGCTGGGGGACGATCATTTACTTAGCGGCGCTGACCGGCGTTGATCCGGGATTACACGAAGCGGCTATCCTCGATGGGGCTTCACGCCTGCAGCGGATCCGTTACATCAATATACCGGCGATTCTGCCAACGATCACGATCCTGATGATTCTGAATATGGGCAGCCTGCTCGGCGTGGGATTTGAGAAAATCCTGCTGCTGCAAAACCCGCTGAACATGGAATCCTCCGACGTCATCTCAACATTCGTATACCGATCAGGCTTGTTGGATGCGCAGTACAGCTTCTCCACGGCGGTTGGCTTATTCAATTCCGTCGTGAACGCGATTCTGCTCATTACCGTCAACCAGATCGTCCGTCGCACCAGCGAAAACAGCCTATGGTAGAAGAAAGGAGTGGGGAACGTGGTATCGGCAATTAAAGAAACGCGGCGGGATCGGCTATTTCTGGCTTGCAACTATGTGTTTCTGTTACTAGCGCTGGTCGTCGTCGCTTACCCGATTCTGTATATCATCAGCGCCTCGATCAGCACCCCGAAATACGTCGCTTCCGGGGAGATGTGGTTATGGCCGATGGGCCTCACCTTTGAGGGGTATCAGCGGGTGTTCCGAGATCCGCAAATCTGGACCGGCTACGGGAACACGATCCTATATACGGTGCTGGGTACGATGGTCAATCTGGCGGTGACGATCCCGGCCGCTTACGCGCTCAGCCGCAAAGACTTTGTTGGACGGAACTTGTTCATGGGGATCTTCATGGTCACGATGTTCTTCAGCGGCGGGCTGGTGCCAACCTATTTGCTGATCAAGGATCTGGGCTTGGTGAACAGCATGTGGGCCCTGATTTTGCCGGGGGCTACCTCCGTCTGGAATCTCATCGTTTGCCGGACGTATTTCCAATCGACGATTCCGAAGGAGCTGCAGGAGGCAGCGGAAATCGATGGCTGCAGTAATTTCCGGCTGTTTTTCCGCATCATCCTGCCGCTGTCGACTTCGATTATCGCGGTCATGGCCTTGTTCTTTGGAGTCGGGCACTGGAACAGCTACTTCTCCGCGATGATTTACCTGAACGACCATGCGAAATATCCGCTGCAGCTCGTACTCCGGCAAATTCTCGTCCTGCAGGAGATGTCGTCGCAAACCGGCTCCATCGATGCCGCTACGGCGACGGCGCTGAATAACCGGGCGGAAGTGGCCGCGCTGGTCAAATACGCGGTCATTATCGTGGCCACGCTGCCGGTCATTGTGGTGTATCCTTTCCTGCAACGCTATTTTGTGCAAGGTGTCATGATCGGTTCCGTTAAGGGATGATCTTGCCATACATCAATAACCTATTCAAAAGGAGGATTCATTCATGCAGAAGCTGAAAAGACGCGGAGCGTTAGCCTTGAGCTTGCTCCTGCTGGCCTCGTTGCTGGCGGCCTGCGGTTCATCCGGCAATACGGCGGGCGGCAACACGGCAGGCAATTCGGGAGGCGAGGCGAACTCGGGCACGAACGCTTCCAATTCCGAGAATACCGGAGGCGTAAAGAAAGATGGCTTTCCGATTGTCGATGAGCCGCTTACGTTGACGATGTTCGCTCCCGACGCGGGAATGGCGGACTGGAACACGATGCCCGTCATTCAAGAGATGGAGAAGCTGTCGGGGATCAAAGTAGAGTTTCAAACCTCGCCGATCGATAGCTTCAGTACGAAGAAAAATCTGGTCTTCGCCAGCGGCGACCTGCCGGACATGCTGTACGCAGCAGACATTACTCCAGCGGAGCAAGTCACCTACGGCAGCCAAGGAATTCTGATTCCTCTGGAGGATCTGATCGACAACTACGCGCCTAACTTGAAGAAGATCCTCGATGAGAATCCAGATGTACGCAAGAATATCACGACTACGGACGGACATATTTATGCCCTGCCGTTCATCGATACCGCGGCGGTATGGTACCGCGGCCCGATGTGGTATAACGGTAAGTTCCTGAAGGCGTTGAACGCGGAGGAGCCGAAGACGACGGAAGAGTTGTACACGTACTTGAAGCGCGTTAAGGAAGAAGACCCGAATGGCAACGGCAAAGCCGACGAAATTCCGCTTTCCTCCGTCAAGTTGGACGATCTGCGAATGTTCTTCCTCGGGTTCTGGGGAATGTATGACACGGTCATCTACGCCGACAAGGACGGCAAAGTCCACTATTCGCCGCAAGAGGAAGGATATAAGGGTTATCTGACCTTTATGAACCGCTTGTGGAAGGATGAGTTGTTGGACCATGAGACGTTCTCTCAAACCGACGACCAGAAGAAAGCAAAGGGTAAAAACAACCAGGTTGCCTTGTTTAGTGATTATCATCCTTACTTCACGCTTGGCGGGGAGCCAAACGCCGATCATCCGCTGATGACGCCGGTGGCCAGCGAAATTGCCGGTACGCCGGTGTACGGCAAGCATCCGGGCATGTCCGCTAACGGGACGTTCGCGATTACGAAGAGCAACCCGAGTCCGGAAGCCACGATGCGCTGGATCGACTATCAATACAGCTATGAAGGGGCCACCTTGTGGACCCAAGGTCCGGAAGGACTGCTGTGGCAGTACAAGGATAAAGAAAACAAGGTCAAGGAATGGCTACCGGTACCTGGCGGCAAGGAACGTGAGGATTATCGCGGAACCATTACGCCAAACTACGGTATTTTGACGCCGGGCGTCAATCTGAAAGAATTGACAAACGGGTTGAAGAGCGAATTCGACGAATGGATTGATCAGCAAACGCAAACCAAGTTAGCTCCGATCGGCAAGCCGCCGTTCCCGAACGCTTTCTTGACGACCGATGAACAATCCGAGGTTTCCGCCCTGCTGTCCGACCTGAAGACGTATGTGACGCAAATGGAGGCGAAGTTCGTGACCGGCCAAGAGCCGCTCGAGAACTGGGATAAATACGTCAGCCAACTGAAGAAAATGGGCAGCGATCGCGTCGCCGAAGTATATCAAGCCGCCTATGACCGTTGGAATCAAGGAAGCTAAGAAACCTAAGGAAGATAAACCTTGAAACGTTAACTTACATTTTCGGACCGAGATAAGGAGGCATCCATGAGCGAGGAGAAATCCGCGACGAACCTGGAGCCATCGGCCGAGCCGCAGACCGAGGCGCCCACCGAGGCGCCTTTTGCGGCTGAACCGGCGGTGGAGCAAGGCGTACACAATTACAGCAGCGAACGAAATTGGGTGAAGCCGGAGGACCCGGTGATCTTGGAACGTTTGGAATGGTTCCAGGATCAGAAGCTGGGCCTGATGATGCACTGGGGGCCTTACTCCCAGCTTGGACTGGTAGAATCCTGGGCGCTCAGCGACGAGGACGGGGATTGGTCCCGGAACGACATCGACTGGACGGAAGACATGGAACGCTTCAAACAGGAATATTTTGATTTGAACCGTACGTTTCATCCGATTCGCTTCCAGCCGGAATTATGGGCGAACGCCGCGGCTGAGGGCGGCTTCAAATATTTGACGTTTACGACAAAACACCATGATGGCTTTTGCATGTGGGATACGCATACGACTGACTACCGGATCACCGGACCGGACTGTCCGTTCCATACGCACCGTTATGCGGACATCTGCCGGGACTTGTTCGATGCGTTCCGTGCCGAGGGGTTGGCGATCTCCGCTTATTTCTCCAAGGCGGACTGGCATACGCCTTATTATTGGGCGCCGGGCATGGAACGAGGCAGCCGAATGTGGCGCGGGCCCTCGTACGATCCGAAGCAATACCCTTGGCTCTGGGAGCGATTCGTCCAGTTCACCCATGAGCAAATCATGGAGCTGATGACGAGGTACGGCCGCATCGACATGCTGTGGCTGGACGCCGGGTGGGTAAACGCCCGCCGCGATCAAGACATCCGGCTTGGCGAGGTAGTGGAGAAGGCACGGCAGATCCAGCCGTGGCTGTTGACGGCGGACCGCACGGTTGGCGGGCCGTACGAGAACCTCATCACGCCGGAGCAAACGGTGCCGGAGCAACCGCTCACCGTCCCTTGGGAGAGCTGCATCACGATGGGACACTCGTTCTCGTTCAGCTATAGCGACAGCTACAAGTCCGTCCGCGAGCTGGTCCACCTGCTCGTCGAAATCGTCGCCAAAGGCGGCAATCTGGCGCTGAACGTCGGGCCGCAGCCGGACGGCCGGCTGCCGAGACCGGCGCTCGAGCGGATGAAGGGGCTAGGCGAGTGGCTGAAGGTTTACGGCGAAGCGATTTACGGAACGCGGATCTGTGAGCCGTACGCTTCAGGGAATAGCTTCTTCACGCGCAAAGGGGACACAAGATACGCGTTAGTGCTGCTTCAAGAGGACGCTGAAGCAACGGCGGGGGACTTGCTGCTGCCGCTTCCCGCTTCCGGCATCGGCCGGATCGACCTCGTTGGCGGAGCCGAGGGGTTGGATTTCCGCCCGTCGCTGGAAGGCGGGGTAGCGGTTCGCCTGCCGGACGTTGTGCGGCAGGAGGAGACGCCGATCGCTTGGGTGCTGCGCATCCGGTGAGGGCGGGGGGCCTCAATGACATGTGCGTAACGGACCTGAAAGACCTTATTTTCCGGAAAAGATGTCAATTTGCCATTTAACGGACTGGAGAGCCGTTATTGACTCGGAATAGTCCGGATTACTGCTCGAAAACGCCAAATAAGGTCAACTGGGTCCGTTAGATTTTGAAAACAGAGCTTATCGGCAAAATAACGGCGCTGGGGTCCGTTAGCGTTAGCTCAAGGACCGGTTGGCGAACTTTACCTCAATCAGGAAAGGAGAGAGAACGATAGTGAATTTCAGCAAAGTGCCTGAACCGGTGATCGAGTTCGCCCCGAAAACGTATGTCTGCAAACGGGCCGTCGCCGGGCCGCTCGTCTTGGACGGGCGGATCGATAAGCCGTTCTGGGATGCCGCCGCATGGACCGACGACTTCGTCGACATCGAAGGCGACCTGCGGCCCAAGCCAAGGAAACGGACGCGGGCGAAAATGCTATGGGATGACGAGCATTTCTACGTGGCTGCCGAAATGGAGGAGGATGAAATTTGGGGGACGCTGACGGAACGGGACTCGGTGATTTTTCATGACAACGATTTCGAGATTTTCATTGATCCGGACGGCGACAGCCATCTGTACTACGAATTTGAAATCAACGCGCTGAATACCGTTTGGGATTTGCTGCTGGTCAAGCCGTACCGTGACGGCGGCCCGCCGGTAAACGGCTGGGATATTCGCGGATTACGCACCGCGGTGTATATAGACGGGGAGCTAAACCATCCTGCCGCGAAGAACCGTCTATGGAGCGTAGAGATTGCGATGCCATGGGCTTCGCTGCGCGAATGCGCGCCGGAGGGGCGGCCACCGGTGCCGGGCGAATTCTGGAGGGTAAACTTCTCCCGGGTGGAATGGCAGGTGGAGGTGCAGGATGGGCGGTACGTCAAGCAAGTCAACCCTGCGACCGGGAACCCTTATCCCGAGGACAACTGGGTCTGGTCTCCGCAAGGGATCGTAAACATGCATTACCCCGAATTGTGGGGTTATGTCGTATTTGCGGATGAAAGCGCCGATGCGGGCGGGGGATCCGCCGGGTTCCCGCTGCCGCAGGATGAATACGTCAAATGGGAGCTTCGGCGGTTATATTACCGGCAGCGCAGCTATTATGCCCGCTGCGGGCGGTTTACTGCGGAGCTTGCTGAACTCGTCACCGCGGAAGAAATGAATACGTTTCGCATCCGGCCAAAGGTCGAGGCGGCAGGCGGGAGATTTGAGATATCCGCGACCACCTCTGACGGGAACGGGATTTTCATGATTCGGGAAGACGGAAAACTGTGGAAGGAGCGATCGTAGATGAGCGTAGAGACACCGGCGTTTTCGCTGAGCGAACAGGAGCTGGAGCAGATTGAACGCAGGTTTGCGGAGATTCGAACGCTGGCCCGAGGCCGGGAGAAGGCGCTGTTTGGGGAATTTGACGGCCCACTGACTACGGAAGAGACATGGGCCCTGAAATTCCTGTATGTGCATATGCCACTGAACGATTTGGCCGATTACGACGGATCGCTGTTCTTGGCTCATGTCCGCCAGGCGTTGGCGGTTCGAAAGCGGGTGCCTTGGGGCGACCGGGTTCCCGATCCTCTCTTCTTGCATTTCGTGTTGCCGTGCCGGGTGAACACCGAGAACATCGAAAAGTTTCGCGAGGTGATTTATGCGGAGCTGGGACCGCGGACGGCGGGATGTTCGATGGCGGAGGCGATTCTTGAGGCGAATTATTGGTGCCATGAAAAAGCCACCTACATCGGCAGCGACTTGCGCACCTTGTCGCCGCTTGGCATGATCCGGAACGCGCGGGGTCGTTGCGGCGAGGAGTCGACGCTGGCGGTCGCGGCGCTGCGCAGCATCGGCATTCCGGCGCGGCAATGCTATACGCCGCGTTGGGCGCACTGCGACGATAACCATGCCTGGGTCGAAGCTTGGGCCGACGGCAAGTGGCATTACATCGGCGCATGCGAGCCGGAAGCCCGCTTGGACCAAGGCTGGTTCAGCGGTCCGGCGCGCCGGGCGATGCTGGTGCACACCCGCGTCCCGGCGACCTATCCCGGCCCGGAGGAAATCACCGTGAAGGGTGGACCGTATGCGGAGCTAAACCTGCTGGCGAATTATGCGCCAACCCGGACGATTGCCGTGGAGGTGAGAGAGGCGGACGGCACGCCGGCGGCAGGAGCGAGGGTGCAGTTCCAGCTGTATAACTATGCCGAGCTGTTCCCGCTGGCCGAGCTGGTGACGGATGACCAGGGCGAAGCTCGGTTCACGACCGGTTACGGCGATCTCATCGTCCGGGCCGTACGGAATGAGGCCTGGGGTCAGCGAAAGATACGGATCGCTGATGGAGACCGGTTCGAGGTCGTACTAAACGGAGCGATATCGGATCAGCCGATCGGAACCGAAGACTTCGAAATGGTGCCCCCACCGGAGCTGGATGGGCCGGAATCAGAACCGCTCTCCGCGGAACTGCTGCGGCGACATGAACAGCGGGTGGCCGAAGGGGCCGCTTTGCGCCGGGCTTACGAGGAGACGTTCCTGACGGAGGCGGAAGCCGAGCAGCTCGCGGCCCAGCTCGGGTTACCGGCGGAGCGGTTGTGGAAGGTGCTGGAGCCTGCCCGCGGCAATGGCCGGGAGATCGCCGCTTTCCTGGAGGAGCGCGTCCCAGAACACGGAGAGTGGCCGCTGCTTTTGCTCGAGAGCCTACGGGAGAAGGATTTGACCGATACGATGCGGGAGACGCTGGACGACCACTTGGCCGGATCGCTGCCATGGAAGGATTCCTACGGCCGGGAGCTGTTCGTGCCGTATGTCATGTGCCCGCGGGTGTTGTTTGAAATGATCGGCCCCTACCGGAAGGAGCTGCAGGCCCGCTTTACCGAAGCGGAGGTGGCCTTCTATCAAGAAGATCCATCCCGGATTGCAAGGCTTCTGAATGAAGGCTGGGAGCTGCGCGAAGGGCCGGGGAACCTGCGTGGGAAAGCGGGGCCGCTGGGCACGTTCCAGCTGCGGGTCGCCGACAAAGGCTCGCTGGACATCTTGTTCGTCGCCTTATGCCGGAGCTTGGGCATTCCGGCAAGGCTGCATCCCAGTGAGCAGAAACCGCAGTATAACGCGGGCGGAACGTGGGTGGACGCCCCAGTCGGGCCGGTTCGGGAAGAGGTAGATACGGAGGAAGAGGCACTCCGTCGTATTGGCATGCTGCGCCTGGGCCGCGAAGCGGAAGGCCGAACCGATGAGCCGGTCGCTTCGTACATGGAGAACTTCACCCTCGCTCGGCTTGAGGGGGGTTACTACAAAACACTGCTGTATCCACATGGCAAAACCGATGTGTACGATACGGCTTTCGAGGTGGAGCCGGGGGAATACCGAATCACGACCGGCGTGCGGTTGAAAGACGGCACAGTCCTAGGGCGGCTGACGTACTGCCGGGTTGACGAGCAGACGGAGACACAGGTCACGCTAAGCTTTCCGGCTCCGTCGCAGCATATCCCCGTGTACGGGACCCCCGATCCGCAAACGCCGCTATGGCGAGCGGATGGGACCAAAACAACGCTCAGTGCGCTTTGCGGAGGAGAACGCGGCGCGATGATCGCTTGGTTGGAGCCGGATCGGGAGCCGTCGAAGCATCTGCTGCGCGAAACGGGAGAACTCGCGGAAACGTTTGATGTCCTTGGCATCCCAGTGATCTTTGTTCTCGGCAGCGACGATGGCAAGCCGGCTCTGGCCGCCCCTGCCCTCCCTACAGCCAGTTTGCCGGGCGGCACGGTATTCGTAAGCGACCCCGGCTACGCGGCGTTGAAAGATTTGACCGCTGCCGGCATCCAACTGGGGGGCGGGGGCTTCCCACACTTATTTGCGCTGGATCGCGAGGGAAACATCCGCTACATGCAATCCGGTTATAAACCGGGCAGCGGCAAAGAAGCGTTGCAAGTGTTAAGCGAGCTATAGTCGACAAATGGATGACAGGCTTGCGCCGATTCTGATGGCCGCGCAAGCAAAGGAAGGAGCGCCCAAATGAGCCTGAACTATGTGGTGGCAGGATATGTCAGCGACCGCCATCTCCCTGAACTGACGAAGGAAGATTTGATGAAGCTGACCCATATGAATATCGCCTTTGGACATGTGAGAGAGGATCGAATCGAAACCGGGCATCTGCAGAACCTGGGGCTGCTGCCCGAAATGAAAGGGGAACATCCCGGACTGACGATCCTGCTCTCCGTAGGCGGCTGGAGTGCCGGCGGCTTCTCGGAAGCCGCTTCGACGGAAGCCGGCCGGCAGGCGATGGCCGAGTCAGCAGTCCGGGCTGTCACGGAGCATGCGCTTGACGGAATCGACCTGGATTGGGAGTACCCTTGTTATGCCGCGGCAGGCATTGCTGCCAGTCCGAAGGATAAGGTGAATTTCACGTTGCTGCTGCGCACGATGAGGGAAGCGTTGGATCGGCAAGGCGAGCGAGACGGCCGCCATTATGGGCTGACGATCGCGGCGGGCGCGGACCAATACTATATCGACGGCACGGCGATGGCCGAGGTGCAGCGTTACCTCGATTTCGTCCAGTTGATGACGTACGACATGCGAGGCGGGTTCCAGACGTTGACCGGTCACCACACCAATCTGTACACAGGGACAGGCGATCTGTTTCGCATCAGCGTTGACGCATCGGTTAACCTGTTTGTCCGAGCCGGGGTGCCGAAGGAGAAAATCGTCATCGGCGCGGCGTTCTATTCGCGCATGTGGAAGGACGTTCCGAACGTCAATCGCGGATTGTATCAAATGTCCCCCGGCCCCGGTGGGTACGGCCCGGACTTTACAGCGCTGACCGCCGAGTATATCGATCGTAACGGATTTGTCCGTTACTGGGATGACGAGGCCCAAGCGCCGTATCTCTTCGATGGCCAAACGTTTATCTCTTACGATGACGAAACTTCCATTCGCTGCAAATGCGAATACGTCAAAGAGCAAGAGCTGGCTGGGGTGATGTTCTGGGAGTATGGCTGCGACCGGACGCTCCGGCTGCTGGATGCACTGCACCAAGGACTCACCAAGCCGTAAGCGTGAGCTCCCAACTGCGGAATAATAAAAGCCTCATGGATCGCCAAATCCCCGGAGTCAAAGGGATAGCGGAGCATGGGGCTTTTTTTCTGACATCAAATGTTCTAAATGTGCCGGGCTCGCCATAGATATAAATAGGGGCGTTTTTCGCCTGATCCTGCGGTACAACCTCCCGTTAGGGAATTTTCACAGTTTCCTAGTTTCTTTGATGACGGGGGAACCGGAGGGTGACCGGTCTTCATCCAGAATGGCGTCCAGACGCTGCACCTCCTCGGAGAGGGCCTGCAGGGAAGTCTCGATTTTGCCCAGTTTATCGCCGACGGTTTGCAGCACATATTTGATCAAAATGAAACAAAGCGTGACCGGAAAACCTACATTGGCAACCAACGACACAATATCCGCAACCTGCATAATTGTTACCTCCTTGAATTTTTTGGGCCCTTCACTATATGGGGAAAAAAAGTTTGCCTAGGTACAACCAAAAAATAGAAAAAATGTTATAATCATAATTACTTATATAAAAATGGTTGTGAAAACCCCCTTGAAAATTCCCTATACATAGAAGATGAATATGAAAGGGGGAGGTAGTTTTGAAGGAACAACATACCGTGTACGAGCAATACCGGAAAGAAGTTTATCGAATCGCATGGAGGGTCCAATACAGAGCGAGAGTCGTAAGAAAACGGGAATGTTCATTCAATGGAGTCGAGCCGGCCGTAACCTGCTTCACCTCATCTTCTGATAATAAAATCGTTGTGAGACAGCTGATCAATGCGCTTCCTTCCACGACGGGAAAAACGATCATCTCCAAGATATACTTGCAGGACAAAACGGAGAGGGAAGTCGCCCGCGAGTTGAATATGAGTCAGCAAGGGGTGAACAAATGGAAACGAAAGATGATCAAAGAGTTGTCCCGGATGATGATGAGTTCCTGATTTTGCTCCAAAAGTCCAGGGAAAACGATCCCGAATCGACGTTAAAGTTAATTGAGCTGTTTAAAGGCGATATTATGCATATAAGCAAGTTTATCCATATGTCCGAAGAGGACGCCGTTTCCGACATCATTCTCGAGTTTCTGGAGATGATCAAGAGGCGGGAGGAGGAATAGTGACACACACGCGAACGAAAGTCGGCCAGGAGGTTTTCTCCTGACCGACTTTTTTTTATCAAATCGGTTGTTATTCAGTTTCCCGGATTTCCCTTATAGATGAGTGCGGAAAAAGGCTTCACCTGCCGAAAGCGATAAAGGTTAACAGCGTTAATCGGACAGAACCTGCGTATTGTGGAACAGTTCTTGGAAAGCGCGCCCTGCATACTCCGCATCCTCGAGCTTGCTTTGCACCGCTGTTTTCCAAACAGCGGCGTCACGGGTGAATGCGGAAAACCCATCGACGCCGTACCAGGTCAGCAGATCTTCCCGAGTTACGCGGTACGCAACGGCTCCTTCATTGAAAATGACGGCCTCCAGGTTATCGACATAAGCGAATGCAGCGGTCGCGCTGTATAGATATGCAGGGTCGCGATCCCGATCCGCCAACGGCGTTGAAGAATCCAGATTCACTTGTACGGTAAATACGTCCGGATCCAGCGCAAAGGAGCGAATCGAGCCGAGCGGAAGCGAACGGAACAGGCCGGTTACTTTAGAGGCGTCGCCCATGTAGGGCGTCGCGTAATGAGCGGTTCGGGCAATATCATGGGTTATCGGACTGTTCTGGTCAGCGGTATACTGAGCTTCGCGCTGATCCTGGCGCGGTAGCGCCACACCTTCTACTACCCCAAAGCAGACCAGTCCCGCGAGGAGCAATGCGAGTATTCCGATGTTCCAACGTCTGAAGCGTTGGGCCGTCATTCCAATTCACCCGCCTCGTGTTTCGAGATCAGCGTGGTGCTTGCCTGGAACGCCAAGGGAATCAAGATCGTCAGAAAAGGCTTGGCGTATTGAATGCCAAGTACGGCAAACTGGTAAGGACCGCCGATTTTTACCTGATGGCCAAACCAGATGTTGCTGCCGAATCGCAGGGCAGTAATAGCCAAGAGGGTGACGAGAATGAACAGGCCCCATAATAGCCAAACCATCCGGCTTCGTCTCCGGGCAACATGGAGGTTGCGCGGAGACGTAACTTCAAGCGCATGGCCGCGCCAGACGAAGTTCAGGACCAAATATAGGATTCCGAGCAGCAGGACGAGGACCAAGAACAAAAAACTGAGCGGCGTGCGTTCAATCATGCGTAAAGGAATGGTGAGTATCCACAGAATCAGCGTAAAAAACAGCGTTTTTTGCAGAAGATCCAGCCGATAGCGGTTCACATAGATCTGCGGGCTCTCGTCAATCAGCCCGTCGATACGGGTTAAGCTGGCCGTGGCGGCCTGGACGGCTTGTTCGTACTCCATTCCGCCGGCCATGTAATCGGCGGCTTTGGCTTCCAGATTGCCGAGGATTTCCTCCTTCAGCTCGCGAATACGTCCGGTTGCCGGGTATCCGGCGAATAAACGATCCACGTGTTTTTGCAGCGGATTCACGATGGGGATCCCTCCTGTTTCTCGATTAAGACATCAATGATTTCGCGGGATGTTTTCCATGCCGACAAATTAGCTTTGTACACTTCAGTTCCTGCAAGGGTGATATGGTAATATTTGCGCCGTCCGCCCATACTGCGGTCTTCGCCCCAATAGGACTCAATTAGCTGTTGAGCTTCCAATCGCTTTAGGCTGGTGTAGAGCGACGGCTCCTTCAATTCGTAGCGGTCCTGGCTGATGACGGAGATGGATTTCATGATCTCATAACCGTAGTTATCGCCCTCCAGCAGCACCCGGAGAATAATCGTATCAATATGGCCGCGGATCAAATCCCGGCTGATGGCGCTATCGTTCATGCGTTCACCTCTTCAGAGAACAATGTAAAACATATTACTATGTGTGTCAAGGTAGTTGGTCGCGGTGCCCCCAAAGGAGATAGAGTTGCGGATCCCCCGGCAACATGTTGTAAGATAGGTAGACTGAGGATGAAGGGGGAGTTAGCGTGATGGAGAGAGTTAACTTGTCAAAGGGAATAGCGAATCCGACCATTAAGCCTGGGGAACGCCTGACTTTCGGTTCGTACCCGCAATCCGCTGACGGGGAAGTCCAACCCATTGTATGGCGGGTTCTTGAGAACACGGGCAGCGAATTGTTTCTCCTAAGCGAGGAGATCTTGGAGTGCAAGCGATATCACGGAAAAAGCGCAGATATTTCGTGGCGCGATGCCGCAGAGGTAACGTGGCGAGATTGTGATTTGCGGCAGTGGTTGAACGAGGAGTTCTATCCTGCTGCTTTTAGCCTAGAGGAACAGGATCTCATCAAGCTTACGCCTTGTTCGGATCATGGAGAGGGGAGTCCGGATACGGAGGACAAAGTGTTTCTGCTAAGCGTGGCAGAGATCAAAGCGTTCACCGCGGCCCTCGGCAAAACGTGGTTAACCGCCGCGGGGACGGACTACGCGAAGTTGAAGAAGCCCGACGGCTGCAGTCTCTATGTCTACGACAAGGGCGAGAAAGACAATTACGTTCTGCGAAACGGCAAGGAGGAGGGCTGTTCCTGGTGGTGGTTGCGCACGCGGGGCAATAAGCCATCACGCGCCCATTTTATCGGTCCCGGGCACAGCATCCGCAGCTATGCCAATGTCAGTCTGGCGCGAGATGGCGTGCGGCCGGCGATCAGGTTAAAGATATTAGAGGGAGGCACACCAGGATTGTGACGATAATATCGATCTGTTGCTGCAGAGTCCCATGTGATCCGTTTCTAACGGAACGTAGAGCCCTTATTTGGCGGGAAACTAGTTGTTCGAAAATCTAACGGAACGTAGAGACGTTATTTGACGTAAACCAAGCCTACTAGACCCCTTTTGAGCCAAATAACGTCTTCTGGTTCCGTTAGGTTGGAAAATTGCGCGGGAAATGGACATTAGCGTCATCTGGTTCCGTTAGAACCTCGGTCGAGTCGAGTCACAGGACAACGTTAACGCCGAAACCGGACGCAAAGGGATAGTTGTTGATCTGAAACGGATCTCAATTGGATATACGTTGATGCGTAACCGAACACCTAGGGACAATCTGTTACGCGAAACCGGAGCCAAAGGGATAATGGTGAAAAGACGGCAAATGGCCCTATGAACCATAAATTTGTAAGCGCTTCAAAAAAACTCTTGTATTCCAAAATACCCCTTGTTATAATCGCATTGAAAAGCTTTTCAAACCGAGGATGCCGACATGAACAAAAACAAAAACAAACCAACGATACGCGATGTTGCCAATAAAGCAGGTGTCTCCATAAGCACGGTTTCGCGCGTGATGAACGCGCCGGCAAGTGTGGTTGAGAGTAAGCGGCAACGGGTGCTGGCAGCGATTGAGGAGCTGAGCTATCAGCCGAATGCGTTCGCCCGCGGACTGATTTACAAGAAATCTTTTACCCTGGGGCTATTGATCCCCGACATCGAAAATATGTACTACGCCGGAATGATCCGGGGAATGCAGGATGCCTGCAACAAGCTGGGTTATAGCCTGATGATCTGCAACACGGACCGCGATAAGGAACGGATGTTATCCTATATCGACGCGTTTCATGAGAAGCAGGTGGACGGTATTGTGTTTGCCAGCGACAAAATGTTTCCGGAGTATTACGAGAAGCTGGTGGGCTGCCGGATCCCCTTTGTCATGGTGTCCTCCCATTCGGATGAATACGAGATCCCTTGCGTTGAAGTCGACGACGAGGCGGCAGCTTACGACGCGGCCGTTTACCTGATCGAGCTTGGGCATCGCCAAATCGGGATGATCGGTTTCAATCACGAGAACTCGATTTCCGGACCGCCGCGTTACGCGGGGTTTGTCCGAGCCATGACGGAATACGGGCTGACGTCCAACATCGCCAATGTGAAATTTGCCAGTCACTATTTCGAACATGCGTATCAGGCTGCACACGAGCTGTTTACCGAGCATCCTCCATTGACCGCCGTGTTCTGCGTCGCCGATGAGTTTGCCATGGGGACGATTTCGTACCTTCGGGATCGGCACATTCTTGTGCCGGGGCAAGTGTCCGTCGTTGGTTTCGACAACCACCGCATGGCCGGCATGTACATTCCAAAACTGACAACGATATCTCAACCCATCTATGACCTGGGCCACCGTGCGGCGGAGAAGCTGCATGAGCTGCTGACAACCGGCAGTGTAACGGTGCCCCGAGAAGTCCTCCAACACAAACTCATCGTCCGCGAATCGTCGCGAGAAAGAGCAACCACGATTTAACAACGTGTACCAACTTGAACCCAATCCACATGAACGCACCACGATCAAACACCACCTACACGATCACTACTTACACGAACACCACTACGAACTACGCAATCAACAAAGTTACCAATAACTTTTTGAAAAGCTTTTCAAAAAAACGGAACATTCCAGTTGGGCAGGTCATACACTTATACCAAAATGAAAACGGATTCAGGGGGAGCTTCATTCATACGACTGTTGAAATGCTTTTCAAGGAGGTGATTTGCCGAATAGCGTTCCATTGTCAGCCAGACCTTCAGATGGTTTCTCATACAACATATCGAAGGGGATGTAGGGTCAATGAATAAAAGATCAAAATGGACTTCTTTACTGCTTGTTAGCGGATTATCGTTTACGCTTCTCCTCAGCGCTTGCGGCGGAGGGAACAATGCGGCAAATAACGAACCGGCGGCCCTGGCCAACACCGGAACCACGGAGCAGAATACGAATGAAGGCACCGCTACGAATGACGCCGCAGCCACCGGCTCGCCGCTGGAGCTCGCGTTGAAAGGCGAATATAAAGGCACCAAGGTAACGATGTTCGGGCCATTCGTGGACGCCGACCAGGTGAAATTCGAGACCAGTATCAAGGATTTCGAGGAAAAGACGGGCATCGATATCCAATACGAAGGCTCTAAGGAGTTTGAGGCGACCATCAACGTCCGCGTGGACGGCGGTAACGCACCCGATATCGCCGACTTCCCGCAGCCGGGATTGCTGGCTGCCGTAGCCAAAACCGGCAAGGTCATTGACCTTACCGGCATTCTCGATCAGGAGAAGCTGAAGGCCAATTACAATCAAAGTTGGCTCGACATGGCGACGATGGACGGCAAGGACGGTAAAATCATGGCGGGCGTATGGAACCGCAGCAACGTGAAGAGCTTGGTGTGGTATCCGAAGAAACAGTTTGAGGAAGCGGGCTACACCATTCCGCAAACCTGGGATGAGCTGATGGCGCTGACGGAACAAATCGCTAAGGATGGCGACACCGCTTGGGGCATCGGGATCGAAAGCGGCGCGGCAACAGGCTGGCCGGCTACCGACTGGGTCGAAGACATCATGCTCCGCACGACCTCGCCGGAGAATTATGATAAGTGGGTTAGCGGGGAACTGCCATTTACTTCCCCTGAAGTGAAGCACGCGGTGGAAAAGATGTCGGAAATCTGGATGAACCCGGATTATGTGTATGGCGGAACGAAGTCGATCGTGACCACGGCCTTTGGCGATTCGCCGGCCCCGATGTTCGACAATCCGCCGAAGGTGTGGCTGCACCGTCAAGCTAACTTCATCACCAGCTTCTTCCCGGAAACGGCGAAAATCGATGAAGACTACGACTGGTTCTACCTGCCGCCGATTGATGAGCAATATGGCAAACCGGTGCTTGTCGCCGGCGATATCTACTCGATGTTCAACGATCGCCCTGAAGTTCGGGCCGTCATGGAGTTCTTCACGACCGGCGAATCGATTAAATCTTGGGTACAATCCGGCGGCGTCATTGCGCCGATGAACGACGCTTCGCTTGACTGGTATACCTCTGAGGCGGATCGCCGCATGGCGAAGCTCGTGCAAGAGGCTTCCACGCTGCGATTCGACGGTTCTGACCTGATGCCGGGTAAAGTGGGTGCCGGCACCTTCTGGAAGGGAATGACCGACTACGTGAGCGGCACGGCTACGCTGGATGAAGCGCTGGCGCAAATTCAGGAAGGCTGGAAGAACTAAATTTAGCTAGGTAGCAAAGACATGCCATAATAATACTGCACCGCTGGAGGGGCGCGCGAACCGAAACGTGGGTTCCGGTACACCGCCCCTCTTAGTTATGAATCCAACCGGTTATTCAGAAAATTACGCTCACCAAACTTTTAGGAGGGGTCATGATGAGTTCAGAGGCCAAGCGAACCGTCAGCCTGAGGGCCGTGCTCTTCACCCTGGTCATTTTGCTCGCCAATGCCGCCGGACACGGATTGATATTCCGTTTCTTCCGCGACTCGACGCTGAATCCGCTGTTGACCGCGGTATGCGCGGTCCTATGGGGCGTGCTCGGCGTATATTTTCTTTTTTATACGTTTAACTTGGCGGTGGAGCAATATCCGGAACAGGTCCGGCGGAAGGTGCTGCCGTTTATCTTCATCGGCCCAGCGGTCATCTTGCTAGGATGGCTCCTTGTTCTGCCCGCCGTTCGGACGCTCTATCTCAGCTTCTTTAACGCCTCCTCGGAGAAGTTTGTGGGGCTAGCCAACTATGCGGCGATTTTCACCGATAAGCTGATGGGGACGGCACTGCGCAACAACCTGCTATGGGTGTTCCTCGGCACGCTGGCTTGCGTTGGGTTCGGGCTGCTGATTGCAATCCTCGCCGATCGCAGCAGCTATGAGAAGATCGCCAAGTCGATCATCTTTATGCCCATGGCCATCTCGTTTGTGGCGGCGGGGGTGATCTGGAAGTTTGTGTACTATTATCAGCCCGGTGACCAGCAGATCGGCTTACTTAACGCCATCGTCGTTGCCCTGGGCGGAGAAGCACAGGCCTGGACCAGCATGCTGCAGCCGTGGAATAATCTGTTTCTCATTCTGATTCTGATCTGGATGCAAACCGGGTTCGCCATGGTGATTTTCTCCGCGGCGATTAAAGGCGTCCCGGACGATATTCTGGAAGCGGCGCGTGTGGACGGGGCCGGTGAAATCAAAATCTTCTTCCGCATCATCATCCCGTTTATCTCCGCAACGATCCTGACGGTGACGACGACGATCATCGTGTTTACGCTAAAAATCTTCGACGTTGTTATGGTCATGACCGGCGGACAATACGGGACGGAAGTGGTGGCTACGCAGTTTTACCGGCAGTTCTTTATGTACCGCAATTTCGGATACGGCTCCACGCTGGCGATCGTCCTGCTGATTGCCGTGCTGCCGGTCATCTTCTTTAATCTGCGGCAGATCCGCAAGCAGGGGGGATTCTAATGGCGGGCACGAATCAGCCACGTACCACAGGAACCAAACGCAAACGCGGCAAAACGATCGTCAATCTCGTACTGGGCGTCATCTGCTTATTATGGCTCATTCCTACGCTGGGATTATTGATTTCCTCCTTCCGGCCAGCGTCGGATATTCTGCATACCGGTTGGTGGAACGTGTTTCCCCACCGGGAATGGACGAATGCGGAGACGATTCAGCTATCGAAAGATATCGATCTGCGCGAGCCGATTGAGGTGAATGGGCAAACCTTCAACGACGACGAGCTGAAAGCCGGGGTTCTCAGCGATGACCAACGGCTGATCTGGGAGAATCGCCGGGCCCGCACACTAAACGTGCAGGAGCAGGGCTGGGAGTTTAAGCCGGCGCTGACGCTGGAGAACTACAAAAATGTGCTGTCCGGCAAGGAATATAAGCTAAAGCTGGCCGACGGCAGCGAATCGATCCAGAAAGGGAGCGGGTTATCCCAGGCGTTCTGGAATACGCTGACGATCGCCGTACCGGCGACGGTCATCCCGGTGCTGATCGCTTCGTTTGCCGCCTACGCGTTTGCCTGGCTGCGGTTCCCCGGGCGCAAAACGCTGTTCGTGGTGATCATCGCGATGCTGGTCATTCCGCTGCAGGTCGCACTCATCCCGGTGCTGAAGGATTACACTGCATTGGGCCTGAACGGCAGCTACCTGGGCATTTGGTTGGCCCATACCGCCTTCGGCTTACCGCTCGTGACGTATTTTATGTATAACTTTATCAGCCAGTTGCCGAAGGATTTGTTCGAATCGGCTTTCATTGACGGGGCGAGTCACTTTACGATCTTCTCCCGGTTGATCCTGCCGTTGTCCGTACCGGCACTGGCTTCGATCGGCATCTTCCAGTTCCTGTGGGTATGGAACGATTATCTGGTATCGCTGATCTTCATCGGCAACCAGCCAAGCGTGCAGGTGATGTCGATGAAAATAGCCGACCTCGTCGGATCGAGAGGAAACGACTGGCATCTGCTTACGTCGGCGGCGTTTATCTCCATGCTGATGCCGCTCACGATCTTTTTCCTCTTGCAGAAGTACTTTGTCAGAGGGCTGATGGGAGGCTCGGTGAAAGGATGAACAAACGGTCTGAGGAGCACCCGGCGACACTGCATTCCCCGCGGGAATGGAGCCTGGTCGAGGATGCGTACGATGAGAAGGACAATCAGCGCAAGGAGAGCTTGTTTGCCTTGGGTAACGGGTACATCGGGATGCGCGGCCATTTTGAGGAGGGGTACCACGGGCAGGAAGGAATCTCGGTGCGCGGCTGTTATGTGAACGGGTTCTACGATACCGCGCCGATCCTTTATCCCGAAGGGGCGTATGGGTTTCCGTCCGAGGGCCAAGCGATGCTAAACGTGACGGATGCCGGGGTCATCAAGCTGACCCTCGAGGGCGAGACCTTTCATTTGAACCGGGGGCATGTGCGATTCTACAAAAGAGTGCTGCATATGCAAAGCGGTGTGTTGCACCGGTTGGTTGAATGGGAATCCCCAGCCGGACACCGCGTGCTGATTCATATCCGCCGCCTGGTGTCGTTGACCCATCGGCATCTGGCGGCGATCCACTACGAGGTGACGGCACTGAACTTCGACGGCACCGTGTCGATCTGCTCGGCGATGGACGGGGACATCGCCGAGGCAGATGCGCCGGACCGGGGCGGAGATCCGCGCCTCGGGGCACGCCGCACGGAGCCCAGCCTCCTGTTGGAGGGGGCGGGGAGCGACGGGCGCGGCGGCGGCTGGCTGAAGCAGCGCACGCGGCATAGCCGCTTCGCGCTGCTGACGGCGATGAGCCACCGGCTGGCGCTGCCGCCGTCCGCCTCGTATAGCCTGTCGGAGAAGCACGACAGGCAGCGGTTGTCGGTGCAGTACGACGTGGCGCTGCGCCGGGGGGACACCGTTTCGCTGAGCAAATTCATCAGCACTCACACCTCCCGAGATACCCGGGAGGAAGAGCTGCAGATGCGAAGCGCGGAAGTGCTGCAGATGGCCGAAAGCCGCGGCTTCGACGGGCTGGCCGAGGAGCAGCATGCTTATCTGGACGCGTTCTGGAGCCGCGCCGACGTGGAGATCAAAGGCGATCCCGCGCTCCAGCAGGGGCTGCGGTTTAACGCGTTTGGCCTGCTGCAGTCGGCCGGACGCGACGGGCGGACCAGCATGGCCGCCAAGGGTCTCACCGGCGAAGGGTATGAAGGGCATTATTTCTGGGACACCGAAATGTACGTGCTGCCCTTCTTTACCTTCACGACGCCGGAGATCGGCCGGGCCTTGCTGGAATTCCGCTACCGCACGCTGGAGCAGGCGCGGCAGCGGGCGAAGGTGATGTCGCAGCGGGGCGCGCTGTATCCGTGGCGGACGATTGGCGGCGAGGAGAACTCCGCCTATTTCCCGGCGGGCACCGCGCAGGCCCATATCAACGCCGACATCGCCTACGGCATCCGCCAATACGTCCAGGCGACGGGAGACGAGGCGTTTCTCGTGCAGCAGGGCGCGGAGATCTTGTTCGAGACGTCCCGGTTCTGGGTGGACCTTGGCCATTACAATCCGGCCCGTGGCGGTGCTTTTTGCATCGACGGGGTGACCGGTCCGGACGAATACACGGCGGTTGTGAACAACAACGCATACACGAACCTTATGGCCCGCGAACACCTTCGGTATGCCTGCGAGACTGCGGGGGTGCTGCGCGAGCGGTACTCTTCGGATTTCGCCCGGCTTCAGCGGAAGATCGGTCTCACGGAAGGGGAAATCCTTGGTTGGCAGCAGGCGGCGGACAAGATGTACGTCCCGTATGACGAGGAATTGGGGATCTACGCGCAGGACGATACGTTCTTGTCCAAGCGGAAATGGGATTTCGCCGGCACGCCGCCGGAAAACTATCCGTTGCTGCTGCACTACCATCCGCTTGTCATCTACCGTCATCAGGTGTTGAAGCAAGCCGATCTGGTGTTGGTGTTGTTTTTGCTAGGCGAGCAGTTTTCGCGGGAGGAGAAAATCCGCAACTACCGGTATTACGAACCGCTGACGACGCATGATTCCTCGCTGTCCCCATGTATCCACAGCATCATCGCTGCTGAAATCGGCGAATTGGAAGACGCTTACGACTATTTCAGCCGGACGGTGCGGATGGATTTGGACGACGTGAACGGCAATGCCAAGGACGGATTGCATACCGCGGCGATGGCAGGTTCGTGGATGGCGGTCGTGAACGGGTTTGGCGGAATGCGGCTCGACAGCAACGGCGTGTTGGGTTTCCGTCCGGTACTACCTCCGCAATGGGAGAGCTGCCGGTTTAAGGTGATGCACCGGGGGCGACTTCTTGAGGTGTTTTTTGACAAGGAGCAGGTCGTCTATACGCTTCGCGAAGGGGAGGGCCTGGAGATTCGGCACGACGGAGAACGCCTTGCGATTCGCCCGGGTGAACCCGTCCGACGTGCGTTAGCGGCGGATCGCGAACCAGCCGACAGCCACCTGGGGAACTAGGGTGCGCGTCCCTTTTGCGGGAGCCTGTCCGGCGGGCGTATAATGGGGGCGTAGGACCATTTTGGACGCGACAGGAGGAAGAACGATGAATTACAGAACGCTGGGCCGAACCGGGCTGCGGATTTCCGAAATTGGCTACGGGGCTTGGGGGATCGGCAAATCCGGATGGGTTGGAGCCAGCGACGACCAGTCGCTGCAAGCGCTGCGCCGCTCCATTGAGCTGGGCCTTAACTTTATCGATACCGCCCTCGGGTACGGGGATGGCCACAGCGAGAAGCTGGTGGGACAGGTCGTTCGCGAGCAGAAGGCACAGGGGAAGGACATTTACGTGGCCACCAAAATTCCGCCGAAAAACGGCCAATGGCCCGCTCGCGCCGGTGTACCGGCTGACGAAACGTTTACCGCCGAGCATGTGATTGCCTGCACGGAGCGGAGCCTCGGTCATCTCGGCCTGGAGACGATCGATGTGCAGCAGTTCCACGTCTGGTCCGATGAGTGGGTGGGCCAGGGCTCTTGGTTGGAAGGCATACAAAAGCTGAAGGAACAGGGGAAAATCCGCCATTTTGGCGTCTCCATCAATGACCATCAGCCGGAAAATGCGATCAAGCTGATCGAAACCGGGGTCGTGGATACCGTTCAGGTCATCTATAACCTTTTCGATCAAAGTCCGGAGGACCAACTGCTGCCAGCCTGTGAGAAGCACCATGTTGGCGTGATCGTCCGGGTTGCGTTGGACGAAGGCGGATTGACGGGCAAAGTAACGCCGGAGACCACATTCGAGGAAGGCGACTTCCGTAATCACTATTTCCGCGACGACCGGAAGCAGGAAGTGTACAATCGGGTGCAAAAGATCGCCGCTGAGCTGGGAGTTTCGCTGGAGGAGATGCCGGAAATCGCGCTGCGTTACGTCCTGAGTCACCCGGCGGTATCGACGGTCATCCCGGGAATGCGAACGGTTCGCAACGTTGAGCGCAACATGCCGGTTGGCGACGGCCGCGGCTTAAGCGCCGAACAGGTAGCCAAGCTGAAATCCCACCGCTGGATCCGCAATTTCTATCAATAAACTATAAGCGTGAGGAACGCCGTGAACAAAAGCGACCCCTTTGCATAAAACAAAGGTGGCCGCTTTTTTTTTGCGGGGAGGAAGAGGGAAAAAAGAACTTAAGGTGTTTTGTACCCTTACGCGGCCGCAACCTTGGCGTTATGATAGGAAAGGATAAAGAAGGAAATCATGATCCAAATATGGTGATGATTAACTTGAAAATGGAAAGGAGGTGGGAGCGTGATGTATATGAACGATTTGGACGTTGCCAAACAGCATATCCGGGATCTTCGCAAGGAGCTGGACCGATGCAGGATGGCCCGGCAATTCCGGCTTTGGGAGAAGGAGAAACCAAGGAACGAGCGGTCTAAGGTACCCATAGGTATGAATTCGGTACTGATTTCCATCCTTGCTAGGATGCGAAAACTGCGTTAACCTCGGTCGTACCCTCCAGTAAGTCCCCCGATACAAGATAGACCGCCCCTCGTAAGAAACGGTCTACTCTCTATGCATCGATATTCCATTTTCGTTTGTCTAAGTCTTAGTTCCCAGTCCCTTGTTCTGGTTGCCTGTTCTTATCTGGAGTCTCGCGTCCGGGAGGAACGATACAGTTCTGCGATGAGCCGCAGCGTTTTGAGGCCTTCTTCGCCATTCATCGCAAAGCGCGTTCCTGTCCGGATGTGGTCGTAAAAATCGGCGATTAATAACCGGTGGCTTGAGCCCCAGTAAGATTTGCCGATGATTCTTCCCGCGTCGTCGAGGCTGACCGGCGGCTCGGAGATCAGGCTTTCTAGGCCGTCCTGAATTAAATACAGGCGGTCGCCCCGCTGATGCAGCGTGCCGCCTTCAAACACCAGCTCCAGTTCAACAGGGGAGTTGGCCAAATACGCATTGGTGGCGTAAAACAACCCGCGGACGCCGTCCGCAAACCGGAAGCTGGCATGCGCCGTATCCTCCACCTCGATCACGTCGCCAAGGGCATCGGCGGTGACGCTTCCTTGTACGGAGACGACATCACCGCCGAACCATTGCAGGAGATCGAGCGTATGGATCGCCTGGTTAATCAATACGCCGCCGCCTTCGGTCGCCCAGCGTCCTCGCCATGGGCTGTCGGTATAATAAGCCTCGTCTCGGTGCCAGGTGACGATACCTTTGAGGCAGAGGAGCCGACCCAGCGTTTTCGAATCCAGGAATTCGCGGATCTTCTGGGACGAGGCGTTATATCGATTCTGAAAAACGACGCCAAGCTGCGCTTCGTTGCGGCGCGCTTCCGCAAGCAAATCCTCCGCTGCCTTTAGATGATGCGCGAGCGGCTTCTCTGTGAGTACGTGCTTTCCGGCCCGTAGCAGACGCGTTGCCATCTCCGCATGCAGGTGGTGGGGCGTACATAAATGAACGACTTGAATGTCATCGCGTTCCAGTAAGGTCTGGTAATCGCTCGCCGCTTCGCAGGCATATTCCGCAGCTGCCTGCTCTGCTTTGGAGGCATCGCTGTCGACGACGACCTTCAGCTTCACGCCGTCCAACTGCTGCACAGCCCCGGCATGCAGCGGGAAAATCGCTCCGCAGCCGACGATGGCTGCGCCTATCGGTTCTTGCATCGTAAGGTCCCTTCCCGTCCTAGTAAGATGTGGTGATTTGTAGCGCCTGTTGCTGGGCTTTCAGGCATAGCTCCGCGGCTTTGAAGGCGTGCTCTTGCGTCATCGCGTTCTCTGTGCGGTTCAGGCAATCCAGGATTAATTCGCCAAAGAACGGATAACCGACCTGACCGCGCACGGCAAAATGCTGCTCGCCGTCCTGATTCACCAGGTAGACATGATCGCCGTCCGTGTCCCGGGCAAGATCGACGTATTTGCGCAGCTCGATATACCCTTCGGTGCCCAGAATGAACGTCCGCCCGTCTCCCCAGGTGCTGAGGCCGTCCGGCGTAAACCAGTCGACGCGGAAATACTGGGTCGCCCCGTTATCGCCAACCAGCGTTGCGTCGCCGTAATCCTCCAGCTCGGGGTATTCGGGATGATGGTAATTGGCTACTTTGCTGTGCAACACCTGGGCTTCCCGACACCCGGTATAATACAGGAACTGCTCGATTTGGTGGCTGCCGATGTCGCAGAGAATGCCGCCGTATTTCTCCTTCTGAAAAAACCACTCTGGCCGCGAACCTGCATTCAGCCGATGCGGACCAAACCCGGTTACCTGCAACACGCGTCCGATCGCCCCTTGCTGAACGAGTTGGCCGGCATACACGGCGGATTCTACATGCAAGCGTTCGCTGTAATACACCATATATTTGCGGCCGGTTTCGCGAACCTTCCGGCGTGCGGCTTCGAGCTGATCCAGGTGGGTGAACGGCGTCTTGTCGGTAAAATAATCCTTCCCGGCGTCCATCACCTTGAGACCCAGTGGTCCCCGCTCCGACGGAACCGCCGCAGCAGCGACGAGCCGTACCTCGGGATCGGCGAGCACCTGCTCAAGGCTGTCTGCCCGGATCGCTTGCGGGTACTGCTCCACAAACGCCTGCACTTTCGCCGGGTCGGGATCGTAAACCCACTTCAAGGTCGCTCCGGCTTCAATTAGCCCGCCTGCCATTCCGTAAATATGCCCGTGGTCCAGAGCCGCCGCGGCAAATGCAAATTCGCCGGGCTTCACGACCGCATTCGGACGCCCCTTAGGCGCATAGTTCATCCCGTCCTTCGCTTGATAAGAGGGCTGCTGTTGTTTATCCATCGTCATCGGCCTTACATCCTTTCGTGGATAAACTCGGCAAACTTGCGGAGCATCTCTTTCGAACCGTAATGGCCGCTGAAGTCCTCAATGCCAAGGTAGCCGTCGTAGCCAACGGACTTCAGGTCCTGGAGCAGCCGGCTGTAGTCGATCACGCCGTTCGCTAGCGGCGACCATTCGCAACGCCAAGCCGCGCTGCCGTCCTCGCGCGTCCCGGTTTGCGACCAGGCGGCGTTTTTGACGTGGACATGAGCGAGATAGGGCCCGAGCAACTGGAGTCCCATTTTGAACTGCTCGTAACCTTCGTGCACCATGTTGCCCGGATCATACAGCACGCCGATCTGATCGGGATCGCAGTGGCTGACCAGTCGATGGGCGAGGCTGGCGCTTGGCGCAATCGTCAGATGGTGTGTTTCCACGACGCCTTTGACGCCGTATTGTTTGGCCAAACGCTCAGCTTCTTTCAGGTAACGCACCGTTTTGTCGTACAACTCGGGATAGGGCGTTGAGCCGTCATATCCGGCCGCGCCTACGCGGATCGTCTTCGCACCCAGCAGGCGGGCGACGGCGAATACCCGCTCCGTCTCTTCGAGGTCCAGCGAGTTCAAATACGGCGCGATGCCTGCCATCTCAAGTCCCTCAGCTTCGGTGATGCGCTTGAAGCGAAGCAGCTGTTCTTCCGTTGAAGACGGATCGATCGAGCACAAATTGTTGCGCCAATACGATGGCTTCTCACCAGTTGCCTCGGCGGGGATTTCCTTGAAACGCCACTCCACACCGTGGAGACCGGCTTCCCTTGCGGCCTGTACCAACTCCTCCGGCGTCAAATCCGGGGTGGATACGGTAAATACGGACAATTTCATGGGTTATCGCTCCTTTTTGTTACGGAATTGGAGGAGGGGGCTAGCATTCCCCAGCGTATGTCTCAAATAAGGTGAAAAAATCACTCTATTCTTCGGCCGCGGCAATGATAGACTCTTATCTCCCGAATGCTCAATGTGTCCCCGACACGTCGAGCACCTTGCCGCTGCCGCCGTCCTTGCGGAACGAGGAGGCTTGAATCTTCTCCTGCAGCTTGGCGTAGAATAGCTCCTCATCCAGCGGGAGGTCTACCCAATCGTCGGTCCAGGCCGACAGGTGCATGGCGTTGGAAATCGTCAGGCCGCGGATGCCTTCCTCGCCTGGGGCGAGCAGCTTCTCACCGCGCAGCAGCGCGTTCGTGAAGTTCTGCAAAATCCCCTTATGCTGCGGTCCGTCGCCGCCGCTCACCGGGATGTCGCATTTCCAGCATTCCGGCTGGCCAAAGCCGCCGGTATATTCCGCGTTGAACTGCGGCTCGGGCATCCGCAGCCGCCAGAACGTGAGCTTGCCGTCTTCCACGACGATTTTGCCGTTGTCGCCGGACAACTCGAAGCGGTTCGTGCCCGGCGCTTCGCCGGTCGTGGTGACGAATAGCCCGGTGGCGCCGTTCTCGTATTCTACGTAGGCGGTCACGTCGTCTTCCACCTCGATGTTGCGGTATTTGCCGAAGTGGCAAAACGCGCGGACCCGCTTCGGCATCATCCCGGTCGTCCACTGCCACAAATCGAGTTGGTGCGGGTCCTGATTCAGCAGCACGCCGCCGCCTTCTCCGGCCCAGGTGGCACGCCAGCCGCCGGAGTCGTAGTAGCTCTGCGAACGATACCAGTTCGTGATGATCCAGTTCGTGCGGCGGATCGCCCCCAGCTCTCCAGACAATACGAGGTCGCGCAGCTTGGCGTACAGCGGATTGGTCCGCTGATTGTACATGATACCAAACTGCTTGCCGGACTTCGCGGCCGCTTCGTTCATCTCGCGGACCGCTTTGGTGAACACGCCGGCCGGCTTCTCGACGAGTACATGGTAACCGCTCTCAAAAGCCTGCACCGCCAGCGTCGGGTGATCGTAATGCGGCGTAGCAATCAGCACGGCATCCATCGCCCGCGAAGCAAACAACGCTTCCGGCGTGTCAAAGGTCTGCACCGTCTCCGGCAAATGTTCCTTCGCCCACTTCAGGCGCTCGGGGTTGGTGTCGCATACGGCGGTCAGCTCCGCACCCTGGATCTCGCCGCAGAGGTTCAACGCATGGGATGTGCCCATATTGCCGATGCCGATGATGGCGAAACGTAGTTTATCCATTTAAACGCTCCCTGCCTTTCCCTTAGAGGTAACCTTCTTTGAACCTCATACTAAATATCCTGTCCGCTTTTGTGTAGTCCTGTCGCTCTTAGCTTAGCTTGAATCGAAAGGGTTGAGAAGGGCACGGATTAAGACGGTTTTGCGCAAAATTAAGGTGTATTCGATAAATGCGAATGCTACAATGAGATCAGAATCCTTGAAAGTGGAAGGGCTTACAATACAACAAAGGGAATGGGAAACGATGAATGAGATGGATCTGCTCGCCGGGCGGCTGCCCGAGAGCTTGACCGTGACGGTGACGCATGCCCAGCTGCGAAGCGGCTTTCCCGGCTGGAACCGGACGGAGCTGGCTCCTAGCTTCAACCGGCTTTATTTTATCGCGGAAGGGGAAGGCTCGGTGATCATCAACGGGGAGACTTATTATCCTCGACCGGGCCAACTTATGATCATGCCGGCAGGGACAAGCCAGACGACGTCTACGAACCCGGATGATCCCTATACGCGTTATTTCTGTCATTTCGACGCCCAAATAGGGGAATGGCCGCTGTTTCATGCCGGAAGCAAGTTGTTTATCAGCGATGCCGGCAATCTGGAGTACGTCCGTGCGACCTTCGACGAGATGATCCGCCAGTTTCAGTCTGGCGGCCCTTTTGCCGGGCTGCGCATGCAGGCTTGTCTCCTGAACCTGCTCGCCTGCTGCCTGGAGGAGGGGGGATACCGCGATTATTTGAAGGACTATATGCAGTTTACGGAACGGAACAAGCTGAGCGGCGTGCTGAAATACATCCAAGAGCATCTGTACGGGCCGATTGAAATCGAAACGCTGGCCGACATCGTCCATTTGCATCCGAATTATTTTATTCCTTATTTCAAAAAAATCATGGGCGTCACCCCCATGCATTACGTACAGCGCAAACGGATGGAGGAAGCCAAGCGGCTGCTGACCTTCACCGACGACAGCATCGCCGACATTGCTGATCGGCTGGGCATGCAGTTGGCCCATTTTTCCCGCCAGTTCAAGAGCCATGCCGGGATCTCGCCTACCGCGTACCGGGCTTGCACAAGGTAGCCTGCACCGTATGAACGCCAACTGATCTCAGCCGCACCGCCCGCACCCCACGCCTATATGCGCAGGGAGCGGGCTTTTTTGTGCCAAATTTGGATGTAAGGCGTTTTCCTGCATGAATCATTACATTGCGGTATAGCTGTGGGACAGGGCCGTTTTTAGAATGAGGATAGAAAATACATCCAGTTCTGGCATCGTAAACCGAGGTTCCACCCATTCAAGATTGAGGGAGGCGTAAAGGTGAGAAGACGTTTACGGACAGGGAAGACGACGCTCGCATGCATTCTTTGGTTAGCCGGTACACTCGCTTTCTCCGGACCTTTGGGATCCGCGCAGGCTGTACAGGCGGAGGAAGAAGCCGGGGCTTATGCCCGAAACGGCAACATCGTTCAGGCGTCGAACGGAAGGCATTCGTTGGTTTTTGATTTGGTGCAAGGGACCGGCAGCTTGTCGTGGGACGGACTGCCGGTCGTGCCGCAGTTCGAGGCGAGCTTCCGGGAGAAGGGCGGCGAAACCCGCTCAACCCGGGATGCCGTGGAAAGTTCGGCCGAGTGGACTAAGCTGAAGCCGGACGCCTATGGCAAAAACGGGCGTAAGCTGACGATTCACAGCCAGTTGGAAACCGGCGAGCAAATCGATTTGAACTTTTACTTGTACCCTAAGGTTTCATACGTGCTCACTGACATGCAGGTGCAGCGGGCGGACGGGCTGACCGTGGAGGAGCTGACGCCCATGGACGCGCAGCGGATCGAGATCGGGGCGGGCGATGCGAAGAAGATCTTTACGACGCCGTATTCGAACAATTTCGATTTCGGGGTCGCGCCGGTCGACGATTTCGGCAAAAGCCAAAACGGAGCCGACCGCTTCGCCGGCGAGCAGTTGACGTGGGACGACTTCAACGGGATCAGCCATTGGGTCGCGGCGGTATTTGATAACGAGAATAAACATGGCTTTGTTGGCGGTGCGGCCACCGTCCAGAATTGGAAAAGCAGCCAAAAGCTCGGCGAAGCGGAAATTCCGAACGGTCCGTTGACCGAATTTTCCCTGTACAACTGGGGGGGAAGTCATAGCGGAACAACGGTGTCCTCCGATCTGTTTTTCCTCGGGTATTATGACGATTACCAGCATGGCTTGGAGGAATACGGCACCGTCTATAACCAGGGGGAGCCTCATATGAAGTGGGACGGCGACGTGCCGATGGGTTATAACACCTTCTACTCGCATGATCGCTATGCTACTGCGGAGGCCATGTACGCAATGGTCGATTACGTAGCGGAGCATTTGAAGCCGCAGGGGTATGATTATTTCAATCTGGATGGCGGTTTTCAGGCGGAAAGCGGACTGCCCTTTGAACAATCGATCACCAAGTTCATCGACTACGTGCATGCCAAAGGGCTCAAGGCGGGCGGATATTCGACGCCGTTTACGATTTATGAGGAATGGCTCGATTTGCCGATCGAAGGCACGGGCTTGACTCATCGCGACATTTGTCTGAAGGACGAGCAGGGGAACCTGATCAAAACCTATCTGAACACCTATGCGCTGGACCTCAGCCATCCGGTGGCACAGCAAATCGTGAAGCGGAACATCGACGATTACATCCGCTGGGGCTACGATTACATTAAGCTGGATTTTATCGATATGGGCATGTACGAAGGCCAGCATTACGATCCTTCGGTGAATGGAATGCAGAACTACCGGATCGGGATGGGCATCATTCGCGATGCGGTGTTGGCGGCGGACCGCCCGATTTACATCAACGAGTCGATCGCGCCGCTGCTGCCGGCCGCGTTTGCCCATGGTCGGCGGGCGGCCTGCGACACGTCGCTTGGCGTAGCCAGCTACTCCGGCATCGAGCGGCAGGCGTTTAATACCGCCGCTTCGTGGTGGACGAACGGTACGATCTACGAATACAACGACCCGGACATGATCATTCCGCAATACGTGATCCAAGGGTTCTGGTACAAGTTCAGCCAACAGGACGCCAAGCTGCTGAATACGGCGGTGACGTTGGGCGGGGGCCATTACCTGATCGGCGATAACTTGCCTTTCATCGACGAGGACCGGTTGGCTTGGCTGCACAATAAGGAGCTGCTTGATCTGGTGAAAAAAGGGCAGGCGGCGAAACCACTGCAGATGACAGACTTTTACCATCATGAGGCGCATTCCCCTGCTGTTACTGTACTGACGCAGGGGAAAGACAACCTGGTAGTCGGGCTGTCCAACTGGACGAACCAGGCCCAGGACATCCAGGTCGAATTGGCCGATCTGGGCCTCAAACCCAACAAAAAATACCGGCTGACCGAGCTCTACAGCGGGCGATCGCTTGGCACGGCGCAGGGAACGTTAACGTATCCACTGGAAGCGAAAGGCTCAGCGATCATTCAAATCGTGGGTTCAGGAAAACCGGCACCTGCCGATCCGTTACCGATGAATCTGGCGTTAGGGAAGCCTGTCAATGTCTCCTCGACCTGGGGCGATCCCGGCTACGAGGCGGATAAGTTGACGGACGGCGATCCCACGACGCGCTGGAATGCGGCTGACGGACTACAGAACGATCAATGGGCGGAAATCGATTTTGGCACGGAAACGAAGATGAACCAGGTTGTCGTAAAGGAGTTCCGCGATCCGTATTTCAAAACGGCCAATTATACGCTGCAATATTGGGACGGCTCGGCATACCGGAACATCACGAAAGGATTTACGCTAGGCGACAACCGGACGTTGAAGTTTCCGGAGATTACGACAACCAAGCTGAGACTCTATCTGAATACGAACTATGGCGTGCCTTCGATCTATGAGTTGGAAGCTTATTACGCGCCCGGAGAGGGAGGCAGCCGCATCGACCAGGATGACAGCGATCTGGGATACGCTAATTACTCCGACGTGCGGGCGGGAATTCAGCGGATGCAGACCTTCACTTTAGAGCATGCGGATTTGCCTAAGCTGGATGTCTACATTTATGAGAGTTATCGGAACGAGGTACCGAAGGACGCTTATTACTTCGAGCTGGTCGTGCTGGACGATCAGGGCCAACCGGCAGAGAAGCTGTTTACGGCTTCGCTTCCGGCTTACAACATCCCGGGTTCGATCTCGCCATATTCGATTTACCCACAGCTCAAAGGACTAAATACGAGCAAAACGTATGGTCTCATCCTGAAGTCGCCCGGCTCGGACTATACGCCAAGTACGGACAACAACTATGGGTTTGCTTACAGCGACGCCGATCCTTATGCGGGCGGGGAAGCGAAGTTGTCCACGGACGGCGGGTTAACCTGGTTCGCGGAAGCGAATCGGGATCTGATCTTCACGTTGTATACGTCCGCGGATTGGGCGGATGAGGGGATGGGGACGACGGAAGAAATCTTGACGGAAACGCCATAAGGATGGCTATATCCGTAGCATTGGAGGGAAGGCCGGTGGCCTTCCCTTTGTTTGTTTTGTTCGGATTCGTGCGAGCGATTGGCTGAAACTTTCGGCGTTCCTTCTGATTCGTTATACTGGTACCAAACTCATTTCGCCAGCCTGGTCTGGACCCCCCCGCAAAACCGGTGCGCGGAAAGTCGGATGGGGCCGAAGGACTCTTGTTATGCTGGGAACCAGAGGAGGTGCAAACGATGGATGTGCTGAAAAATATGAACGAGGCTTTGAACTACATCGAGCGGAATTTGACGGACGAAATCGATTATGAGGAAGTCGCCCGGATCGCCGTTTGCTCGGAATACCATTTCAAGCGGATGTTTTCGTTCCTGGCCGGGATCCCGCTGTCGGAATATATCCGCCGTCGGCGGCTAACGCTGGCTGCCTTCGAGCTGCAGCAGGGACCGGTGCGGGTCATCGACGTTGCGATCCAATACGGTTACGGTTCCGCCGATGCCTTTGCCCGGGCATTCCAAGGCCTGCATGGAATCACGCCGTCGGAAGCAAGAGATCCGGGAGCACCGCTCAAAGCCTATCCTCGGATGACCTTCCAACTCACCATACAAGGAGGAAACGAAATGAATTATCGGATCGTGGAAAAGGAAACTTTTCGGATCGTCGGCCTGCACAAACGGGTGCCGATCCAATTTCAGGGGGTTAACCCGCATATTGCGGAAATGGCGCAAAGCTTAACCCAGGAGAGGATTGCTAGGCTGAAGGGGTTGTCCAACCTCGAACCCGCCGGGATGATCAGTGCGTCGGCCAACTTCTCGGAAGGTCGCATGGAGGAGCAAGGGGAGCTGGACCATTACCTCGGCGTGGCTACAACACACGCTTGCCCAGAAGGCTACGCTTCGTTAGAGGTAGCGGCTTCGACGTGGGCGGTGTTTACCGCGGTCGGCCCGTTCCCGGAGACACTGCAGAACGTATGGGGACGGATTTATTCGGAGTGGTTCCCGTCTGCTCATTACGAATTGGCCGAAGGCCCTGAACTTTTGTGGAACGAGAGTCCGGACACGTCCCTGCCCAACTACCGAAGTGAAATCTGGATTCCGGTGGCGCGCAAAGCCTGAAGCTGCGGTTGTTCTCCGGCTTACCGTGGACCAAAGATGACTTTTTGGACCGCCTATAGTACGATCTGCTAAGAGAGTGTAGATAGCTTATAGGAAGGAAGAGGGAGAACCATGGATAACGACAAACGCAAAGTGGGAGTTTTGTTTGTATGCCTGGGGAACATTTGCCGTTCGCCCATGGCGGAAGCCGTCTTTCGGCATCGGGTTACCGAAGCGGGATTAAGCGAACAGTTTGTGATCGATTCGGCGGGAACCGGCAATTGGCATACGGGAAATCCGCCGCATCACGGTACGCGCCGCATTTTGGACCAGTACGGCATTTCCTATGAGGGATTGCAAGCGCGACAGGTGGCGCAGGATGATTTTGACAAATTCGATTATATCATCGCGATGGATAACCAAAATGAACGCGATTTGAAGGCGCTGGCTCTTAAGACCGATGCTCAGATCGTGAAGTTGCTGGACCTCGTGTCGGAATCGCAGTTGAAGGAGGTTCCCGATCCGTATTACACAGGGAACTTCGAAGAGGTCTACGGCCTGGTGCAGCAGGGCTGCGGCGCTTTGCTAGAGCTGATTCAGCGGGAAAAAGCGCTGGGCTAAGCTTGAATTTGGCCTGCCTGAGCAGACTTGTGTTAGCCTGAGCCTGGCCAAAGCTGGCCAATCAGGCCTGAGCAGGACGAAGCTGGCCTTAGTTAACTAGCCAGGTGAACTAGGCGGGTGGTGCTTGGCTGCTAGATACGTGCAGCGGCTGTCCGACCGAGGCGAAATCGGCCAGGCCCCCGAATATTGGACACTTTAGGATCAAACCTTAGTTCGGCTCAACTATACGGCGATTCTAAACGCGTTTACTTCGTTTCTCTCCAGTTTCACTGCAAATTCAGCGGGAGAG